>JBOIDC010000028.1:0-46204 GCA_050740315.1 Gammaproteobacteria bacterium | reverse complement strand
GCACTAGGGTGTGCATGCCAAGACACAGGGTCCACGGCCCCACCATCAGTTCCGGAATGCCGAGTCCGTTCGGTCGCAGATCGCCCGACGCGATCGCTTCCTCAAAGATGCGGAACACGGCGGCGCCGATCGGTTTGCCGGCTTCCAGGGCCTGGCTGCGCCGTCTGGCCGAGGCCGCGTGCCATACCACGTCGGTAAAGATGTACTGTGCCAGCCGGAAATAGTCCGGATAACGGCGGGCGAAAATCATGTCCCCCACGGCAATGGCGAAGATGCGCTCGCGCGACGGCGCCTGCCAGTTGGCCGCGCGCTCGAACAGCTCGGCGCGGACGGCGGCCTTGTCGCAGGCCAGCGCGACCAGCAGGTCTTCCTTGGATTCGAAGTGCTGATAAAGCGTGCCGGTGGCGTAATCGCAGGCCTCGGCCACGCGCGACATCTGCAGGCTGAGCAGGCCATCCTGCAACATCAAAGCACGCGCGCAATCAAGAAAGCGCTGTTCGCGCTCGGCGACTTCGCGCTGGCGGCGTTCCCGGGTGCCCATCGGCATCATTGAAAATGAACAGGGCGCGAAGTATGAATCCGATTCAGATACCGATCAATACTCATAAATAAATATGATGCGACCCGCTTTCAACGATCGGCCAGGCTGCGCGGTGGTATCCCGGTGGCGCCATCGTCTGGATTCGCGCCTGCGCACGTGCGCTCAGTCGTCATCACTTCTTGTGCGTCACTCAGGGGGCGCGGCCCGACGATAAGCCCGGTCTCGTGCCGTCTCGATGCGCTCCGCGCCAAACTTCCTGCGCAGGTGCGCGACGAAGACCTCGATGGTGTTGGAGCCCCGATCGAAGTGAGCCGGGCAACATGAGCGGCATGGTTAGCCAGCAGCCGCAGTCGCAACCGGCGCCTGGTTCAGCAAACGCGTTTCAGCCCATCGATGCGCGGCGCTTTACGAGGCGCTGCCCGTGGCCGATACTGCGCGTGACTGTAATACGAATAACTTTATAAACGCAGCCCCTGCTACCGAGGTTCGATGACGGCGCCGCCGCGATCACTGCCGCTTGAAAATAAATCGCGACGGGCGACCGCACCTGCGCTGCCGTCGAACAGTTAACAGGCTTGTGAGTCCGTGTCCCGCGGAGCCGCATCTGCGCAGAAGAACAACGCATGACGACGCTGATCGGTGGTGTCTTTGTCGCCGTTTACATCGGCATGGCCGCGGGGCGCGTTCCCTGGCTGGCCGTGGATCGCACCGGTATCGCACTGACCGGCATGATCGTGCTGCTGGTCAGCGGCGCGATTGGCGTCCCGCAGTTGCCGCGAGCCCTGGAGCTGCCGACGCTGTTGCTGCTGTTCGCGCTGATGATCCTGGGTGGACATTTCGCCGCTGCGCATTGCTTCGATTTCCTGGGCGCGTGGCTCAGTCGTGTCCACGCGCGGCCCGTGACGCTACTGGGCGCCACGGTGCTGGTCGGTGGCGGGCTCTCCGTGGTGCTGGTCAACGACATCGTCGTGTTCGCCTTCGCGCCCCTGCTGTGCATGGCCTTGCCCGCGCGCGGGCTGGACCCGCGGCCGTTTCTGCTGGCGCTCGCCGGCAGCGCGAACGCCGGTTCGACGGCCAGCCTGATCGGCAATCCGCAGAACATTCTCATCGGCGAGATCGGTAATCTGGATTTCCTTGCATACTTCGTGACCGCGGCGGTGCCGGCTGTCGCGGCGCTGCTGATCGTGTTCGCGGTGATCGCGACGATCTGGCGCCACTCGCTGCGCGCGGCGAGCCGCCAGTCAGGCACGCAACCGGCGGTCGAGGTGCATCCATGGCTGATGTCGAAGAGTTTTCTCGCCACGGCCGCGCTGATCCTGCTGATGGTGTTTTACGATGGGCAGCGGGAGGTCGCGGCGCTGGGTGTGGCCGCAGTATTGATCGTGGGGCGCCAGATCACCGCAACGGCGCTGCTGCGGCAGGTGGACTGGTCGCTGCTGGTGCTGATCGCGAGTCTGTTCGTCGTCACGGCCGCGTTCACCAGCCTGCCGGCGGCGCCCGAACTGATCGCCTGGCTGCGGAACAATGAACTGCTGCCTTACCGGCTGTCCTTGCTGATTCCGTTTTCCGTGGTGGCCAGCAACACCATAGGCAACGTGCCGGCCGTGGTGCTGCTGCTGCAGGCCGTGGAGAACATCCCGCCGGAGGTGCTGACCGCACTGGCCGTGTTCACCACGCTGTCCGGCAACCTGCTGCTGACCGGCAGCCTCGCCAACATCATCGTTGCTGAACGCGCTTCCGCGCATGGCGTGCGCCTGACCTTCGGCGATTTTGCGAAGGTGGGTATTCCCGCAACGGCGCTGTCAATCGCGGTGGCCGCGTTGTGGTTTTACACCCGCGGCTACCTCGCGTTCTAACCGCAATCAATGGAACAAATACTGCATATACGGAGAATCGACAACCGCGACGCATTACCCCATTTAACTCAAATCAGTGAAGAGGCACAGCTCATGGCCAATCATACGAACGCATACGCCGGCGACCACTACGACGCCGTCAGACGCGTCTCCTGGGGCGCGATCATCGCGGGCACCCTGGTGGCGCTGGTTGTTCAGGTGCTTTTGACCTTGCTGGGGCTCAGCATCGGTCTGGGCGTGATGGATCCGAACGCCGAAACCATGGCCGATCTCGGCATCGGCGCGGCTGTCTGGATGGTGGTCAGCACGCTCGTGTCGCTGTTCTTCGGCGGCTTTGTTGCGGGTCGGCTGGCCGGCATTCCCGCCAGACCCGACGGCTTTCTGAACGGCCTGGTCGTGTGGGCGCTGGCGACCTTGCTGACCCTGTATCTCGCGACGTCGGCGGTCAGCGGCGCGATCGGCGGCGTGGCGGGCATCCTGGGTCAGGGGCTGCAGATGGCGGGGCAGGGTGTAGCCGCGGTTGCGCCGGAAGCCGCTGAAGCGGTAAAAGGCAACCCGGCACAGGCGCGCCGGGAAGCCAATCAGGCCATCGACCAGGCCAAACAGCAATATCGCCAGGCGCGCCAGCAGGCCGAACAAGCGCTCGCTGGCGCGGGTAGGGAAGTTGCGCAAACAGCGGAACAGGCGGCGCCCATCGCTTCGGGCGCGGCGTTCGGTGGGTTTATCACGCTGTTGCTCGGCGCGCTCGCGGCCGCATTTGGCGGCATGGCCGGCACGCCAAAGGACATGGCGCGCGGCGCTAAAAGCGGATGACGCAAAGCTGAAAAAGCCGGCATAAATGCAGACGACATCAGCGCTGACTTTGTTGTCTGGCCGTGCACGCATCAACGTCAGCGTCGCCACGGTCCGTGATGCGCGGGCGTTCCAGCGCTTCACTAACACTTTGCTTGCACATTTGGAGACCGCACCATGGACATCGTTCGCATCATCGTCGCGATACTGCTGCCGCCGCTTGGGGTGTTTTTGCAGGTCGGCCTGGGTCTGCATTTCTGGCTCAACATCCTGCTGACCATCCTGGGTTACATTCCGGGGATCATTCACGCGATCTGGATTATCGCGAAGAAGTAGGCCTGTGCGCGAAGGCGCGGCTGTAAAAATTACAATCGTTGTAACGAAATGACCCGCACGCGCCGGTGCGGGCGTCTCCTGCCGGAAAGCGCGCTTCACGCTCGACGATCCCGCAGGGCCTGATCATAAACCGACAGATAATCAGCGGCACTGCGGCGCCAGGAAAAGTCCCTGCGCATGCCGTTGGCCGCGAGCGCACGCCAGCGGTGTGGCGTTGCGTACAGCGCGAGCGCACTGTTAACCGCGGCAAGCAGCGCCGCGCCGGTCGCCTCGTCGAACACGAAACCGGTGGCCGTACCGGCCGCCAGGCTTTCCGGGTTTGTATCCGTAACCGTATCCTGCAGGCCGCCGGTGCGGCGCACGATCGGCACCGTGCCGTAGCGCTGACTGTACATCTGGTTGAGACCGCAGGGCTCGAAGCGCGAGGGCATGAGGAAAACGTCGGCGCCGGCCTCGATGCGATGCGCCAGCGCCTCGTCATAACCGATACGCACGCCGATCGTTTGCGGATGCCGCCGCTGCCAGTCGTGTAAAGCGCGCTCGTATTCGGGCTGACCGGTGCCCAGCAGCACCACGCGCGCCGGCAGCTTGACGAGCGCCGGCAGCCCGTCCAGCAGCAGATCGATGCCTTTCTGTTCCACCAGCCGTCCGATCATGCCGATCAGTAACGCATCGGGACGTGGCGGCAGTCCGAATGCGCGTTCCAGCGCCTGCTTGTTCGCTTGTTTGTTATCGAAAGAGTCGATGTCGTAGGGACGCGCGAGATACGGATCGACCGCCGGGTTCCACGCGTCCGTATCGATGCCGTTCACGATCCCGGAGAGCATCGCTGCACGGCTGCGCAGCAGTCCATCCAGCCCGCAACCGAATTCCGGCGTCTGGATCTCGCGCGCATAGCCGGGGCTCACGGCGGTGATGCGGTCGCTGAAAATCAGCCCGCCCTTCATGAACGACAGCTGCCCGTAAAATTCCAGCGCTTCCGGCGACCACAAGCTCTCCGGCAGTTTCAGTTCGAAGAAAGTCTCCTGCGGGAACAGGCCCTGATACGAAAGATTATGAATGGTGTAGACGATGGCCGGCCGCCGCGCCTCGGACGCCAGCAATGCGGGTACCAGGCCGCTCTGCCAGTCATGGCAGTGAAGCAAGTCCGGGCGCCACTCGAGCCCCGCGGTTCCCATCGCCGCCGCCGCGACCGCACGGCAGAACAGCGCGAAACGCGCGGCGTTGTCGCGCCACGGTTTTCCACCTTCGGCGAGATAGGGATTGCCCGCACGATTGAACGGCTCGGCGTCGACCAGCCAGACCTCCGTGTCCGCCAGACGCGTTCGCCTGAGCGTGATCGCCTGATCCATCAGCCGCAGGCTTGCTATAGTCTCGGCATCGTCGACCGCGGCCAGCACGTCGCGATAAGCCGGCAGCATGATTTTCACGTCATGTCCAAGCGCATTCAGCGCGGCGGCCAGGCTCGCCGCGACGTCCGCGAGGCCACCGGTCTTGATGAGCGGATACACCTCGCTGCCGGCAAACAATATTTTCATCTACGAGTGATTTTTGCGCCGCTCCCGCCCACCGGTGCGTCTGTCGCCCTTTTTGCCCGCTTGATCGATGGCAACGGTCTGGGCTATTTTGCTGGATAATTAACTTGTGTTATCCACGCGGTGCTGACGCTTCTTCGTCGCACGGCGTGTTTCGGCGTGCAGGCAACGTCGGCCATAGAAAAACAAGGGAGCTATCTCTCATGAAAACACCGCGCTCGCGCCGTTACGTCAGCCGGCTTACCCGCGACACCCTGGCGCTGATCCTTGCAGGCGGCCGCGGTTCGCGGCTGAATCAACTGACCTTGTGGCGCGCCAAGCCCGCGGTCCCCTTCGGTGGCAAGTTTCGCATCATCGATTTTCCGCTGTCCAACTGTATCAACTCGGGCATCCGCCGTATCGGCGTGCTGACGCAATACAAGGCGCACTCCCTGATTCTGCATATCCAGCGCGGCTGGAGCTTCTTGCGCGGCGAGTTCGGCGAGTTCGTGGAGATCCTGCCGGCGCAGCAGCGCATCGACACCTCATGGTATGCCGGCACCGCCGACGCGGTCTACCAGAATCTGGACATCATCCGGGCGCACCGGCCCGCCTACACGCTGGTCCTGGCCGGCGATCATGTTTACAAGATGGACTATGGCCCCATGATCGCCGCGCACGTGGAGAGTGGCGCGAACCTCACGGTGGGCTGTATCGAAGTGCCCCTGGCCAAGGCACGGGAATTTGGCGTCATGCACATCGACACCGGCGGCAATGTCCTTAAATTCAGCGAAAAGCCGCCCGCGCCGGAACCGATACCGGGGCAACCCCATCTGGCGCTCGCGTCCATGGGCATTTACGTCGCCAATACCGAGTTTCTCATCGAGCAACTGACCCGCGACTCGAAGGATAAGCGCTCCAATCACGATTTCGGCCGGGACATCATCCCCGCGATGATCCGCAGCTTTCGCGTGTTTGCGTATCCGTTTCGCGACGTGGAAACAGGTCGCCAGGCGTACTGGCGCGACGTGGGCACGGTGGACGCCTTCTGGGAAGCGAATCAGGAGCTGATCGGTGTGCTGCCGGAGTTGAATCTATACGACGAACGGTGGCCGATCTGGACCTATCAGCAGCAGGCGCCGCCGGCAAAGTTCGTGTTCGATGACGACGATCGACGCGGCATGGCGGTGAATTCGATGGTCTCGGGCGGCTGCATCATCTCCGGTTCGCTGGTGCGCCATTCGCTGTTGTTCTCCAATGTGATCGTGAACATACATTCCAGCGTGGAGGATTCCGTGATCCTGCCCGGCGCGGTGATCGGCGATCACTGCCGCATACACCGCGCGATCATCGACGAAAGCTGCCACATTCCCGCCAACACCGTCATCGGCGAAGACCGCGAGATGGACGCCAAACGCTTCCACGTCACGCCCAACGGCGTGGTGCTGGTCGTGCCCGAAATGCTGGAGACGGCGCATGGAAGCTGAGCGTCTCAAGATCGTGCTGTGCTGGCACATGCACCAGCCGGAGTACCGCGACGGCGAGACCGGCCAGTACCGGCTGCCGTGGGCATATCTGCACGCGATAAAAGACTACGTGGACATGGCCGCGCATCTGGAGGCCGAACCCCAGGCGCGCGCGGTGGTGAATTTCTCGCCGGTATTGTTGGAACAGATCGATGATTACGCGCGGCAGATCCGCGCGCATCTGGAGCACAGCGTGGCGCTGCGCGATCCGATGCTGGCCGCGCTGGCCGCGCCTGGGTTCGACGCCGATCCGGGCGCACGGCTGGCGCTGATCAAAGGCGGCCTGCGCGCGCACGAAGAACGGCTGATCAAGCGCTTCGCGCCTTATAAGCGACTCGCTGAAATAGCCGCCTGGGCCGGCGACAGGCTCGACACGGTCGCTTATCTGAACGACCAGTTCATCGCCGATCTGCTGGTGTGGCAGCACCTGGCGTGGCTGGGCGAGACCGTACGCCGCGGCGATGTGCGAATCAGACAGCTGATGGACAAAGCCGCGCTTTACACCCTGGACGAACGGCGCGCGCTGCTGGCCATCATCGGCGAACTGCTGGGCTGCGCCACGGATCGCTATCGCCGGCTTGCGGAGCGCGGGCAGGTGGAATTGTCACTGACGCCTTACGCGCACCCCATTGTGCCGCTGCTGCTGGATATCGAAAGCGCGCGCCAGGCCGCGCCCCACTTGCCGTTGCCCGAGCTCAAAGCCTATCCTGGCGGCGCCGATCGCGCGCGCTGGCATATCACGCAAGCGCTTGACGTATTCGAGCAGCATTTCGGATTCGCGCCGCAGGGCTGCTGGCCGTCGGAAGGCGCGGTGAGCGAGGCGACCCTGAAGCTGCTGGCGGACGCCGGTTTTCGCTGGGTGGCCAGCGGCGAAAACGTGCTGCGCAATTCTCTCAAGGCATCACACATCACCAGTGATGTCGGGGCTTTTCAGGCGTACCGGCTGCACGACATGCCGATCACCGCATTTTTCCGCGACGACGCGCTGTCGGACCTGATCGGCTTTACGTATTCGACCTGGCACGCCGACGACGCGGTCGCCGACCTGATCCATCGCCTGGAGAACATCGCGGTCTACCACGCGCACAAGGGCGCCGTCGTGTCCATCATCATGGACGGCGAAAACGCGTGGGATCATTATCCCGAGAACGCGTATCACTTTCTCAACGCGCTTTACCGGAAACTCACCACGCATCGCCGCCTGCGGCTTGCCACGTATTCGCAGTTGCTGGAGGAGGGTGCCGCGCCCGTGGAACTGAAACGCCTGATCGCGGGCAGTTGGGTGCACGGCACCTTGTCGACCTGGATCGGCGACCCCGACAAAAACCGCGCCTGGGACATGCTGGGCGACGCCAAACGCTGCTTCGATCGCTTGATGGCGGCAGGCAAACTCGACGCCGATCAAACCGCGCGCGCGACGCGCCAGCTCGCCGTGTGCGAAGGCTCCGACTGGTTCTGGTGGTTCGGCGCTTACAACCCGGCGGCGGCCGTCAGTGACTTCGATCGCCTGTACCGACTGAACCTGACCTATCTTTATCGTCTGCTCGGCGAGACGCCGCCCGTTTACCTATCGACGCCTTTTACGCACGGCGGCGGCGCGCCCAAAAAGGGCGGGGTAATGCGGCCAGGGCAGGCTGCTGGCTGACATAGAAGCAGCTCAGCAAACAAAAATCGCGCCTAAAGTCGCTCTACAACCACTTATTGATGCTTGCATAAGTGCTTAACTGAAACTGTCATCCCTTCACTTCGTTCAGGGCAGGCGCTGAGCAACGCGAAGGATCTCGAAGTGAAGCACCTGTGCTTCTGCTCAGGAAACAGCAGATTCTTCGGCGTTCCGCCTCAGAATGACAAATCGCCTGATGCGTTCACGAATTCTTCAATCGCCAGTAAATCGTGATCCCCGCTGCGGCGCGCTTGCACAAATCAAGAGATACACTATAAGTAAATAAAACAATATCGTGTGCCCGCGCCGAGTAATCTCGTCGTGTCGGCTCCGTGCCGACTAACAATGCCGTCCCCCTTTCGATGGGGAGGGTTAGAGCGGGGGTGATTATGGCGACGGTAATAGGAGTTCCTATCGATTCGGCGCCACGGCTACGTGGAGGTGTCGGCGCCATTCTGGACGGCGCACCTAGCGGGAAGCGAAAGCTCCTATACCTGAAGCCCGATTCTATCCTTGATGAAATATGCTGGGAGAATTTTGGCGGCTGGGATGTGCACCATGTGAACAGCACGGCCCCGGTCAAGAGCCTCATTGATCAGCATGAATTCAACGTCGGGCTGGTCTTGTTCAACAAAGCCGATATTGATCAAGAACAGCATCTGGAGGAATTCCTCTCCTTGACCCATCCGATGGCGAAACTTGCCATTGTCTCTCCGACTTGTTTACAGCACGCCAAATTTCGCAAGCTGCTTGCAGAGAACTTCTACGATTACCACACGCTCCCGCTCGACCCGGCTCGCCTGTTGTTCACCTTGGGACACGCTTACGAAATGGCAAGAATGATCCGGGCGTTGCGTGCGGATGAGGAGTGTCTCGCGCTCGCCCACGATGATCCGATCGCAGCGGTGGGAATGATCGGCGCCAGTCCGATCATGCAAACTTTTTTCCACGGCCTGCGCAAGGCCGCGAAGGTGGATGCGCCGGTGCTTCTAACGGGTGAGACCGGCACAGGCAAAGAGTTGGCGGCGCTTGCCATACATAAAGCTTCCACACGCGCGAATGGCCCGTTCGTCATCGTCAACTGCACAACCCTGCCGCACAGCCTGATTCAATCTGAGTTGTTCGGTTATGAACGAGGGGCATTCACCGGCGCTTATCAGCGCACCATCGGGCAGATCGAATCCGCGCATCGCGGCACGATTTACCTGGACGAAATAGGCGACTTGCCTTTCGAGCTGCAGGCCAACCTGTTGCGCTTTCTGCAGGAGAAAACCATCCGTCGCATCGGCAACCGACGCGACATTTGTATCGATGCGCGGGTAATCGCTGCGACCCACGTAAACCTCGAAGAGGCCATGGCCGTAGGGCGTTTTCGGGAGGATTTGTACTATCGGCTCAACGTGTTGCCGCTTACAGCGCCGCCGCTGCGTGACCGTCACGGCGACATAAAGCCGCTTGTGCAATTCTTCTTCAACCGTTTCCCGAAAGAGAAAAACGCCCGTATAAAAGGCTTTAGTAAGGAAGCTTTGCAAGCCATGAACGAATACGCGTGGCCGGGAAACGTGCGGGAACTACTCAACCGCGTAACACAAGCCATGGCGATGAGCGACAACGCGTTAATTACCAGTGCCGATCTCGGCCTGGAGAATTGCGTTGCGTCGTGTGAGTCCATGACACTGGATGATGTCAGGGACAACGCAGAAAGAGAAGCTATCGAAGCCTGCCTGCGCCGCACGAACCATCGCGTGTCGCAAGCGGCGAAGCGACTGAGCGTGTCGCGCGGGACGCTATATCGGTTGATGGAGAAGCATCGAATTCATTTGCAGTCCGCAGAATAGCCACGGTTTCCCATCTCTATTTACCTCCCGTAACACGTCGACCGCTGTTCCGGAAATCGGACACTGGTCGACGCGCTAACGATCTGTTTTCTCCAGGTGGACGCCGAAACGAACCAGCGCGCCTGTGCCGCCGGTTAAACAAAGCGCCTGATGTGTGTCCGGTTGCTCGATCACAAACTGGATGAAAACAGTCACTTACCCAGCAGTGCTCTTTGGCATAGAAGGTGCCCATCAAGTGCGCCGACAGCTTCTCATCCGTTAGCTCAAGAGGAGTCAATCAGTCAGTTCCTCGACGTTATACTCCCTGGCACCTCAAAGTTAAGAGGACAAGAAATGCTCAGACACGGCTTAACCATAGCCATGTTTTTGATGTTCACCATCATGGCTCAAATGTTTTCTCCAGTTTATGCTCAACAATTCTCGAGGTATAGGTGCAGTGACAACGAAATCATTATAGAGGGTGACAGATTTGCAGTTATACGAGACAACACATTAACGCTGCCGGCTAGAACTAGCACTCAAGACTGCAAGGTAATCTTCACCACCGAGGCAGCAACCAACCAATCCGACCCTCAGCTCCTGGGCCTGGGTTGGGCCTTCTCGTTTCCTGGGCAAGATGTCCCCGCGTTCTTATGTCTCTCCAACCTGCTAGGACCTGTAATCACACAAGTTAACGGAGGAATAGACGAAACCCACACGCTGATAAACTTCCTGAAAGGGACTCCCAACAATCCACACGGGGCCTTAACGATCACTCCTTGCGTTAACGCACTACCGAATCAAACCTTTAGGCTCAGGAAGCACTGCCTACTCGTGGAGTGCCCTACGAATCAACAAAGCAATAAACGGTGAAGTCTTAAACTTACTGTGAAGTCGAAGTGGATGCACCCTTTCGGTTTGAACGATTCGCGGCGCTCAGATCGATCAACCGAAGAGGAGCGTCCCGATGGCGAAGCTACCGGCAGTGAGCACACAGGCAACGCATTGAAGGGCATGTATGGCCAATGTCGAAGGATCGGTGGATTTCGGTGCTTTAGTGCGCCAGTCGGCGCGCTCGATGGTTGAACAGGCGCTGGAAGCCGAACTCACCGAGCGACTTAGACGTGGGTATTACGAGCACGGTGAGCAGGACGCGAGCAGCGCTGAACGTACGCACCGCAACGGATACCGGACGGGCAAGCTCCATTAGCGCTGGGGAGCGAGCCTCAGGCGCGGCAAGCGACGCGCACTGTTCAAAACCCATCTCGATGCCGGCGTCGTCAATTGATATTCGCCTAGCCTGGCAGACCGGCACACCGCTTGGCGACGATCGGTTTCGCATTCAAATTGAGCGAACGTTGAAGACCAGGGTGGAGCATAGCAAGCGCGGTCGGCCGCGAAAGCCGCACGCTAATAGCGGCAACGGGGAGGAGAAACAGCTGAGCCTGTTGAACAGACAAATGAGCCGACGCCTTTTGCGCTCTTTACGCGTCGCAGGCGGCGACGCGACTGAGCGCGGCGCGCGGGACGTTATAAGATTGCTGGAGAAGTATGGAATGCTTTTATAGGCCGAGGAATAGTCAGCTCTTCCCGTCTACTTTATCCACGTAATACGCCCACCTCTGTTCCGGAAATCGGACACTCGCCAAGTACCGCAAGTAACTGTTTTAGGTGAGTAGGTGCTGAACGGGCGTGAGCGAATGTCTCGGAGCTTGGACAAACCGCTTGCCGCCGTTCTCGTTTCCCCAACAGAATTCTCGTAAAAACAGCGCGCTACGTAGCAACGCCGCTTGGCATAGCAAATGCCCACAGGCGTGCACCAGGTCACTGCTGATCACATTGCATCTTTCATTGAGCGTAGGGCGGAGGGAGGAACATGAAACACTTGGCGTATAAAACCAAAGAAGGTGACAAAGGCAGGAGAAAACCGAAGGTCGCCATACTTTTCTCAACTGTGACAGTAACCATTTTACTGCTGGCGAATTCGTCTCCAAGCCTTGCCCATGGCGATGGCGGCGGTGGTGAAAGATGCGGCTCCATAACCTGTGACCCAGGTCAACAATGCTGCGGCGGGGTGACGGGCTTGTGCATTGACGACGACTTGAGTTGTCCAGAGCCCGGTGAGTGCGACTTCGATGGCGATGGCCAAGACGACTGTACGGCAGGGCAGACCTGCGAGGCAGGCTTCTGCGTTACTAACGGCGGCGGCGGCGGTGGCAGCGGCGCATTTGGCGGGTGCGGGATCGATGCATCTTCTTCATGCATAGAGCCGGATTTTACCTGTGTTGACAACCAATGCGTAACTAACGACTGTAATCTGACAGGATGTACGGCTGGGCAGAGCTGCGTCCCAGACGATAGGGGCGTCTTTAGTTGCCAGGGAGGTGGTGGTTTTAGGCCCTGCCAAGAGACTGGCTGTGCCGAAGGCCTCGTGTGCACCGACGACGGTACTTGCCAGCCACCGAACATACCACCCGCGGTTTGCGATCCCTTGAATAATGACTACTCTGCTTGTGAATGTGGCCCCGGAGCCCCTGCACAATGTGTAGCACCGGAATTTGTATGCAATCTCGACACGGGTGGATGCATTCCGGCGCCTGTGCCACCGCCAGTGCCTACGGCACTCGTCGTAGACGGTCTCGGGACCGGGCAGGGAATAGGGGGGGGCCTCTTCAGCGTTAACCTGTCTAGTGGCGGTCGTACAGTCATCAGCGACTTCGGCAATCCTGCTTTAGGTCCCCGAGTATCTATCCCTAGTAGTGTGGCCCTTAATAATGTGTCCGCTAACGATGTTAGGGGCGCGGTATTGGTCTTGGATCTTGGCTCCGATCTTGCCGAGGAGTTCGGCGGTAGAGCTTCCACAGGCCGGCGCGGCGCTCTGTTTAGTGTTATCACATCTGGCGATCAAGCCGGTCAACGCAGAGTTGTCACTGACTTTGGTAGTTCTGCTCAAGGTACACTTGGATCTAACCCAGGCGACTTGGCCGTAGAGCCCTCAGGCGACATCCTGGTCATAGACTTCGACTCTGGAATCGACGACAGAGGTGCTCTCTTCAGAGTGTTCACGTCTGGTGACCGATTTGGAAACCGCGAACTTTTGAGCGACCTCGGTGATGATGCTCAAGGCCCACTGGGTCTACAACCCGGTGGTGTGGCGATTGAGCCGTCTGGGACTATACTGGTTGCAGATCTTGGTGCCGACTTTGCCGACGAATCCGGAAGGCCTTCAACAGGTTTGCGGGGCGGTCTTTTCAGAATTGATCCGTCGACTGGTGCGCGTACAGCCTTTAGTGACTTCGGTGATCCTGGTCAAGGCGACGCGCTGGGCAGTAACCCGTTTCGGGTCGCAGTAGATGCTTCCGGCAACATCGTGGTACTAGACTTTGATGTCGGCGAATTAGAAGGCATACCTGGTGGTACCCCTGGTCTCTTTAGCGTTAATCCAACCACTGGTTTCCGTACACTCTTGAGTGACTTCGGTGATGTTAACCAAGGTCCTACAGGAGAGAACCCAGTTGACGTGGCCTTCGATGAGTCCGGCAATATATTGGTCACGGACACAGACGCCGGGGCAGACGACAGGGGCGTTCTATTCAGCGTGAACCCACTTAACGGCTCTCGTGAGATCATAAGTAACTTCGCTAATGACAACCAAGGGCCATTAGGAGTTGACCCTGCCGGTTTAAGCGCAGGCACGACTCAGCCGGCGCCATAACTAGAGGAGCAATTGCGGCGAGGTTTGGAGCTCAGGAGCATGGCGAGTACAACGAGGGTTTCGGCGAGCGTGTACGCCACCGTAAGTGGCGGAAGCGCTGAGAACCCGGCGGGAGCGGCGAGGCCGAGGTTCCTTGCTGGGCACCGAGTGTACTTGGCTGCACGCAGGCCGAGAATGCTTGCGCGACCCGCATAGGAGGACGCCATGCAACTCAGCGGTAAAATCCAAAAGCGATCCCTTCTGTTGAAAACCGTCCTAGTCGTCTTGACCTGCTCGGCGATTCTGCCCTCTGCCGCACAGTTCTTCCCAGATCCCGCCCCTGATTGGTTGTCCAGGAAGGGGCAGGGGAGTGATGACGAAGCCGGCCAGTACTACAAGGCGATCGGAGCACCAGCCACATTTGCCGATTGGCAAACGAGGTATTTTTTTGGAGAGGAGTTTGCAGAAGCTCAGTACTACAACTCAGGGGATCTGGGCTTTGGCCGGGACATGAACTGCCGGAGAGCTGCGCCGGTTCCTGGGAGAGGTGAGGTCATCGCGTGCTATGTGGTCAATCATGGCTTCGGTCCCGGCAGCCCGCCGCTGTTGGCGGCGAACGACGCCATAGACGAAAAGAATGTAGAAGCGAGGGTAGCCATGGTGTACGACGGTACACGCGACGGTCAACCAAACGATGTCACGTTTTACGTTTATGGTAAGGACCCCAACCGTTCACTCCTCACCCAGGTCGAGCTGGATAGCGAGGGTGCCAAGAATGTCCCCCACCTCTGTCTGGCTTGCCACGGAGGCACATATGAGCCGCGTGAGGCGCCAGAGGTGCCTGAGGTATTAGCAAACTCCGTAAGCGGGGCGAACTTTCTCCCGTTCGACCTCACCGCATTTGCCTACAGTCAACGCCCCGGTTTTGGCCGGGCGGATCAGGAGGACGACTTCAAGCGCCTCAATCAAATAGTGCTCGAGAGCAATCCAGATCAGCCAATTAAGGACCTGATCTTGGGCTGGTACGATGGATTTCGTATACCTCTACCTTTTGGCAGCACCTTTTTCTTGCCCCGCGCTACTCAAAACGATGGTTTCGTGCTGCGGGGTTACCGTGATCCTGACCCTATGGGCAACCCTAATCCAGGAGGTCCAGAGCTGTACAAAGATGTGTTCAAGCCGTACTGCCAGACATGTCATGTTGCCCAAAAGAACCGTCCCTTGGTAACTGCCGCGGACATCAATAATCTTGCCAGAAACTCGGTTTTCAACTCCTACGCCATGCCCCATGCTGAGAAGACCGCGCATGAATTCTGGAGCAGCAATGCGCCCGCGTCTCTCGCCAACAATCGCGGCTGGTCGATACAGGTGACGTGCCGCGGCAACGACCACTCCGATTGCGCCCCACCACCCGCATCCCCTGTGACGCTGCGCGAGGCGATCAGGACCGCCAATCTTCGTCGCGACGGTCCGAGGGACATTATCACCTTCGCCCTAAATGGCACATTCAACGTCAACCGCCCGGGGCACGTGTTGGTGGACAACGACGCCGTCGCCGGCGACTTGGATGTCACCGACGATGTCACCATCCTCGGCAACGGCGCCGACAAGACCATTATCGACGGTAACGCGTTTGACCGCGTGTTTCATATTCTTAATGGGGCCGATGTGGTCATGCAAAGCGTGGCCATTCAAAATGGTGACCCTCGCGGCATTGGGGGCGGCTTCAGAGGCGGTGGAATCCTTAACGAGGGCAGCAAGCTGACCCTCAACCGTAGTGTCATAAGAGACAATGGTGCGACTATTGGCGGAGGCCTTACCAACCAGGAAGCCGCAACGCGAGCAACGGCAATAATCGTCCGCAGCACCATCGGCCCAGGAAACGATGCGTCTATTGGCGGCGGCATTCATAACACGCGCAGCACGCTGATCCTGCACAACAGCACGGTGAGCGGTAATACCGCCAACATTGGCGGGGGGATCGATACGGATGGAAACCAAACGTTTGGCGGCGCCACGGTTGGAGTACTTCAAAGCACCATTACCGGCAACGCCGCTACCAACACGATCGGGGCCCCTGGCGGCATCAACAATTCGGGAACGCCAAGCTTCGTCTCGCTTCGAGACAGCATCGTCGCCGGCAACAGGAGCGCTGCTGGTCCAGCAGATTGCGACACTGAGGGAGGGGCGAGGTTCGTCTCAGTGGGTTTTAACCTAGTGGGACAAAACGGGAACTCCAACGGATGTCCGACGGGGGGTACGGACCGCGTGCTAGCGGGCGGCATCGCGACAGCGATCAACACCAGCTTGCAGGGATCCCCTCCCTTTCACGCCTTGGTCGCCGGCAGCCCGGCCATCGACGCGATCCCGTTGGGCAAAATCGAGGGGGACCAGTGCATCCCGCCATCTTATGACCAGCGTAATCTGGCGCGCCCCTTGGACGGCGATGCAGACGTTAATCGCACACCGGCATGCGACATCGGAGCTTACGAGGCCAGCTCGCCCTCGCCGACAACTCCCCCGGTTACGTGCCAAGGTGTCGTTGCTACGATTGTCGGAACCATCGGGAACGATAGTAGAACCGGCACGGCCGGCCCCGACATCATTCATGGCTTGACCGGTAATGACGTGATTCATGGAGGGGGTGGCAACGACATCATCTGCGGCGGCGGCGGCGACGATCGATTGTTCGGCGAAGATGGCCGGGACACTCTGAACGGCGGCCCAAATTTCGATCGCTGCAACGGGGGTCCACCCAACCCGCAGAGCAACGGCGACACAACAGTTGCCTGCGAGCGGTCTACGAACATTCCGTAAACGCTCGGGTTGCGATGGAGGCTGCGGAGGCGACGTCAACAGGCTGGGACCTCATAATGAAGGACGAGAACGACTACGAAATCTTCGCCAAGAATACGGCGTGTGTGTTCGGCCAGCGTGCGTGCGACGTGCATGGCCCACAACGCGAACGGTACCTGCTCGATGTGGCAATGAATATGCGTCGCTGCGAAAGGGGCGTGACCACGTGAAACTCAGAGGCAATACGATCATTGCAGCGGTTAAAAAAACGTCGAGCAAGAACCTGTTAGCCAACGAACCTAGGTGAGGCAACAAGATGAAAATCAGCAAGCTGCTTTGCCTGCCCAGTCGAAGAACAGTTACCTATTAGCCGTGTCTTCGCTGATAGCTTTCTTCCTAGGGTTCCCTCTTTATGTCTCCGCGGGATTGGTTTTCGCTGAAGAAGCCCCGAGGTATGAGCTTCGCTTACACATTATTGCACTCGCCGATGATGCGAACGGGACCAACGCCACGACGACGACCCCAGCGCAAATCGCGGACTTTACCAACTTAGCCAATCAAGTCTTCGCGAGCGCCAATGTGAGGTTCACTTTTGATCCGAAATGGGACTGGACTACTCTGATAGACCGAGATCTGAATCAGAATCTGGACGCAGGTAACAGCGGCAATAACTGGGGCAAGGCCAACCAAATCGCTGCCCGATACCCGGGCAAGATTGTCGTCTTCCTAAGGAACAGGGCTTTTTCTAATTTCGCCTTCGTTCCCAATACAGGGCAGAGCGTCCCCGTCGATTCACCTACGCCGCCGCTCTTTCCGAACTTCATCGCGTTCCTCGGCGATTCTGCGGGGGCGCAACGGAATCGCCAAAATTTCTCCCACGAGCTCGGGCATTTTCTCGGTCTATATCATCCACACCTAGGATGGGGCAATGACCGTGGGACAACGGACGCCGATATCGAATCCCTACAACGAAGCCGGGGTGCCAACGCGCTCGACGGTGACCTCATCGCGGACACCCCGCAGGACCCAGGACCCACCTATTGGAAGAATAAAAGCTGGGCATTCTGTGACCCCGCCAGACCCTCCACGACGGTCGGCGGCGTAACGTACACGCCAGACCGAGCCAATGTCATGGGGTACTTCGCATGTAACGGTGGGACCAACTTAACTGCCGGCCAGGCAGCGGCTATCAGGCGGTCCCTGGAACACCCAAGCCGGAACATCCTCACTCAGCGGCCGTGCCATCCGGACTTCCACAAATTTCCAGTTTCAGATTTCCAACTTTGCTTCGACTACTGGACAAGCCGGGGTTTATGGCCTCAGACACTTACGGTGAGCCCCAATGCGCGGTGGCTATCCGGGTCCTTCCAGGGAGCGCCATTCCGCGGCGAGGTGCGCCACTTGATGAGAGTGGGCACCTACGACCAAAAAACTGCCGCCCATGATGCAAACAATTGGGCCCCACGCAACGTCAACACCTCAAAGAGGGTTTCTTTGTTTTCCACCACCTTGCTCTATACGGCGATGTGGCAACCCTCCGGCGGATCGGACGTCGTCACATTGCGGGACATGACAGAGAGCCAGTTCAACACGCGTTGGCATGCCCTCTACAACCAGGGTTACATCCAGACCGACTGGTTCATTTATGTACACAATGGCGCCCTCAGGATGCACGCGACCTGGGTCAAGATCCCCAGCTTCCAGGGCTTTGCAGCCTACTACGGTTTGACCTGGAACGATTTCTTAACAAAGAACAATCTCTTTACGGCAGATGGTCTCCGCATAGACCACTTCCTTGCCTATATCTCGGGCGGAGTAACCCGCTACGCAGCTATCTGGGTGCCGACTTCCGAGGTCCGCCTCGTCTCTCGTTCGTCCTCGAGCTCGGAATACCAGTCCAACTACAACCGTCTTGCCGGGACGTTCGGCTACAGGTTGCATCATATTCACTCGTACGGAGCCGACCAATACACTGCGGTATGGAACGCACCTCACGGGTTGTGCACCACCGGATCCAAATTGGCTCCGGAATCCGAGGCGTGTGTAACGCGGGTATGCCAGTTAGATTCGTTCTGTTGCCAAACCGAGTGGGATGGCCAGTGTGTACAGTCGGTAAAACCGAGTTGTGGATTGTCCTGTCCCTGACAGCGAACAAGTGAGATGGTAAATCCTGTAGTGCTCCCTTTTCGTTAAGTATTCTGGAGCGTGATGAGCATGCTAACTCGTCAGTTGGTTCACTAGCAGCTTTGCTGATTTCGAGAAAGATCAGAATGAGGATGGCACACAGGTAACGCCTGCGGCGTTCGGCCATCGAGAAAAGATCGCCTATCTCATCGATCCGAAAGTGAAGGCGCAATGATGGGTAGGTGGCTCGAAAAGTTTTCGGAAAGGGCGCGGTCGAGCACTGACAGTATTGGACACACCGCACAGAGAGGTGGCCCCAATTGTTGGACAGGTCGGCAGCCGACGTTAGGTGGAATCCAGTAATGATTACGCTGCCTGGGCCAGGGCGCGATGCCCCGGAAGGCCTCATCCGGCGTCCGGTCTTGGAGTACCGCTTCACGCGCGTTGATCTCGCATTTCCCTGGATGCGGCCAGCCGGAACCTGATGGCGTCGGGCCTGACCGTCACGCTGGACGGGGTAGTCCAACCCGGCACCACGTGCCAGACCAACGCCCGAGCTCTCTGCACCGGAAGCGAGCTCTTTGTCCAAGTAGGGACAGCGAGCCAGGTGCGTATTCGCTCGGTGCCCCCTAGTGTGGGCCGGTTGAACTCTCCTGTGGTCGTTATCACCATCGTCTTAGCCCGTCCGATGCTCGCGAGCGGTGCGGCTTTGGCCGAGCGCCGAAGGGCGCGTGATGGATCACGCGCGTCGCCTGCGATACATGGGCGAGGCGGACAAAGACAACGATCCAGTGAATCGTTGTCCCGCCGAGCGGGTGCGCCATGGACGGCGCACCCCGGGGGCTTTCGAGCGCAGCGGGATTGCGAAGCGATGAAAGTATCATCGGACCGCCGAGCCAAAGGCGCGCAGCGCAGCGTCTAACCGCCTGCCAGGTGCGAGAACCCGCGTTAAAATCCTACAGCCACACCATCAACCCCATCTCAAACGGATGACACAACAAGGTGTGCGCCGGAAACGCGCGCAACTGATAGTGCTGCAGTCCGGACAGGCTGGGATGCAGTTCCATGCTGAACAGGTGGCCGTGCTCATCCTGCCGGTTTTCGCAATGCAGCGGCAGCCGCTCGTGCACGGCAAACTCGTCGTGCTCCGATAGCTTGCCGACCAGGCATTCCACCGCGATGTCGCGCGGCTCGAGACCGTTGAGATTGACGCTGACCGAAATGGGCAAAGTCTGGCCGTGGGTGATGCGGTTCGCAGCGTCATCGACGCGCTTCAGGCTCACGCCCGGCCACAGTTCGCGCACACGCCGCTTCCACTGAGCCAGTTCCCGCGCCGGCGCGCCGTCGTTCGCGGCCAGGGTCTGGTGGCGTTCGCGTGCGTGCGTGTAATAGTCCCTCACATAATCCATCATCATGCGCTGTGCGTTGAAGCGCGGGATGATGGACTTCATCGACGCCTTGGACATCTGCACCCAGCCCATGGAATAGCCGTGGTGATCGCGGTCGTAATAAAGCGGTGCGACGTGGTTCTCCAGAATGTTCATCAATTCGGCGCCTTCCTCTCGATTGCGATGGTGCGCCTCGATCTGCGGATCGTGCGGCATGATGGCCCAGCCGTTCTCGCCGTTGTAACCTTCCGCCCACCAGCCATCCAGCACGCTTAAGTTGATCACGCCGTTGATCGCCGCCTTCTGACCCGAGGTGCCGCTGGCCTCCAGCGGATATTCCGGCGTATTGATCCACACGTCGACACCCGCCACCAGCCGCCGCGCCAAGGCTGTATCGTAACCCTCCAGCAACATGATTTTGCCCAGGAATTCAGGGCGCCGGGCGTTCTCGTGAATGTGTTTGATCAGCAGCTGGCCGGGCTTGTCATTGGGATGCGCCTTGCCGGCGAACACCAGCAGCACAGGCCGCTCGGGATTGTTGAGCAGCCGCGCCAGCCGATCGGGATCGGAGAACAGCAGCACCGCGCGCTTGTACGTGGCGAAGCGGCGCGCGAAACCGAGGATCAGGATATCCGATGGCTCGGCGACATAGCGCGTGAGCTGCTTGATCTGCGCGTCGCTGTAGCCGTTGCGGCGGCTCTGCCGTACCACGCGCGTGTGAATCTCGTCGATCAGCATGGTCTTGAGTTCCTGGCGCAGACTCCAGAAGCGATGATCCGGGATGTCGTCGATGCAGTTCCAGTAATCGTCGTTCAATAACTGTCCGCGCCAGTCGGAAAAGCGCATGTCGAACAGATTCACCCATTCGCGCGCCAGGAACGTGGTCAGGTGCACGCCGTTGGTCACGTAGCCGATCGGGTTTTCGGCCGGTGGAATCTGCGGCCAGGCGTAGCTTTCCATTTTGGAAGCGACGCCGCCATGAATGCGGCTGACGCCGTTGTTGAAGCGCGAACCGCGCAGCGCCAGCGCCGTCATGTTGAATCCGTGTTGATGTGCGTCGGTACGGCCCAGTTGCATGAACGCATTGAGGTCGATCTTCAGGTGTTTGATGTACTCCCTGAAGTAATGCATGAGCAGGTCGTATTCGAAGATGTCGTGACCCGCGGCCACCGGCGTGTGCGTGGTAAACACCGTGCCGGACGCGACCAGTTCGAGCGCACTGTCGAAGGCCATGCCGGCGTCGACTTGCTCGCGGCAGCGTTCCAAGATCTGGAACGCGGCGTGGCCTTCGTTGATATGCCACACCGTGGGTTTGAGCCCCAGCGCGCGCAGCGCGCGCACGCCGCCGATGCCGAGCAGCATCTCCTGCTGGATGCGCGTGTTGCTGTCGCCGCCATAGAGGCGATAAAGGATCGCGCGATCGTCCTCGCTGTTGGACGGCAGATCGCTGTCGAGCAGATAAAGCCTGATGTGCCCGGCCTTGGCCTGCCACAGCTTGAGCGCGACCTTGCGGCCCGGCATGTCGACTTCGACGACAATCTGCGCGCCGCTCGCGTCGCACGCCGGCGAGACCGGCATATCGTCGAAGTCGATCAGGGTGTAATGGGCAATCTGGTTGCCCTGCGCGTCAATGGCCTGCGTGAAATAGCCCTGGCGATAGAGCAGACCAAGCGCCACGAACGGCACGCCCAGGTCGCTCGCCGCCTTGCAGTAATCGCCGGCCAGGATCCCTAAGCCCCCGGAGTAGATGGGAAAGCTCTCGTGGAAGCCGAACTCCGCGCAGAAATAAGCGATCAGGTCTTTTTCCGGGTCGAGCAGATTTTCGAGCTCCGGGCGCGGACCGCCCTGGTGATACGAGTTATACGCGGCCAGTACGCGGTTGTAATCCTCTCTGAAGCCGCGATCCTGATCGGCCTCCATCAGCCTGGCCTGTGATATGCGGCGCAGAAACACCTTGGGATTGTGAGCGCAGGTCTCCCACAGCTCCGGGTCCAGACGCGAAAACAGCCGCCTCAACTGGCGATCCCAACTGTAAAGCAAATCGTCGGCCAGTTCCTTCAGCCCTTTCAGGCCCTTCGGAATTACCGGTTGCACCTCGAGCGTGAATTTGGTTCCAGTCATGTGGGCCCCTCATTGGCGATGGCTGAACCGCGGCACAAGCTGCGGCGTTCAGCCGGCGATATAATGATTTATTAAAAGTAGGCGTTGTTGTTATGTACGATGCTTTCGTCGCGGCACTGCCGCGATCCTGTCCACGCGGCGGGTTATAAACCCACCCGGCGAATTAAACAATGGGCGGATCCCCGACCAGGAACAGCGCGTCAGTTTGTTCGGTCTGAAACGATTCCACCTGCTGTGCGACGCCTTTCACGTCTTCGAAGCGCGCCACATGAAACAGCGCCTCGCCCTCGTGCACCAGCGGAATGTTGGTGCGCCCGATCACGATGCCGCCGGCCGGTGCCTTGACCTCGACTTCCGCCTCGCCAAACGGATCCGCGATGTAGCCCATCACGTCGTGTCGCTTGATGCGCGCGCCCAGCGGTACGATCGCGCGTAGGATACCACTCAAGGGCGCGCGTACCCATGCGCTGGTGCGCGCCACGAACGGTTCACTCGCTGCCGGCCGGCGTCTGCGGGCCAGCATGCCCAGCTCGCGCATGACGTTAATGATGCCGCGCACACCGGCGCGGATGCTCAACTCGTCGAAGCGCAGCGCCTCACCGGCCTCGTACACCAGCATGTGCACGCCGTGTTCGGCAGCCGCCTCGCGCAGCGAACCGTCGCGCACGTCGGCGTTGATCACCACGGGTACACCGAATGCGCGCGCCAGGCGTGCGGTGGTCTCGTCCTCCATGTTGGCGCGGATCTGCGGCAGGTTGTTGCGGTGAATCGCGCCGGTGTGCAGATCGATGCCATGCGTGCATTTTTCGACGATCTCGCTCATGAACAGGTGCGCCAGACGCGCCGCCAGTGAACCGCCTTCCAGGCCCGGAAAAGCACGGTTCAGGTCACGCCGGTCGGGCAGATAACGCGAGTGCTGAATGACGCCGTAGACGTTGACGATAGGAATCGCGAGCAAAGTGCCGCGTAGCCGCCGGATGCTGGAATGGCGCAGCAGGCGCCGGATCACTTCGACGCCGTTCAGTTCGTCGCCGTGGATCGCGGCGCTGACGAACAATCGCGGCCCGTCCTTGCGACCGCGCACCACATGCACGGGCAGGGTCAGCGGCGTGTGCGTGTAGAGCTGCGCCAGCGGCAACTCGAGCGTTACACGGCTGCCCGGCACCACGCTGCGGCGTTGAATGACCAAAGGGTCCGGCATCATCAACCACTGGTTACCATAATGGCGCAAAGCTCAAGCGCTTTGCGAATTCCCGGCTCACCAGGACGGGTACGCCTCGACAATGCAAACCTCGTGTGCGCCGTCCCTGGCGAGATCTTGGCGCATTTTTAAACCCCGGCCCGAACTTCCCTGTTCGGGCGTTCGCCGGCGCAAAGCTTAAGCGCTTTGCGAATTCCCGGCTCACCCTTTGCCCCGGGTCTTGGTTCGATGCGGGCGCGCCTCTTTCTCAATGAAGCCGATGATCTGGGCCGCCACGTCCTTGCCGGTGGCCGCCTCGATGCCTTCCAGTCCCGGCGACGAATTGACCTCCAGGACGACCGGCCCGTGGTTGGAGCGCAGCAAATCCACACCGGCGACGTTGAGCCCCATCTTGCGCGCAGCCCGCACGGCGGTGGAACGCTCCTCCGGTGTGAGCTTGACCAGCCCGGCGGTGCCGCCGCGACGCAGGTTGGAGCGGAATTCGCCTTCCCGCGCCTGCCGCCGCATCGAGGCCACCACCTTGTCGCCGATGACGAGACAACGCATGTCGGCGCCGCCGGCCTCCTTGATGAACTCCTGCACCAGAAAATTCGCGTGCAACTCGCGGAATGCATCAATCAGACTCTCCGCCGCCTGATGCGTCTCCGCCAGCACTACGCCCTTGCCCTGCGTGCCCTCCAGCAGCTTGACCACCAGCGGCGCGCCACCTACCAGCTTGATCAGCGCCTGCGTGTCATCGACCGAGTGCGCGAAGCCGGTCAATGGCAGACCGATGCCGGCGCGGGCCAGTATCTGCAGCGAGCGCAGTTTGTCGCGCGAACGCGTGATCGCCACCGATTCGTTGAGCGGATACGCGCCCATCACCTCGAACTGGCGCAGCACGGCAGCGCCATAATAAGTAATGCTTGCGCCGATGCGTGGAATCACCGCGTCTACACCTTCCAGCTTTTCGCCGCGATAATAGACACAGGGCCGGTGCGATGCGATATCCATGTAGCACTTGGTGGTATCGACCACCCGCATCTCGTGCCCCCGCAACTCGCCGGCCTCGGACAGGCGGCGGGTGGAATATAGCCGCCGATTGCGCGACAAGACCACGATTCTCAAACTGCTGCTCCTTAAAGATATCCGTTATGGCGTAGAACTGGTCGGGTAATCTAATCGTGTCGCGGGCCGGCCCGCCACGTAGGAACGCAGGGGATCGACCACGAAGCGGCCGCGCAACGCGGCGCGCCCCAGCAGCATGCGGAAGCGCATCGTATCACGATCGGTCAGGGTCACCTCGATGGGGAACGTCGCCGCGCCAATGACTACGCGCGTCGATATAAACACGCGCAACTCGCGGTGTCCTCCCGAATCCGTGACTTCGCCCTGGCGCAGCACGTCCGCGACGCAGTGGCGCTCGATGTCGGTGCGGCCCTGAAATGGGTGCACGCCGAAGCGTACACGCAGGCGGCCGGCGTCATGAAAGACCCGCACATAGAACGCATGCAGGGTCGAGGTGCGCGCGCCGGTGTCGACTTTGACCTTGATGCGCGGGATGTCCAGGTCCGGCAGCGCCATCCATTCCCGCCAGCCGAGCGTGACGCCGTTCGCCAGCATGGTCTAGCGGCCGGCGCCGGCAGCATGACGGACCGCATATCCCGCGACCACGCCGGCACGCAACCAGCCTTGTCTCACAGTCTGCGCGGCGAGGGCGTCCACAAGCGTCTGCGGTTCGTAATGGCTCATAAGGCGCGTATGCTACTATGTTTCGGAAGCTCGGCAAGCGTCCGGCAAATGCGCGGTGCCCCGACGCTTGCGCAATGATTCGAGGCGCCTCACGATTCAACTGGCAGCGGGGCTTGAGAACCGCGTCGCAATCTCTTACCGTTGAATATGGCCGTGTGCCGCCACAATAACGCGCGAACCGCGTTCACCCATGCTCACCGAACCCTCCTGACGGCGGCGGGAGCGTGGTCCTCGCGGCCGGCAGGTCACTCGTTACTTTATTCTGTTCGGAATTTTGTTCCGGATTCGTGTCAGCATGCGGGTCGCGAACACGCTGACCAGCAGCGCACGCGGCACTGGCTACATATCACGCTCAAGCGGGATGCAGTTTCGACGTTTCTTGATGATTGCCTGCGCGTGCGCGGCCGGACCGGCGTCGGCGGTGACCGGCGTCGATGTCGAAATCAGCGGCGTGGAGGACGCGTTGGCCGAGAACGTGCTCGCCTTTTTGAGCATCGCCGAGGAAGAAGAGGGTGATGAGAAGGCGCCGTCGCCGCGGCTGGTGCGGCGGCTGCACAGCCAGGCGCCCGACGAGATCCGCCAAGCCCTGCGGCCGTTCGGCTACTATGCGCCGCGCATTCGCGCAAGGCTTGCGCGTACGCAAGACGGCTGGCTCGCCCGCTACCGCATACAGCCCGGCCCGCCGACCATCGTGCGGAAGATCGATATCGAAGTCGACGGCCCCGGCGGCGAGGAGCCCGCGGTGCGCAACGCGCTGGCGTCTGTCGAGCTTGAAGAGGGCGCGCGCCTGGAACACAGCGCGTATGAGGCCGCCAAGAGCGCCCTTTACGACGCAACGTACGGCGCCGGCTATCTCAACGCACGGTATAAGCGGAGCCGGCTGGTCGTGCGTCCGGAGGCGCGGCGCGCGGAGGTCTACCTGACCTTAAAGACCGGGCGCAAATACTACTTCGGCGATGTCAACATTAGGCAGAATGTGCTGAATCCCGAGTTCGTGCAGCGCTTCGTCTTGTTCGAGCCGGGCGACCCGTTCGATACCAACAAGCTGCTGGATCTGCAACTGGCCTTGACCGATAGCGGCTACTTCGACAATGTCGAGTTGCGCGTCGACAAAGATGACGCTGTCAACCGGCGCGTGCCGGTGACGGTAATCACCGAGCCGAGCCGCCCGCGACGCTACAGCGTGGGACTGGGCTACGGCACCGATACCGGCCCGCGCCTGAGTCTGGGTGTCGAGTTCCGGCGCATCAATCGTCGCGGGCACCGGTTTCGCGCGGACGTGCAGCTGTCCACCATCAAAAATTCTTTCGGCACGCAGTACCTCATCCCGATCAAAAATGTCGCGACCGACAACGTCGCCATGGCGGGCACCTTGCAGCAGGAGGAGATCGGCGACGCCGACACCGAACAGCTGATACTGGGCGTGAGCCGCAATGAATTCTGGCGCGGCTTCCAGCGACGACTTTACTTCAATTATCAGCGCGAGAATTTCGACTTTGGTCCGGGCACGGAACGCAAGGCGAATCTGCTGTACCCTGGCATCACCTTGTCGCGCAAGCGCGCTGACGACCCGCTGTTCGCGCGCCGGGGGTACAGCGTGTCGCTGGATCTGCACGGCGGTGACGAAAATCTGCTGTCGGAGACGAGCTTCGCGCGCACTCTGGTGGAACTTCGGGCGGTGCTTCCATTGACGCAGCGTTCGCGGCTGCTGTTACACACCGAGGCGGGCGGGATGCTGGTGGACGACTTTGTCGCCCTGCCGCCTTCGCAACGTTTCTTCACCGGCGGCGACCGCACCGTGCGCGGCTACGATTATCAGGACATCGGTCCGGAGAACGGTCGGGGCGCCACCGTCGGTGGCCGGTACCTGCTGGCCGGCGGTGTCGAGGCCGACTATCTGATTTATGGCGATTTCGGTGGGGCGGTGTTCTTCGACCTGGGCGACGCCTTCAACGGCACGCCCGATCTGCAAAAGGCGGCAGGGGTCGGGCTGCGCTACCGGTCGCCGGTCGGCATGATCCGCCTGGACTTCGCGCACCCGCTCGACGATCCGGATGATTCCTTCCGCTTCCATTTGAGCATCGGACCGGATCTGTGAAGCGTTTCCTAAAGTACACGCTGCTCGGTCTGTTTTCTATCGTGGTGCTGGTCGTCGCGGCGGTCGCGTTCGTGGCCGCCACTGAGACCGGCACGCGCGCGGCGTGGAAGCTGGCGCGCGGCTTCCTGCCCGATGGGCTCGAGGTCGCCGCGGTCGAAGGGCGACTGCTCGGCCCCCTGGTCATTCGCGGCCTCGATTACCGCACGCGCGAATTTCGCCTGTCGGTGCGCGAGGGCGAGCTGCGCTGGTCGCTGAAACGCCTGTTGGGGCAACGCGCCCTGACGCTCGATCTGATCAAAATCGCAGGCGCGCGCTATACGCAACTGCGCCCGGCGCCGCCGAAGCCGGAAAAAAAATCCGGCCCGCTTACGCTGCCGGAGCAGATCGACTTGCCGCTGGACATCCATCTGAATGAATTTCGACTCGAAGACGTCACGTATCGAGCCGCGCGCGACGCGAAGCCGCTGGCGCTGCGCAGCGCCAGCGCAAGCGCGGCCTATGTCGGCAGCGAGTTAACCATCGGCCGCCTGGAAATCGATGCGCCGCTCCTGAGCCTCGACGGGCGTGCACAAATCGATGCCAGCGGCGCCTATCCGCTCGATGCCGCGCTGCGATGGGAAGCGAGACCAACCGCTTATCCCGCCGTGTCCGGCCGCACCACGCTCACGGGCGATCTGCGCAACGCGCTGGCGTTCAAGCAAACGCTCGAAGCGCCGTATCGCGCGCAGGCGCGAGTGACAGTTAATGAACCACTGGAGAAACCAACCTTCGATGCGCGTTTGAGCCTCGAGCAAATTGAACTCAGGGCGATCGATAAGACGCTGCCGGCGATCACCTTTAGTGCCCGGGCGCGGGCAGCCGGGCAGCCGCAGGACGTCGAACTTGACCTGCAGGCTGCAGTGCGGGAACCGAGATACGGAACGTTGAACCTCGCGCTGGATGGCGGCTTCGCCGACCAAACCGTCACCCTCGACAAGCTGGCGCTGTCGTCGCCCGAACAGCCCGCCCAGCTGAACGCCGGCGGCACGATCGCCTTGGAGGGCCCCGAAGTAAATCTTGAGGCTGATTGGCAGGCATTGCGCTGGCCGCTCTCGGGCAAGGCGCAGATCCAGAGCCCCGAGGGCCGCCTGAACGTTGATGGCACCATGGACGCCGCACGCGCCAAGCTCAGTGCGGCGCTGACGGGCGCGGCGCTGGCGCAGGCCGGCGTCAGGCAGGCGCAAACGCTTCATGCCAGTTTCCGTGGCGGGTTCGCCGGCAAGCGCTTGACCATAGACGATCTCACCGTCCTGTTCGCCAAACAACGGCTGGCCGTGCAGGGGCTGGTCATCATGGCGGGCAAGCAACCCGAGCTTGACGTACAAGCGCGCTGGCAGGATCTGCGCTGGCCGCTGGCGGGTAAACCGCCATTGGTGACCAGTCCTGAAGGCGAGGTGACGCTCGCGGGCACGCCGGAGAATCTGCAAGCAAGACTGGACGCCGGCGTCGGCGAATTGGGTCGTATCGCAGGCGACGCCAAACGCGCGGGCGAGCGGATCGACCTGGCGTTGGACTGGCGCGCGCTTCGGTGGCCGCTCGCAGGCCGGGCGCAGGTCAGGAGTTCACGCGGCCAGGTCGATGTGCGCGGCAGCGTAGAAGAGCTGCGCGCCGAACTCTGGGCAGCGCTCGCGGGCCCGGCTTTATCCCGCGCGGGCGTCGAGAATGAACAACGGCTTGAAGCAAATTTCACCGGCGGCCTCAAAGATCAGACCGTGCATATCGAGCAGTTCGCGCTCGGCCTCGCCGAAGAAAAACTGACCGCGGCCGGGCAGGTGGCTTTGAAAGAACAGCCGAACTTTGATCTGGATATCGCCTGGCAGGCGCTGCGCTGGCCGCTGGCGGGTCCTGCTCAAGTCCACAGCAGCAAAGGGAAACTGACGGTCGCGGGTCCGCTGGAAGCGGTGCGCGCCCGATTTTCGGCGGCCCTGGGGGGCAGTGCGCTCACGCGGGCCGGAATCGAGCATGAACAAGAGCTTACGCTCGATTTCGATGGTGGATTCCAGAACCAGGTACTGACGATCGACCAGCTCGCGGGGCGCTTCGCGGGGCAGCGCGTTAGCGCACGAGGCCGCGCGGCGCTGCAAGGTCCGGCGCCGGACCTCGACCTGCAGGCGCAATGGCGGCAGCTGCGCTGGCCGCTGGCGGGTGAGGCGATGGTCACCAGTCCCACCGGCAAGGTCGCGGTGCGCGGCACGCCTGAGAATTTGCGCGCCAGCCTCGACGCCGGTGTCGGTAACGACGGGCACATCGGGGGCCGCGCGACGCGCACGGGCGAGATGATCGACCTCGCACTGGATTGGCGTGGACTGCGGTGGCCTATGGCCAAGCCGCAGGTGACGAGCCCGTCCGGCAGTCTCGCAGTATCGGGGCCGCTCGAGGATTATCAGGTGAAGGTCGGTATGAAGGTAGAGGCGCCCGACCTCACCGGCGCACGCATCGATCTCGCCGGTCACGGCAGTCTCGAGTTTCTGGAGCTCACGCGGATCGATGTCGCCGCGCTGAACGGCGCGATCGGCGGGCGGGCGCGCGTGGCCTGGAAGCCGGCCTTGCAGGCCAGGGTGGCGCTGGACGCCAAGGGGCTCGATCCGGGCGAACTGCTGGCCGACTGGCCCGGTGAGCTGGGATTCAGGCTACGCGCCGAGGCCGCGGCGCGGGGCGATGAGCTCGTCGCGAAACTCGAGGATCTCAGTATCGACGGCCATCTGCGCGACTACCCGCTACAGGTCACCGCGCGCGGTGCCTATGACGCGCGAGGTCTCGAGCTCGGGTCCCTGGATGTCGCTTCCGGTGAGAGTTATATGCGGGCGCAGGGCCGCATTGGTGAGACCCTGGACCTGAACTGGCAAATCGAAAGCCCAGATCTGGCGCAGTTGCTGCCCGGCGCGGCGGGAGAGATCTCGGGCAAGGGCCGCGCGCAAGGCCCGTTGCGGCATCCGCGGGCGCAAGCGTCGCTTACCGGTAGCGGCCTGAGCTATCAGACGTTTCAACTCAAACGCCTCCACCTGGACGCGGCCATGGACGCCAGCGGTGATGAGCGTTCCACGGCAACCCTCGAACTGGCCAACGGCCAGGTCGGCGATATCGCGCTGAAGCGCATCGCGCTATCCGGCGAAGGGACGCCGGCGGCGCACGCTTTGACCTTAACGGCGCGCACGAGCACCGGCAATGCCGACGTGAACCTGAACGGCGGGCTGGAAAAACCCTGGCAAGCCGATCAGCGCTGGCGGTTCGAGCTGGAGGAGGCGACTTTCAAGTATCCGCGCTTGGCGCCATGGGCGCTGCCCGAGCCGATCACGGGCACGCTGAGCGCCGCCCGCGCGGAGCTCTCGCGCGGTTGCTGGGCGAGCGGCGATGCGCGATTGTGCGTGCACGGTGAACGCACGCCGGCCGAGATGAGCGGCGCGGTCGAGATCGAGGATCTCGCATTCGGTTATTTCAGGCGACTGCTGCCGCCGGAGACGCGCGTGGACGGCGGGCTCGATGCCCGCGCGCAGTTCAGCCAGCCGGCGGCGGAGGGTCAGGCAGGTGCGACGCTGCGCGTGCAGACCACCGCGGGCAGGATCGCCAGTGTGATCACGACACAAGCGGCCACGCGCGAGGCGGGGGATCGTGCCGCGGCGGCCCGATCCGCGACGCAGATCGCCACCTTGCTCGAATTCAGGCCCAGCGAGATCGACTTCGATATGAGCGAGCGCGGGCTTGCCTTGAGCGCGGCGCTGCGGCTGGCCGATAAAGGGGATATCGAGATTACGGCGGACGTTCCGAATGGCAACGAAACGCTGGCGCGGCGGCCGCTGGACGGCCGCATCCGGACAAACCTGCCCGACCTGTCTTTTATCTCGCGGCTGGCGCCCGACACGGGACGCTTCGAGGGGCGGGTAAGGGGCGATATGCGGCTGGCGGGCACGCTGCGGACACCCGAACTGTACGGCCGCATCGCGCTCACGGATGGTCTGGCGGTGCTGCACGCGCCGGGCCTGCGCCTGCAGGACATCAAGGTTGCATTGATCGGCCAGGGCGAGCACGGCTTGGGGCTGAACGCCGCGGCTCGCTCCGGCGGCGGACCGCTGAATGTGGACGGCGCGTTTCAATTCGCCGGCAGGAACACACCGCGCGCGCAAATCAGCATCGAAGGTCAGCAGTTCCTGGCCTTCAACGCCATGGACGCGCGGGTGTTTATATCGCCGGACGTCGAGGTGGCGGCGCGCGCCGGGCGGGTCAGGGTCACCGGCGAGCTGCACGTGCCGCGCGCCAATATCAGCCCGAAGAAACTGCCCGAATCCGCGGTCGCGGTGTCTGGCGATCAGGTCATCGTGCGGCCCGGCGAGGACGAGCCACAATCCGGGGGCGTGGCGGGTATCCAGGTGTTCGCCAGGGTGCGGCTGATCGTGGGGCCCAGAGTCACCGACAACATCGGCGAGCAGATCACCGACAAGCTCGAGGAGCCCCCCGTCTACATCGAGGCCTTCGGCCTGACCGCGGGCGTCGAGGGCGAACTGCTGATCATCGAGCAACCAGGAGAACCGACCCGCGGCACCGGAAGGCTGAACGTGGTGGAGGGCCGCTATCAGGCGTACGGCCAGGATCTGATCATCGAGACCGGCCGGATACTGTTTCCGGGCGGCCCCATCAGCGAGCCAGGTCTGGACGTGCGCGCGATACGCGGCGATCTGGAAGACGAAGACATCGTGGTCGGCGTGGAGGCGCGCGGCAGCCTGAAAAGACCGAAGTTTCAACTGTTTTCCGAACCGCCGATGTCGCAGCAGGAGCAATTGTCATACCTGGTGCTGGGGCGCGCACCGGGCGCGGCCAGCGGGGGCGAAAGTTCGCTGCTGGCGCAGGCCGCGCTGGCGTTGGGGCTCAAGGGCGGCAACTACCTCGCCGAGAACTTCGGCTCCAGGCTGGGCGTGGACGAGATCGGCCTCGAATCGTCCGATACAGGCACGGGCGACGGCGAACAGGCCTCACTGGTCATTGGCAAGTACCTGTCGCCCAAGCTCTACATCAGCTATGGCATCGGTCTGCTGGAACCGGTCTCGACCGTGCGGCTGGAGTACTCGATCACGCGCAGCCTGGAGTTCGTTACCGAGTCCTCCGGCGCGCAAACCGGCGGCGACGTGGTCTACACCATCGAGCGGGGCAGGTAAGCGCGTATGGAACCGCCCGAATGGCGGATTGCGAATGCGCTGGAGGCCAACCGCATCCCGGGCGTCAAATCACACGCATCTCGCTGCTGAATCGACCATGGACGCCTGGCTGAACGCGATGTTCGTGGCCCTGCACGTGATGCTCGCGGGCTTAAGTGCCGGTCATGCGCTGTTGTACAAGCGCGATCCGCGCGCCGCGCTGGGCTGGATCGCGGTCAGCGTGGTGTTTCCGTTCGCCGGGCCTCTCTTGTATTACCTGTTCGGCATCAACCGCGTGCGCACCCGTGCGCGCCAGCTCTCGGGAGGCGCGCCGTTTCGGCTCAGTGTCGGCTTTGAACGCGGCGACGATCAGCAAAACGCGCAGGTGTCGGCCGTCGCGCTCCCGGACGAATATACGGAACTGGCGCGCATCGCGGAGACCATCACCAGCCGCCCGCTGTGCACCGGCAACAGCATCGAGATGCTGCACAACGGCGAGCAGGTCTTTCCGGCGATGCTGGAGGCGATAGACGGCGCGCGCCGGTCGCTTTATCTGAGCACTTATATCTTCGAGACCAACGCGACCGGCCGGCGGTTTATCGACGCCTTGAGCCGCGCTGCGCGGCGCGGCCTCGATGTACGCGTGCTGATCGACGGGGTAGGCGAGTGGTATGCCTGGCCGCGGGCGACCAGCCTGCTCGTCGAGCACGGCGTGTGCGCGCAGCGCTTTCTGCCGCCGCGGCTGTGGCCGCCGTCGCTGAACATCAACCTGCGCAACCACCGCAAGATCCTGGTGGCCGACGGCGAACGGGCGTTCAGCGGCGGGATCAATATCGGCGACCGTCACCTGGCCGGTAACCTCGATAACCCCTCGCGCGTGGCGGATACGCACTTTCGCATAACGGGACCGATCGTGGCGCAGATCGAGACGATTTTCATCGAGGACTGGCGTTTTGTAACCGGCGAATCACTGGCCTTGTCGCCGGCGTCACAAGCTCGCGCGGGTCAGGCGATTTGCCGCACGATCACCGACGGGCCTAACGAGGATCTGGACAAGCTGACCATGATCCTGGCCGGCGCCGTGTCTGCAGCGCACCGGCGCGTGGCCATCATGACGCCGTATTTCATTCCGCCGCGCGAGCTTACCTCCGCGCTGCAGGCGGCCGCCCTGCGCGGCGTCGAAGTAAGCATCGTGCTGCCGGCCAAAAGCAACCTGCCGTACGTGCACTGGGCGACGCGCAATCTGCTATGGGAACTGCTGCGCTATGGTGTGCGAATCTACTATCAACCGCCGCCGTTCGCGCATACCAAGCTGTTCGTGGTGGACGATCACTACGCGCACATCGGCTCGGCCAACCTGGACCCGCGCAGTCTGCGGCTCAACTTCGAGCTGGCGGTGGAGGTCTACGAGCACGCCTTTTCGCAGACGGTCGCATCGTACATCGCGGACGTAATACAGCGCTCGCGCGTGGTGACACTGGCGGAAGTGGATGCCCGATCCCTGCCGATACGGGCGCGAGACGCGTTCTGCTGGCTGTTTTCCCCATACCTGTAGAAGATATTTGTGCGTACATGTTCGTCGGTACCGAGCCTGACCGGCAGCTCAGCGGGTATGACGGTGCGCCCCTCTGCGGGCGACAGCCGTATCCGCAGTGCGTGCCGGGCGACGATACACAAGCACGCGCCTCCAAGCCCTTGTTGCGGGCGATTATGCGCACATTGTCACAGCGAGACGCATGACCTGACAGTAGCCTAGTCCCTGCAGGAATTAAACGCGCATTCGGGCGAGAGACGGCTCAGACCAGGTTCGCCGAAAAGGTAACGAGATGTGCCTTTCGGGAGGATGGCAAGGAGAAGACTAATGAGGTGCACCAAGGGTAGGGCTACGCTTTTGTGGGGGAAAGGCTTGTGCCGCGCGGTTCCCTCGCTCTCGCTGCTGCTGTTGTTTTCAATCAGCCCCGATGCATCAGCCGCCTTTCAGCCTGACGGCACGGGTTTGGTTTCGATGGAGGCGGAGCATTTCAGCGGCAAGCAGGCGCGCGGTGGTCATGACTGGCAACGGGAAGTCAAGCCGAACAACGGCTTCTCCGGCGAAGGCACCTTGCGGGCGCTGCCCGAAGACAAGCTCAGCATTGAGACGAACTACACCGCCGACAGTCCGCGGCTCGATTATCAGGTCGAGTTTGCTAACGCCGGCACGCATTACATCTGGGTGCGCGGCCGCGGGCCGGGAGGCGGCTCCAACTCAGTGCACGCCGGCCTCAATGGTCAGGAACTCGCCAGCGCGGCCGGCATCAGCGTGCCCGCGAGCAGCAGTTACGGCTGGAACAGCGGCAGCTTCATAGTTTCTACATCCGGCGTGCACACCGTCAACGTGTGGATGCGCGAGTCCGGCACGATCATCGACAAATTGGTCATCACCCCCGACGCGGACTTTACACCGACCGGCACCGGTCCCCCGCAGAGCCCTCAAGGCGGACTGCCGACCGTCGCCACGCCTGTGGTCACCCCCGCGGGCGGCACGTTCACCGATTCGATAACCATCGCGCTTGCGACCACCACCGCCGACGCCGTTATCTATTACACCTTGAACGGCAGCGATCCGAACGCGTCATCGATACTCTACAGCGCGCCGTTTACGCTCACCGAGAGCGCGACACTCAAGGCGATCGGGATTCGCGGTGATTATCACAACAGCGCTATCGCCAGCGCGGACTTTACCATCACTCCGACCGGCAACACACCGCCAAGCCTGAACCCCATCGGCAATAAGTCGATAGCGGGAGGACAGACCTTGCGCTTCACCGTGACTGCCAGCGATCCCGATGCACCGCCGGCGCTAAGTGTTTCCGGTCTGCCATCGGGGGCCAGCTTTAATTCCTCGACTGGCGTGTTCAACTGGACACCGCCGGCCGACGCTTCCGCAGCCAGTCCTTACACCGTGACTTTCACCGCCACCGATGCGGCCGATACCCGCCTCACCGATAGCAAGACCATTAGCATTACGGTAACCACTGCCGGTGGCGACGGACAGAATATCCCACCGGCGCCTGTACAGGGTTGCTCGACTGTTCCGCAAGCTGGGACGCTGACGGGCAGGCTACGGGCCATCGACAGCGACAATAGCCCGAACGAGTTAATTTTTAGTCTAGACTCGAGTACGCCCAATTATGCCGGCCCTGTCACAACTGCCCATGGCGCCGAAGTATCGCTCATCGATACCACCACCGGCGCATTCGTTTACACGCCCAATGCGTCCGGCCCGCGCGGTATGGACTCCTTCGAGTTTCGTGTGGATGATCCTGAGGGTTTTTCCTTGGGCCAGGAAACCGTCATCATCAAGCCTGCGATCATGCCGCTGGGCGACTCGATCACGCAGGGCACGATCAACGGAAAGGATCCGTCAGCGGAACGGGTAGGCTATCGCAGGAAACTCTTCAACGACTTGACTGCCAGCGGTTTCGGAGTTGATTTCGTCGGCAGTCTGCGCAACGGTCAAAGCGCGAGGCCGGCCATCCGGGATCCGGATCATGAAGGCTGGGGCGGCTTCAAGGCAAGTCAGATCGCTAACGGAAAGACATCGGGCGGCGTCACTGTCTTTCCCGGCGTCTATGGCGCGCTTAACATGAATCCTGCCGATGTGGTGCTGCTGCACATCGGCACCAATAACATCAACCAGAACGTTCCGGCCAGCACGGCGACCGACATTGAGCAGATCCTGGACGAGATCGATCGATGGGAGGTCAGCAACGGGGGCAACCCGGTGACGGTCTTCCTGGCGAAAATCATCGACCGCAGCAATGCTCAGTGTAATCTGGACGGCTGCTCCAATCCCAAAGTGGTGGAACTAAACAAAAGGATTGCCCAAATCGCAGCCAGCCGAGCCCGCCTCGGTGATGATATTGTTCTCGTCGATCAGTACAGCGCGCTGGATTATCCGGAAGACATGGCGCCACAGGGCACGGGTGGGAGCCAGCTTATACATCCCGACCAGAACGGTTACGAGAAGATGGCGCGGCCCTGGCTTAACGCGATCATGGCCTCCGGTAAACTGCCAAAGTGCCAATGAACTCAGCGGAGGTCAACCTGGTGAAGCGTAAAAGTTTACGTAGCGATCTGCGCCTGGAACGAAGATCCTAATCGCACGGCAGCCGGTCGTCAGCCATCACTTCCGCCACAAGTTCGGCCAGCTGCTGGAACACGCGCCCCACGGCGCGATGGCTCGCCACGACGCCGCCATACGGGTCCCTGCTTGCGGCGGGCGCCACCGCATTGAGTACGCGGCTCGCCAGCATCCGACCTTGCGTCAAATCGTAGAGATTCACCCTTAGACTTAACTCGACTTCGCTGACCTGATCGCGAAACACCTGCCTGAGTTTGAGCAGCTCGCTCTCCAGCCGCAGCTGGGTCTGAATGGGCGCGGGGTTTTCGACCACCGCCTTGAACAGTCCGCTCTCGGCAAGCGCGCGCGTCATCAGCGGCGCCAGCATGCGCGCGGGCGTATCTGCCCATTGGTGAGTGACGAAATACTCGACGCGATGAGGCTGCTGCACGTACGCCATGCGGGTGGTGGCGTAACCGGGCGCGGCCAGCGGCGAGATGATCAACAGCGACGCGCACGGCTCGATATCCGCCGGCGCCGTAGGCGCAAGGTCGTCCTGCCATTCCAGCAGATAAACCGTGACCGGCTCATCCTCGAAACCGGGCAGGGCGGCGCATGACGCGACGGTAAGACTTGCCGTCAGCGCAGCGCCGAGTTTTTGCCAAAGCGCTCCCACGGCCGCGATCCGGTGCGCCATCATCATTCGCCGGGGCCCAGCCGCGGCCGGGGTGCACCAAAGATAATGGTGCTGGGATCGCGGGCCAGCTCTTCGCTCAAACGGCGCAGGTTGGCGACCATCTGGCGCAGCTCTACGACCAGCGCGGTCGTCTCCGGCAGCGCCTGCGCCGTGAAGCGTTCGACGTCCCGGCCGCTGGTAAGCACGCTCTGATCAAGACGCTCCGCGACGGCGGCAAACCGGCTGGCGGCCTGCTCGATCGCGCGCGTGCTGGTTTCCGCGCGCGCCATGATGCTCGGCAGCCGCCTGGAGGCGCGGCGCGCGTTGCCCATGCCGGCCGCGAAATCGTCCAGCGCGTTTTCGATCTGCTGCGAACGTCCCGCCAGGCTGCCGGTGGTGGTCTCGAGATTCGCGAGAATCTGCGCGAACGCCTTGCGATTATCGTCGCTGAACAGATCGTTGATCTTGTCGGAGGTCACCATCAGGTTTTTGCCCAGCACGGACAAGGTGGCGTCGAGCCGCCCCAGCAGCGACGGATTGCTCTCGATCACCGGATAGGGCGCACCCTCGCGCGCGACCAGCGGCGGCGCGTCGGGGGTGCCGCCGATGATGTTGATGTAATTGATGCCGGTCACGCCGGTGGTCTCCAGGCGCGCCGCGTCGTTTTGCCGCACGATCACGTCGCTCTGGATATCAAGCAACAGCGTCACCCGCTGCGGATGCGTGGAATCCAGACTGATATCCCGCACCCGCCCGACCTCCACGCCGCGATAATTGACCGGGGCGTCCTCCTCCAGACCGGACACGGATTCGGTCATGTAGACCAGGTAGGTCTTGTATTGCGCGCCGGTGATGTCGGCGCCCAGCCACAGCACGCCGCCGATAAGCGCGGCGCCCAACAGCAGCACGAATGCGCCGATCAGGGTGTAATTGACTTGCGATTCCATGTTGGTTCGAGGTTTTGCCGGATTGACAGTTTTCGGGTTCTCGCGGGGGTTTTCACCGGCTGTTGGGCGATACCGGGTCGGCGGGGCGGGCCGCGCGCGCCCGGGGTCCTTGAAAAAACTGCTTGAGCGCCGGCGCTGGCGAGCGCGACAGCGCCGGCATGGTGCCGGCCGCCAGAATCCTGGCGTCGCCGAGAAATACCACGCGATCCGCGGCTCGCCACAGCGAATCCATGTCGTGCGTGACCATGACGATCGTGAGGCCCAATGACGCACGCAGCTGCAGGATCAGGTCGTCCAGTGCGTCCGCGCTCACCGGATCCAGGCCGGACGAGGGCTCATCCAGAAACAGCAGTTCCGGATCGAGCGCCAGTGCGCGCGCCAGCCCCGCGCGTTTGCGCATGCCGCCGCTGAGCTGGCTCGGGTATAAATCGGCAGTCTCAGGCGCAAGCCCGACCAGGCCCATTTTAATCATCGCAACCTGTTCGATCAGGCGGCGGGAAAGCCGCGCGTGTTCGCGCAAGGGCAGGGCGACATTCTGTAACACGGTCAGCGCGCCGAACAAGGCGCTGTACTGAAACAGCGCGCCCATGCGCCGCCGCAGCGGCAGGGTACGCGCTTCCGGCTGACGCGTCGTGTCAGTGTCCAGTATCCGCACTGAACCGGTGTCCGGCGTTTGCAGCAGCAACATGTCACGCAACAAGGTGGACTTGCCGCTGCCGCTGCCGCCTACGATCGCCAGGATTTCGCCGCGATAAACGCACAGGCTGATGCGGTCGTGCACCAGCCGTTGGCCGAAGCGCGTGCACACCTGATCGAGCTGGACCACCACCTCGCGGCCCGCTTGCGTTCGCGGCGGTTCCGGATGCGCGCTCATCGATGCTTGTTGAACATTAGCGCGCCGCCGCTCAGATGCCGAGCACGCTGAAGATAACCGAAAAGCCCGCGTCCACCACCAGCACCAGAAAGATCGCCTGCACGACGCTCATGGTGGTCTGACGGCCCACACTTTCGGCGCTGCCGCCGACGCGAAAGCCCTGATAGCAGCCGACCGTGGCGATGATCAGCGCGAACACCGGCGCCTTGCCGACGCCGATCAGATACGACTTGACGTCCACGGCGTAAGCCAGCCGGTCGAGAAACGAGCTGAAGCTGATATCCAGCGCTAGCCTGGCCATCACCATGCCGCCCAGGGTGCCGAGAATATCGGCGTACACGGTCAGCAACGGCAACGCGATCGTCAACGCCAGCACCTTGGGCAGCACCAGCAGTTCCATGGGCGTGATGCCGATGGTGCGCAGCGCGTCGATCTCTTCGGTAACCTTCATGGTGCCGATCTGCGCGGTGTATGCCGAGCCGGTGCGACCGGCGACGATGATGGCGGTGATCAGCGGCGCCAGCTCGCGCACCATTGCCAGACCCACCAGATCGGCCACGAACAGGCTGGCGCCGTAATCCTGCAGCGGCACGCCACCCTGATAGCCGATGACGATGCCGAGCAGGAACGACAGCAGACCCACGATGGGCAGGGCGGCCACGCCGGCGGCCTGCAGATTGTTGAGTATCACGCTCCAGCGGATGCGCGCGGGCTGCAAGACCAGCGCGCCGGCGGTGCACGCCAGCTCGCCGATAAAGGCCATGTAGCCGATGCCCTGATACGCGTGCGCGACGGCGGCGCGACCCACGCTATACAGCGCGCCCGCATGCGCGGCGCGTGGGCGCGCGCCGTCGCCGGGCGCATGGTTCGTCACCAGCTCCAGCATCGCGTGCGCGTTATCGGATGCCCCCAGGAAAGCGACCTCGGCGCCCTGCTTGCTCAGGCGCAGGCGGCTGCGATGCAACAGCCACGCGCCGGCGGTATCCATGGCCGTCACGGCCCGCAGGTCGAAGCGAAAATTCCCCGCGCGCGGCGCGCGCAACTCGGCGAGTTTCTTTTCCACCTCCCGCAAACGCAGCGACGTCCAGGGGCCCGCACAATCGGCGCCGGCATCGTGGATGCGTACGCTCGCCTGATCGCCGACCGCGGTGGTTATCATGTTTCGTCGGCCGGCGGCGCGTCCCGTTTGGGGTTGGCGGGCGGGTTGTGCGGCGGTGCCGCGCCCAGCCAGCTGTCCGTGCGCATGTCGTGCAGGGAGTAGGGCAGCTGGATACCCGCCTTGCGGAAGGCGACGTCGATCGCGAGATTGATGTCGCTGGTAATGATCGACCGATCCTGCACGTTGCGGATGAAAAACCGCAGCTCGAACTCCAGGGCGGTGGCGCCGAAGCGCAGAAACAACACGATGGGAGGCGGCAGGCTGCCGTCCTTGATCGGCGCCGGATGCGCGGCGGCGACGTCCAGCAGCGTTTTCTTGACCAGCGCGGTGTCGCTGCCGTAGGCCACGGCGAGCGGAATGCACACGCGGCCGCGCACGTCGCGCAGCATCCAGTTGGTGACCTGATCGGCGATCAGCTGCGAGTTCGGCACGATCACGTCGGCCAGATCGAAGGTGAGAATCTGCGTGGATCGAATGCTGATGCGCTTGACGACGCCCTGTGTCTGCGTGGTGCCCACCACCACCCAGTCGCCCACGCGGATCGGCCGCTCGAACAGCAGGATCAACCCGGAGACGAAGTTGTTGACGATGTTCTGCAGACCGAAGCCGATACCCACCGACAACGCGCCGGCGATGATCGCCAGGTTCTTGAAATCCACGCCCGCCACGGTGAGCGCGATGAAACCGGCCAGCGCCGCGCCCACGTAACCGCTGATGGTCACGGTGGCGTCACGCGCACCATGCTCAAGCCGGGTCTTGCGCAACCAGCGCTCGTCAAGCTGTTTTTTGAACCAGGCGGCCACCGACAGCAACACGGCGAACAGCGCCAGCGCCATCAGCAGCTGGCTCGGTACCACGTTCACCGGCCCCACCTCGAAGCCTTCCAGCAGATAGCGGGCCAGGGCGTCCTGCCCCTGCGCCGACAGACCCCAGACACGCAGCAGAAACATCAGCAGCCCGCCCCACAGCGCCACCGTGGTCAGCACGCGCAGCCACACGAGGCCCGGCATGTGTTCGCCGCTGGCCAGCCCGAAGCGTGCGCGCAACTGCTGCTGCCACGGGTAGCGGCCCTCGTCGATGCCGTCGAACACGTCGGTCAGCAGGCTGGTGATCAGCCACGCCAGCCCCAGACCGAGCAGGCTGAAGGCGATGCCGCCGACAATGTAGTCGGCCAGATTGTGATAGCCGATCCATTCCGCGATCAGGCCACCGATCAATACCAGCGTCACGATCGGTCTGAACAGGCCGATCCTGCGTTCGCTCTGCAGGCTCAAGGCCAGCCATACGGTCCAGATCAGGCTGAAAATGAACAGCGGCGCCAGTGCGGCGCGCAACAGCACCAGCAACGGCTCCGAGATGCCGCCGATGAACGGGCCCTGGAAGATCGCGATACATACCGCGGTGATCGCGACCAGCAGGCGCAGGGAATGCCAGAACCGCTTGCTGCGGGCCGCGTCGATGGGCAGGTAATGACGGGCAGGGCGGGGCGGGCTGAACAGGCAGCGGCTGAACAGGATCACCAGCACATAGATGCTAATCGCAAAGCTGGCCACCGCCAGTTGCGGCCACGGACGCACATCGCTTGCCACCAGCAGCCAGAAACCGCTCCATCCCAGCGACACGAACAGCGCGGGCATGTATCGCGCGACAGAACTCGCAAACGCGACCGCCGCCTCGCCGGACATGTCCTCGGACGGCGAACGCGCGGCCAGCCGGGTGCGCAGGCGCCGCTGACCGTACAGCCCCACCGCCGCCAGGCCCGCAGTGATAGCGATAAACAGCGACAGATGCCAGGCATCCAGATACGCGAGCCCGCTGTTGCGAAATTCCAGGCCGGTTAGCGCCGCCAGCCAGTCGACCCGCGCATCACCGCCAATCAGTAGCGTGAAGACGTTCAGCGAACGCGCAGTCAGACGCTCCGCCAGGGCCCGTTCCTGCAACTGATCGAGCTCGGCCAGCAGCGCGTCGCTGTTGACCAGCAGCAGCTTGCAGCCGGCCAGTTCCTCCTCCTGCTTAGCGCGCTGCTCCTCTAGCTTGGCGCGCGCGGCGTTGACTGGGTCAGCGCCTTCGCCGCTGGCCGGACCCAGCGTCTCGATATCGCCCTTCAGGGTCGCGATCTGCGCCTCTAAGCGATCAATGCAATCTCGCGCCACTCTTCGATACTGAGACGCCTGCTTGCGCGCCGAGCTGGTGAACTCTTCGGACAGGGACAGAATCTGTAGCTCCGTGCTCAGTTCCTGTACCGCATCTTGCGCATCTTCGATCGAGATGGGTGCCTCGCCCTGTGCCAGGACGGTTGCCGTAACGGTCAACCATGCCGCCAAGACAGCAAGACATCTCCATCTCAGGGCTGATAAAACGACGGGCATGTGACGCTTATAGAATTATCGTGGAAACAGCGAGGTCGATTTTAGCCCGTATCGCGCCTGCATCGATAATTTTTTATGGCGCGCATCCGCCCGGGCGAACACCTGGCGGACTTCTTGGAGGATTACAAGCTGACGCAGTACGCGCTCGCCTTCGGCACCACCGCGCAACTGTGGCTGAATTTGCAGAATCAATACGACGTTGAATGCGCGCAGCTTGAATTGACAGACGGTATCAAGCGCGAAGTAAGCCGCGAACGGATTTGCCGCGTAAAGTTGCTGCCTGACGCGCCCGCCAGCCGCGCCGCGAACACCTGCGGCCGGCCGCCGATCATCCTGTTGCTGGTCGCTGGTGTCCCTCGATAATCCAGCGCGCCATGGGAATCCAGTCCGCGTCCTGCTTGGCGTATGCTTCGTGCGCCCCTGCAGGCCAGCCGTCGGGCGCAAGATCAGCCGAAAGCAGCCGCGCTGGCGTCATTTAACATAATATACATTATGCGAAGTACCCACACGCTCCGTGCGCCGGGTCTGAGTTTAACGGTCTGCCGCGCCGTGGTGGTCGCGACAGACCGTTGGCATCAATTACCGGTCAGTGGACTTTTCCATCTTGTCGCCGGCGCGTTCAGTCGCTTTTTTTACTTTTTTCTTGGCGTCGTGCATGGTGTCGCCCGCCTTGTCCATCGCCTCGTCGACCTGCTCCCCGGCTTGCTCGGCGGTGCCTTCAGGCTCACAGCCCGCGATACCGAGCAGTAATGCCAGTGCCGTTGCCGCAATTATTGATTTAGTCATCAGATTCTTCGCCTCTAAAGTTTAATGGAAACTATCGCGAACGCGCGCGCATCAGCGCCGGTCCCCTCGCAACGAATGTAACTGCCGCCGATCGACGGTATTAAGCTGCTGACTTACGCGCGGAACCTCGATACTATTCCGACGTACGCCTGCGGATCAAGCGAGGCCGAGCCGCGCGAACCGGTGTTTGGGTCGCGCGCATGCGACCGTTGGCAAACAATCCATCAACTTCACGAGGGACAAGCAGTCATGATTCAAGAATCGCAAGATCGCACCACCGACAAGGTCGCCGCAGCGGCGCATCAAGCCGTCGACAAGATGGCGGAGAGCGCCGACCAGATCGAGGACCGCCTGCGGGAGCGCGCTGCGCGGGCCCAGGTTAGGGCGCGAGATACCGCTGACCGCGCGCAGCGCATGTCCGAGGACGTCGTCACGGATGTGCGTGATTATGTGCACGAACACCCGTTCGCTTCGCTGGGTATTGCGTTCGCCGCGGGCCTGGTATGTTCCGCGCTGCTGAGACGCTAGCCGATGCGCAAGCGCTTTTATGCGAGATAACAATCGCGCGGAGACAGGCTCAGGTGCGCGCGCCGGCAACGGGTCACCGGCAAATCGACCCGGGGCGCTGCTCGGCGCGGCGGCCGATTTTATCGACAGCGCCGTGGCGCTGCTGGCGCTGGAGAGCCGACTCGCGATCCTGAGCCTGATCGTGATGCTGGCCGCCGGCGTTATCGCGGCCGTGCTGCTGGTCAGTGTGTGGCTATTGATCCTGGCGGCGGGGGCGATAAGTCTGGTGCAGGCGGGATGGCCATGGGAAGCTGTGCTTGCCGGCATGGCGATTGCCAACATCCTGCCGGCCGCCCTGTGCGCGCTTTTGATCCGTCACCTGAGCCGTAATTTGCTGTTCAGCGCGACCCGCCGCAGCCTGCTCAGCAAATCTACGGGGGCGCCGCATGGTGCGCAAACTGACGCGGCTTAAACGCGAGATCCGCGCGCAGGAAGCGGCGCTGGATGAACGACGGCGTCGGGTCGCGGCGCGCTATGACGACGTCAGAACGCATTATCGCAGCCGCCTTTCGTCGCCAAGCGCGCTGATGTCCAGCTTCGCCACCGGCATTGTCATCGGCACGCTGGTACAGCGCCCGCGACGCGGGAAGCAGGCGGCGCATGGCGCCACGCGCGACCGCATGGGCGCATGGCTGTCGGCGGTTGTCGGCCCTGCCCTGCTGCATGTATTGCGCACCAGGGCCGCTGGCTTGTTCGATACCCGGAAACCTTAACAACAGGGCTGCGCCAGCCCGTACCGATGCGGCCCCTTGTCAAATAGACCAGTCTTGTCTGGAGATCACGCGACGGGCCGCGGCGCGCGGCTCGAATCGGTGCCGTGGCCTTGCACACCATCATCTTCCGGCCAGCGGCAGTGAAGCGACTGATACCACAAGCCGCGCTAGCCGGCGTGTTTATCGCCGGCGTAGCGGCGGCATTTTACTTTCGCGACGAGTTCAACGTCGATATCGTTCAGCATTGGGCCCAGCAGGCCGGCCCCTGGGCCGTAGTGCTGTTCCTGCTTGCTTATGTCGCGGTGACCGCGCTGTTTCTGCCCGGCTCGGTGCTCACCCTGGCGGGTGGCGCAGTGTTCGGGCCGGTGTGGGGCACCTTCTACAATCTTACCGGTTCCACGCTGGGCGCCATGCTCGCATTTCTGGTCGCCCGCTATGTCGCATCCGATTGGGTGGAGCGCACCGCCGGACGGCGGCTGAAAAGACTGATCAGAGGCGTGGAAAAGGAAGGCTGGCGATTCGTCGCGTTTTCGCGGCTGATGCCGATCGCCCCGTTCAACCTGCTCAACTACGCGTTTGGCCTGACGCGCATCAAGTTCAGTCATTATCTTATCGTCACGTACATCTTCCTGTTTCCGAGCACCTTCACGCTGACCTACATGGGCTTCGTCGGACGCGAGGCGTTAAGCGGTCAGGAAGAAGACCTGATCAGGAATTCGCTGATCGCAATCACCCTGCTAGCGATCATCGCGTATCTGCCGCGCATCATCATCAAGTATCGCCTCGCCGCGGCCCGCCACGCCGCGCGACGGGCGCACGCCCGGCGCGTGCATTCGCGATAACCCTGCCGCACCGCGTGAAACACATGCCTACGGCTGCCGCCAACGTTAACCGGACCCGCCCGCCCTGGCGCTGGCTGGGTGTCGGTCTGGCGCTGATCGCGATCGTTGTCGCGTGGCTGCTGCTGCCGCTGGACGCCTGGTTCAAGGCGTTCAATCATTGGGTGCAGGATCTAGGGGCCGTCGGCGCATTGATCTTCGCCTGCGTCTACGTGCTCGCCACGGTGCTGCTGCTGCCGGCCTCGCCGCTGTCGATCGCCGCCGGTCTGGCCTTCGGTCTGGCGTGGGGCTTCCTGCTGGTATCGGTGTCCGCAACCGCAGGCGCGGCGGCCGCGTTTCTGGTGGCGCGTTATCTTGCGCGACATCACGTCGAAAAAATGATGCAGCATCGGCCGCGCTTCAAGGCCGTCGATCGCGCGATCAGCGAAGACGGCTGGAAAGTGGTGGTGCTGTTGCGCTTGAGTCCGCTGGTGCCGTTCAATCTCCAGAACTATTTCTACGGCCTGACCGATATTCGCTTCTGGCATTACGTGGCCGCGACGTTTTTCGGCATCCTGCCCGGCGTGCTGCTGTACGTTTACATCGGCGCGGCAGGCCGCGCGGTGACCGCAGGCGGTTTCGGCGGCACGGCAAAATGGGCGCTGTTCGCAGCCGGCCTGATCGCGACCGTGATCGTGACGGTACTGGTCACGCGCAAGGCGCGCGCCCGGCTCCGGGACGCCGGCGTCGAGCAGGAAAGCTGACTCACGACAATGCAGAAAAACGCCCAGATGCGCGATTTGATCGTCATCGGCGGCGGTGTCGGCGGT
>JBOIDC010000027.1:0-46754 GCA_050740315.1 Gammaproteobacteria bacterium | reverse complement strand
GCTTGGTAACCTGCTTCATCGACCCCTCCAGTGTAGCGCCTAAAGGATCGGACCAATGCACACCAAAAAAGTTCACCCATTATTCAAGGCTCAGTAATATGGCGTATCAATTAACTGTCGCGCTTTACGAGGTGCGTATGGCATATGACCCGCCTGCTTCCATATCCAAAAACAAGCTGCTTGCGACGCTTCCCTCAGACGCCTACCAGCGCATCTTTCCTCACCTGGAGGAGGTCTCACTCACGCTTGGTCAAGTGCTGTACGAGTCCGGTGGCCAGCAGGATTTCGTTTTTTTTCCAACGACCGCGATCGTCTCCCTGCTATACATGATGGAAAATGGTCAATCCGCCGAAATGGCGATCACGGGTTACGAAGGGGTAGTCGGGGTGTCGCTGTTCATGGGCGGCGGCAGCATGCCCAGCCGCGCGGTGATCCAGAGCGGCGGCCATGCGCTGCGGATGAAGGCCAGGACCATGCAGGCCGAATTCGAGCGGGGCGGCAGCTTTCACAAGGCCCTATTGCGCTACACGATGGCACTGATCACGCAGATGTCGCAGACGGCGGTCTGCAACCGGCTGCATTCCCTGGATCAGCAGCTCTGCCGCTGGCTGCTGTTAAGCCATGACCGCCTGTTAACGGACGAACTGGTCATGACGCACGAGTTGATTGCCAATATGCTGGGGGTGCGTCGGGAAGGCGTGACCCTGGCCGCCGGGCGTCTGCAACAGGCCGGCCTGATAAGCTACAAGCGCGGGCGCATTGATATACTCGACCGGGCGGGACTGGAAGCGCGAGTCTGCGAATGTTACGGCGTGATCAGGAAAGAGAGCGATCGCTTGCTCGGGGCCCCCGCGGGGGCGGGGAGCGGAAATGACTGATTTATCCGCCGACGATTAGGCGTACCTTGCGCAGTCAAGGCGTAACACTTTTTGACTATTCGACACCGGGTTTAATGCCGGCAGTCCGGACCCAATCCGCGGTTGCCTCGCTTTCTCCTCTTGCCGCCTGATAATCTAAGAGGAGAATTCTATGGCCACAAAAAACCTGCCCATCGAAAACCGCATCTTGGCAAGCCTGCCGCGCCGCGAGTATCGGCGCCTGCACCCGCACCTGAAGCGCGTGGCGCTAGGGGAAGCGCAAATCCTCTATGCGGCCGGCGAGACCGATCCATTCGTCTATTTCCCCAACGACAGCATCGTTTCCATGCTCTACGGGTTGAACGATTACCCTGTGCTGGTGCTGGCCGCTGTCGGGCGCGAAGGCATGGTCGGCATCCCGCTGACGCTGAAACGGCCGGCCGGATTGCCCAGTGCGGTTGTTCAGCATGCCGGCAGCGCCATGAAAATAAAGGCCGGGACGCTTAGGAAAAACATGACGCCCGGCGATCCACTGCGACGCCTGTTGTTTCGCTACACCCACGCGCGACTGGCGCAGGTCACTCAATCCGTGGCGTGTGACCGCTTCCATACGGTGGAGGCGCGCCTTGCTTCATGGCTGCTGGTAACCCAAGACCGCATGCGCTCCGATGAGTTTCAGCGCACGCAGGAGTCGATGGCCGGCGCGCTGCGAATCCGCCGTGAACGTATCAACACCGCGGCCGGCAGTCTCCAGAGACGCAAACTCATCGACTACAGCCGCGGTCTTGTCAGGATTCTCGACCGGCAGGGCCTGGAGGCAGCGGCCTGCCCGTGTTACGCCATCGACAAGCAGAGCTACGACGACTTCCTCTGTCCGTAGAAAAAACTTGATCTGCGCCAGCGACTTGCCTAAGTTCCGGCTGCATGGACGTTGCGGACATACCAACTATCTGACAGCGGCGAGCGGGATACTCTAGAATACCCTCCCCGTCGAGAGGAGAGTCAGCGTGAGGGTCAACTCCAACGCAACCTGTCCGACCCCCGCGTGCATGCGCTCGGGCGTCCGGCGCAGCGAAGCCGTGCTGCCAGTTCCCGCCTGATCCCCATTATGGGAAAGGAGGGCTCACTGAAACCCCTTGCCGCGCGCGGCGCATGACCTGTCTTAAGAATATTGCCGAAACCGTTGCTCGCGCCCTGGTCGAAGACGTGGACGACGGTGATCTTTCCGCCGCGCTGATTCCGTCCGCAGCGACCGCAAAAGCTCGCGTTATCAGCCGACAGGCGGCTGTCATCTGCGGGGTGGCGTGGTTCGATGAGGTCTTTCGGCAACTGGATGCGAGCGTAACGGTCGACTGGGAAATACAGGAAGGCCGGAAGGTCGCGGCGAACCAGAAACTGTGCACGCTGCGCGGCCCGGCGCGGTCTCTCCTGACCGGCGAGCGCACGGCGCTGAATTTCCTGCAGACGTTGTCCGCCACCGCGACACAAGCGCGCCGCTACGCCGACGCGATCGAAGGCACCGGCGCCGTGATCCTCGATACGCGCAAGACCCTGCCCGGGCTGCGCGCCGCGCAGAAATACGCCGTCGCCTGCGGAGGCGGCAAAAATCATCGCATGGGCTTGTTCGACGCGATCCTGATCAAGGAGAATCACATCGCGGCCGCCGGTTCGCTGCAGGCGGTGGTGCGCGCCGCGCGTACCCTGCGTCCCGACGTGCGCATCGAGGTCGAGGTGGAGAACCTCGCACAGCTCGAAGCGGCTTTGGTCGCCGGTGCGGACATGATTCTGCTCGATAACTTTGCGCTCGAAGAGCTGAAACGCGCGGTGCGGCTCAACGATCATCGCGTCAAACTGGAGGCGTCCGGCGGCGTGAATTTACAAACCGTGCGGGCGATCGCGCAGACCGGCGTGGACTACATCTCGGTGGGGGCGCTGACGAAAAACATCGCCGCCGTCGATCTGTCGATGCGCATCGCGCCCGATTAATGCTACGTCGAAGGGGGCACCGCGACAGACTCCGGCGCGGTTCGGATCGACTTGACTGATCTGATTACCTACCTCGCTTGCGTTATCGTTGTCGGCATAGCATGGCCGCCGGCGCATGCGGCCGGCGATCCGTCACAGGGAATGAAGACATGCCGGCAAGACCTCATCGTAGCATCGCAAGCGGCACCCTGCTCGCGGCAACGATTGCCTGCGCCGCGTGCGGCGGAAGCGGGGAAGCGGGCGACGGCGGCGGCGGCGAGGATCCTGGTCCGGTCGAGGTGCGCTTGCAACGCGCCTATCCCAACCTCACCTTCGATACGCCGGTCGCGATGGCGCGGGCGACCGGCAACGGCGCGTACTGGTACGTCGTCGAGCGGCTCGGCCTGGTGAAACGCTTCGACGCCGACGACAATCGCACCGCCGTCAGCACGGTCGTCGCGGCGGTCGAGGTCGACGCCAGCGGCGAAGGCGGTCTGCTGGGTCTTGCGCTGCATCCCGAGTTCGCGAGCAATGGTCAGGCGTTTGTGTCGTATACGGTCACCGGAGCGGATGCGGACACGCCGCTCGTGTCGCGCATCTCGCGCATCAGAAGCCAAGACGGCGGGCGCACGTTCGATCCAGCGAGCGAAGAAATCCTGCTCACCCTGGAGCAGCCGTTCACCAACCACAACGGCGGGCATATCGCCTTCGGGCCGGACGGATTTCTGTATATCGGCGTCGGCGACGGCGGCGGTGGCGGCGATCCGTTCAACAACGCGCAGAACCCAAACAATCTGTTCGGCGCGGTGCTGCGCATCGGCGTGGACGGCGGCGAACCATACAGCATGCCGCCCGACAACCCGTTCGTTGGCGGCGCGCCCGAAATTTACGCCTATGGTCTGCGCAATCCATGGCGCTTCAGCTTCGATCGCGCGAATGGCCGGCTGTGGCTGGGCGACGTCGGCCAGGGCGAGCGCGAAGAGGTCGACATTATCGAGCGCGGCGGCAACTACGGTTGGCGTTGTTACGAGGGGAGCCTGACGTTTAACCTCGCGCGCTGTGGCGCGCGGGACCAATACACCTTTCCGGTCGCGGAGTATGGTCATGACGAAGGCCAGTCGATCACCGGCGGCTTCGTCTATCGCGGCAGCGCGATTCCCGGTCTGCGGGGCGTGTACGTGTTCGGAGATTTCATCTCCGGCACGATCTGGGGATTGTTTTCCGACGGCGACGGCGAATACCGACGCCGCGTGTTGGTGAAAAGCGAACTTGGCGTCGTCTCGTTCGGCGAGGGCGCGGACGGTGAGTTATACGTGGTGGACTTCTTCGGCGGCGGCCTGCATCGGCTGGTGGCGGACTGACCGCAGGCGTGAGGACATCAAGCCGCCTGCTTGGGCGCGTCATTCATCGCGAGTCTTTCCGATGGCGCACGTGAAGCACGGGCCCTGATTCGTGCGGTACGCGCTGATTTCATCAGCTTCACGAACTGGAAGATTTCCCGTGCAGCGCGCTCCCAGCTCACCTCGAACATGAGAACGCCGCGTGACCCATATCGCTCAAGCGCCGTATCTGAGGGAATTGAAATCGCGCGAGAATGACGCGAATACTACTGCCGCTTCACCTGCTCCCACAGGGCGTCGAGTTCGTCCAAGGTGCAGTCCTGCGGACGGCGATTGTGAGCGGCGAGTGCGGCCTCGATGGCGCGAAAGCGGCGCTCGAACTTGCGGTTGGCGGCGCGCAGCGCACCTTCGGGATCGACCTCGGAGCGGCGCGCAAGATTGACCACGGCGAACAGCAGATCCCCAATCTCTTCCTCGATGCGATCGGTCGAAGAGTCATCGGTCAGCACTTCGCGCACCTCCGCGATCTCCTCCTCGATCTTCGCGAAGATGTCCATGCGATCCGGCCAGTCGAAGCCCACGCGCGCGGCGCGTTTCTGAAGCTTGCGCGCACGTGTCAATGCCGGCAGCGCGGCGGCTACGCCGTCGACGGCGCTGGGTTTATGCCCGGCGCGTGTCTCGCGTTCGCGCGCCTTCTCCGCCTCCCAGGCCGCGTCGCGCGCCTGATCGCTTGCATACTGCGCATCGCCAAACACGTGCGGATGCCGCCGCACCAGCTTGTCGCACACCGCCTTGGCCACGCGGTCGAAGGTGAACAAGTCCTGTTCGCGCGCGATCTGCGCGTGATAGACAACCTGCAACAGCAGATCGCCCAGTTCGTCCTTGAGATTTTCCGTGTTACCGCGCTCGATGGCCTCGACGAGCTCGTAGGCCTCTTCCAGTGTGTGCGGCGCGATGCTGGCGAAGGTCTGCCGCAAATCCCACGGACACCCCTGCACCGGATCGCGCAGGTGCGCGACGATGATCAGCAGGCGGGCGACGTTGTCCATAATAATTACTGGGAAACTGGCTTTAGAAATTCAGCCGCAGGCCGACGTGGATGTTATCGTCCAGCTCCACGTCGCCGCGATCCTCCAGGTCGACTTCCAGCTTGCGGTAGCCGATGAAACCGGAGGTGCGCGGAATGAACTCGACTTCGAAGCGCGTATTGAAGTCCAGCATGTTCTCGCCTTCGCCGGTGGTGGTGATTTCCGGCGCGTAAAAGGCCTCCGCTGATATGTGCATGGGGATATTGGCGGGAAAGGTATACGCCACGCGCCCGCCCAGCGCGCCGGCGGCGACGTCTTCGTCCGCATCATCGAGCGAAAATGCGTACGCCTTGGCCCCGGCGCCGAAGCTGAACGGCAACTGGCCGGGCGGCTGGCCGAAGGCCATGAGTCCGGCGTTGATCATCAGGTCGCTGTCTTCGTTGAAAAAAAGCGCCGCCATCGCGTCGCTGTTGGTGACGCCGATGGGTTTGGCGTAACCGATCTGCGCGGCGCGTTCGCTCAAGAAAAGCTCCAGTTGATCGGCGTGCGCCGAGATGGGCCCGCCGAAAGCGCCGCCCATCCCTAGGAACAGGGTGAACAATGGCCGATAACGCATAGCAAAACCTCTCTCTTCCGGGGATATGGCCGCGAAGTCTAACACGCCCAACCGACATGTCTAACGGTAGCGCGCGGTTCATACCGCCGCGCCGCGCATGTTTCGCTCCCGTCGCGCGCCGGCACTGGAGGCTATGGATAATGCATCACCAGAACGGCGGCGCTCCGCGGCCGGCTGTGCGCTCGCCGGCGTCGCGGCGCGTCTATACTCGCGCCGGATTTGCTTTAGAATGCCGGGCATCGTGGCATCTCATTCGTCATCCGACACCGGGCCGGCGGACAATCGGCTGCGCCAGCGGCTGCGCAGGCTGCTCGACGAAGCCCATCGCAACGAATACACCTTGCGCAGGTTCCAGACCCTGGAGCTGGAATTGCTGGGCTGCGGCTCGCTGGTGGAACTCATGCAGATGCTGCTGTACGACAACCGCGAGGCATTTGCGTGGGACGTGGTGACCGTTGCCTTGCTGGACCCCGAATACGAGCTGCGCCGCCTGGTCGATCGCATCGGCCTGCCGGAGGACACCCGCGACGACATCATTTTCGCCACCGAACCGGAAGCGCTTCATGACCGTGAACCGGGCAACAAGCAGCGGCCGCATCTGGGCGCTTTCGACGAATCGGCGCATGCGGCACTGTTCCCGCGGCTGGCCGCGCCGCTGGCCAGCGTGGCGATTCTTCCGCTCGCGCGCAACGACATGCCGATCGGCAGCCTTAATATCGGCAGCCACAACCGCCAGCGCTTCCGGCGCGACACGGGCACCGAGTTCCTGCAACATCTGGCGGCGGTGATTTCGGTCTGTCTGGAAACGTCGGTGAATCAGGAGCGCCTGAAATACATCGGCCTGACCGACTCGCTGACCGGCATCAACAACCGGCGCTTCTTCGATCAGCGCCTCACCGAAGAGATCGCGCGCCCGCAGCGATCCGGGCTGCCGCTGAGCGGCCTGCTGATCGATATCGATCACTTCAAGACCATCAACGATGACCACGGACATCTGGCTGGCGACAAGGCGTTGCAGACGGTGGCCGCGCTGATCCGCGAGCAGCTGCGCAACATCGACGTGGTAGCGCGCTACGGCGGTGAGGAGTTCGCAGTGCTGCTGGCCGACGCCGACGAACACAAAGCGGCCGACGTGGCGGAACGCATCCGCCTCAGCGTGGCCGAACGCATATTTCGCACCGACGGCTCGACGCGGCTGCATCTGACGGTGTCGATCGGCGTGTCCACCCTGCACCCGAAACGCGACGTGCAGCAACCCGATTACGCACACCTCGGCACGCAGCTGATCGAGGCCGCTGACAGAGCGCTCTACGAGGCCAAACGCGCGGGGCGCAACCGAGTGGTCACCGCCTGAGACGGCGTGCCGCGGCACCGCTGAGGATCGCGGGATTCAGATGGCGATAAATCGGGGCCTTGTCTGTTACCATAGACTATAGGCCGAAACGATGCCAGCGCAGCAGACGTTATCGGCCATTCACGCCGGACTCGGAAAGCCGGCGCGGCAGGTTATCCATCCACAGACATGTTAGACCAATCACGTACGACTCGCCCCAGCATGCCTAGACCAGAATCCCTTGACCTTAAGGAACTGCTTCGCTGCGGTTACGGCGAGATGTTCGGTCCAGGTAACGCGCAACTGCCCATTCCCAACATGCTGATGATGGATCGCATCGTCAGGATTGCGGACCATGGCGGCGCTTACGGCAAAGGCGAGATTATCGCGGAGCTGGATATTCATCCGGATCTATGGTTCTTCGCCTGCCATTTTCCGGGCGATCCGGTGATGCCGGGCTGCCTGGGTCTGGACGCCATGTGGCAGCTGGTAGGCTTCTTCCTCGCCTGGCTGGGCAACCCCGGCCGCGGACGCGCCCTGGGCGTGGACGAAGTCAGGTTTTCCGGCCAGGTGCGCCCCAGCGCGCACAAGGTGACCTATCACATCGACATTAAGCGCCTCATCACACGCCGCCTGGTGATGGGCATCGCCGACGGCGCCATGTCAGTCGACGGGCGCGAGATCTACATGGCCAAGGATTTGCGCGTGGGCCTGTTCACCTCCACGGAAGGATTCTGAAACGCAGGGCGGGTCAGGCGCGCCGTAACGGCAGGGTAGGTCTGCTGCGCAAGCGCATCTTACGCCAGGCTCTTCGACACGACCTCGAACACGTCCCGCGACACATTCTCGCGACCAGCGATGCTTTCGAGCTCGGCCTTCTGCAGTGCCCGGCGGCGCGGTTCGTGTTTTTTCCACTGGCTGAAACTCTTCACCAGCCGCGCGGCCATCTGCGGATTGAGCGGATCCAGCCGCAGAACCTGCTCGCTCAGGAACCGATAGCCGGCCCCCGAGGAAGAGTGAAAATTCACCGGATTGCGCTGCGCGAAGCTGCCGATCAGGGCGCGTATCCGATTGGGGTTGCGGATCGAAAACAGCGGATGATCGAGCAGCCGCTCGACCCGTTCCAGCGTTCCCGGCTGCGCGCGCACCGCCTGCAGGCCGAACCATTTGTCCATCACCAGCGGATCGCCGCGCCAGCGATCATGAAACGCCTGCAGCGCCTGTTCGCGCCGCGCCCCGCCGCGCTCGTTCAAGGCGTGCAGCGCACCCATGGTGTCGGTCATGTTGCGCGCCGCGCTGAACTGATCGAGCGCCCACTGCGCGTATTGGTCCTCCTCCAGCATATTGAGATAGTCAAGGCACAGGTCGCGTAATCCCCGGCGCGCTGCGGCCGCGGCGTTGTACGTGTAATCATCGGGCGAGGCCGCGCGGGCGCGATACGTCTTGGCCAACTGCGATTCCAGCGCCGTGGCAATTGCTTTGCGCATGAACTGCCGCGCGGCGTGGATGGCGTCCACATCGATTTCAGCCACTTGCTCGGCGAGATAGCCCTCGCCCGGCAGGGTCAGCGCCTCGGCAATCAGCCCTTCGTCCAGCGCCGCATCGGCCAGCGTCCGCTCGAACGCCTGAATCAATGCGGGGTCGAGCGTCAATGGCTTGCCGGCATGGTAGTCCTCGATAAGGCTCAGGCTTAGGCGCGTGGCGAGTCGCTGTCCGGCCTCCCAGCGGTTGAACGGGTCGCTGTCGTGCGCGGCCAGGAACGCGAGCTCATCGTCGCTATAGTCATAGTGCAGAACCACGGGTGCGGAGAAATCGCGCAGCAGCGACGGCACGGGCGGCGCGGGCACATCGACGAACTCGAAGTCGTGCGCGGCCCCGGTCAGCTCCAGCACCCGCGAAGTGGTTTCAGTCCCGGCAACGCCGGCCAGTTGCAGCGGCAGGTCATCGCCGTCCGGGCCGATCAGGCCGATGACGAGCGGAATATGAAACGGCAGCTGATCGGCGCCCGCGCAGCGTTGCTCGACGCGCAGACGATAGCGCCGCGCCGCGGCGTTCCAGGCGCCCGAGACATACACCCGCGGGGTACCGGCCTGATCGTACCAGCGCCTGAACTGCGTGAAATGCCGGCCATTGGCGTCCCCCATGGCCGCGGCGAAATCATCGGTGGTCGCGGCCTGGCCGTCGTGTCGTTCCAGATAAAGCCTGAGGCCCCGGCGAAAGCCCTCGCGCCCCAGCAAGGTCTGGTACATGCGCACCACTTCTGCGCCTTTCTCGTACACGGTGACGGTGTAAAAATTATTGATCTCGATGTACGACTGCGGGCGCACCGGGTGCGCCATGGGGCCGGCGTCTTCGGCGAACTGCTGCGCCCGCAGCAGGCGCACGTCGTTGATGCGTTGCACCGGGCCGGAGGCCATGTCCGCCATGAAGGCCTGCTCGCGAAACACGGTCAGACCCTCCTTCAGACTCAGCTGGAACCAGTCGCGGCAGGTCACGCGGTTGCCGGTCCAGTTGTGAAAATACTCGTGGCCGATGACCGCCTGAATGTGCTCGTAATCGGCGTCGGTCGCGGTCTCCGGTCGCGCCAGGATGTACTTGAAGTTAAATATATTGAGCCCCTTGTTCTCCATGGCGCCCATGTTGAAGTCGTCCGCCGCCACGATCATGTACGTGTTCAAATCGTATTCCAGACCGAAAGTCTCCTCGTCCCAGCGCATGGCTTGCTTGAGCGATTCGCCGGCGTGCGCGCACTTGTCGATGTTGTGCGGCTCGACGTAGATGTGCAGCGCGATCTTGCGGCCCGATTGCGCGGTAAACGTATCCTCAAAGCGGGCGAGCCTGCCGGCCACCAGCGCGAACAGATAACTCGGTTTTCGGTAGGGATCGTCCCAGGTGGTGAAGTGACGACTGCCCCTGCGGCCGCTTTCGATCCGGTCGCCATTCGACAACAGCACCGGATAGCGCCCGGCGTCGGCTTCGATGGTGACCGTGTAGCGCGCCATCACGTCGGGACGATCCAGGAAATAGGTAATCCGGCGGAACCCCTGCGCCTCGCACTGCGTGCAGAACATGTCGCCGGACTTATAAAGCCCTTCCAGGGTGGTGTTGCTCTGTGGATCGATATGCGTGACCAACTCCAGCTGGAATTCATTCGGCACGTTGGGGATGGTCAGCGATTGGTCGTCCACCTCAAAATCCTTTCCGCTCAGCGCGCGCAAATCCAGCATGACCAGACTCAGGCCCATGCGCTCGCCGTTCAGCACCAGCGGCGCGTTGTTCGACGCAGCCTGCGGATTGCGGCGCACCGCCAGCACGGAGCGCACGATCGTATCGTTATCATCCAGCGAGACGTGCAGCTTTACGGTGTCGATCAGAAACGCCGGCGGCGCGTAATCCTTGAGAAATGTCGCTTGCGGACGGGTGTCGTTCATGGTTGTCATTCAAGATCGAGTCGATGGTTGATACGATACATTCTACCGCCTGGCGATGGTCGCGATCACGTTGCGGCAAACTCATGAACCACGAACTCATCGACATCTGCTTTAATTTCACCCACGCGGCGTTTCGCGAAGACGAGGCGGCGGTGCTGGCGCGCGCGCTTGACGCCGGCGTCACGACCATGATGGTCACCGGCTCCAGCGTGCAAGACAGTCAGGCGGCCATCGCGCTGGCCGAACGCTACCCTGATCAGCTGTACGCCACGGCAGGCGTGCATCCGCATCTGGCCAAAGGGTGGACGCAGACCACGCGCGCCGAACTGCGCGCGCTGGCCGCGCATGCAAAAGTCAGGGCAATCGGCGAAGCGGGGCTGGACTACAACCGCAACTACTCGTCGCCGGTGGCGCAGCGTTGCGCGTTCGAGCAGCAGCTGCAACTGGCGTGTGAGCTGGACCTGCCGATATTCTTGCACGCGCGTGACGCACATGACGATTTCATCGCACTGCTGACCCGCTATCGCGATGGTTTACGCAACGCCGTGGCGCATTGTTTCACCGGCGACGACCATGAACTGGACGCTTGCCTGGGGCTGGATCTGCACATCGGCATCACCGGCTGGATCTGCGACGAGCGGCGCGGCTCACACCTGCGCGAACTGGTGCGCCGCATCCCGTCCGATCGGTTGATGATCGAAACCGACGCGCCTTATCTGGCCCCGCGCGCTCTGCGGCCGCAGCCCAGGGCGCGCCGCAATGAACCCGCGCTGCTGCCGCATATTCTAAATGCCATCGCGGCGGCAAGGCGGAGCACGCCGGCGGAAGTCGCCGCGCAGACCACCGCCACGGCGAAGCGCTTTTATGGTCTGGATGGCGGCTGATGCGCGCGGCGCCAACGGATTTCTTATATTACGATGGAGCAACCATGCTATTGAAAATGATCGAAGGCGATCACCTGATCGAGGTGCTGCGCCTCAACGAGCTGCTGGACCCGACGCAGGCGACATTCACCGGACGGCTCAATATCGGCGAGGAGATGCCGGAGCCGGAAAAATTCGACAAGATCCGGGTGTGTTTTCCCTCCGGCGAGCCGTTGCCCCGCTGCTGGCTGGACGTTCACTACCGCGACGGCGAGCTCGTGCGCGGCGAATGACGCAGTTATGCCAGGGGCGCTATAATCGGGGCCCGCTTCGACGCAGGATCAGTAGCCATGAGCGTTCAGGAAACCATTACGCGGAAGATCAACGACCGGCTGAAGCCGGTCTACCTTGACGTCCGCAACGAGAGCCGCATGCACAACGTGCCCGCCGGCGCCGAGTCGCATTTCAAGGTCACCGTCGTGTCGGATCTGTTCGAGGGCAAACAGCCGCTGGCGCGCCACCGGCTGCTGAACGAAACGCTGGCCGACGAACTGGCCGGTCCGGTGCACGCCTTGTCGCTGCACACCATGACACCGGGCGAGTGGGAATCGAAGGGCGGGCAGGTGCCACGCTCGCCACCCTGTCTGGGCGGTTCCAGAGGCTAGACCTTCCTGAGCGCCAGCGATGCGCGCGATTTCGTGGAACCCGCCGGACGGTACAGCCGCTTTGCCGAGCATTCACGCCCATGACCGTGCAGGACGTTGACCTGATCAAGCAGCGGCTCGCCGAATTGCGCGCCGAGCATCGCGCGCTGGACGAGGCCATCGCCGGCCTCACGCAGAATGTCTACTTCAACCAGCTGCACCTGCGCCGCCTGAAGAAACGCAAGCTGCAGCTCAAGGACATCATCGCCCGTTACGAGAGCAAGCTGATCCCCGATCTGGACGCCTGACGGGGATGCCCGCGCCGGGGATACTTGACAGGCGGATAGTTGGCAGGCATAGGGCGGCACGCGCCGTGCGATAACACCGCGTGCGCACAGCGCGCCGGTGCGGGGGCGTTCAATCCACGCTGATTTCCAGCGTCCGATCCGGACCGCGCGTAATCGTGCCGGTATGCACCCGAAACGCGCCCGCGCGCCGGTCGGCACAGTATAGCCGCAGGCTCTCGCGCATTACCGGAAAGGCGAGTTCGTTCCAGGGGATCTGGCTTTCCGCGAACAGCGCCGCCTCCAGACTTTCCGCGCCCGGCGCGAAGCGGCGCTCCCGCAGCGCGCCGCGAAACATGGCATACACCTGATCGATGTGCGGAAGACTGAACAGCGCGTACAAAGACAGATCGACCACCTCCGCGCAGGCCTCTTCGAGCGTCTCGCGCGCGGCGGCCTGCGCGATTGTTTCGTGATTTTCCATGAACCCGGCCGGCATGGTCCACAAGCCGTAACGCGGCTCGATCGCGCGCCGGCAGAGCAGAATCAGGTCGTCCGCAACGACGATGCAGCCCGCGACGATCTTGGGGTTCTGATAATGAACGGTTCCACAGGCGTCGCACACGTACCGCGGAAGATTGTCTCCAGGCGGGACTCGCAGGCTGACTGCGGTGCCGCATTGGCAGCAGTAATTCAATCGGGCTTGAGTTCGGGAATGGCTCGCGACACCATAACAAAAAAGCGTTCCGGCGGGTAATCTATGGTGTATCCTTACCGGTAAAGATCGCCCCGGATAAGAACGCACATCCTTTGACATGGGGTGATTAATCACCACCGCGTTCGGGTCAGTATCTTTCGGCTCGGGCCTCAGCGCGAACGTTCATTCAGCCGGACATCAACGGGGAGGTTCAATGCCGATCGTGGAGCGAGATCCGTGGCGCATGCAGTATTTCGAGCACGTGGCGTGTCCGCGCGACGTGCTGGTGCCGACCGAAGACAGCGACGCATACCGGCTGTACCCGGCGCATCGCTGGGTCTACAACAAACTCCTGATCTGCGAGAAACAGGGACTGGAGCACGGGCCGCACGGCATCGAGCCGAGCGCGTTTCCGGTGTTCAGCAAACCGATCTACAACCTGCGCGGCATGGGCGCGGGCTCGCAGCTCATCGAGTCCGCGCAGGACTACGCCGCCGCGCATACCCCCGGCCACATGTGGATGCAGCTGCTGGAAGGCGAGCATGTAAGCACCGACTGCGCGGTGATCGACGGCGAGCCGCAGTGGTGGCGCCACACCACCGGCGTCGCGCTGGGCGAAGGCATCTTCGATTACTGGAGCGTCCACGCCGAGCCGAAATCACAGCTGGAGACGTATTGCGGCGCGTGGTTGCGCCGTCATCTGAAGGACTACACCGGCATGGTCAACTTCGAGACGATCGGCGGCGTCATCATCGAATGCCATCTGCGGTTCGCCGATCAATGGGTGGATCTGTACGGCCCCGGCTGGGCGGAAAGCGTGGTCGAATTGTACGCGCACAGGCGCTGGCGTTTCGACGACGACGAGCGATCCACGGGTTACAGCGTGGTGCTGTTTGGCGGGCACGGACTGCACTACGTGGTCGATCACGAGACGGTGGAGGAGATCAGGGCCCTGCCCGAGATTTCCAGTGTGCAGATCACGTTTCACACGGACAAGCCCACAGAGGCGCACGCCATGCCGCCGGGCGGATTTCGTCTTGCCATCGTCAACTGCCGGGACCTGGAGGCCGGTCTGGAGGCGCGCGAGCGACTGGCACTGATGTTCTGGTCCACGCAGGAGGTGCGCGCGCACCCGCACGTCGCATGACGCAAAAAGATCAACCCGCAGCGCGGGTCATGCCGCAAGGCCGTAACCCGTCAATGGTGATTGCCTTTGCAGGCGGGTTACGCGGTGTTGCCGCTAACCCGCCCTGCGATCTGGTTGAGGTCGCGAATTGAGGGTGGTCGAGTCTTTTCCGCACCGCGTGTGCGAGATCGAGAACCGCTGGATTCCGCTCTCCGACGGCTGCAGGCTGGCAGCGCGCATGTGGCTGCCCGAGCATGCCGAGCAACATCCCGTGCCGGCGATCCTCGAATACCTGCCGTATCGCAAGCGCGATTTCACCCGCGCCCGCGACGAACCCATGCACTACTACTTCGCCGGCCACGGCTACGCCGCGGTGCGCGTGGATATCCGCGGCACCGGCGATTCCGATGGCCTGTTGACCGACGAATACTCGCAGCAGGAGCACGACGACGCGCTTGAAATCATCGCGTGGCTGGCCGCGCAGCCGTGGTGCTCGGGGGCGGTCGGCATGATGGGTATCTCCTGGGGCGGCTTCAATTCGTTACAGGTCGCGGCGCTGCGCCCGCCCGCGCTGAAAGCCATCATCACGTTGTGCGCCAGTGACGACCGCTACGCCGATGACGCGCACTACGCGGGTGGTTGCCTGCTCAACGAGAACCTGACCTGGGGCTCGGTGCTGCTCAATTTCAGTGTCTATCCGCCGGACCCCGAGCTGGTGGGCGAGCGCTGGCAATCGATGTGGCGCGAGCGGCTGGAGAACGCGGCGCTGTTTCCGGCGCTGTGGCTCAATCACCAGCACCGCGATGACTACTGGAAGCACGGCTCGGTGCGCGAAGATTACAAAGGCATTCAGTGTCCGGTGTATGCGATGGGCGGCTGGGCGGACGGTTATTCGAACGCCGTGCCGCGGCTGCTGACGGCACTGAAGGCGCCGCGCAAGGGGCTGGTCGGCCCGTGGTCGCACGCCTTCCCGCACGACAGCGTGCCCGGCCCCAGCATCGGCTTTCTGCAGGAAGCACTGCGCTGGTGGGATCAATGGCTCAAGGGCATCGACACCGGCATCATGAACGAGCCTATGTATCGGGTGTGGATGCAGGAGGCTGTGGCACCCGCGCCCAGCCACGACGAGCGCCCGGGCCGCTGGGTGGCCGAGCGCTCGTGGCCGTCGCCGCACATTCTCTCACAGCGGTTCGCGCTCAATCCCGCGCGGCTGGACCCGCAGGCCGGGCCGCCAGCGACCCTGGAATTTCGTTCCCCGCAGACCGCGGGGCACACCGGCGGCGACTGGTGCGCGTTCGGCGCGGAGGGCGAGCTGCCGGCCGATCAGCGCGAGGACGATGGAAAGTCCTTGACCTTCGACAGCGATCCCTTTCCTGAGCGGCTGGAGATCCTGGGTGCGCCGGTGGTTACCCTGGAGCTGACGGCCGATCGTCCCAACGCGATGCTGTGCGTGCGCCTCAACGACATCGCGCCCGACGGCGCGTCTACGCGCGTCACCTACGGGCTGCTGAATCTCGCGCACCGCGCCGGCCACGCGCACCCTTCAGCGCTGGAACCGCACAAGCGCTATCGCGTACAAATCCAGCTCAACGACATCGCGCATGCTTTTCCCGCCGCTCACGCGCTACGGCTGGCTATTTCCACCAGTTACTGGCCCATCGCCTGGCCTTCGCCACAACCCGTGACCTTGAGCCTGATCACCGGCGCGAGCTCGCTGGAACTGCCGGTGCGCGCGCCGCGGATTTCCGATAACAATCTGCGCCCGTTCGATGCGCCCGAGGCAGCGCCGGGCATTGCCACCAAAGCGCTGCGGCCCGCGAAGTTCCGGCGCACGATCGAACGCCACCTCGCCAGCAACGAGACCCAATACGCCATCCTCACCGATGGCGGCGAGTTCGAGGGCGCGTCGATCGCGCGGGTCGAAGCCATCGACCTGGACGTCGGCAATACCATTCTGCGCCGCTATCGCATCGGCGAGGACGATCCACAATCCGCGCAGGCCGAGGTCACGCAGAAGACCTTGCTGCGCCGTGCTGATTGGTCAGTGCGTATCGAGACTCGCATTCGTTGCAGCGCCACGCAGGATGAATTCAGGCTGGAAGCCGGGTTGCGCGCGTATCAGGGCGACGCGGAGGTTTTCAGGCGCGACTGGGATCAGCGCGTGAAACGAGACCGCGTTTAATGGCAAAGGTGACGGTCAGCTATCGCGCGCCGAGCCGAAATCAATACCGTGCCATCCGCGGCGCGATGAACCGCGCCCGCCGCCATCGGTCGTAATTCATAGCGTTGTCTGCAACCGCCACGGAGCCGTCATGCCCACTACGCACGATCCCGACGGGCGTCGCCTGCCGATCAAGCTCGATACGACCACCAACGGCGAGTTCGCGCCCGTCCCGCTGGAGCCCGTGCACCGACGCGCACGCCAACTCGGGTCGGCTGCCGCCGGCGAGAACGCCAAACGCCGCCGTGTTTCGCGGCGATCTTTTCTGGTCTCCGCCTGCGGCGCGGCATCGACCCTGCTGGCGATGAATGCGGCCTATGCCGCGGCCGGCCGCGCCGGCGGATTTTTCCAGATGGCGAGCGAGGCGGCCGTCGATCCGGAGGTCGCGGCCGCGGCATTGATAGGCGGCGAGTTCATCTTCGATGTGCAGGGTCATTACGTGAACCCCGACGGCGCGTGGCTGAAGCGGGAACCGCCCGGTACGGGGCCGTTCGCCTGGACGCCCAAGGCCCGATGCGCGCTCGCCGACGAACCCGGCCAGCGCAGCTATCTGCGATGCCTGGGCGAGGACGAGTTCATCAAAGACGTGTTCCTGGACTCCGACACGGACATGATGGTGCTGTCGTTCGTGCCCTCTTACCGCGACGCCGAACCGCTGACCATCGAAGAGGCCGCCGCCACCGCCGGCATCGTCGAGCGCATGGAGGGATCGCACCGCATGCTGATACACGGGCGCGTGAACCCGAATCAGGATGGCGACATGCAGGGCATGGACGAGCTGGCGGAACGCTGGAAGGTGGCGGCGTGGAAGACCTACACGCAGTGGGGCCCGGACGGTAAAGGCTATTTCTTAAACGACGACGTGGGCCTCGCGTTTATCGAGAAGGCGCGCAAGTTAGGGATAAAGAACATCTGCGTGCACAAGGGCATTCCGTTCGGTCCGGAATCCTATGAGCATTCGCTGTGCGACGATATCGGCGTGGTCGCCAGGATGTATCCGGACGTCAACTTTCTCATCTATCATTCCGGCTTCGTGCCCGGCCAAGCCGAGGGGCCGTACGATCCCATGCACAACGAAGGCATCGATTCGCTGATCAAGACCGTGATCGAAAACGATGTGGCCGACAACGGCAACGTGTACGCCGAACTGGGCAGCACTTGGCGTTACCTCATGCGCGACCCGGACAGCGCGGCGCACGCACTGGGCAAGTTGTTCAAATACATGGGCGAGAACAACGTTCTATGGGGCACCGATTCGATCTGGTACGGCTCACCGCAGGATCAGATCCAGGCGTTTCGCACCTTTCAGATTTCGGAAGAATTACGCGAACGGCATGGCTATCCGGAAATCACGCCGGAACTGCGCGCCAAGGTGTTCGGGTTGAACGCGATGAAGCCGTATCACATCAGCCTCGACGAGATAAGACAGCGCGCGGGCCAGGACCGCATCGCTGGCGAGCGGCTCGCCTATCGCGAAACGCCCAATCCGCACTTCCGCACGCACGGCCCGAAGACGCGGCGGGAATTTATGAATCTGCTGGCGTGGAATGGTGGGCAGCGGGCGTAAGCCGTTCGCGGTCTGAGCCAATCGATTCAAGTGAGTACCTTTACGCCGCTCGCTACGGCTGCCGCAGCGAGCGCTTTGTTCAGCGTTGCGAGCGGCACTGACTTGCGCACGGCAAGCTCAAGGTAAGCCGCGTCGTACGTAGCCAGCTGGTGACTCTCGGCAAAATCCATTGTGGCGCCCCAGGTCATGTGGCTCGTGTGCGGATCGACTTCTGTGGGCAGTGCGCGCAGATCGGCAAGTAAAGCCCGCAACTCGCTGGCCGTTACGCGTCCGCGTTGGTGGGCCGCGAGTAGCGCGTTGGTGATCTCTAATGGCCAGTGCGAAGGAACGTGAAGATCCTCCGACTGCAACTTCTCGCGAAGCGCCTCAGTTCCCTTGGTTGCCTCGTCTTTGAAATACCACGCCAAGGCAACCGAGGCATCCGCCACGAACGCCATCAGTATTTCCGACTCTCGTCGATCAACTCTCGGATCGGGGTTCCGGCCAGATCGTGTGTGGCCTGAAAAGCCTTCATGCGGCCCACAATGCTACGAATACGCTCTGGAGAACGCTCGCTAACAGGCCGCAGCTCCGCCACGGGCCGGCCATGCTTGGTGATGATGAACCGCTCGCCCTTCTCCACCCGCTCCAGCAGGCTCGGCAGGTGCGTCTTGGCTTCGTACGCGCCGACTTCTGGCATACACTTGTTCCTGATGCTTGAACTGGTCTAAGACTAGTCTGTTTGCTCGTGGCCGTCTATGAAGCTCTCGGGATGACTTTTCCCTTCGTTTCACGCGGCCCATTTCTGACCGCTACTCGCATAGGTCAGCATGGCGTCAAACACATTGTCGCACTTCCCCTTGAAAACGATGCGGTCATAGCTCGCAGGCAGATTGACGTCCAGCACCTGCTCCACGGCCGAGCGAACGATCTTCTGGCTCCGCGCATCCTTATGCCAATCCTGCACCAGCACCTTTGGTAGTTCGTCCACCAGGCGACGCAGCAGAGACTTCGCGGCCAGTTTGACTTTTTGCACCTCTGCCTCCGTCATCGCCTCCGTCTTTAGTAAGTCGAAAATCTCCAGCTCGTCTTCCGAAAGACCTTCCTTCACATGTCGCTCCTCCTCTGACTTGAGGTCTTTGGTGAACTTCAGCAACTCGTCAAAGTAATTTTCATTTGAAGAGCCTCCGGCGTTATAGGCGTCGATGATGCCTTGCAGTTTCTGCGCGAAATCGACACGGGTGGCGTTCTGCTTGAGCATCTGTTCGAGCCTGTGCTCCAGGAACGCGCGTAGATCGGCGATCTCGATGTTTTTGTATGCGGTTTGCCTGAAATCCTCCCGCAGCTTTTCAAAGTCGATCTTGCTCAAGTCCCAGGTTTTACCCTTGGCGACGATTTGGTACTCGGCGCTGTGTTCCCTCACCGTGAAGGCCTCAGCCTTGTCCACGACCAGGCTCTCGTCCAGCAGCTCGCCGACCCGCCGGCTTACCGCGTCGATATCAACCTGCTGCACGATGCTGTCGACCACGCCTCGAAGATACTGGAATATCGCGACCGGGCGCACAACGGATTGTCCGAGCACCTCCGGCTTGCAGGCTTCATAGAGCGAACTGATGGTGTTCTCGTAAACGTAAAACGCCTTGCGCCATTCATCGTGGCTTAGCAACGTGTCGGCGTGGTGCTTGAATTGCGCAACCTGCTTGAAAATATCATCGCCGCCCATAAGCGCGGCAAGACCGATCTCCTTGTCCCGACAGAACGCCATGCCTTGCTCGATGGACTCGTCCAGCAGCCGGAATAGCTCGACCTTTTCGCGCACCGGCGGCTCATCCAATCCCTCCTCGCCCTGAGCATAGTCCCTGAGCGCCTTCTTCATATTGCGGAAGACGTTGTAGTAATCGACGATCTCGCCGTTGCGCTTGGAGACGCCGCCGATCTGCCATGACGTTACGCGATTGGCGCGCGCGATGGTCTGCATCAACGTGTGATCCCGCATGGGTTTGTCCATATAGAGCGTGGAGACCGTCGGCGCGTCGAAGCCAGTCAGCCACATTGCGCAGACGAAGACCAGTTGCAGTGGGTGCTCGGCATCCTTGAAGTTGTACTCGACATCATGGCCGTGTTCATCCGCCCGGTTCAGGCGCTCCCGGTGAGGCTTGATGTCCAGGCCGTGCAGTTTGAATTTCTCCTCTTCGCCGGCTTCCTCGCTGATGACGACGGCCATCTCGACCCGGCGCATGAAGTCCACGATCTTCTTGACCCGCGTCTTTTCGATGTCGTTTTCCGACCCCTTGATCGTTCCCCGAAGGCCCTTGATCTCCTCTTTCCAGAGCCGCTGCACCTTGTCATACATTTTGACCGCGGTGAACTTGTCCAAAGTAATGACGATGCCCTTGCCCAGATAGCCGCGGCGCGGGAAGTGATAAACGATATCACGTGCGATGGTCTCGAGACGGTCGTCCCGCTTGATGACCTCGATCTCGGTGGCGAAACGTTTTTCCAGCTTCGCTTGTTGCGCATCGTCGAGATGCTCGTCTTCGAGGATTTCGTAGAACTCCTCGCTCAGGTCTTCGTTTTGAATCAGCACTTCCGGCACGCGCTTCTCGTAGAAGAGCGGCACGGTCGCGCCATCGTCCATCGACTGCTGAAAGTTATATTCGGAAACATAGTCACCGAACCAGGCATTGGTCTTGCGCTCGCGGCCCAGCAGCGGCGTGCCGGTAAAAGCCAGATACTGCGCGTTGGGTAAGCCCTGCCGCATGTTCTCGGCGAGCGACTTGTATTGCGTGCGATGCGCCTCATCGACGATCACGACGATATCGTCACGATCGGAGAGCAGCGGGTAAGCCTTGCCTTTGTCGTACCGAAACTTGTGGATGAGCGTGAACACGAGACGCTTGTTCTGACCGAGAAACTTGCGCATCTCCTCGCTGTTTTTCGGCTGTGCGGCCTCGTGCTTTTTCACCGTATCGGTATTGAGAAAGTTTCGATAGATCTGCCCATCGAGGTCTTCGCGATCGGTGATGACGACAAAGGTGAAGTTGCCCGGCAGCTTGCGGAAGATCTTGCGGGCGTAGAAGATCATCGAAAAGCTCTTGCCCGAACCCTGCGTGTGCCAGAACACGCCCAGCCTGCCGCCAAAATCCGCACGCTTCAGGAACCGTTCATAAGCGTTGTTCACCCCGATGAACTGGTGGTTCTGAGCGATGATCTTCTGCGTCTCCTTGTAATAAAGGACGAAGTTCTCCAGATAATCGAGCAGCACGCTTCTCGGGCAAAGTCCGGCCACGGCGCGCTCAAGACTCGTGCCCTCCTCGCGAATCCTGTCGCGGTCGATCTTCTCTTTCTCGTCCTCCACGCGCAGCCAGTTGAAAAAGTGCTCCCACTCGGCGGTGATGCTGCCCACGCGCGTCTCAATGGCGTTGCTGAGGATGCACAACACGTTGGTATGGAAGAGGCGGGGAATCTCGGTCTTGTAGCTCGTCAGGTTATACGTGAAGGCGTTGTGGAGCTTGACGTTGGAGTTCTTCAGCTCGATGAACACCAGTGGAATGCCGTTGACATACAGCAGCACATCCGACCGCCGATAGCCGCGCTCGCCTTTCACCCAAAGCTGCGAGACCGCGAGATAGCGATTGTTATCCGACTTGTTGAAATCGATCAACCGGACGCGCGCCTGCTCCTGTCTGCCCTCGGCGTTCTCGTATTCTACGGGCACACCGTCGCGCAGCAGACCATTGAGCTCGCGATTCGCAGCGATACGGGACATGGCCTGCCGTCGGTCGAGCAGGCGCGCAACGCCGGCATCCAGCGCGGATTCCGGCAGCTCGCGATTCAGCGCAAAGACCGCATCCCTCACCCGATCTTCTAGGATGACATCGCGCTTGTCCGTGCGGCCCGAGCCGTCATTCAAGTCGTCGGGCTCGCTGGTATGACAATCCAGCACGTCGTAGCCATACAGATGCTGCAAGCGCTGCAACAGCGCCTGCTCGATGTCGTCCTCCGAGATGAAGTTAGGCATGCGGCCCTCCCCGCTTCAGTTCTTCCGCCAATACCGGAATTTCGCATGCCGGAAGCACGGACAATCTCTCGTCCAGATCGTAACGCTCGTTGCCCGGGTAAATCACCCAGAGATGCGTGAGCGTAAGGTCTTCAAGCGCGACCCGCATGGAGCGCGATGTCCCTGGCGCGTCCGCGTATTTGCACTCGAATCCGTAGCGCTTGCCGCGGATGGTAACCAGGAGATCGAGTTCAGCGCCGCCATGCGTGGCCCAGAAGGTAGCGGAGCGGGTATCCAGGCAAGCCAGCATCTGCTCAAGGACAAACCCTTCCCAGGAAGCGCCTAACTTCGGATGGCCCGACAGGTCTTCAAACAAGACGACACCGAGTAGCGCATGCAGCAAACCCGAGTCGCGAATATAGATCTTCGGTGCTTTCACCTGCCGCTTCTTTAGATTTTCGAACCAGGGCGGCAACACACGCACCATGTAAGCTCCGGCAAGAATGTCGAGGTAACGCCGGGCGGTCGTCTCATTCGCGCCTAGCGCTCGGGCAAACTCCGCGGCGTTCCAGACCTGTCCGTGATAATGCGCGATCATGGTCCAAAAGCGGCGCAAGGTGGCCGCCGGCACCGTGATGCCGAATTGCGGGATGTCCCGCTCCAGAAAGGTGCGCACGAAGCTCTCTCGCCAGATCGCGGCGGCCTCGGCATCCGAGGCCAGATAGGAACGCGGAAATCCGCCCCGCTGCCATAAGGCGCGCCAGGTGTCCGCTCCGGTTTCTCGCAGGTCGAATCCGCCCAGATCCACCAGCCCGACTCTTCCAGCCAGCGATTCGGATGCGCCTCTTATCAAAGTCGGCGAGGCGCTCCCCAGCACCAGAAATTGCGCGGTTGAATCCGGCCGATCCAGCAACACACGCAGGGTCTCGAAGAGTTCCGGCATCCGCTGGATTTCGTCGATGATGACCAAACCAGTCAGGCTGCCCAAGGTCTGCTCGGGCGCTTCCAGCCGTCGCCGGTCCACGGCGGCTTCCAGGTCGAAGATGGTCGCGTGCTGTTCCTGTTCGGCTATAAGCCGCGCCAAGGTGGTCTTTCCACACTGACGCGGCCCCACCAGCGCGGCCGCCGGATGAGCGCGCAAGGCATCGCGAATACGTCGGATGGCGTCGGCCCGCTCGATCATCCCAAGATAATAATCCTTGAAAATCCGGACCTCAACTCACGATTTTCAAGGATTATTAGCGGCAGCGCCGCTATTATCCCGATTAACGAAGAACCTAAGCCTCGACGGGTTTCCGCTTCAGCGCCTCCATCTCCGCCTCCTCCCGCATGCTGGGCGGGTACTGGATGTCCAGGTCTTCAACGGAGAGCTTGCCGGAGATGAGGCGAGGGAGGAGCGCGTTTCGCGTGGCAGTAAGATTCTCTAGGCATTTGGCGAGCAATGAGACCTGTTCGTCCATTCCTGATGCTAACTCGTCAAACTTCATAACCAGATCCTGTGGCGGCTGGTAAACCTTACACCGCGCAAGTTCATCCTTGCCTACGGAGTTGAATATCGAGCCATTACCTATGATGTCCTCGCTCGAAAATGTGGTCTTGAGCGAGTAGAAAAGGTAAGAGTTTTGTCCATGCCTGTGACGTAATGCCGCCAAGCCCCGTCCGATTATCATTTCGGAGTCAGCGATGTTTATGCGTCCAACGGGTGCTCGGACACTAAACAAGATGTCTCCCTTTCTCGCTTTTCGTCCTTTAGCATCACAATAAGTAACCCGCCTGGGAAATCGTTCGCCGTATGTTCCAACTCCCTGATTGAATGGCAATCCTTTGCCTACTTCATTGTAGAACTCCGATTTTGGGCTCTGTCCCATCGTGAAGGAGATAATTTCTTGTAGCTCTGCAATCCTCCATCCTTCCGGCACGCCCTTGACGAACTTTGTCTTTTCATGCCCGGGAAAGCGCATCCGCACGAACCATTCGCGGTAGATTTCCTCGGCCATCTTCTCCAGCAGCGCGATGCGCCGTTTGTTGTTTTCAATCAGCTCGTCATACGTCGATAGAATACCAGCAATGCGCTGTTGCTCACGCACGTCTGGTACAAGAAGAGGGAACGAAAGCAATTTGTTTAAGCCCAGATTGTCCTGAGTCGCACCGCGGCTAACAGCAAGAAATTGGTCCTTCATTAGGCCTAACGAATACATCACAAAGTGTAAGTCGGCTTTGGACTTGTCGGGGATAAAGCCGATTACGCTGTCTGGAAAGCACGCTTGAATTTTCAGGATTGCAACTTTCGCTGTGTTCGCGCCAGCAATGGTCATACAAAGTGTGTTTGGCGGCCACATCTTGCTCTGGCGAAGACCGATCTCACTGTATGTCTGCGAGTAGGTTGTAATATATGGGTCGGCAGCCATGATGTCTGCCGTTTGAATGAATGGATACGGACCGTCATAGAGGCTAGGGTCGTTACGCGGTCGGTGCTTGGACTTGCCCCGGCCAACAAAGCCGAGTTCATCCAATCGTCGCCGCATCCATCCGATTGATTTCATCGCATCACATTTCCACAAGTTCAGCTACATTCATCGAGATGATTTTTCCCAGCTTCGAAGCGTCGCCGTTCAGAATCTCTAGCTCGTCGTTGAGCTTGAGAAGATCAGCTATGAACTCCTCCTCCGTCTTCCCATCTTCCTCAATCACCACGCCGACGTAGCGACCAGGATTCAGCGAGTACTCCTGTTCCTGCATTTCCGCCGGGCTGGCGAGTTTACACAGGCCGGTCACGTCTTCGTATTCCGCCTTGGGGAAGCGTTCTTGCAACCAGTGAATGTGCTGGTAAAAGATTTCGGCGTTCTTCACTTCCGTGTGCAACTCTTCCAACGCGGTCTTCAGTGCCCTGGTTTTGCGATCGGTCGCGGTGCGCTTGCCATTGGTCTGCGCTTTCTCGGCCTCTTGCTTCTCATGCTGGCGCACGGTTTTGTCCAACTGCTTCAAGCCGTCATGCAGCGCGGCAAAGAAGGGATCGAACGCTTCGCGTAACTGGTGCTGGGCTTTGCTCTTCTGGTCCACTGCATTTTCATCAGCATGCTTTTCGCGATATTGCTCGTAACGGCTCTGAAGTTTGTTGAGACCAGCCCATTGTTTCACCAGTTCGCTCACGGCTTGTTTACCGGCGTCATCGTCCAGCACTGCGAGCAGTTGCGCGGACACGGGTTCGACACGGGTCTTATTCTCGATCAGCCGTTCCATGCCTGCCGTGAAGTAGCGGTCAATGAGTTGCACGAACTTTTCCCGGCGACCTTTATGGAGTTGGCTGATGATGACGATGTTCTGGATGTGCTCATCGGAGAATTCACGGTGAGCACGGTCAATCTGGCTGAAGATGTTGCGGGCATCAATGAAGAGAATGCGGTCGCCGGTCTTGGCCTTGTCGAAGAACCAGAGCGTGGCTGGGAGCGTAACGGTGTAGAACATGTTCGAGGGTAACGTGAGCATGGCGTAGATAAGGTTCTTCTCAATCAATGTCTGGCGGATGTCGGCCTCCGAGTGGCGGGCATCAGAAGCAGAGTTGGCCATGACGAGTGCGGCGCGGCCTTGCGGTTTCAGCGAGGTGGCAAAGAGATTGATCCACAGATAATTCGCATTGGGAACGGTTTCCTTGCCCTGCTCCTTTTTCTTCGCTTTCGACTTGTTGCGCGGCACGCCGTGGGTGTTGAAGCGCGCGTCTTTCTCCACGGTGCTGAGGCTTACGTCGTCCACGTTGAAGGGCGGATTGGCCAGGACGTAATCGAACTTGCCGAAACTTCCGAATGGGTCTTCGTAGTAGGTATTGCACTGGCGCACGTCACCGCGCAGGCCGTTGACCGCGAGATTCATCTTGGCGAGCTTGACGGTCTCCCCTGTCTTCTCCTGCCCGTAGACAAAGACATCGCGCGCGTCGCCATTGCCGCGCTCCTTCAGATGTTCTTCAATAAAATGCGCCGACTGCACGAACATGCCGCCCGAACCGCAGGCCGGGTCGAACACCGTGCCGCGATGCGGCTCGATGATCTCCACCATGAGGCGCACGACCGAACGCGGCGTGAAGAACTCGCCGCCGCCCTGCCCCTCGGCCAGCGCGAACTTGCTCAGGAAATACTCGTAGATCTGCCCGAACATATCGCCGCTGGCGTCCCGCGGGATATTCGAGAAATTCTTGAGCAGTTGGTTGGGGATGGTCTTGTCCGTGCGGGTGAGGCGGAAATATTCATCTTGTGGCAGCACCCCATCCAGCTCCGGCTTGCATTCCTCGATGGCCTGCATCGCTTCCTTCAGCGCTTTGGCAATATCCTGCTCCTCGGGCAGCTTGAGCAGGTAATCGTATCGGGCATGATCCGGCAGATAGAAACCGCATTTCTCGACGGCGATCTCCGGGAGCGGCTTCTCCCGCCGGGTGCCTTTGAGCTGCCCGTATTCGTCGAGAATAACCTGCTCTTGCCGGCGATAACTGTTATCAGCAAACTTCAGAAATATCAGACCGAGCACCGGCGTGGAGTACTCGCTGGATTTGAGATCGGAGTTGGCGCGCAGATTATCCGCGGCGGCCCAGAGATCGTTTTCCAGTTGTTTGATGTCTTTATTGTTCATCTTGCCCGTTATTAGACTTGGCAGCCCGGTAGCGGGCGTTAGATTGACATCTCATGAACTTGGCCCCTGCGCCGGCGCGTGCATCGCTCACCGTCGATACGGCATTGCCATTGCGCCCCTTCGCACGAAAGCTATAATCGCGCGCCGATGACTTCGGCCCATTGGCTTAAATCAACGATTCCCCCGAGATGCCGTGCATTATTGAGATAGCGGCGGTCGGCCGTAATCAACACCGCACCTTCTGTCTCCAAAGCCAGGGCGTGATAAAGCGTATCGAACAGATGATGGTTCAACTCCACAGCGAGGCGACACGCGCGCGGCAAAATCGATGGACTCTTGGCAACGGGCAGGTTCAGCGCCTGTAGCATCTCTATATCTTCTTCAGCGGTCTGCGGACTGAGCCTTGCTAATGCTCCGGCGACCTCGGGAAGCCAGTGGGTGGGTTGCGTGACCGCGAAGCGCCCCTCGACGGCGGCCTGCCAAACCGACGCCGCGTATTCGGTGTCGGCTTCTTCCGGGCAGCCTCTCAAAAGCCATTTGATGGTCACACTGGCATCCAGCACCAGTATCACTCGCGGCCTTCCTCACGCGCCGCGCGGATTTCTTCTTCCGTCACTGACGGGCGTTCACTGCGGCGCTCGGTCAAAATCCGAAAAATCTCCTTGCGGCGAGCCTGCGCCTCCGCTTCCGCCACCGCCTTGCGCATCAGATCGGCGATGATCGCGCTCTTGTTGTGGCCTTCGAAGGTGCGGTTAAAGGATTCCTTCACGTCTTCGGGTATTGAGAAATTGACCGTGCTCATGGCGAAACCTCAATTGTTGAAGATTTCAACAATTCTAGACGCAAAGCCGTCATTTGCAAGATCATTGCTACGCTTCGATCCGCCCGAGCGCCGCCTTCAGCAGCATCTCCAGAAACTGGCTGTAACTGAATCCCGCGATCCCGGCCATGATGTTGAGCTTGCCGTCCCAGCACCAGGCGGGGTTGGGGTTGACCTCCAGCAGCCTGATCTCGCCTTTGCTGTCGGCGCGGAAGTCGAAGCGGGCACAGTCGCGGCAATCAAGACGCGCGAACAGCTTTTCCGAATATTGCTGCAAACATTGGCGCGTCGTGTCGTCGATGCGGGCCTCACGATATCTGACCTGGCTCCAGTAGGGCGAGGCGGGATCGGCCTTGGATTCGTAGCAAAGAATATGCGGTAAGCCGGCGGGCAATTCGGAATAGTCCACCTCCAGCATCGGCAGCGCGATAAAGCCCTGGCCGGGATTGCCGATCAACCCCAGACTGTATTCACCGCCGGTGAGATATTCCTGTACCAGCGCGTCGCGGCCGGGCAGTTCGGTTTGCAGGCGTTCCAGATACGCGACGGCCTGCGCGGCATCGTGAACGACCGAATCGCGGGTGATGCCTACACTGCCGTCCGCGCTGTTGGGCTTGACCAGGGCGGGATACGCAATGTCATTCGCATGAAATGATTCGCCGGCGTGAACGTAGGTCTCGAGCGGCACGGGCACGCTCAGCGATCTGGCGAGCCCGCGCACCAGCGCCTTGTCGTAGCACAATCCCAGACACGTCGGACCAGAGCCGCTGTACGCGATGCCCAGCACCTCCAGCAGCGCGGGCACATGCAGCTCGTGCGGCGCGTGGTTGCGATAGCCGGTGTCGCAAAAATTAAGAACGAAGCGTGGCCGCGCGGCCGCTAGAGTCGATATTAACGACATGTGATCTTCGAGATACGTGAAGCTGAAGCCCGGCAGCGCCGCCAGCGCCTCTTTCAAGCGCGCGAAAGCCTCGAAATCTTCGGCCTCGAAACGGCCGGTGCGCTTGGCGTTGTCGGGCAGATTCGGATCGCCCAGCACGACGGTGACATCGACCACGCCGGGCGCGGAAGCAGAAGCGGCATTGCCTGGGTTCATCGATGGTCTACCCGCATCGCGCGGGATCCGCATCCGGCGAGCCGCGCCTGCGCGTCTGAATCGAGCGCAGCAAAGCCTCGCGTGGTGACGACCTGATGAATGGCGTGCAAGTTGCCCCCTTGTTGCCCGCGTCATGCGACGCGGTTCATGCCCCTGCCGCGGAGCTGCGACGAGCTATCGCCGAACAGGCCCGTAACGTGTTTCGCGCAACTGTACGGGGCCGTTGCCGGCGTCGCAAGCGGCCGGCCGTCGCCGCCAACCATATCCGGTCGCGGTTGTCATCCGCGCTTACCGCCTGGACGCCGGGTAATGGCCGCTGATCGAAAAACCGCTTGCTTCACTCGCGCGTGATCAGTACCAATGCGCCTTGCAAAAAAGAGGGATACGCACGAATTCACGGCGCACTGCGACTGGATTATGATTTCGGCGTCATCGACGCCAACGGGCGGGCTTCGCTGGGGAGATCCACCATGCCAAACGGACTTTCGAGTCACGACTCCGGACAGGGTTCACGCGACAACGACCCACAGGTCGCGGCGGCCCTGCCCGAAGATGAAGACATCAGCGAGGACGAGGACACCGGCGTTAGCGAAGACGAGGCGCTAGAGCTCGATTTCGCGGACGACGTGGACGATCTGCAAGACCTGTCTGACGACACCGACTCCGAACTGCTCACCGCGGAATCGGAGGTGTTTGTCGTCGCTACCCCCCGCCACCCGATTCGCGCCATCGAAGCGCATTGGGAGGCGAAGCGTCTGGACGCGATGCTGCGCGAGGTTTACGACGAGGAGTAGCGCCGCTCGAGTCCGCGCTACTGGCGAACAAAAAAGGCCCCGGCTCAACAAGCCGGGGCCTTTTCATTTGCGGCCAGTGGTTACTGGCCCAATCGTCTGATTCCGTTTACATCATGTCATCCATGTCTTCCATGCCGGGCGCGCCCCCGGCGCCCTTCGCGGCCTTCTTGGGCGCCTCGGCCACCATGGCCTCGGTGGTGATCATCAAGCCCGCGATCGAAGACGCGTTCTGCAACGCGGTGCGCACGACCTTGGTGGGATCGAGGATCCCCATCTTGACCATATCGCCGTATTCGCCCGTCTGGGCGTTATAGCCGAAATTGCCCTTGCCTTCCGACACCTTGTTCAACACCACCGATGATTCTTCGCCGGCGTTCCTCACGATCTGGCGCAACGGCTCCTCCATGGCGCGGGACGCGATCTTCGCGCCCATGTCCTGATCTTCGTTAAGGGTCTCGACCTTGTTCTTGCGCAGCGCCTGCAACACGCGCACCAGCGCCACACCGCCGCCGGCCACCACGCCTTCCTCGACCGCCGCGCGGGTGGCGTGCAGGGCGTCTTCGACCCTGGCCTTCTTCTCTTTCATCTCGACCTCGGTCGCGGCGCCGATCTTGATCACGGCCACACCACCGGCCAGCTTGGCCATGCGCTCCTGCAGCTTCTCTTTGTCGTAGTCGGAGGTCGTTTCCTCGATCTGTAAGCGAATCTGCTCGACCCGACCCTTGATCTCCTTGTGCTTACCGGCGCCGCTGATGATGGTGGTGTTTTCCTTGTTGACGACCACTTTCTTCGCGCCACCCAGGTCTTCGAGGCTGGCCTTCTCCAGCGACAGGCCGACTTCCTCGGAGATCACCGTACCGCCGGTGAGGATCGCGATGTCCTGCAGCATCGCCTTGCGACGATCGCCAAAACCCGGCGCCTTGACCGCGGCGACTTTGACGATGCCGCGAATGGTGTTGACCACCAGGGTCGCCAGCGCCTCGCCTTCAACGTCTTCGGCCACGATCAGCAGCGACTTGCCGGCCTTGGCCACGCCTTCCAGCACCGGCAGCAGGTCGCGGATGCTCGAGATCTTCTTGTCGTATAACAGAATGTACGGATCTTCCAGCTCGGCGGTCATGCGCTGCTGGTTGTTGATGAAGTACGGCGACAGATAGCCACGATCGAACTCCATGCCTTCGACGACTTCGAGTTCACTCTCCAGCCCGGAACCGTCCTCGACGGTTATCACGCCTTCCTTGCCGACCTTGTCCATGGCCTCGGCGATGATCTTGCCGATGGATTCGTCCGAATTGGCGGAGATGGTGCCGACCTGCGCGATGGCGTTGCTGTCGGTGCACGGCTTGGAGAGTTTTTTAAGCTCCGCGACCGCCGCGATCACTGCCTTGTCCAGGCCGCGCTTCAGGTCCATCGGGTTCATGCCCGCGGCCACCGCCTTGAAACCTTCCTGCAACATCATGTGCGCCAGCACGGTCGCGGTGGTGGTGCCGTCGCCGGCTGTGTCGGAGGTCTTGGAGGCGACCTCTTTCACCATCTGCGCGCCCATGTTCTCGAACTTGTCCTTCAGTTCGATCTCCTTGGCCACCGACACGCCGTCCTTGGTGATCGAGGGGGCGCCGTAGGATTTGTCCAGCACCACGTTGCGGCCCTTGGGCCCCAAGGTCGCCCTTACCGCGTTGGCCAGAATGGTGGCCCCATGCACCATGCGTTCGCGCGCATCGGTGCCGAATTTGATTTCTTTTGCTGCCATGGATGTGCTCCTGAATGGATAAACAAACGGCTAGTGAGCCGGGGACTTACTTTTCGATGATGCCCATGATGTCGTCTTCCTTCATCACCAGCAGGTCTTCGCCGTCGACCTTGACCTCGGTGCCGGAATACTTGCCGAACAGGATCTTGTCGCCGGCCTTAACGTCCAGCGGCCGCACCTCGCCGTTTTCCTGAATGCGTCCGTTGCCGGCGGCGACCACTTCGCCCTGCGTCGGCTTTTCGGCGGCGGTATCGGGGATCACGATGCCGCCCGCGCTCTTGCGTTCCTCTTCCAGCCGCCGGACGATGACGCGGTCGTGTAAGGGTCTGATTTTCATATCAATTTCCTCTTTTAAGTTTGATCAAGCGTTACCAACCTGGCGCCTCACGCACATGCTCGCACGTACATTTCACCATCCGCGTAGCGCACATTGGGACGGCGGGCGGCAAATTAAAGGGGCTGAGGGGCAAAATTCAAGAATTTTTTGAGGCGCGCCACGCGGTCAGACTTCCCGCGCCAGCGCCACCAGCGCGGCGCGCACCGCCCCCGGCGTGGCAACCGGCTGCGCGAATTCGAAACGCACGATGCGCGCCCCCAGCCGCAGATGAAAACCCTCGGCGTCCACGCCGGCCATCGAAGGTTCATGCGTTTCGACCGAAACTCCCGCCTGCCGGCAATAAAGCCGCATGGCGTCGACGTGGTCTGCATTCATGTGCGCCACCATGCGCCCCTCCTCTTCCTGGGTAAACGGATTGGCCAGCATCAACGCCGCCGGCTCCAGCCAGTGGATCTCGCCGAAACCGCCGATGTAGCGCGCCTGCTGCGGGTCCAGGCGATAGAAGTCGAAATCGTGGGTCGCATGGTAATCGCGCGCGGCAGGAAAATACGCGTAATAGCGCGCGGCAATCTCGTCGACCCCTTCGGCGACGCGGGTTGCCCTGGCCAGCAAAGTCAGACGTGCGGCGGCCTGCACGTCAGCCGCTTCATCTTCCGTGACGATCAGCGAGACCTTTGCATTGGCCTCAATGTTGCGGGTGTGCTGCGCGATGCGGCTGATCAGGATCACCGGTTCGCCCGCGCGATTGAGGCAATACGGGGCAACGCTGCCGAATGGGTAACCGGGCGCCTCCACCGAATGCGTGGACAAGACGCCGTGATATTCGCGCAGCAGCAGGCGGCGCGCCTCCGCGGCCACGCGCGTTTTGTCGGTCATCCGGCCAGCGCCCGCTCGGACGCCGTGTCGGCGTCGGCTTCAGCCAGCCCGCAGCGGCCGAAGAAGTCGTAATGATCCATGCCTTCGAGAATCCCGCGCGCGCAGTGGCCGTCGGCGAAGTAGACCCGCTCCAGCCTGGCCAGCGATTTCAGTTCGGGCTGATGATTGCCGACCACCACGGCCAGCGGACGTCCGCGCAGCATGTCCACGTCGTTGCCGGAGTCACCCGCCACCAGCACGTTGTCCAGCGCGATGTCCCACTTGTCCGCGAAGTAACGCAGCGCGAAGCCTTTGGACGCGCGGATGGGCAGCAGGTCCAGATGCTTGTGATGCGAGTACACCAGATTGGCCTGCAGGCCGCGGCGCGACAGCGCCCGCCGGATGTCCGCGATCTTCGGCGCGGCGCGAGGATCGATCACATCGTAGCTGAGCTTGAACTCGCGCTGCTCGGATTCGCGCTGCAAGGTCAGTCCCGGCAATTCGTCCATGACCTCGCGCAACTGATCCGGCTGCCAGCGGTACGCGATGTGCTGCCGCCAGCCGCGATCCGGCATGAGTTTCGGGCTGTAATAAATCTCCGTGCCGACCGCGGTGATCAGCACGTCCGGCATCGGCACCGACCACTCTTCGAGCACTTGCAGCGCCGACTCCAGGCGACGACCGGTGGCGCCGAAACCCGCCACGCCGCGAAACCTTTTCATGCGCTGCATGAGTTCCTTGAGCGCCTTGCGCTCACCCAGCAAGGTGTTGTCGATATCGCTGATCAGCATGCGGTCGGCGAACACCAGGCGGCGGCCGGGCTTCATCGCCGCCGCCTCCCACAATCCACTCGTTTCCAGCATGATTAAAGACATTAGACCATATCCGGAAGAACCAGCGCGAGCCGCTGTACCTACTGCTGCGCCGTTATCTGAAACGACGGGCGCGCGTTCCTGCTGGCGCTCGGACATTCGCGACAAATCGAGCGCCTGTGCGCCCAGCAGGACGACCAGCCCTTGCGCGAGTCTCAAGCTCGACGGCCAGGTGCGCTGGCTGGGCGCGCGGCTGGACAAGAACCTGGCGGGCGAGCTTTATCGAACCATCGCGGGCCGACGCGGCGCCGTCGTGCACTGCTATGGACCTCCAACGCATCCGGATAACACCGCCCGCACCATGATGGATCGGCGGCAACGCCGGTGCGAGCGCCACTATGCGGAATTACTTGAGTTTTTTCGGTGGCACGGTGATTGCGACCAGGACCGTCATTTCAACGTCTTGGCCGGGCCGCATGCTGGTGCCCGCGGATCGCGCCCAGATGAGCGGCCCGTTCTACGCAAAGTCCTATGACTTCAACAGGGCACCGCTTATCCCGCCGGTTTCAGCACCGACTTCGGTTCCGGCGGCGCCGGCGTTCATGGCCGTGACCACGGCATCAACGTCTGGGGCGCCGCCGGTCCCGAAACCAGACCTCTACCCCCGCCTCAAACGCGATCAATCTAGATGGTTACTCTCCGGACAACTTGTTCGCGCTACGAAAGCGCGCGCCCCGGTGAACCTCGCCATCGCAGTGCGGAATCGTCAGGCTTCAAGCCCTGGAAAAAGCAGTTATTAGATTAAATATCAATAACTTGCTGTCTTGCTGCTGCCGTGGCATGTCCGTTGCGTTGGCCAGGGGTCAGCGACGATGCCCGCGGCCCTTGTTCTGCGCATGTCCGAGCCAACGACAAGGCCGGTGACGGCGTTTTCCACTTGCTGCGCACGCTCATGCAGGTCTTGCCATGAGTCGTAACCAATGACGCAACCCGCCTGTTGCGGCCAGACGCGACCTCATATCCGGTACAGGCGCCTGGTGCGCCGCTCTACACGAGCGATGCCCATGCGGCGCAGGGCAACGGCGAGGGAATAGGCCGACGCCCACGTCGGCGCTTTACCGGCCAGGGCCTGGATCGACAGATTCAAGACAGATACATTAGGGAGGGCGCGTTTGCGGCACGGCCGTTTAAGACAGACAATAAACGCTTCGATTTGCGCTGGAGTTTTCGATGGAGTTATCGCCGCGCGAGAAAGACAAGCTGCTGATCCTCACCGCGCGCTGGTCGCCGAACGTCGCCGGGCCTGCGGTCCGAAACTCACATCCCGCAGTGGTCGCCTTCATCAGCGCCGCTTTTAAAACCACGAGTCCGCTGAACCCGGGAAAGATGGAGTAAAACCAAATGACTTACTGCGTCGCCATCAAGCTTGATGCGGGAGTGTTGTTCGCTTCTGACTCGCGCTCCAACGCGGCGGTAGACAATTTCGCCAAGTTCTGCAAGATGACGGTGTTTGAGCGCCAGGGCGACCGCGTGCTGGTGATGTTGAGCTCGGGTGGTCTGGCCGGCACGCAGGCGGTCGTAAGCCTGCTCAAGCAACGCGCCAAGACGGAAGGTGCGCCGAATTTTTACACCGCGGCCACCATGTTCGACGTGGCTCAACTCGTTGGTGACGCCATGCGCGATGTGGATCGTCGTGATGGCCAGTATCTTGCGCAAGTCAACCTCAGCTTCAACGCCTCCTTCCTGCTGGGCGGGCAGATTCAGGGCGAAGCGCCCCGCCTTTTCCGGCTCTATTCAGAAGGCAATTTCATCGAGGCGACCTGGGACACGCCTTTCTTTCAGACCGGCGAGACCAAATACGGCAAACCGATCCTCCACCGCGTCATCACGCGCGAAACGAGTCTGGCCGACGCCGCCAAGTGCGTGCTGGTGTCCTTCGACTCGACCATGAGCAGCAATCTCTCGGTGGGTATGCCCATCGATCTCTTATGTTACGAGCGGGACAGTCTCCATGTACGCAAGCGTCGCCGTTTTGATGAGGCAGACCCCTATTTCACCGCGTTGTCGCGCCAGTGGTGCCAGGGCACCCGCCGCGTGCTTGCGGAGCTACCGGAACTCAGCTGGCGCTAGCGCTATTACGCCTGATCCCACGCCACGCGGTAAATGGGATCGATATTAGCGGCCGCTATTGGCCAGCCTCAACGCCACCGAGCCGTCCAGCCGTTTGGAAAGATCGATCGGGTCGCCGACCCGCACCTGGGCCGGGTCAATCTGATACGCCCATACCTCGAATCTCGTTAAAGTCGCCTGGCCGTAGACTGTCGCGAAGGCGCCGTCGATGGCGTCCATGCCGTGCGCAATTTTTACTCGTCCGATGCGCGGCTGGTTGTAACGCGCGTCAAAGGTATGCCAGTGACCGCCGAGGTACACCTCGAAGTAGGCGTGAAAATCCATTGGGAGCCCCGGGTCGGGCACACCGATGTCGGCGACGTGCCCCGTCACATAGCGGGCCGGTAGATTGAACGCACGGCACAGGGCGACGCCCACGTGCGCCAGATCGCGGCACACACCAAAACCGCGATCGACCACATCGCTTGCAGAAATGAATGGGCTGCCCGACCCGAACTGATATTCGATGTTGTGGTACACCCAGTCGCATATGGCGCGCACCCGCTCCACGCCATTTGGCACCTGGCCGAATTCTTTCCAGGCAAAATCCATCAGCTTGTCCGAATCGCAGTAGCGGCTCGGCAGTGTGTAGCGCAGCACCATAATGGGCATGCGATCGACGGGCACCAGATCGCTGGGCAATCCATAATTGTCTGGCGCCTGCGGCACCGAGATAATGGCATCGTGCAGGATCTCATTGTGCCCCGGTGGCAGAGTCAGGCGGTAGACGACGTTACCGTGAGTATCGTGTAGCTGTTCGGTTGGCACCACCTGGCCGAAGACGAGTCTTTCGTCGAGAATGAGTTGACGCGGGGCCATGCGAGGTTTTAATACCAGCAAAATTGGTGTCGGTACAGTCGTCTCGTAGTTAAGCGCGCAGCCAACGCGCACCGTAAGATCCAGAGGTGGATGGACGGGAGCGTCCAGGGCATTCATGCCCGTGCCCCGCTTGCGGCCGAACAGTGCCGCGTGTTCGTCAACGCACGCTGTAGCGCCCGCGCGACCAACGCCCGCAAGTCACGCCAGGCACGTCCCGCGTTGACATGCTTTTGATTGATTTCCAGCTCGATGCCAACATAGGCGGCCGGCGGATAACGTCGCCTCAAATGAGAGGTCAGGCCGTCGGCTTTGCCGATGTAGGGATAATTCCGGCGCACCTTCAAACAAGGCGCCTCCGCCTGGAGACAAGCCTGCCATTGCCGGCAAAGTTCCGCTTCGCCCGGGCGGCCCGGATCATAAAGCAGGCCGATGTCCGCATTGCGCAGCTCGCCATCAAGCTCAGGCGTGAAGCTGTGGGAGGAGATGTGGACCACCCTATTTAGACCGGCGACCGCCCGGCGAACCAGACCTTCCGCCTTATCCCGATAAGGGCGGTAGTGACGATTCACGATCTGCCGCCGAACGCTAATCGTCGCGCTTCGCGTCACCGCGGAGTACAAATGCTTATGTCCAACGGAGCGGTTTAAATCAACCAGCAAACGGCTGGTGGTAGACGCAACCAAAGGCGCGGTCAATTCTCTGGCCAGCTCCCGGGCCATCGCGAGCGCGCCCCTATCATAGCCGCGATGCGTGCGTAGCAAGGCGCCGTAGTCCTGGAATAACTTGGCGTAAGGAAAAGGAATGCGGTTTCCGCCATGCTCACAGGTTATCAGAAATTCAGTGGTCAATGATCGCGAAGACTTTTGAGCTACCGGACGCCGTTTGCTGTTATAGCTCGACTGCGCAGAGCCCCGCTCGTTAGATGACTGTGTGTTCCATTCAGGTTTAGTCATTTCCGGTGGCGCCCTCGAATGCGGGTTCTGGCCGCTGCGAAAAAAAGCTGTCGAAAACCGCAACACTGGCTCGATTGAGCGCGACCTGCAAGTTATCCAGATATTCATGCAGGCCGCCGGCGACGATCTCGTCCACGTGGGCGTAGTTTAACTCCGCCGCGAGGCGTCCCAGCGCGCGTTCGGCGGCATTGCTGAAGCTGCCCGGCGGGGAGCCGCTGATCACGTGCAGGCAGCCGTCAGCCTGCATGACGCAGTGGCGAACAGCGCGCGGAAACTCCTGATCCAGCAGCAAAAACCGCACGATCTTCGCGGGCGTCAACTGCCGATAACGCTTGCGATACATCTCGTTGGCGCTGGCCGACTTGAGTAGCGCCGACCACTGGATATTGTCGAAGGCCCCGCCCACTTCCGAGATGTCAGGCAGCAGAATGTAATACTTCACGTCGAGGATACGCGAAGTCTTGTCTGCGCGTTCAAGCAGGCTTCCCACGCGCAAAAAATGCCACGCCTCGCCATGCGACATAATGGCGTCGGTGATGCCGTTGAACAGATGACTTTCCCGCTTCACTCGCGCATAAAATTCGTTGTGCGCGGACAGCGCTTCGGAGTCACGGGCGGCGTCACGCACTGCGTGGTAATAGGTATTGACCTGTTCCCACATTTCAGAGGAAATGATTTCGCGCACACGGCGCGCATTGTCCCGCGCCGCGGTGACGCAGGACAAAATGGAGTTCGGGTTGGCCGGGTCGAAGGTGAGAAACCAGATGACATTGTCGCGAGTCGGTGTCTCGTAGCGTTCGGCGAACAGGGCGGCGTCGCCGGACGTCTGCACCAGTGGCGCCCATTGCTCCTTGGCGGTGTCGGCCAGGTCCAGCATGAGATTCAAGTTGACATCCACGATGCGCGCCACGTTTTCCGCGCGCTCCAGATAGCGACCCACCCAGTAAATCGAATCGGCAACCCGGCTCAGCATTGCCCACCGGACGTGCCTCGTGCGGCAAACTGCACCCACGTATCCTTGCTGCCTCCACCCTGGGAGGAATTGACGACCAGCGAGCCCTTCTTGAGCGCCACGCGCGTGAGGCCGCCGGGCAGCACGTAAAGGTCCTCGCCGTACAGCGCGTAGGGCCGCAAGTCCACATGCCGCCCTTCGACATGATCGTCCACCACCACCGGTGCACGGGATAGCGCCAGAGTGGGCTGAGCGATGTAGTTGCGCGGCGCGGCGCGGATCAGCCGTACGAACTGCGCCCGCTGAACCGCACTGGCATGCGGGCCGACCAGCATTCCATAGCCGCCTGATTCATTGACCGGTTTCACCACCAGCTTGTCCAGATTGGCAAGGACATAGTCGCGCTCATTGTCGTCGCTGCACAGATAGGTCGTTACATTGGGCAGGATGGGGTCCTGATCCAGATAGTACTTGATGATTTTAGGCACGTACGCGTATACGGCCTTGTCGTCGGCGATGCCATTGCCGGGCGCGTTGGCGAGCGCCACCCGACCGGCGCGATACACGCCCATCAGGCCGGGTACGCCGAGCATGGAGTCGGGGCGGAACGTGCTCGGATCCAGGAAATCGTCATCAATGCGCCGATAGATCACGTCCACCCGTTTCAGGCCGCGCGTGGTGCGCATCTGAACAATCCCGTTAGCTACGGTGAGGTCGGGCCCCTCTACGAGCTCGACCCCCATCTGCTGCGCCAGAAACGCGTGCTCGAAGTAGGCGGAATTGAAAATCCCGGGGGTCAGCACGACAACCATTGGATCGCTGGTGTCGGATGGCGCGAGGTGTTGCAGCGTGTGCAGCAAACGGTTGGGATAATCATCCACCGGCCGCACCCGCATGGCCGCGAAGACCGAGGGAAAGATACGCTTGAGTATGCGCCGGTTCTCCAGCACGTAAGAGACGCCGGAAGGACAGCGTAGATTGTCCTCCAGCACGTAGAGACGGCCATCGCTATCTCGCACCAGATCGGTGCCGGTGATGTGGCACCAGATTCCACGCGGCGGATTGATTCCGACGCAGGGCGCGCGAAACGACGCGGCGGAGCGAATCAGCTCCGCCGGGATCACCCCGTCGTTAAGTATCTTTTGTGCGTGATAAATGTCGTCAACGAACAGGTTCAGCGCCGTGATGCGCTGCTTGAGTCCGCGCTCGATGAGATCCCATTCCGCGGCTGAAATGACTCTTGGAATGATGTCGAACGGGATAATGCGTTCGGCGCCTTCTTCCGCGCCGTAAACGCTAAAGGTGATCCCAAGCTGAAACATGGCGGCCTCGGCCGCTTTATGGCGGCCGGCGAGGCTGCCGGCCGGCAACTCCTCGATGCGTCGAATTAACGGCTCAACTTCGGGCCGCGGTCTTCCGTCGGCACTCAGCCACTCATCGCGGAAACCTTCATTTCGGTAGGAATCGAAATTCATGACGGCGCTGACACACCTAAAGCCATCCATGGCGGGCGTTGATTCGAAGCGCTCGTTGATGTTGCACGTAACGCCTGCAGCGCGGCTCTAAAGTTTACCAAGTCGCCTTCAACTGCCAGACTCCAAAGCACATAACGATCAAAACGTTTAAACCTTGCCCAGTCTTGCGTGAGCTCACGGCTATCATCCAGCTCGGCGATCCTATTCGGCAGTTCGGCGGGATCTTTCCAATCTCTCACCTGTGCCGACCCCAACGCCTGCAACCTGCGCGGCGATGGACGGCGAGCCTGTCTCAGCGCATCTTCAAGCATCCGCCGGAAACGCTTGATCGCCTTATCGCTGTCGGCATTGATCTCGTGAAGCTCGCAACGCTGCTGGAGCGGAATCGCCTGCCAATCGCGCAAGCTGATCTTACATCCCGCGAGATCCAGCTTCATGCGCACCGCTAAGCTGATGTGCTCCAGATCGTCGTCGAGTTCGTTCTCTAGCCGTAAAGAGATTTGCGGGTAAGCCATGTTTGCCTCCTGAATAGCTAAACGTGCGCTTCAGGCGGCAAATCGAGACTGACGTCGAAGACGGAGCGCTTCATGCTTGATCCTCGAGTCGATCCGCTCGCGGAAGCGATACGCTAGCGATACACCTTCCATACCATCCCGGCGGTCAGGACATGCTTTAGGGCGTGCGCCTCATGGCGATCTCTTGCGCAGTACCGGGTGCTTGCCTAACTCATTCTTAAAACTGGGAGAATTGCTGGATCCCGCTGTTCGGCGAAATTTGCTTGACACTCGCATCTGTGTCGGAAGAGCACATTAAGTACCCCGCTTCCGCCCCGTTCGAGTACATTCCCGCTCGCGAGTGCGAGGAAATGGTGCGTGGGCGCTCGGCATGTCAACTGTGTTTCACCGGCCCTGGATAAACGAGCCCGTGTGAGGACAAGCGATGTGGCGCGCTGAGCTGCGGCTGGGACAACTCCGACTGTCATCTTGGGCGACCTCGGCGCCTCTCTTGCACGACCTGGAACCCCAGGATGATCTCGCACACCTGAGCCTGTTGCACGATTCCGCGGCTCATGGTTTGATCGACGAATCTGAATCATGCCGTGCGATTGATCGACGGTGAGAACTTCAAACGTGATCCCAATGCTTCCATCCCGACGCCGCAACCCGCGCGTTACCGGCGCATGTCCGGCGCGTTCGGCGGCGCGCGCTTTGCCAACAGCATGTCTCGCGCGCGGCCGCCGTCGGTGGCGTGGCCGAGCGCCTGCCATTGAAGCGTATGATCGGCGTGGCTTACGGGCCGAAACTTAAGCAAGCGTGACTTAATCCATAACGGTCATCTGCCGCGTATCGAAGGCGACACGCAGACCTGCGAAGTACGCGCCGACGGCGAACTGCTGGCCTGCGAACCGGCTTCGATGTTACCGTTGTCTCAGCGCTATTTTCTGTTCTGATTGATGCTCAAGATCATCCAGCACGTCAGCAACGCGGGACAACCGGACGACGTGACGGTGACGCTCACGTTTGAACAACGTCAGCGCAGCCGGGCGCGGTTGCAACTGGACGACGGCAATGAGGCGGCCCTGTTTTTGCCGCATGGCACGGTGTTGCGTGACGGCGATCTGCTGATCGCGCGCGAGGGCAACCGCATTCGGGTACGGGCCGCGGCGGAGCCGGTCTCCACGGTCAGCATTGGCGACCCTGTGGCGCTTGCCCGCCTTTGCTACCATCTCGGCAATCGCCACGTCGGGCTGCAGATCAGTCGCGTATGGATTCGGTATCAGCATGATCACGTGCTGGATGAACTGGTGCGCAAACTCGGCATGACCCCGACGCTGGAATCCGCGCCCTTCGAACCCGAGTTCGGTGCTGATCACGCTCGCCAGCGCGGGTCGTCCACGACCGGGGGCGCGCATCGCGCGCAGGCCGTGAAGCGCTGGCAGGAATCGTGAGGCGTTGACCATCGAGCCCTCACTGCTTCAAGGCAAGCGCGGCATAACCAGTCCGGACCATTGGCGCTCGCTCATCTCGGCGAGGTAGCGCCGTCGCGCGTCCGCAGATAATCCCGGACAGTCGCTATCGAATCCAGATCACCTTTGGCCTGATACTTTTCGATACGCTCGAGCTCGGTTTGTATAAAGTCCTCGCGGCACCCGGTGAGCGCGCCCTGCGAGTGTGAAACCGGCTCGTACCAGGGTTGCGCCCTGCCGGCGGCGCTGAACACGCGCAGCTCGGGGTATTCGCGCGACAGGGCGGTCACGGCGGTCATGAATGCGCGCAGCTGGTGAAACGGCGCGGCCACGATCGACAGCGTCGGAAACGCTGCCGCCTTGCAGTGACGCACCGCAGCCAGCGCCTCGATCAGCGTATTCAGCGAATCGAACATCCCGCTATCGACGCCTGCGATCTTCTCGGCGGGTACGTCGAGACCGCACAGCTCGGCCTGCCACACATCAAATCCTGGATATCCGGCGCATGGCGCGGCGCCGGAGATCAGTAACATTTCGGTGTCACGACGCTTGAGTAAATCCGCCCCGCGCTCGAGCACCGACGATTGATTATCCGTCGTTTGCGCAAAAAGATACGCGGCGCGGGTTGGCCGCAGCGGTTTAACGTCGCACAAAACTTTGACGGCCAGTTCGACCGTTTCCTCAATAGACATCTGATGCGGTTGCGCTCTCCGGCGGCGCCTGCTTACCGTTCTTGTCGGGACTTGAGCGTGCGGAAGAAGATCGGACGCGATCGCATCCGGACAATGTATTCAATGAATGATCCGACGCTTTATGAATCGGTGATCAAGCCATTGCGGCTCAAGAGAATGTCAGAGTTGGGACGCAGATATCCCACCATTGTACATATATCAGGGCTACGGCAACGCGGTGTTTTCGACCAGCGTGTGCACCACATCGACAACACTGGCGGCGGTTTCCGGCGCGCCGATCGCGACGTAACTGACCCCGGTGCCGCGCTTGCCCACCAGCGTCTCGACATAGCCCTTCAGCGGCTTGCCCGCTCCAACCACGTCATAGCTCCCGGTCAGCGTGTCCTCCTGTTGTTGAACGTTGCCGTTCAATTGCAGGGTGAGCCCGTTACCCAATTCCAGCGGTTTTTTCATGTTCGCCATGGCCTTTTCCTGCGTCAACTTGTCGACGATCACAAAAACATAGGATTTTTGCGCTTCCGAACCCATGACGAAAAACGTGGCGCCCTGCGGGAGAATGCCCTTCCAGCCCTCGGGAATCGTGAAGGACACCTCCTGCCCCGGCGGCTCGACCTTGGTGCCGCCCGGATATTCGACACCCGGTTGCACCGGTTCGGCCCTAGCGACCTGTGTCATCGTCAGGGCCAGTAACGCGGCCAGGCCGGTCGTGCGCGCAGCTATCGATATCATTGTCTCAAACCTCGTTGGCGTTGATTCGCCTGTCGTGGAAGATACGGGTTATAACGAGTAACCCTTCTCCTCGTGCTGGGTGATGTCCAGCCCTTCGGTCTCCTCGGCCTCCGCCACGCGCAGCCCCAAAAGACCATCGATAATTTTCAGAATAAGGAACGTTACGGACAGTGTCCAAAATACGGTCGCGAGGATGGCGACGATCTGTACGCCCACCTGACCCATCGGCGTTTGACCTGCCGCCAGACCCGCGCCGCCGAGACTCGCGGATACGAACACGCCGGCCAGTAGAGTGCCCAGCACCCCGCCCACCCCGTGCACCGGAAACACGTCCAGTGAGTCGTCGATGTGGAGCACGCGTTTTACGATGTTGGTGGCAAGGAAGCACAGCGAGCCGGCGCTCAGACCAATAACCAGGGCGCCCGCAGGCCCGACGAAACCCGAAGCCGGCGTGATGGTGCCCAGGCCCGCGACCATGCCCGTGACGATGCCCAGTACGCTTGGTCTCCTGAAGCGCAGCCACTCCATGGTCATCCACGCGAGCGACGCGGCCGCCGCGCTGATATGCGTCACCAGCATCGCCATACCGGCATTACCATTGGCCGCCACCGCGCTGCCGGCGTTGAAGCCAAACCAGCCCACCCACAGCATGCCGGCGCCGGCGACCGTCAAGGTCAGATTGTGCGGCGGCATGGGGGTCTCCGGAAACCCCTTGCGCCGGCCCAGCACGATGGCCGCGACCAGCGCGGCGACCCCCGCCGTAGTATGCACAACCAGGCCGCCGGCGAAATCCAGCACGCCCATCTGAAACAGCCAGCCGCCGCCCCACACCCAATGACAGATGGGCAGATACACAAACGTCAGCCACAGCGCCGTAAACCACAACATGGCCGCAAACTTCATGCGCTCGGCGAAGGCGCCGATGATGAGCGCGGGCGTGATCACGGCGAAAGTCATCTGAAACATGACGAACACGGTTTCCGGAATCGTGCCCGACAGCGAGTCGCGCGTAACGCCCTTGAGGAAGATCTCGCCCAGACCCCCGATCACACCATTCACGGCGCCGCCGTCAGTGAACGCGAGACTATAGGCATAGATGATCCACAGCACCGACGCCAGACAGGTGATGGCGAAGCACTGCATCAACACCGACAACACGTTCTTGGCCCGGACCAGGCCGGCGTAAAACAGCGACAGGCCCGGAATGGTCATGAACAGCACCAGCGCCGTCGAGGTCAGCAGCCAGGCCGTGTCACCGGCGTTCAAGCCTTCCTGCGCCAGCGCCACGGCGGGCAGGCAGCCAGCTGCTGCCGCAAGGGCGGCCCGATTTTTATGCGCCAAGTTGAATATACCCTGCTGTAAGGTTTTTTATATGGCGTCTGCCCCTGTTTCGCCGGTGCGTATGCGGATCGCCTGATCGATGCCGGTGACAAAAATCTTGCCGTCACCGATCTTGCCCGTCTTGGCGGAATTCGTAATCGCCTCGATCACCGCGTCGACCTGGTCGTCGCCTACGGCCACTTCCAGCTTGATCTTGGGCAGAAAATCGACCACATACTCAGCGCCGCGATACAGCTCGGTGTGCCCCTTCTGGCGGCCGAACCCTTTAACTTCCGTGACCGTCAAGCCTTGAATGCCGATTTCCGACAAGGACTCGCGGACATCGTCCAGCTTGAACGGCTTGATGATGGCGATAACAAATTTCATGGCTTGCTCCTGCAGGATAATCGATACGAGCGCCGCCCGGCCACCGCGCACACGGCAGCCATGGTTCATTATATCAGGGCCGCTCGCGCAGACCATTGCGCGGTGCGCCACTTCTCCCGGGCGCGAATCGTGGCGTGTCTGACACCGTCCGGACATGTCGAAACGGCAACGCCCATCCTGAGCCTGGTGAGCACGGCGTGGCTCATTCCGGATCGCTCTCGCGTGAGCGATGCTTGTCTTCCAGGCCGCCGACACTGGCGATGCGCATCGAATTGGTGCCCCCGTCGCGGCCCATCAGGTCGCCCTTGGTGATGATCACCAGATCGCCCTTCTGCACCACGCCGGCCTCGATCAGCACGCGCTCGGCCTCGCGGCTGGCCTGCACGTGCTCGGTCACGGCGGTCGTGAATTTCACCGGATACACGCCGCGGTAAAGCGCCACCCGCCGGCGCGTCTTGTCGTGCCGGGTCAGCGCGTAGATCGGGATGCCGGAACTGATGCGCGACATCCACAACGGCGTCGAACCGGACTCGGTCATGGCCGCGATGGCGCGCACCCCGAGATGATTGGCGGTATACATGGTCGCCATGGCGATGGCTTCGTCGACCCGCACGAAGCGCGTGTTGATGCGGTGATCGGACGTCAGCGCGCCCCGCTGCCGTTCCGCCACCTCGCAGATGTGGGCCATGGCCCTGACCGCGTGCACCGGGTATTTACCATTGGCGGTCTCGGCGGACAACGTCACGGCGTCGGTGCCGTCCAGCACCGCGTTCGCCACGTCGAACACCTCCGCGCGCGTGGGCATCGAGCTGCCGATCATGGACTGCATCATCTGCGTCGCCGTGATCACCACCCGGTTCTGGCTGCGCGCCTTGTTGATCAGCAGCTTCTGCGCGGCCGGCAGCTCGGCGTCGCCGATCTCCACACCCAGATCGCCGCGCGCGACCATGATGGCGTCGGAGGCGGCGATGATGTCGTCGATGGCATCCATTGCCTCCGCGCGCTCGATCTTGGCGATGATGCCCGCATCGCCGCCGGCCTCTTTCAGAAGCTGGCGCGCTTCCAGCACATCTTCGGGCCGGCGCGCGAAAGAGATCGCGAGATAATCGACGCCGATGTCCGCCGCCAGTCTCAGGTCCACGCGGTCTTTTTCGGTCAGCGACGGCGCCGACAGACCGCCGCCCTGACGGTTGATGCCCTTGTTGTTATACAGCTCGCCGCCGACCACGACGCGGGTGTGGATCTGCGACCCCAGCACCTTGTCGACCTGCAGCACCACCTGGCCGTCATCCAGCAACAGCGTATCGCCGCTGTGCACGTCCCTGGGCAGGTCGGGATACGTAATGCCCACCTGCTGGCTGTTGCCGCTGTCGCCATCGAGCGACGCATCCAGCACGAACGCGGCGCCTTCCTGCAACAGCGCGACCCCGGCGGCGAAGCGCTTGATGCGCACCTTGGGCCCCTGAAGATCGGCCAGGATCGCGACGTTGCGGCCCTGGGCCTCGGCCAGCTCGCGCGCCTGGCGGGCGCGCCGGCGATGATCCTCGCCCTGTCCGTGCGAAAAATTCAGCCGCAATACGTCGGCGCCGGCGGCGATCAATGCCGCCAGCACACCGGGCGCGTCGGTCGCCGGACCTAAGGTGGCGACGATCTTCGTGCGTCTGGGCACGGCTTATAATCCCCCGCGAACGAACGCCGTCATCGGCAAGCTGGCCACGATTCAGTCGGCCGCGCGTTCCTGCAGCATCGCCACCGCCGGCAGCGTCTTGCCTTCCAGGAACTCCAGAAACGCGCCGCCGCCCGTGGAGATATAAGATATGCGCTGCGCGACGCCGAACTGATCGATAGCGGCCAGGGTGTCGCCGCCGCCCGCGATCGAGTAAGCATCGCTCGCGGCAATGGCCTCGGCCAGCCGCCGCGTGCCTTGCGCGAACTGGGGAAACTCAAAGACCCCCACCGGGCCGTTCCATACAATCGTCTTTGCGCGCTCGATCAGTTCGACAAAGCGCTCTGAGGTTTGTGGGCCGATGTCGAAGATCATGTCGTCGGGTGCCAGACCGTCGACCGCCTTGACCGTCGCCGCCGCCGTCTCGGAGAACGCCTTGCCGCAGACCACGTCCGCCGGCAGCGAAATCGACACGCCGCGCGAGGTGGCCCCCGCACTCAGCCGCCTGGCGGTCTCCACCAGATCGGGTTCGTACAGGGAATTGCCGACCTCGAAGCCGGCGGCGGCGACAAACGTGTTGAGGATACCGCCGCC
>JBOIDC010000026.1:0-50071 GCA_050740315.1 Gammaproteobacteria bacterium | reverse complement strand
CCATCAGGATAAACGGGCTTACGCGCTGGCCGAAATCGTTGCCCGACGGAAAATAATTGCTCACGCGGAAACCGTCGCCCACCCAGTGAATGGGCGCGCCGCGATAAATGCCTGCGATCTTGCGTTCGGTGGTCATGGCTCATTCCTCAATCTCAGTCCATGCTGGCGTCAATCCCGGTTTCCAGAATTCCCGCGCATCAGGTGTCGGCCGAAGGAAAAGCGCTGGGCCTGACGTCATCGACGTCCCGATATAATTCCAACGCGGGCCTCTCCATGCGATTCTGCACTGGATGGGGTCTGCCTGTACAATGCGGGTCGTCTGCAATGACATTCTATCCAAGTAGAGGTTGATACTGCTGCTTTGGAGGCACCACCATGCCGCGTAAAGTCGTGTTCCTCCTGTCGCTCGCGTTTGGCTTGGCGGCCTGCGGCGGCGAGCCTCCAGCCACGTCCAGTACGCCAATGTTGAAAGTGACCAGGAGTGTGGAAATCGACGCGCCGCCGGCTCTGGCGTGGCAGAAGATTAAGGATTTCGACGCGCTCCACGAGTGGTTGCCGACGATCGCCAGGACTCGGATCACCCGTGGTCACAACAACACGCCTGGGGCTGTGCGCCTGCTGACGCTGAAGAAAGGCGGTACGGTGGAACAGGAACTACTCGCGTACGATGCCGCCGGCATGAGCCAGACATGGAGAATAATCCGGGGCGTGCTTCCCGTCAGCGACTACGAGTCGACGATCAGGGTCGAGGCGCTTGGAGATGACAGGAGCAAGGTGATATGGACAGGTGAGTTTCGACGTAGGGACACGGGGGACAAGCCGCAGGAGGGCGAGGATGACAAAGCCGCGATCGATGCCATTGAGTCGCGCTACCGGGCAGGGCTCAGCAACTTGAAGAAGATTATCGAACGCGGCAGGTGACCCTTCAAGGAACCTCTGACCCGAGGCGCTGAGGATAGAGCCCCGTCACTTCAACCGGCGCACCGGCATGACGCCAGCACCATTTTGTAAGCAGAGCCCGACAACGCGATACCAGCTCCCGCCCCGAAACCTGCGTGCCGACGATTTCATGGGACCCCATTCTATCCAAGCGCTTCGAGAAGCCCCTTTGCCGCTTTCAGATCAGCGGTTCTAAAGCCTTCGGCGAACCGGTCGTAGACGGGTGTCAGCAATTCGCGCGCGCGGCTGGTGCGGCCCTGTTGATGCCACAACCGGGCCAGACTCGTGGCGGCGCGCAGTTCCCAGGATAGAAGTTCCTGCCGGCGCGCCCAGTCCAGGGCGTGCAGGAAGTGCTCCTCGGCGACTGCAGTGGCGTTCGGTTCGCCCTGCAGCAGAAGCAACTCGCCTTTGACGCGCAGTACCTCAGCGACAGACCAGCGCTCCTCAGTGCGCTCAGATTGCGCGATCGCCTCGTCAATCGCGGCAAGACCCTCGGTCACCCGCCCGGCGGCGCCCAGTCCCTCGGCCAGCGTGCTGAGAAATCCCGTGTGGTGGAGCGCAAAGCTCGCCTCTCGAAGTTCGTCCAGCGCAGGACGAAGAACCCGCGCTTGGGCGTCACCATCGCCGCGCTTGATGAGCAGCAGGCCCTGCAACTTGCGGCCGTAGGCGTGCCACATGGAGAGCGCATGTCGGGTCGCGTGGTCCAGCAGCAACGTCAACGAACGCTCCAGTGCCGCCAGATCACCGGTGTAGAGCGCAACGGGACACGCCGCCTCCACCAATGCCCAGCACAGCGAAGCCGGATGATCGGCTGCGCGCGCATCCTCGACCGCGAGTCGGGCGGCGCGTATTGCCTGATCTGCCCATCCCTGCAGCCAGATGATCTGAGTAAGAATCCCCCGCGTGATCACGGGCTGGTCATAGATAAAGCGCACCTTGTGCGACCGGTAAACGGGGGCGACATAATGATTAAGCATGCGCTCAAGGTGACTGCGCGCGGCGCGCTGATCGCCCAGGTAGTGCAGCGACGAGCCGATCATTCGATCGGCGATCGGCAAGTCGGCGGAGTCGGCCTCGGTTGCGGCAAGCTCCGAGAAACGCCTCGCCAGCGCCAGCGCGGACCGGTACGCACCGCTGTGCTGACGATAAGCCCAAAGCCCCCACAGCGCCCGCAACTGATATTCGGTGTCGGCAAGGCGCTCGGCGATATCCAGCGCGCGCGTCCAGGCCGCACCGACTTCGGGCACGGGACCTCGGGTATATATCAACGACGCGGCAAGCGCGGCATACAGCTTCATGTCGCGGCGTGCATCAGGCGTCGATCCCGGCCCGAGACTGGCGAGCGCGCGCTCGACCCGCACGCGACACCGCTCCATCAACGACAACTGAAAAAAGAGCGGCACCGAGGCCGTGGTAAGCTCAACGCCAACTGTTACGTCACCACTCGGCGAAAAGGCCCAGTCCAGCGCCGCGCGGACATTGTCGATCTCACGGCCATAAGCGGCCAGCCATTCGGCCGTGGGCCGCGTCTCCCACTCGGCCTCCGCGCGCACAAACAAGTCCCGATAATATTCGGCGTGGCGTCGTTTGTACTGTTCAAGCTCGCCGCTCTCCTCAAGTTTTTCGAGCGCGTACGCGCGCGTCGTCTCGAGCAGCCGATAGTAAGCAACGGGGCCGGCGACATCCGCCGCAATGAGCGACTTGGAGACCAGGTACACTATGGGGCAGTCGACGACGTTTGGCGCACAGCCTCTCGTGACGGCGCTGGCCGCCTCCAAGGTAAAGCCTCCGGTGAAGACAGCCAATCTACGCAGCAGCACCCGCTCGGGATCGGCGAGCAGCTCGTAGCTCCAGTCGAGTGTGGCGCGCATCGTCTGGTGGCGCGGCAAGGCCGTGCGGTTGCCGCCCGTGAGGAGCCGGAAGCGGTCGTCAAGGCGGGCCGCGATGCCTTCGACTCCAAACGAGGCGACGCGCGTTGCGGCGAGTTCGATCGCAAGCGGGATACCGTCGAGACGCCGGCAGATCCCCGCCTGGATGGCGGCGAAGCGGATGTCTGGCAGGTAATGCGGCTCCGCCGCCCGCGCCCGCGCGATGAACAGCTTGACCGCACCGTGCTTGAGCACGTCTTCCGCGTCAAGAACATCCTCCGCCGGCACATCGAGCGGCGGTACCTGATAAACGTGCTCCCCTTCCACCCGCAGCGGCTCGCGGCTCGTGGCGAGCACGCAAGAGCTCGGGCTGGCGCGCAATAATGCCTCGGCCATGCGGGCGGCTTCCTCAATGACGTGCTCACAATTGTCGAGCACCAGCAACACGTGCTTCGCGCTCAACGCGGCGCCGATGTGCTCATGGGACAGCGTGTCGGCCGTGAGGGAAAGGCCCAACGCGGTGGCGACCGTGACCCGCACCAACCCCGGATCGGACAACGGCCCGAGCTCGGCGAGCCATACGCCATCGCCAAACCTCGCGAGCATGTGCCGCGCAACCTCCAGGCCTAACCGCGTCTTGCCGATGCCGCCGACGCCGGCCAGCGTGACCAAGCGATGCGCAACCATCAAATCCGTCACCTCGGCCATCGCGATTTCCCGGCCGATCAACTCGGAAATGGGCTCCGGAAGGTTTGAAGGAGGTCGGATCGCAGGGGCAGTGGTAGCCGCCCCAACCTCGCCGGAGAACTGGTAGCCCCGTCCGGCCACTGTCCGGACAAGGTCGCGGTCGGCTCCCAAGGCCCTGCGCAGCATCGAGATTTGGGCCTGGAGACTGTTCTCCTCAACGACCCGTCCCGGCCAGACGCGGCTCATCAGCTCGTCCTTGGCCAGGATAGCCCCGCGCGCATCGATCAGCGCCATGAGCACGTCGAAAGCGCGCCCGCCAAGCCCGATCGGCTGGCCATCCGCTACAAGCTCGCGGCGATGAGGAAGGACCTTGAAACGGCCGAACTCTATCGTCGACACCTCGGCTCCGGCGCCCATAGCAGGAGATTGTAGGCGACCTTTCAGGAGATTTCAGAACAATTCAGCGCGCGGCAAGGACTCATCAGTCGCGGCCGCGTATCGTCGATTCCGCGGGCGACGCCCGCACCACAGTGCACCAGTACGGTTGCCGGGGCCGATGATGCCCGCCGAGACTTGCGCTGCCGCTCCCGCCCGCTTCGTCGAGAGCAACGGAACTTCAGGATAACGCCTTGACCGCTCAGATAACCATCAAAGACGACAGCGCATTGAACGCGTTGCTCGGCAGGCAGTGCGCCGCCTGCCTGCGCGATGGTTCGCTGGTCCAGCGGCGCAGCAATTTGAAGACGCTCAAAGGGACTCTAGTGCCCCCTCTCCCTCTCACGGAGACTCATAAATGCAAACTCTCAATATCAACGGGCGCGCCGTGACCGTCGACGCGCCGCGGGACATGCCGCTGCTTTGGGTGTTGCGCGACCTGCTCGGGATGACCGGCACCAAGTTCGGCTGCGGGATGGCCTTGTGCGGCGCCTGCACGGTTCATGTCGATGGGCAGGCGACGCGTTCTTGCGTAACGCCGCTATCGGCGCTGCGCGGCAAGCGGCTCACCACGATCGAGGCAATCGGCGATACGCCGGCCGGCAAGAAGATCCAGCAGGCCTGGATCGACGAGGAGGTCGTCCAGTGCGGATACTGCCAGCCCGGCCAAATTATGTCCGCCAGCGCCTTGCTCGCCAGCAATCCAAGGCCGAGCGATGCGGACATCGACGCGGCGATGTCCGGGAACATCTGTCGCTGCGGGACATATCCGCGGGTTCGCAAGGCGATCCGGGCCGCCGCGTACTCCCCTAGAAAGGGGGCGGCATGAATGCTTCGCGCAACGTAACCGACCCGTCTCGTCGCCATTTCCTTAAGGTAAGTGCAGCCGCTACCGGCGGTCTGCTTCTGGAGCTGACGCTGCCCGGGGCTCGGGCGTTCGCGGCGGAATCCAACGCGGGGACGCTGGCGCCAAACGCCTTCATTCGCATCGCGCGCGATGGCACGGTGACGCTGGTGATGCACAAGGTGGAGATGGGCCAGGGCACCTACACTTCGATGTCAATGCTGATCGCCGAGGAACTGGAGGTGGATCTCGCGCAGGTTCGGCTCGAGCACGCACCGCCCGACGACGCCTTGTACGCCGAGCCGTTCTACGGCGTGCAGGAAACCGGCGGCTCCACCTCCGTGCGCGGCAACTGGGAGCCGTTGCGCCGCGCCGGCGCGACCGCCCGTACCATGCTGGTGAGTGCGGCCGCCCGGCAATGGAAGGTCGATCCTGAGAGTTGCCGTGCCGAGAACGGCGTTGTCCTGCATATGTCCAGCGGGGCCAAGCTCCCTTACGGCAAGCTCGTCGATGCCGCGGCGAAGCTGCCGGTGCCGCGCACGGTCACGCTGAAGGAACCGAAGGACTTTAAATTGATTGGCACGTCGGTGAAGCGGCTCGAAGCGCCGGAGAAGGTCAACGGGACCGCGCAGTTCGGCATAGACGTTCGGCTCCCCGGGATGAAGATCGCCACGGTCGCCGCCTGCCCAGTGTTTGGCGGCAAAGTCTCCAGCGTCAACGACGCGAAGGCGAAGACGATGCGAGGAGTGCAGCAGGTGGTGAGGCTGGACAACGCGGTGGCCGTGATCGCCGACGATACGTGGGCAGCCAAACAGGGCCTGGCCGCGCTGGACATCCGCTGGAACGAGGGCGCAAACGCGAAGCTCTCGACCGCCGATATGGTGAAGCAACTGGCGGCAGCGTCAGAGAGGTCCGGCGCCGTGGCGCGCAACGATGGCGATGCCATCGAAACGATGTCCGGCGCCGCGCACAAGCTCGAGGCGATTTACGAGTTGCCCTTCCTCGCCCACGCCACCATGGAACCGGTCAACTGCACGGTCCACGTGCAACCCGGCGCCTGCGATATCTGGGTGGGCACTCAGGTGCCGACCTTCACCCAGACGGCCGCCGCAGAGTTGACTGGTCTGCCGAAGGAGAAAGTCCGTGTGCACAACCATCTTTTGGGCGGAGGTTTCGGTCGGCGGCTGGAGGTGGATTTCGTCATCCAGGCGGTGCAGATCGCCCAGCAGGTGACCGGCCCGGTGAAAGTGATCTGGAGTCGTGAGGAAGACATCCAGCATGACATGTACCGGCCCTACTACTACCACAGGGTCGCCGCAGGTCTCGACGGTCGCGGCATGCCGATCGCGTGGACCCACCGGATCACCGGTTCTTCGATCGTGAACCGCGTGTTCAACGATCTCATGCCCAAGACGTTCCGCGTCTTTTGGGCGGCGGGTCTTGGCGGGCTGGTCGCCGTGATCAAGGGTGTCGACGTGGACGCGGTGGACGGCGCGGTGGAGCTGCCCTATGCGCTTCCCAACATACGCGTGGAATATGTTCGCCAGGAGCCGCCAGGTATACCCACCGCCTTCTGGCGCGGCGTGGGGCCCACGAGCAATATCTTCGTTGTCGAGAGCTTCATTGACGAGCTCGGGTCGGCGGCGCAGCGCGATCCCTTCGAGTTCCGTCGCGCGCTGCTCAATCAGTCGCCGCGCGCCAGGGCGGTGCTCGATCTTGCAGCGGAGCGGGCGGGCTGGGATTCACCGCTGCCGGCGGGTAGCGGGCGCGGCATCGCGCTGCTGCACGCGTTCGGCAGCTATATCGCGCAGATCGCCGAGGTGACGGTATCGAACGAAGGTGAGGTTCGCATACAGCGCGTGGTGTGTGCAGTGGACTGCGGCATCATCGTGAACCCGGACACGGTGAAGGCGCAGATGGAGAGCGGCATCATCTTCGGGATCACCGCGGCGCTGTGGGGCGAGATCACGCTGAAGGACGGCCGGGTACAGCAGAGCAACTTCCACGATTATCGGATGCTGCGCATGAACGAGATACCGCGTATCGACGTCCATCTGATCAAGAGCGTCGAAGCGCCTGGCGGTATCGGCGAACCGGCGACCTCGTGCGTGATGCCCGCGCTGACCAACGCGATCTTCGCGGCAACAGGAAAACGGATTCGCAAGCTGCCCGTCGGCGCGCAGCTGCGAAAGACCTAACCGATGTGCGACGCAGTCGCGATGAAAGGCAGATCCTCATTCCCGTTGGTCACCGCAACAAGCAAGCACCGGAACATGACAGTTTCCTACGACTCGATTCAGCTTTTCGGAAGATCGGCGCGTACCGGGGGCGACGGCCAAGCAGGCAACCGCCTCGACTCTTTCTTCTGCTCGACCCAGAAAGACGAAGTCAACGAGGATCTCCTCGGGTTCTTCAAGGCGTAGACACAATAGATATGCGACTTCCAGTCTCCAGAAGGTATCGGCACGTTGTGTTTGCAGGGGTCATGTCTCTTGTCACCTCGCTGATCGTATCGGGCGTCATTACTGCATCACGAGCGGGCCTGGACAACGAATATGTCATTAGTTGGATGAAGGGATTTTTCGCAGCCTGGCCTGTCGTGTTTATCGTGATCCTGGTAATTGCCCCGCTTGTATCGAGATTCGTTGATGCCATCGTCGAGGAGGCTATGTAACATCCTTTCCTCCCAGCGGCAGTGAGTTGTCTGAGTATCGAGCCACCCACACCAAAGAAGGGCCGACATCATGAAGATCAATGGAGCCGGCAGCCCCGGAGTCGAACGCAACGTGCAGGCATTTCTGGAAGCCCTGGCCGCGGGCGGCGGCAGGCCTATCGAGCAACTGAGCCCGGCGGATGCCCGCGCGGTGCTGGCGGGCGCTCAGGCCGGCGTCAAGCTCGAGCTGCCGGAAGCCGACATCTCGGAAAAGACTGTCAGCGCCAATGGCCAGGACGTAAAGCTGACGATCGTACGTCCGGCGGGCGTGAAAGACACGCTTCCCGTATTCATGTTCTTTCATGGCGGTGGCTGGGTGCTCGGAGACTTTCCGACCCACGAGCGCCTGGTGCGCGACCTGGTCGCTGGATCGGGTGCTGCGGCGGTTTTTGTCAACTACACGCCGTCACCGGAAGCCGGTTATCCTATCGCAATCAACCAGGCCTACGCCGCCACCAGGTGGGTTGCCGAACACGGCGAGGAGATCAACGTCGACGGCAGGCGGCTGGCGGTGGTCGGGAACAGCGCGGGCGGCAACATGGCGGCGGTCGTCAGCCTGATGGCCAAGGACAGGGGCAAGCCGGACATCAGGTATCAGGTGCTGCTCTGGCCGGTGACGAATGCGAATTTCGAGACGGCGTCGTACCAGCAGTTCGCCGACGGCCATTTCCTGACCCGAAACATGATGATCTGGTTCTGGGACAACTACACCACTGATTCGGCACGGCGGCAGGACGTCTACGCCTCGCCACTTCAGGCGACGACCGAGCGACTCAAGGGTTTGCCGCCAGCCCTTATCCAGACGGCGGAAATGGACGTGCTGCGCGACGAAGGCGAAGCTTACGGGCGCAGACTGGATGCTGCCGGCGTGGATGTCACCGTCACTCGCTACAATGGCCTGATTCACGACTATGGTCTGCTCAATGCCCTGAGCCAGGCGGCTGGCGTGCGCTCCGCGTTGCTGCAGGCGTCCGCAGAACTCAAAAAGCACTTGCAGTAACAGGGCGAAAAGACTAGATAACACGTGCCACGTCAATCAATCGTCATTAGCATTGCGCGGTCCAGTGGGCGCGTACGCATACGCGACAGGTTGAGCCGGGGCCGCATCAGCATGGCGTTGGCTATGAGCCGGACATCGTCGTCAGAAGCTGACGGCAAATGGCTATGTTACGGGAAAACTAGCATGGAGATTTCTGCCCAATCATCCGGCCGTCAGCCGGAATTGCTTCGACGGGGAAACACTGCCGGGCTTGCCGCTTACCTGACGATCCTGCTTCTCGCGGGCTGTTCGGAGGGCGAGCCGACGCCCACGCCGCCCGCGCCGCCGACGGTGTCGATCGCAAATCCTCTTGTAAAGGAAATCACCGAGTGGGATGGATACACGGGCCGCCTGCAGGCAATACAGTCGGTCGAGGTACGTGCACGGGTAGGCGGATACCTGGAATCCGTGCATTTCAAGGACGGTTCCATGGTGAAGCGAGGCGATCTGCTCTTCACCATCGACCGGCGTCCTTACCAGGCGGCACTGGATGAAGCGAATGCGCGCCTCGCGCGTGCGCGCGCGCAACTGAACCTGGCGGAAACGGATCTGGCCCGCGCGCAGAATCTGTTTGAGCAAAACGCGGTTTCGGAAGAAGAACTGGATCAGCGCACCCAGGGCAGGAGAAGCGTGGCCGCGGAAGTACAGGCGGCGGAAGCGGCGGTGCGGCGCGCCGAGCTGGACCTGAACTGGACCGAAGTGCGCGCGCCCATTTCCGGGCGTATCGGCCGCGAGCTGGTGACCAAAGGGAATCTGATTGGCGGCGGCTCGGCGGGCGCGACGTTGCTGACGAAAATCGTCTCTCTGGATCCCATCTACCTGTATTTCACGGCCGATGAACTGGCGCTGTTGCGCTACATCCGATTGGATCAGGCAGGTGAGCGGGTGTCTTCGCGCACCGCGGAGAACCCGGTGCGATTGCAGCTCGCCGACGAAAGCGGTTATCCGCACGTGGGGCATATGAACTTCGTGGACAACGAGGTCGACGAGGCCACGGGTACCATCCAGGGCCGCGCGATCTTTCGCAATCCGGGCACGGCATTAACGCCGGGCATGTTCGCGCGCATCCTGCTTAAGGGTCGCGGGCCTTATGAGACGCTGCTGATCCCGGACGCGGCGGTGGGCGCGGATCAGGCCACGCGATTCGTTTATATCGTCGATGAGAACAACGTGGCGAGGCGCCGGGATGTCGTCCTTGGCCGGTGGGTCGATGACCGCCTGCGCGTGGTCGAGGACGGGCTTGAACCGGGAGATCGCATCGTCACGCAGGGCCTGCAGTTTGTCCAGTCCGACGCACCCGTGACGCCTGATCCCAAGCCGATCAAGGATCCGGGTAGCGACCTGGCGGCGACGTCCGACTGAGTCGACACGGCATCGAACTGAAGGCCCCCAAGTCATGACCACAAACCTCAGAACCCTCGTAAGCGCGTACCGGACGCTCAAGAACGCGCAACGGCCGTTCGTTCTGGCGACGGTGGTCGAGACTCTGGGGTCGACCTATCGCAAGGCCGGTGCGCGCATGCTGATCACCGAGGACGGAGAATTCCACGGCATCATCGGCGGTGGCTGTTTCGAAGGCGATCTGCTGGAACGGGCCCGGCGGGTGTTTGCCGGCGGTCATCCCGATCTCGTCTTTTACGATATGCGCGCACCGGAAGATGAACTGTGGGGTTTGGGCCTGGGTTGTAACGGCGCGGTGCGCTTGCTGCTGGAACGCCTGGATGCGGCACAGGGGTTCGATCCGTTGCCGATTATGGAAAGCTGCTTGAATCGGCGCGAGCGCGGCGTACTCGCCACAGTGTGCGCGCGAAACGGCGTAGACGACGCAGTTGGCAGGCATGTCTTCGTTCAAGACAGCGAAGGCTTGTCGCGTCATTGGCCCGCCTGGCTTATGGACGGCGCGCGGCGGGTACAGCAGACGAAGGCGCCAGTTCTGGCCGAGCACCGCGCCGGGCGCGGTGTGGTCACGGTCTTTTACGACTGGCTACAGTCGCCGCCCCACCTGCTCATCATCGGCGCCGGCCCCGACGCCGTGCCGCTCGCGAACCTGGCCCGGGCGCTGGATTGGGAAGTCACGGTCGTCGATCATCGCGGAGCCTACGCCGATGCCCGAAGGTTTGCCGCCGCCGATCGCGTGCTGACGACGGCGCCCGAGGCGCTGGTCGAGCGAGTCGAGATAGACACCGTCGATGCCGCGGTACTGATGACGCACAACATCGGCTACGACGAGAGATTTCTGCGCGCATTGGCGGGCACGGCCATCGGGTACATCGGCCTGCTGGGGCCCGCCGCTCGGCGCGATCGCCTGCTGAGCAAGCTGGGCCCGGCGGCGGCGGCGTTGCGGGATCGGGTGTCGGGGCCGGTCGGTCTGGACATCGGCGCCAGGCTGCCCGAGGAGATCGGGCTGGCGATCATGGCCGAGTTGATCGCTCATTTCCGTAATCACCAATTTTCGACGCCACGAGCAGCCGCGCATGAGCGGGTGATCGCCGCCGATGGTTCCTTCAACACGCGATTTCTCAACACGAGGTGCGTATGACCATTCGATTTTCAGTAAACGGCAAACCCGTGGAGGTGGACGCCGATCCCGACAAGCCGCTGCTGTGGGTATTGCGCGAAGACCTTGGCCTGACCGGGTCCAAATTCGGCTGCGGGATCTCTCAGTGCGGCGCCTGCACGGTGCTCAACGATGGCACGGCGATTCGATCCTGCACCATGCCCGTAAACGCAGTCAAAGGCGCCTCCATTACGACCATCGAGGGCGGCAGTGGCAAGGCCTTCGACGCCGTGCAGAAAGCCTGGCGCGAACTGGACGTGGTGCAGTGCGGCTACTGCCAGAGTGGCCAGATCATGTCGGCTAGTGCGCTATTGGCCACCAACGCCAAGCCCACCGACAAAGACATCGACGCCGCCATGCAGGGCAATCTGTGTCGCTGCGCGACTTATGTACGCATTCGCGCTGCGATTCATCGCGCGGCCGAACTGATGGAGGCTTAATCATGTTGACTCGTTTTCCACAAGCCATGATCGAAGCGGCCGGCGCGCAGAGGGCGCAGGCGCAAGCCGGCGTGACCCGCCGCACCTTCTTGAAGGTGACGTCGCTTGCCGGCGCCGGTTTCGTCATCGGCTTTGCGCCGTTCAAGGGCGCGCTGCATGCAGCGCCAGCAGGTGACGCCAGGCAGGGCTTCGGACCCTTCATACGCATCGGCACCGATAACACCGTTACCGTGCTGTGCAAGCATCTGGACAAGGGGCAGGGCGTCACCACGGGGCTGCCCACCATCGTCGCCGAGGAATTGGACGCCGCGTGGTCGCAGATGCGCGCGGAGTTCGCGCCGGCCAATGCAAAGCTTTACCAGAACCTCGCGTTCGGGGTGCAGGGCACCGGCGGCTCCACCGCGATCGCCAACTCCTGGATGCAGTTGCGCACCGCCGGCGCCGCCGCGCGCGCGATGCTGTGCGAGGCGGCGGCACAGAGGTGGAACGTGCCGGTGGATTCTGTTGACGTGGAAAATGGCGTAGTGATGCATCGCGCATCCAAGCGTCGGGCGACCTTCGGTGATCTTGCCGCACAAGCGGCCGACATCGAACCGCCGGAAAAGCCGAGGCTCAAGGATCCGAAGGAATTCAAATTGATCGGCACCAGGCTCCCGCGTCTGGACAGCCCGGCCAAGACCAGTGGCACCGCGCAGTTTACCATCGACGTCGTGCGGCCGGGGATGCTGATGGCGGTCGTCGCGCATCCACCCAGGTTCGGATCGCGCGTGGCCAGCTTCGACGCCGCCGAGACCAGGAAGCTTGCCGGCGTGCGCGAGGTGGTCGAGATTCCGCGCGGGGTGGCGGTGCTCGCCGACGGTTACTGGTCGGCCACGCGAGGCCGCGATGCGCTGAAAGTCGAATGGGACCACTCGCAAGCCGAGACGCGCGGCAGCGACGCGCTGATGTCGCATTACAAACAACTCGCGCAAAAGCCGGGCGCCGCGATCGCGCGCGCCGACGGTGATGTCGAAGCCGCGCTGCCCAAGGCGGCGAAGGTGCTGGAGGCCGAGTTCGAGTTTCCCTATCTCGCGCACGCGACCATGGAGCCGATGAACTGTGTGGTCGAACTGCGTCCTGACCGCTGCGAGATCTGGACCGGCTCGCAATTGCAGACGGTCGATCAGATGGTCGCCGCGGAGATCACGGGACTCAAGCCAGAGCAAGTGATCATCCATACGCATTTCGCCGGCGGCAGCTTCGGGCGCCGCGCGGTGCCCGACAGCGACTACATCGCCGAGGCGGTCATGATCGCGAAGGCGATCGACGGCCGCGCGCCCGTAAAACTTCAATGGTCGCGCGAGGACGACATGCGCGGCGGTCGCTACCGGCCGCTGACGTTTCATCGCCTGCGCGGTGCGCTCGACGAGGCCGGCAACGTCGTCGCCTGGGATCAGCGCGTCGTCACGCAATCGATCGTGACCAAGACGCTGTTCGAGAGCGCGATGGTCAAAGGCGGCGTCGATCACACCTCGGTCGAAGGCGCGAGCAACTTGCCCTACGCGATCGCGAACCTGCGCGTCGACCTGCATACGCCCGAGGTTGGCGTGCCGGTGCTGTGGTGGCGCTCGGTCGGTAACACGCACACCGCGTTTGCCAATGAGGTGTTTCTCGACGAGCTGGCCCATGCTGCAAAGCAGGACCCGGTCGAGTTGCGGCGCCGGCTGCTGAAAGGTCATCCGCGTCATCTGGGCGTGCTGAACCTGGCCGCGGAGAAGGCCGGCTGGAAAGGCGCGAAGCTGGATAAAGGGCGCGGGCGAGGTGTCGCCGTTCACGAGTCGTTCAACTCATTCGTGGCGGAGATCGCCGACGTGGCGATCGATAAGAAAGGCAAGCTCAGGGTTGAAAGAGTGGTGTGCGCGGTCGACTGCGGCATCGCGGTGAACCCGGACGTGATCCGCGCGCAGATGGAGGGCGGCATCGGCTACGGGCTATCGGCTGCGCTGCGTGAGGCGGTGCGGCTCGCGGACGGCGAGGTGCAGACAGCGAATTTCGACAGCTACCAGCCGCTGCGCATCCACGAGATGCCGGAGATCGAAGTGCACATCGTGCCTTCGAACGCGGCGCCGACGGGTGTGGGCGAGCCGGGCGTGCCGCCGATCGCGCCCGCCGTGGTCAACGCGATCTTCGCCGCGACGGGAAAACGGATTCGGTCGCTGCCGTTAGCGCGTCACGGCTTTGTCTAGCACTAACAAGCTCCCGCACATGCGCTTCAGCCACTTTTTCATCGACCGCCCCATCTTCGCCGCGGTCATTTCCATCGTGATCGTGCTGGTGGGCGGGATTGCCTATTTTAATCTGCCGATTGAGCAGTATCCGCAGGTCGCGCCGCCGCAGGTGCGGGTGCAGGCGAGCTATCCCGGCGCGACGCCGGAGACCATCGCGGAAACCGTCGCGACGCCCATCGAGCAGGAGGTCAATGGCGTCGAGAACATGCTGTACATGACGTCATCGTCGACCTCGGATGGCAGTATGGCGCTGGACGTGACGTTCGAACTCGGCACCGATCTGGACACGGCGCAGGTGCTGGTGCAAAACCGCGTCGCGATCGCCGAGCCGCGTCTGCCGGAGGAGGTCCGGCGGCTGGGGGTCACGACCATCAAGCGCTCGCCCAATCTGATGATCGTCGTGCACCTGTTCTCGCCCGACGATACTTACGATCAACTTTACGTCAGCAACTACGCCATTCTGCAGATCCAGGACGTGCTGGCGCGCATCCAGGGCGTTGGTGAAATCCTGGTGTTCGGTGCGCGCGAGTACAGCATGCGCATCTGGCTCGATCCGGAGCGCCTGGCCGCGCTCGATCTGGCGGCGGGCGACGTGGTGCGGGCGCTGCGCGCGCAGAACGTGCAGGTAGCCGCGGGCGCGCTCGGCGCGCAGCCAATCAGGGCCAACAACGCCTTTCAGCTCGCGGCCAACGCGCAGGGCCGCTTCACTAGTCCCGAACAGTTCGAGCAGGTGATCGTCAAGCGCGGCCGGGACGGCAGGCTCACCCGGCTGGTCGATGTCGCGCGCGTAGAGTTGGGCGCGCAGGACTACGTGACCAACAGCTACTTGAATGGCAAGCCCGCGGTGGCCATCGTCGCGAACCAACTCCCGGGCAGCAACGCCATCGAGACCGTCGACGAAATCAAGGCCACGATGGCGGAGCTGGCAGAGGATTTCCCGGACGGTTTGGAGTACGAAATCGTCTACAACCCCACCGAGTTCGTCGCAGAGAGCATCTCGGCGGTCTATCACACGATCTTCGAGGCCGTGGCGCTGGTCATCCTCGTCATCATCGTGTTTCTGCAGAACTGGCGCGCCGCGGTAATTCCGATCGTGGCGATCCCGGTCTCCTTGATCGGCACCTTTGCGGTCATGTCCGCGCTGGGGTTTTCGCTCAACAATCTCTCGCTGTTCGGCCTGGTACTGGCGATCGGCATCGTGGTCGACGACGCGATCGTGGTGGTCGAGAACATCGAGCGCAATCTCCACGGTGGCATGGCGCCCCGCGAGGCGGCGCGCGCGAGCATGGACGAGGTCGGCGGCGCGCTCGTGTCGATCGCGCTGGTGCTGAGCGCGGTCTTTGTCCCGACCGCCTTTCTGACCGGCATCACGGGCCAGTTCTTCCGCCAGTTCGCGCTGACCATCGCGGTCGCGACCTTCATCTCGATGCTCGTGTCGTTGACCTTGAGCCCCGCCCTGGGCGCGTTGCTGTTGCGGGCCAAAGACGAAGCGCCAGGGCGTTTCGGGCGCGTCTGGAACTTCGTGCTGGGCCCGTTCTTCAGACTCTTCAACCGCGGCTTCGAAGCTTTAAGCGGCGGCTATGCCAGGCGCGTATGCCAGGTATCGCGCCGGCCGGCGGCCATGCTGGTGATCTTTGTGATCCTGCTGGGGCTGACGGTGTTCGGTTACCAGCGGGTGCCCGGCGGGTTCATTCCGGCGCAGGACCAGGGTTATCTGATTACCGCCATCGAGCTGCCCAAGGGCGCATCTCTCGCGCGTACGGATCGGGTGGTGCAGCGGGTCACCGACATCGCGCTTAAGACGCCCGGCGCCGCCAACGCCGTTGCGTTCGCCGGATTCTCGGGCGCGACGTTCTCGAATGCGACCAATGCCGGCGTGGTGTTCGTGCCGCTCAAACCCTTCGCCGAGCGCGGCCCCGGCGACGACGCCGCGTCGGTGATGGGCAAGCTCCAGCAGCAGTTCTCGCAGATCAAGGACGCGCTCATCTTCGTGATCCAGCCGCCGCCGATCCGCGGCCTGGGCACCGGCAGCGGCTTCAAGATGATGGTGCAGGATCGCCTCAGCCGCGGGTATCCGGCGTTGGAGGGCGCCACCTTAGGATTGGTCGGAAAGGCGGCGCAGGAGCCAACGTTAATGCAGGTCTTCAGCACCTTCAGCGTGGACACGCCGAAGTACTTCGTGGACATCGACCGCACCAAGGCCGAGATGCTCGACGTGCCGGTCGGCAATGTGTTCGACACCTTGCAGGTCAGCCTCGGCTCAACGTTCATCAATGATTTCAATCTCTTCGGACGCGTATATCGAGTGACGGCGCAGGCCGACGCGCCATATCGACTGCTGCCGCGCGACATCGAGCAACTGCGCGTGCGCAGCGCCACCGGCGCCATGGTGCCGCTTGGCACCCTGGTCGACATCAGGCAAACCACCGGCGCCGACCGGGTGGTCCGCCATAATCTCTATCCCGCCGCGGAGATCCAGGGCGAGCCTGCGCCGGGCTTCAGCTCCGGCGAGGCGCTGGCCACCATGGCGGGCCTGGCCGGGCAGAACCTGCCCGATGGCATCGACTTCGAGTGGACGGAGATCGCCTTCCAGCAGACCGAGGCCGGCAACGCGGGCCTGATCGTGTTTCCCTTGAGCGTGCTGTTCGTGTTCCTGGTGCTGGCGGCGCAGTACGAGAGCTGGTCGCTGCCGCTTGCGATTATTCTGATCGTGCCGCTGCGCGATCGCGGGGGTGTTCTTTCGCGGCATGGACATCAACATTCTTACGCAGATCGGTTTTATCGTCCTGGTCGGGCTTGCCTGCAAGAACGCGATCCTGATCGTCGAGTTCGCCAGGCAACAGGAAGAGGAGGGCAAGTCGATTTATTCGGCGGCGACGAATGCCGCGCAATTGCGCCTGCGCCCGATCCTGATGACCTCGTTTGCGTTTATCCTCGGCGTGGTCCCGCTTGCCATCGCCACCGGCGCGGGTGCGGAGATGCGCCAGGTGCTGGGCACGGCGGTGCTGTTCGGCATGCTGGGCGTGACCCTGGTGGGACTGTTTCTCACGCCGGTTTTCTATGTGGTTATTCGACGGCTGACCATGCACAAGCGAATTGGCGAGCGAGACCCCGAAGAAGCGCAGGAGGGCGCGGCTTGACTACCCCTGATGAGCCGCATGCGTGAGCTTGCGCTCGCTTTCATGCCGGCCTGCGGGGCGTTTTCGGCACAGCGTCATGGTCCTCCGCCAGCTTTTTGCGTGACTTTAATCAAAAACCATAAGGCTGATGCATGACTGCGCGGCAACGAGAGTAATTCGTGGCGACGGAAACGGCCAGCGACCTTTCGCAAGCTCGCTGGCGCGCGCTTCTCAAGCGGATGCAAGATGAGCTTGCGACGAACCTTCGCATCGAAGAGTTAGCGGCCACTCTGCACATGAGTCCGTCCTGCTTTACCAGGGCGTTCAAGCAGTTCACCGGCCTCACGCCCTGTAATTACGTTATCCATCAGCGCGTCGAGAAAGCCAAGCAACTCGTGCTGAATGGCGAGCTGGATCTGGCCGACATTGCGGCCGACGTCGGATTCGCGGATCAGGCGCACCTGACGCGTCACTTCAAGAAGCTCACCGGCATGACTCCGGCCCAGTTCTGTAAACAGAAACGGGACACCGATCGGCGCCTGGCCGACAAACCGCAAGCACGATGATGAGCGAATGCTTCGAAGGGTCAAGCGCGAACAGCAGGATCGTTCAAGATCAGCCGGGCCGTCGCGCGTAATCTCCGCCTGTAACAAAATGGCCCGCGACCTAAGGAGATCATCATGACCAGCAATGCAGTTTCGGAGCATCTCGCTCCTGGTACAGGCGCGATGCAGCTTCGCGCCGCGGACGCGCGGGGTCGCGCGAAGACCGACTGGCTCGATAGCCGCCATACGTTCTCGTTCGGCCACTACTACGACGCGCGCTACACGGGTTTTCGCGACCTGCTTGTCATCAACGAGGATCGCGTGGTGCCCGGCGGCGGTTTTGCCACGCACGGCCATCGCGACATGGAGATAATCTCTTATGTGCTGGAAGGTGCGCTCGAACACAAAGATTCGATCGGCACCGGCTCGGTGATACGGCCGGGCGAGCTGCAGCGCATGAGCGCCGGCACGGGCATTCAACACAGCGAGTACAACCACTCGCAGTCCGAGCCCGTGCATTTTCTGCAGATCTGGATAACGCCCGACAGCGATGACCTGCCGCCCAGTTACGAGCAAAAGGTTCTGGCGGCACTTGGCGAAGGATCGCGGCTCGATCTGATCGGCTCGCGCGATGGCCGCGACGGGTCAGTGACGATCCATCAGGACGTGAACCTTTATCGGGCGTGGGTCCGAGCTGGCGAATCGCTGCGGCTCGACTTGCGCGAAGGTCGGCACGCGTGGCTGCAGGTCGCGCGCGGTGCGGCGTCTGTCAACGATGTGAAGCTCGCCGCCGGCGACGGGCTGGCGGTCAGCAATCAGTCCGGATTAACGATCGAGGCCGCGAAAGATCACGCCGAGATCCTCGTCTTCGACCTTGCGTAAACCCCATCGGCCAAGCACCGCCCGATCCTTCAACCACAAGAGGAGTCAATCATGAATGCCAGTAAATACAACCGGCTCTCCAAAGACGACGCGGCGGTGCTGCTGGTGGATCATCAGACCGGCCTCTTCTCGCTGGTGCAGGATTATTCGCCGGGCGAGTTCAAGAACAACGTGCTCGCGCTGGCCGCGCTCGCGAAGTTTTTCCAGTTGCCGACGATTCTTACGACCAGCTTCGAGAACGGTCCGAACGGACCCATCATGCCCGAGCTCAAGGAGATGTTTCCCGATGCGCCCTACATCGCGCGGCCCGGCCAGATCAATGCCTGGGACAACGCGGACTTCGTCAAGGCGGTCAAGGCCACCGGGCGTAAACAACTGCTGATCGCCGGGATCGTAACCGACGTTTGCGTTGCGTTTCCCACCCTGTCCGCGCTGGAAGAAGGCTTCGATGTGTTCGTGGTGACCGACGCCTCCGGCACCTTCAACGAGGCCGTGCGCACCGCCGCCCTGATCCGCATGTCCAGCGCCGGCGCGCAGCCGATGAACTGGTTCGCCGTCGCCTGCGAGCTTCATCGCGATTGGCGCAACGACATTGAAGGGCTGGGCAACCTGCTCGCCAACTACATTCCGTCGTACCGCAATCTCATGGTCAGCTACATGGCGAAAAGATAGGCACTGGAGACAACGGCGCGTGCCGCGCCCGCCGAGCAAATCGCGCAACCGGAAGATATCCCTAAATGTACGTACCGCGACGCCTCACCCGTCGTTCCTTCCTCACCCGTGCGGCCGGCACTGCCGCGGCGCTGGGGCTGGGATTTCCGCCTGCCGGCGCCCGATCAAACCCAGGGGCCACAATGCCCGATTCGATCCTCTACAACGGCAAGATTACGACGCTTGATCCCTCGCGGCCGGAAGCGACGGCCGTGGCCATCAATGACGGATTATTCCGGACGGTTGGCAATGATAAAGAGATCATGGCGCTGCGTGGCGCACAGACCCGCGTCATCGATCTGCGTGGCCGGCGCGTCATTCCGGGCCTGAACGACAGCCACACCCACCTGATCCGCGGCGGGCTCAACTACAACATGGAGTTGCGGTGGGAGGGCGTGCCGTCGCTGGCCGACGCGCTGCGCATGCTGAGAGAGCAAGCGCGCCGCACGCCACCGCCGCAATGGGTACGCGTGGTCGGCGGCTGGAGCGAGTTTCAGTTTGCCGAACGACGCATGCCCACATTGGCCGAGATCAACCAGGCCGCGCCCGACACGCCGGTCTTTATCCTGCATCTTTACGGGCGCGCGCTCCTGAATCAGGCCGCGCTGCGCGCTGTCGGCTTTGACAAGCATACGCCGAACCCGCCCGGCGGCCTGATCGAGCGCAACGCGCGCGGCGAGCCGACGGGATTACTGCTCGCCAAACCTTCGGCGCTGATCCTCTATTCGACGCTGGCGCAAGGGCCGAAGCTCCCGATCGACGATCAGATCAACTCGACGCGTCATTTCATGCGCGAGCTGAACCGACTTGGCATCACGAGCGTGATCGACGCCGGCGGGGGCGGGCAGAACTATCCCGACGACTACGCCGTTATCAGAGAATTGCACCGCCAGGATCAGCTCACGGTTCGCATCGCTTACAACCTCTTCGCCCAGCAGGCGGGCAGCGAACTGGCGGATTACGAGCGCTGGATCGGCATGACCGCGCCGGGCGAAGGCGACACCTGGTTGCGCATGAACGGCGCGGGCGAGAACCTCACCTGGTCGGCCGCCGACTTCGAAAATTTCCTGGAGCCGCGGCCAGAGCTTGCGCCGACGATGGACGCGGAGCTCGAACGCATCGCACGCCTGCTCGTCGCGAACCGCTGGCCGTTTCGCATCCATGCGACTTACGACGAGTCGATCTCGCGTTTTCTCGATACCTTCGAGCGCGTGGATCGCGACATCGCCTTCGACGGCTTGCGCTTCATCATCGACCATGCCGAGACGATCACACCGCGCAACATCGAGCGCATCAAGCGGCTTGGCGGCGGCATCGCCGTGCAACATCGCATGGCGTTTCAGGGCGAGTATTTCGTCGATCGCTACGGCGAGCGCGCCGCCGAGACGACGCCGCCGACCGCACGCATGCTGGCGACGGACGTACCGGTCGGCGCGGGCACGGACGCCACGCGAGTTGCGAGCTACAACCCGTGGGTCTCGCTTTACTGGCTGTCGAGCGGCAGAACGCTGGGTGGTCTGCAACTCTACCCCGAGCAGAACCGTCTGGACCGCACCGCCGCGCTGCGCTTGTGGACGCAAGGTTCGGCCTGGCTTTCCAGCGAGGAGACTGTCAAAGGCGCGATCGCGGCCGGTCAGTACGCTGATCTCGCGGCGCTCTCGGCCGACTACTTCGGCGTGTCCGAGGAGGCGATCAAGGATATTACGTCCGTGCTCACCATCGTCGGCGGCAGGCCCGTGCACGCGACGGACGAATTTACCGATCTGGCGCCGCCGCTGCCGCCCGCATCTCCCGATTGGTCGCCCGTTCGCGCGTACGGTGGATATGGGCAGGGAGCGAGTGCCGCGGCGGGCGTGGTGCATGCACGTGTTGCAAGCTGCAGCGTTGGATGCGCAGTGCATGCCCATCGATCAGCCTGGACGAGACCGGTCCCTGCCGACGACCGCCAGGCGTTCTGGGGCGCGCTCGGGTGTAGTTGTTTTGCGGTTTAAGTCATGAGCGCGGGGCGGCCGTGGTAACGACTGACAAGGAGGTTGCGGCAACGCCCGCGCCACCGCGCTCGGCGCTCGCCCCGCTTCGACATACCGTGTTTGCTGTCCTGTGGACGGCGACCGTCGTCTCCAACATCGGCACCTGGATGAACGACGTGGCGGCCGGTTGGCTGATGACCACGTTGGCTTCTTCGCCGCTGCTCGTGGCTCTGGTTCAGACCGCGACGACGCTGCCGGTCTTCCTCTTCGCGCTGCCGGGCGGCGCGCTCGCGGACATCGTCGATCGCCGCAAGCTGCTTATCACGGCGCAGGTCACGCTCGCGCTCATCATCCTGGCGCTCGGGCTGCTGGTGCTGTTCGAGGCGATGACGCCGCTGCTGTTGCTCCTGTTCGTCGCGCTCGCCGGCACCGGTGCTGCGCTTGTTGCCCCGGCCTGGCAAGCCATTGTGCCCCGCCTGGTGCCGAGAGCGGATCTTCAGGCTGCGATCGCGCTCAACAGCGTCGGCATCAACATCAGCCGAGCGATCGGGCCCGCGCTGGGCGGCCTGATCATCGCCGCCTTGGGCATCGCCTGGCCGTTCCTGCTCAATGCGCTGAGTTTTCTCGGCATTATCGCCGCGCTGATCTGGTGGCGCCCGCCTGCGGCGCCAGGTGAGCATCTGCCGGCCGAGCGCTTCGCGAGCGCAATTCGTACCGGGCTGCGTTACGTTCGTTACAGCCCCCTGCTGCGCGCGGCGCTGATACGCGCAGTGGCGTTCTTCATCTTCGCAAGTGCTTACTGGGCTTTGTTGCCGCTGATCGCGCGCGACGTGCTGGATGGCGGGCCGAAGTTTTACGGGCTCTTGCTCGGCTGCATCGGTGCGGGCGCCGTAGGCGGCGCATTCTTTTTGCCGCGCCTTAAGGTCGCGCTCGGAGCGGATCGCCTGGTGGCGCTCGGCACCCTGGGCACTGCATTGGCTATGCTGATCTTTGCGCTGGTGCCGGATCAAAGGGTCGCTGCCGCAGCCGGCCTGCTGGCGGGCGCCTCGTGGATCGCGGTCTTGTCGGACCTCAATGTCGCCGCCCAGATGGCCTTGCCGGAATGGGTGCGCGCGCGCGGGCTGTCGGTGTTCGTGATGGCGTTCTTCGGGGCGTTGAGCGGCGGCAGTATCTTGTGGGGGCAAACCGCGAGCCTGCTCGATATTCCCACGACCCTCGTCATTGCGGCGTGTGGCGCGGGACTCGCGATCCCGCTGACGTGGCGCTGGCGGCTGCAGCGCGATGAGCAGGCTGACTTGAGCCCGTCCATGCATTGGCCGGCGCCGGTCGTCGCGGGCAACATCGCCGACGACCGCGGGCCCGTTCTGGTGACCGTCGAGTACCGCATCGACCCGACCGAACACAAGGCGTTTCTCACCGCGATGGCTGGCGTGTGCGGCGAACGTCGCCGCGACGGTGCGTTCGCGTGGGGCGTGTTTGAAGATGCGGCCGATCCGATGAGAGTCATCGAGCACTTTATGGTCGAGTCATGGGTCGAGCACCTGCGCCAGCACGCGCGCGTCACTAACGCCGATCGAATTGCGCAGGAGCACGTCCGCCGATTTCACCGCGGTGATAAGCCGCCCAGGATTACGCACCTGCTGGCAGCGCGCCCAGATGATCTGGCGCTGCGATAGTGCGGCCTGCCACGGTAGAGCTCGCAACTTGCAGTTGCGTTGTCCGCTGGGTGGCGCTCGCTCTACTGCTCGCTGCACACGCGCCTGCGGCTTATCCGTCGCCGACCGCAGAGGAACGCCCCGCCTATGAAAAGCTACGCTATGAGGAGAATTGGTCAGTAATGCGCGCATCTCGACTGCGCCCCGACCCCTTCGATCCGTTCAAATACATGCCGTTGACGCAAGCCGGCGAGACCTGGTTTTCGCTGGGCGGCGAGCTGCGCGAGCGTTATGAATATGCGAATAATCCGGCGTGGGGCGATGATCCGCAGGATCCGAACGGCGTGTTTTTGCAGCGCTATGTCCTGCATGGCGATCTTCACGTCGGGCCGCGTCTGCGCTTCTTCGGCCAGCTCTTCAGCGCGTTGGAGAGCGGCCGTGCGGGGCCGCCAAGCCCGATCGACGAGAACGAGCTTGATCTGCAGCAGGCGTTCGTGGATCTGTCCGCGCCGCTGAGCGACAACTCATCCGCGACCTTGCGGCTTGGCCGACAGGAGATGAGCTACGGGTCCGCGCGTCTGATCGACGTGCGCGAGGGGCCCAACGTGCGGCGCAAGTTCGACGGCGGTCGCGTGCTGCTGCGCTTGGGCCGCCGGTGGTACGTCGACGCCATTTTCGTGCGGCCTTCGGAAATCGAGCCTGGCGTGTTCGACGACGGCATGGATCACAGTCAGGCGCTGTGGGGCGCTTATACGGTCGGCGCGCTCAGTTGGCCGCCTACCGGGCTCGATCTCTATTACCTCGGCTACGAAAGCGAGGACGCTGGCTTCGATCAAGGCGTGGGCGACGAGCGACGTCATACGCTCGGCACGCGGCTTTGGGGCGAACGTGGGCAGTGGGACTGGAACTGGGAGCTGATTTATCAATGGGGCCGCTTTGCAGCCGGCGACCTTCGCGCCTGGAGCGTTGGTACAGACACCGGCTACACCTGGCAAGACCCGTCATGGTCGCCGCGTCTTGGTGTTTCCGCCAACGTCGCGAGCGGCGACCGCGACCCGGCCGATCCGGATCTGCAAACCTTCAATCCCCTGTTCCCGCGCGGCAATTACTTCTCCGAGCTGGCACTGCTCGGGCCGCGCAACTTTTTCAATCTTCACCCGTTCATTACAATCAGTCCGACTGACAGTCTGGAGCTTACCGCAGACGCGGACTTCTTCTGGCGGCTTGAGCGCACGGACGGGATCTACACCCCGAGTGGCCGCCTGCTGCGGCCGGCGGGCAACAGCGACGCGCGCTATGTCGGCACCGAGCTCTCGCTGAATGCAACATGGCAAGTAAACCCGCACCTGTCGGCGACCGCGATCTACGCACATTTCTTCCCCGGCCGCTTCATTGCGGAGACGGGTGCTTCAAACGACATCGACTTCGTCGAGCTGACGGTAAAGCTGCTATTTTAAGACCACTTCCAAGGAGCCTCGAATGAGCCAACACGAGAGTCAGACCAGCCGCAACGAGGCGCCGCCGCCCTGGGCCGCGGGCACGGAGTTCCGGCAACACGAGCTCCATCCAGAACTGACGGCGGCGCAGATCGACACGGTGCGTCGCTATGGCGAGGAGCGCGAGTTCGCCGATGGCACGATCCTGTGGGATATCGGCGAACGCAATCGGGGTTTCTTCCTGGTGTTGAGCGGCGCGGTCGAAGTCTTCCGGCGGGACTACTACGGCGAGCACGTCATCATCACGCACGGGCGTGGACGTTACGGTGGGGAGACGGCCACCATGACCGGCCGCGGCGCGCTGGTGGGCGGTCGCACAAAGGGCATGACGCGCGTGATTGCCGTCACCAGGGAAAAGCTGCGCGAGCTGATCGCCCTGGAAGCGGAGCTGGGCGAAACCATCCTGTTGAGTTTCATTCTCCGCCGCATGCGCATGATCGCCGAGCAACTGGGCAGCGTTACATTGTTAGGATCGGGCGCGCAGCGTGACACCGTGCGCATCCGCACTTTTCTTGCGCGCAACGGTGTGCCGCACGACGTCAGGGACGTCGACGCGATCGACGACGCGCAGGCATGCTTGCGCGCGATCGGTGCGACGGTGGACGAGCTTCCCGTGCTGATCTGCGACGGCCGGCCGCTCAAGAATCCTTCCAATCGCGAGATCGCCGAGTGCCTGGGGTTCGCCGCTGAACTCGCCATCGGCGCCCAGTTCGACGTGGCCGTCGTAGGCGCCGGTCCGGCCGGCCTGGCCGCGGCGGTGTATGCCGCCTCGGAGGGCTTGCGCGTCATCGTGATCGAGAGCTGCGCGCCGGGCGGGCAGGCCGGCACCAGCTCCAGGATCGAGAACTACCTGGGCTTCCCGACCGGCATCTCGGGTCAGGCGCTGGCCGGGCGCGCGTATATTCAAGCGCAAAAATTCGGTGCGGAGATCGCGGTCGCGCGCCGGCTCACGCGGCTGTACTGCGGTGATCCGTACCACGCACTGGAGCTGGATGGCGGTGATCGAATCGAGGCGCGAATGGTAGTGATCGCCTCGGGCGCGGTCTATCGCAAGCCGCCCATCGCGGGGCTGGAGACCTTCGACGGCAGCGGCGTGTACTACGGCGCGAGTTACATCGAGGGGTTGTATTGCCGGGGCAAAGACGCCGCCATCATCGGCGGCGGCAATTCGGCCGGGCAGGCGGCCATGTATCTCTCCGCGCATGCCCGCACGGTCAAGCTCCTGGTGCGCGGCGAGGGTCTGACGGACAGCATGTCCCGTTATCTGATCCACCGCATCGAAAGAACCCCGAACGTCGAGCTATTGCCCTACACTGAGGTTGTGGGCATCGAGGGCGAGGACCGGATCAGCGCGCTCGTGATCCGCGATAACCGAAACGGGCAAACGCGGCGATTGAACACCTCTCAGCTGTTCATCTTCATCGGGGCGCAACCGGCGACGGATTTCATTGGCGACGGCGTTGCCTTAGACGAGAAAGGCTTCATCAAGACCGGCGACGCGCTGACCGACGCGGAGCTGCGCGCCGCGGCCTGGCCGCTCGCGCGGCGGCCCTATCTGCTGGAGACGAGTTGCCCGCGCGTGTTTGCAGCCGGTGACGTGCGCTGCGGCTCGGTCAAGCGTGTGGCCTCAGCGGTCGGCGAAGGCTCGATCTGCGTCCAGCTCATCCATCGGGCCTTGTCTGAAGGCGCGGACGGCAACGCGCCTGCCGTTGCCAGCGCAGGCGTTTGAAACCTGGCAGTCGCCCGCGAGTTCAAGCGACGCCGTTATGCCCCAGCCTTGGCCTGAAGCCAGGACAGTATCGTAGAATCTAAATCAAGATGGCACAAAGCGGGCACAAACCGACTGACTCGCCTGGGTTCGAGGCGCGATGGCGATTTCCGCAGGCGCCCAAGCCGCATGCATCGCTGGTGCTCTCTGGCGCGGTCAGTTATGTCGAAGCGCCGAGCTTGCGGGACACGCTTTTCCGCATGATCCGAAAAGATGCTCCGGCTCAGCTGGTCATCGAATTGGGGGCGCTGGAGCGCATCGATACCGCGGGTATCGCCGTGCTCGTGGAGGGACTGATCGCGGCTCGGGCGAGCGGCCAGATGATGCTGTTCTGCGAGCCGAGCGCCAGGGTGCGCGCCACGTTCGAACTCGCGGGTCTGCCAGAGGCGCTTCACTCGTGTTGCGAATGCCCGCAGGAGATCGCGGCGCGACTCGAAGCTGATTCCTGATGCCTCTGAACCTGGCGGGCACAGCCGATCGATTGTCGACGATGCTGTTCGAGACAGGCGGTATGGTGCAGCTTCTGGGCGCCAGTTTTCGAACGCTGACACCAAACCGCCGACCAGGTCACCGGCTCAAGCCGCAGTTTGTCATCAGAGAGTTCGTGCGCTCGGGCAATCGCTCGTTGCCCCTCATCAGCCTCATCTGCGTACTCATCGGCATGATCATGGCGTTGCAGGCCGCGCGTCAGCTCGCCCAGTTTGGGGCCCAGGAGTTGGTCGCGGACTTGGTGGCGGTGTCCATGACCCGCGAGCTCGCCCCGCTGCTGGCCGCCATTATCGTGACCGGCCGATATGGCTCGGCGATTGCCGCCGAGCTGGCGACGATGCGGATCACCCAGGAAGTCGATGCGTATCGCGTGATGGGCATTGATCCGGTCGCCTACCTGGTTGTGCCTCGCATCGCCGGCCTCGTGCTGGCGCTGCCCTGCCTGCAGGTGTTCGCGAGCGCATTGGGGATTCTCGGCGGCTGGAGCATGGCGATCACCGTGCTTGATCTGCCCGCGTGGCCTTATCTGACCAACAGTCTTGACGCGCTGCTGCTGCCGGATTTGATTACGGGTACGGTGAAGGCCCTGATCTTCGGTCTGGTGATCGGTCTGATCTCGTGCCACTGCGGTTTGAGCGTGGGCGGTGGCGCCGCACAGGTGGGTGAGGCAACCACGGCCGCGGTCGTTCGCTCGATCGTGCTGACCATCGTGGCGGATCTGTTCATTACCATGTTGTTCTATCAAGCCGTCGAGAGCTGATCCAAAAGCAATGAAAGCGGCCGATGCCGATCCGCTCATTCAAGCCAAGGCCCTGAAAAAGAGGTTCGGCGCCAAGGTCGTGATGGATGATCTCTCCTTCGACATCCACGCGGGTGAGGTGCTGGTAATACTGGGGCCCAGCGGCTGCGGCAAGAGCACGCTCCTGCGCTGCCTGATCGGTCTCGAGCCACCTGATGCGGGCCACGTTCACGTGTTCGGCACCGACATCTACAACTCGTCGCCGGCAAACCTCGATGCCGTGAGGCGGCGCATCGGCATGACGTTCCAGGACGGCGCACTGTTCGGCTCGATGACCTTGGCCGAAAATGTGGAGACGCCCGTCAGCGAATTCTCCGAACTGCCGGCGTCAACCCGTCGCCTTCTGGCAAGGATCAAGCTCGGCATGGTGGGATTGGGTGATGCAATCGACCAGTATCCCTCGCAGATCAGCGGCGGTATGCGAAAGCGCGCAGCCCTCGCGCGCGCGATGGCCTTGGACCCGGAAGTCTTGTTCTTCGACGAGCCCTCGGCCGGTCTGGATCCGGTGACCTCGGCCGGCCTCGACCAGTTGTTGATACGACTGAACCACGCATTTCAGGCGACGCTCGTGGTGGTCACGCACGAGCTGGAGAGTGCTTTTGCGATTGCGCATCGTATTTTTCTGATGGACCGCGGGAGCATTATCGCATCGGGTACGCCATCAGGCTTGAGGGAAACAAAGCACCCCGCGGCACAACGATTTCTGCGCCGACAGGCGGAAGAGCCATCGTCCGGACGCCTGATGGAATCTGTACTCACCGCGGCGCTCAATGATCTGGCTCGGCAATAGGGTTAATGGCGGCACCAACTAGAATCCAGACCATGCGCGCGGGGCTGTTCTTCCTCGTCGCCGTTGTCATCTTCGCCGGCATGGCTTTATGGGTGGCCGGGTCTGAGTGGGTGCGCGGGTCGAGCACGACTTATACAGTCACCATCCCGCACTCCGGAACACTCGCGGTGGGCGATCCGGTGATCATTGCGGGCGTGCCGGTCGGTCGTGTCAGTGACATGAATCTCGACGCGGGTTCGCCGGTCCCGGTCGCCTTGCGCGTGGACATCAGCCCGGCGGTCAGCTTGCGCTCCGACAGCACGGCCAAGGTCGTGCTGCTGGATCTGCTGGGCGGCACTGCGCTGGAGATCGATCCCGGCTCGTCGCGGGCAGACAATCTTGAGCCCGGCGGTACCATCAGCGGGCTTGCCTCTGCCGGTGCCCAGGATTTGTTGACCATTGCGGATCAAGTGGCGGCGCAGACGATACCCATCATGAGGCAGACGAAGGAGATTCTTTCGAATCTATCTCAAGAAATGCCGGCGACCCTCGAGGATTTTACGCAGCTCTCTGGGTCGGCTGCATCCGTCGCCGGCCGTCTGGACAAACTGACAGTCAACCTCGAGCGCGATCTGCCCGATATTCTCAGGCAGACGAATAGAGCGTCGGTTCGCGCCGTTAGTCTGCTTGATCGAGCGGAAAGAGTGATGGGGCATCTGGATAGCCTTTCCGGCAATCTCGATGCGGCGCTGGGCGAACGCGGCGCAAGCGTGAGCGCGGTGCTTGAAGAGGCGCAGGCGGCGTTCCGGGAAGCGCGGGATGCGGCGGCTGTTGTCAGCGATAATCGGCTGGTGATTGAGCGGGCGCTCGAGAGGCTCAGCCGGGCGGCGGCGGCCCTGGAAGGCTTTTCCACTCAGATCAAGGAGCGGCCTTACAGTCTTATTCGAGTCCTGCCGGCGGAAGACCGCATACCCGGCGAACCGGCAGGCCTGATGCCTTGATCAAACTCGCGCACGTCTCGGCCGTCACGGCCTTGCTGCTGACCGCCTGCGCTTCAGCGCCGCAAACGCGTTATTACTCGCTGGATGACTTCGCTGGTCGGCAGGGGTGTTCGGCGAACGACTCGGCAACGACCTTGGTGACGGTGCAGCCGTTCAACGTGTCGCCGCCTTTCGATACGACCCAAATCGTCTACCGGCCTCCTGACCTGCCGCAAACCATCGGCTTCTACGCCAGTCATCAATGGGCGACGCCGCCGGCGCGAATGCTGGCACAAGCCACCGTCGACTATTTATGCAGGGTGGGCTTTAACGCGGAATTAGCGGGGCTGGCCGCGGACACCGGTGAGGCCGTTATCGTGAGCGCGGACATCTCCGAGCTGCTCGAAGTCGATACGCCCAAAGGGCCCAGCGGGCAGGTCGCGCTGACCTTGCGCGTACAGAACATCAGCGGCAAACTGATCCTCGAAAAGCAATTGTGGGGCAGAGTGTTGGCTCAGCAGCGCACCGTCGACAGCGTCGTCGAGGCGATCGATCAGGCGCTTCAGATCGCGTTGAGTGAAGTTCGGGCGCCACTGGAGCGGCTCTTGCTGAACGCCGAACGATGAAGGCTCGAAGCGCAGACTCGACTGGCGACAGGCGAAAGCGATGGCTGCGTAATCGCCCGGCGTCAGCGAAAGCGTTGAAAGCTGCTCTCGAATGAATACGGCGTGTTTACCGGACGGAATGGCGCACCGCGCGTGTTCCAGGTGCGCGCGGATGCGCTGAGCAGATCGGAGGCCTTCTTCTGAACCAGCGGCGTATCGCTGGCATCATCGATCGAAGCCGCTCAGCTAGAGGCGTAATATGTTGTCATTAGTACCTCGGGTGGTCACTTTGTTGCGGACGTCCGTATCGAGGCAAAGCCGAATAATCGCAGGGTTGAGGTAAAATCTGGCACTACCTGTGAGCCGCATCCGAGATTCGTTTCTTCAGGCCGGAGCGAAACCATTCAACTGATTGAAGGAAGCTGTCAGTCCAGTCGGAGTTGGGAACTGGGGAGACTGGCTGAAACTTTAAAATCTGGTGAGGCGCTGAGGCTGGAAGAAGCCAATCTGCCACCGTGAACATAAACCTGTCCCACCTTTTCTATGATCATCACCTCCACGCAGCCATCACTGCTTGCTTCAACAGAGCGGCATCCATCGCTTCTATTACAAGCCTCACCGTTTTATCGCACTGATTACGGTGCAGCGTACCTTGGCGACTCCCGTTCATTGCTGGCGAGCGTGCAGGACAAGTCAATCAATCTCGCGTTTACGTCCCCGCCGTACGCGCTCCACTTCAAGAAGACTTACGGCAACGTCGATAAGGCAGATTACGTGCAGTGGTTCTTGCAGTTTGCCCGCGAGATACATCGCATCCTTACTGACGATGGCAGTTTCGTCCTGAACATTGGGGGCAGCTATAATCCGAAAGTACCGACGCGATCCCTGTATCACTTCAAGCTGCTCATTGCCCTTGTCGAAGAAATCGGGTTCCACCTGGCCCAAGAATGCTTTTGGTACAACTCGGCGAAGATGCCTATGCCGGCCGAGTGGGTTACTGTCCGTCGAGCGAGAATTCGCGACTCGGTCGAGTACGTATGGTGGCTATCGAAGACACCCTTTCCGAAGGCGGACAACCGCAAGGTACTTCGTCCATACAGTGCGGACATGATCCGCCTTGCGAAGCGAGGCGTAAAAGCGACTATACGACCGTCCGGCCACGCAATAAAGTCGTCCTTCGACAAGGTGGAAAACGGCGGCTCTATTCCCTCCAATGTCGTCGAGGAGGCACTACCCCTCGACATGCTCGTACTGGGTAACAACGCCGCCAACGATCCCTACACGAAGCGATGCAAAGAGGCTGGAATTAAGATTCATCCGGCGCGCTTTCCTGCCGCTCTCCCGGATTTCTTCATTCGGTTGCTTACAGATGAAGGCGACGTGGTGCTTGATCCTTTCGCCGGCTCCAACACAGCAGGCGCGGTCGCCGAACGGCTCGCGCGCCGATGGCTAGCGCTAGAGTTGGTCGAAGAGTACCTAGAGGCAAGCAAATTCCGGTTCACTGATTAAAACATCTAGCTACAAGTGTAGAACATGGCCCGATCGGTGTATAAAACCCATCATCCATGGATCCCCGCGTTCGTGGCAGTGCGAGATCGAGAAGGCAAACCTGTAATCTGGTAAGACCCGCCTTGCGATTACAGCCTCGACCGCGTCTCACACGAATCCGACGGAATGCTTTTTGAATCCTGGCTTGTAGGAACTTTCAATCCTGAGTTCATCCAGCAGCAATTCCGGCGTTATCGCTCTTCCAAGCACGTGCATCCTGCGAGCGATGACCGCGTAGTCGCCGGGCGTCAGCGAAAGCGTTGAAAGTTGTTGTCGAATGAATACGGCGTGTTTACCGCAGGGGATAGGGCGCCGCGCGTGTTCCAGATGCGCCCGGAAAAGCAGCCAGACCTGATCGGGTTTAAGAAAATCAAACCGCACTTTTATGTCGAACCGGCGCAGCGAGGCCTCATCCAGATTTTCCATCAGATTGGTGCAACAGAAAAACAGGCCGTCGAAGTTCTCCATCTGCACCAGTAATTCGTTGACCTGGGTAATTTCCCAGGAATGCCGGGCACCGCGGCGATCCTGCAGAAAACTATCCGCCTCGTCCAGCAGCAGAATGGCTTGCTGGCGTTGCGCCTCATGGAACATGCGGGCGATGTTTGCTTCGGTGTCGCCGAGCCATGCGCTGAGCAGATCGGAAGTCTTCTTCTGCACCAACGGCGCATCGCTGGCATCGGCGAGGCTCCTGACGAACGCCGTTTTACCAGTGCCGGGCGGCCCATGCAGACACAGCCTGGCATGCGGACGCGCTATGAGCGCGTCGGCGAGCTGGTCTAGATTCTGATCGCAATTTGCGAAGTCGCGCCGGTACTCGTCCATTACAGCTGACGTTGCACCGAGACTTACCAGCGGCTTGCCGCGCGCGATCATGCTGTTGTTGATAACGCGCACCAGCGCCTCTCAGCTCGAGTCCGGGGCACTGTCGGCATCGAAGTCGGCACGCGCCACGACTTTACTGGCGCGCTCCACGTCCGCGGGTGTCAGCTTCTCGTTGCGCGCGATGGGGCTGGCCGCATCCGCGGTGATGCCCAAGCGCGCGCCATATTTACGGACGATGCGCTCCCGCGCGCGCAGCGGCGGGACCGGAATCTCCAGCAGGTGATCGAAACGGCGCAGGATCGCCGGATCGATGTAGTTCACGCGGTTGCTCACCCAGACAGCCGGCGTGCGATTGGTCTCCAGCAGTTTGTTGATCCAGGCCTTGCGTTTGCCGTGCTCTTTCTCGCCACTGAACAGCAGCGACAGATGATGCGGAATCACGTCTTCGATCTCGTCGAAGAGGATCAGCGCGTGCGGCTTGCGCGACAGGATGCGCTGGCACAGCATGTAGTGGCGGAAGCGCTGCCATCCGGAGAGCGAGTCGTTATCCGCGTCTTGATGAGAAACTTCGTACAACTCCGCGCGCAGATGTCTGGCGAGGACGCGGACAAGTTCGGTCTTGCCCGTGCCCGGCGGGCCGTAGAGCAACACGTTGGCGCCCTCCCGGCGCTCGTTCATGGCCACATCCAGCGTCCGCGAGATCAATGTCAGATCGGCTTTAAGGTACGCGAAGTCCCCGAGCGTACGCGCCGCCGCTGGCGCCGGCGCGAAGAACGAAGAAAAAACCTCTGTTATCGATCCATGGCTTGAATAAATGGTTTCTCCCAGAGCCGGCGCGAGATCGACTCGCCTGAACAACCGATCATCGCCATCCAGATCCACCAGGCCCGAAGCGCGCAGCGTTCCACCTCGTTGGAGCGCTGCGCCGATCCTGTTCTTTGGTACCTTCAGAGTCTTGCCAAGAACTTCGGTGAGCTGGACCACCGCAAGCTGAGCCACGTGCCCAACAACGATCTTGAGGGAGCCCAACTCCGCCGCAACGAAGAAGGCGAGCACATCGCGCTCGACAGCATCGAGCGCCAGCAATTCCGATATCTTCCGGAGCCGCCTGTCTACAGTAGTGGTGCGCCGCACCGGACGCTGTTCGGCATCTTCCAGCAAAGTTTTGACACGTTTGCCCAGCTGCGAAGCGGATAGCGCATCTCCCTCTCCGTTCCTGTATCGCAGCAAGCGCTGGAGTGGTTCACAGTCGAGATCAAGATTCTTCAGCAGGCGAGGGCTGAATTGCGCCATGATGCGCAGCACCCACAAATCCGCGGCGGCGATGCCGCGGCGCGGCCGAACGTGCGGGCGCGACGTTGAGGAAACTTTGGACTTTGCTGGCTCTCGACGCGCCTTCATGGGGGTTTGACCCTCCGAGGGAGCTGAACTTGAAGCGTCTCTTGATAGCATGTCATCGCGACGGTTTGCGTCGCATCGGAAAGCAATTATTGACGTTTGCGTAAGTGGTTAACTCAAAGCTCGTCGTTTCGGACAAACGAGCGACGCGAGCACGATCCGGAATCCAGGCCGAAATGCGGGGCCTTCTGGACTCCGGCTTTCACCAAACTGACGAGTCAATTATGAAGTCGATGTTCGCCATTTAATGCGAGGCTCGATAGTCATCCCACAGCGACGCAAGGTGTCGCGAAGCGTTGCTAATCTAGGCGATGTCCGGGTGGTGATGCGCAAGGGTTGGAAAAGTGTCCCATCCATCCGGCAAAGAGAGGCTTGTAACGTGAAGCGAAGAGGTTTTCTCAAGTTGCTCGCCGCATCGCCGGTCGTGGCGGTTCCTGAGTTTCCACGGTTTGCCGCGCAGACCAGAGCAGATGTCCCCATTACGGAAGTACAGGAATCCAGGTCCGCACGGGACCCCGGTCTGATCTTCGAGAACTTTGTAGTGGGAGGCTCCAATCGGCAGGCTTACGAGGCGAGCATTTATGCCGCGACGCACATTGGCCACAGCGTGGAGCCGTTGCACATCTGCGGCGACTGCGGTCTCGGAAAGACTCATCTGCTATACGCCATAGCCCACCACGTCTGGCAGACGAAACCAGCCAGCCGCATCTACATAGGTCAGGCGGAGCGATTTATCAGCGACTACGTAGAACCTCTGCGGAGTGGCCGCGCGCACGAGTTCCGGCGGAACATCCTTTCGTTCGACATCATGCTGTTGGATGATCTGCAATATCTCGCGGGCAAAGAAGTGTCTCAGGCGGAAGCCGCTTGGTTCCTCGCCCGCCCGATGTCTGCCGGCCCGTCAATTGTCACGGCTGACGCGCTGTCGCTGTATGAACTGGGATGGTACAAAATGCTGCGGGCCGATCGCTCGCGGGTGAGCGCGAGGATTTCAGAACCAGAGACTTCCCTCAAAATATTGATGCAAGAAGCAAGCTACATGGATATGAACTTCCTCAAGACGCAGCTCACTGTCTTGTTGAGTACAGTCAAACACATTCTGGTGATGTGCGGCTGATGCTGGGTAGTCTTCGTCGCGCGGGAATGATGAGCAGATTTTATGGGACCGATATAACTTTGCGCCTGGCCCAAGAGTGCGTTTGCCTCCAAAAGTTCGTTTGGCGTGAATAATGGCGAAAAAGGTGATTTGGCTGCTCGCCGTCGGTTCTTGGGGACGAGATTATGCGGAAGAGAAGTCTCCGCTATGGAGTTCCACTTATTGATGAAGCGCCTAACTGCCCGACCCGCTTTTGTACTGTGTCATTAAAGGGCCGCAGTAGATCATGCCAACGGCCAATACGGCTCCATTCAGGTCGGTCTGGTCTTACGTCGATTCGCCACGTGAAGCGCTTCCTATTGGGATTGTGGTCAGCGTACCAACCATTGCAATTGACGAGGGTCACGGGTTCACAGTTTGTTAGCTTGGAGGCATCGACATCCAATGTTGTAGTTATGACCAACTCGGCTTGGTGGTCACCTACGAATTCGGAACCGGCCAAATGGCGTTTGCTCACGAAACCGATCCATCCGGTATGCTGGCCAGGCTCCCAGTAAAAGTAATAGCCTATCGATCCAGCAGACTTGCTGTAATTCCTCCTTCCATCTTGCTTCAGTATAGCGGGCAGCATCTTCATAAACCTATCGTGGTCGGCGCTGTCTTTGAAGGACCTCTGCCACAGCCATAAATGGTGGCCCCACTTATGAAAATTATGAAAGGTCGATATGGTCGCTGCTACGTAGTCTACGAATGCCTTGGTTATCAGACTTAGATAGTCGGATGCGTTAGCCAGCTTCTCTAGCAAATCGTCCCAAGCAACGAGAACACAATCTTGCGGATGTTGCGATCTGCGAATTCTATCATTGACTTCTCTAGTGCGATGCGCCGGCGCGATGATTACTAGGAATGCCCGATATTTCTTGCTTCGTACTTTCCCAAGCTGCTTCGCTCGATCATGAAGCCAGTCTACGTAGTCATCCGGTTGACCATGCTGGAAAGGAGCACCCAGCTTGTTCTCGATCCCGATTACTGCGTTGTCCGTTTCAATGTACAAGTCCAGGCGTCCTTTTTTCGTGGCACCGACCATGATTTCCTCCGGGGAGCATGAAAAGTAAGAGTCCGAGCTTATTGAACCTATGGGTGAGCGGTACGAGATCACATCTATGATTTTTTCTCGAATTTCCATTGAGTTCAGTACAAGAAATCTCAGAAGCGCTGAGGTAAGCTGTTCGCCTTTTTTGCCGCTAATTACGCTGAATATGTTCATCTACCTGGCTCCTTTCCCTTCTGATGTGGTTGTGCTCTTCGGTTAACGTAAGTGTTAAGCGTCGTTCTAGCGATGGCTAGCATTCCCGTTCGCAAGCCACTCGGAGAGACCACCTCTACGGAATCGCCGAAGCCCAGCAACCATCACCGCAATTCGCTGGTATCCAGCACCTCCGCCTCTAGCAGCACGCGGCCGTCTTTCCGCTCGGTGAGACGTTGCTTCGGCGTTAAAGGTGTTTCGTACAGATGCGCCGCGGCTCCTTTATTAAACAGCACGCGGAGCTTGATGGGTTTGCTGGATAAAGGATAGGAAAAGCCGCCTTCCTCTTCGATGTATCGCTCCAGATCGAAACCGGCGGGCGTCTTGGCCGGGGCATCGAGTAACTCCGCTGAGGACATGCGGTGCAAGGCGAGATGCCGCACATCGTCGTAGCCCCAAAGAGTGCAGACGAGATAGCTGACGCCGCCGCGCACGACCAGGCCCAGCGGATTGACCTCCATCCGCTTCCTGCGTCTATCTTCGCGACTCTTGTAGTCCACCGCGAACCGGCGTTGTTCCAGCAGTGCGCCATAGACGACAGCCTGTACGTTCGGATCGATCTTTGCCGGCAGCAATGTCGGGCCGCGCGAGATCGCGCGGACTCTCTTGTTCCAATCGTGAAACTGCGTGCTCTCAAGCCCGGCTTGCGCGCGGTCGAAGTAGGGCTGTAGCAAGCCGAGTGTAGCCGGCGGAAAAAGAGACGCCAGGTAGTCGCGCGCTAGCAAAAACGTAAGCGCGGTGGCAGGAGACATGCCGGGCACTTCAAATCCGTTACCGCGCTCGGTCCAGAACCAATGGTTACTTCTGCTTTCCTGTTCGGAACGGAGCGGGAACACGGCCGACAGCTTCTCAAGATCACGTTGTATCGTCCGCACCGTAACCTCGAGCCCTTCCGCGACTAACGCATTTTGCAACTCCGCCGTACTGATCCGCCGCGGCTCGCGCGGTATCCGCCGCAGCATTGTCCACTGGCGAAGCAAGGTGTCGGATGACTGGCGCGCGCCCATTGCGTGATCGATAGCCCTTGTTTGTGCTTTTCCGCGTTGGTGTTGAGGCGTGTCGAAAGACAGGATTGACTCGCGCCCGCTTACCGCGCCGAGTATAGCGCCAGGCCGTTGAAGGGCGGAAGTTTGGCGCTGCGAACTTCATCGCTGCCGGGCGCTCTCCGGCGAGCCGCCGTGGGGAAAACGATCACCGCCTGCTTGACCGGGGGTCGCAGTGCGGCCTATATTGGTGGTAATTATTCATACCACACGTTGTCTGCTGAACCATGACCACTGCCGTCAAAAAAACCATCTCGCTGCCGCCTGAACTCGCTCAAGAAGCCGAGGAGATGGCGCGCATGGAAGGCAAGACCGTGAGCGCGGTCATCCAGGATGCACTGCGCGCAGCCCGCGCTTCGCGGCTAAAAGCCGAATTGCGCGGCATCCAGGGTTATTGGTCGAAGAAAGCGCGGGACCGTGGTGTGCTTACCGAGCAGGACCTTGATCGGCTCCTGCGCCGGTGAGGGCGGTCTTCGATACCAATATCTACGTCTCCGCGCTCGCCATTCCAGGAGGTCAGGCTGAAAAGGCGGTTCTCGCCGCGACGGAGGGCCGCTTCGAGCTCATCATTTCCCGTCCGATCATCCTCGAAGTGCTGGACGTGCTCGCGCGGAAGTTTGGTCGCGACGCGGAAGAATTGGCACGCGTCGCGCTTTTTCTTGCGGATCTCGGCCAGATAGTGAAGCCGCGAAGGAAGGTTCGGATTCTCCGCGATGAGCCAGACAATCGAATTCTCGAGTGCGCTTTCGTCAGTGGTGCAGATGTCATCGTTACTGGAGATCGCATGATGCTCAAGCTCGGTATATGCGAGGGCGTGCGCGTCCTCACACTGCGAGATTTTCTCGGGCTTGTTGAAGGATAACGCGGCGCAAGACGCAAGAAGCGCTCCCGAATGTGCCGAATCTGATCGTGTTATTCCGGGCGCGGGCCATCCTTCACGAAGCTTACGAAACCATGCACGAATTTCTGAAGCTGCGAACGCGCCGTGTCGTCCACGAGCTCGCCGGCCTCGTTGAAGACTTTATTCGCGCGTGCGACCTGTAGCCGCGCGCCGAACCAGGCCCGCATGCCCAGCGTTCGGAACACGGGCAGCCATGCGCTCTGCGCCAGCACCGTGCCGAAGCCGCCCGGTGTGGCGCCGATGACCGCGACCGGCCGGTTGCGGAACACGCGCGCGATGTCGGTGGGCGGCCGTGTCAGCCAGTCGATGGCGTTCTTCAGGACACCGGGCATGGAATTGTTATATTCCGGCGTGGCCAGCAGCAGTCCGTCCGCGGCCGCAATCCGGTCTTTGAGCGTCGTGACGATCTCAGGGACACCGTCGGCGGTCTCGCTGTCGCCATCGTACAGCGGAATCCCCTTGATCGTCGCGATCTCCAGGCTGGCGCTATCCGGCGCGAGTGCGGCTGCCGCGCGTAGCAACGCGGCGTTGTAAGAGCCGCTGCGCAGGCTCCCGGGTATGCCGATGATTGTCGTCGTCATGTTATCTCCAGTCGATTTATGTTGAGCCTTTCGCCTTCAAATGTTTTATGTCTGGCGCGGAATCTCTGGAACCACGCCCGGCTTGCCTAACGGACATTCCAGCGCGACACGATCCCAGCCGCCCGTTTCGGCCGCGGCTTCATACGTGCTTTGCAGGAACTCCAGCAGCACGTTGTCCGGCGAACGCGCGGCGCGCACCGTATCGTAGGGCAGAATGAACTCGCCCATTTCCTTGTGAAAGAATGCCTCTTTCGGCTTGATCGGGGTCGAGCCAAATTTCTCTTGTGTCGGATACGCGTACGAATAGAACGCAGGATAATCGACGGCGCCGCCGCCGGGCCAGAAGCCCGCGCTGCTGACCTCGTGCGAATACGCCTCGCGCGTGATGGTATCCGGCAGGGCGGGCACGCCGCCCGGATGCCGCGGCGCGCGTCGTCCCGAGAATCTCGTCACCGCGATATCGAAGCTGCCCCAGAACAGATGCACGGGACTGACCTTGCCGATGTAACCGGTGCGGAACTGCCTGAATACGCGATCGACCTGCAGCAGCGCGCGCCAGAAGCGTTGCGCGTATTCGGGATCATAGGTCTTGTGCGTGCGGTCTTCTTCGAACGGGATGGCGTCGGCGACCTCGTTGGGTGCGCCGTGGATTTGAATTTTCAGATCGAGCTCAGCGAGCGCCGCCATCACCCTAGAATAAAAATCCGCCACGGACTGCGCCTTAAGCGGCAGACGCCGCTCAGTACCATCGCTCACGCGGATCAGCAGCGCGTGATCGATAAAATCAAAATCAATCTCGAACACGCGGCCATCGTACGGAATGGGCGAGGTGGTCAGGCCGCGCACGGTCACGTACAAGGTGGCATGCCACGAGTGATTCACCCACGGCGTGCGCGCCAGCCGCACCTTGCCGACGATCTGGGTCCATAGGTGCAGGGTGGCGCAGGTGTCGCGCCAGGCGTCGAAGGGCAGGGCGGGCCATATTTCGGACATTGAGATTTGCTGAGTCATCGCATTCTCCTTTGGTGTTTCGGGTTCGACCCCAGCCGGACCAGTGCCGTGGCGCAGTCGGTAACGGATGCTGAATAAATACAGTCTGTGTTCGAGCCGTAGGGTGCGCCCTGCGCACGCGGGCCGATCGAACGGCGTACGCCACACATATTGCATGGTGCGCGCGGCGCACCCTACGGATGGCTTTCGCCGGAGTGACGGGTCAGTTATGGGGTCGATGTCCGCCATCTATGCAAAGGTCGATAAACTGATCGCTGCACCGTAGAACGGGTTAGGCCAAAGGCCTCGGGTCGATAAACCAATGGCCGGCATGCTGGGATTGCCATCCCAGCCTACGATTGCTGCCAACTTCGGCGGCGACTTCATGGCTCAGGCTCTGTGGCTTGGACTAGCTTTCGCCGCCGGTTTCGTCTTTGGCGGCGGATTTCGGCGCGCGCGGATAAGGCGCCATCGAAGTCGCGCCATAGCGCAGCGCGGCAAGCGTGAAGTTCACCGACATTACGGAGCCCGCGGCGAGCAGGCGCAGAAGGCCAAACAGCGGCGCGGCGGCCTCATCCTGCGACACCTGTTCAGGCTCGGTGGTCGCCGGGACCGGAAACTCGCCCGTCATGGTCTCGCCTTCGCGGGTGAACGCGGCGTCGCCGAGTGCGTGCCTGATGAGCCTGCGCATGCGCACGTTGTCGGCCAGCAGGTGGCAGCGAATGCGCTGGATGCCACGCTCGGCGGCGGCCGCGATCAAACGCTCCAGCAGCATGCGGCCGATGCCCATTCCCTGTCTGGCGTCGAGCACGGTCAGTGCGAGCTCCGCGACCTCAGGGCGCTCCGCAACGCGCACGAGATGACCTATGCCCACGCCGTCACCTTCTTCGCCGTCTGCATCGATTTCCACCGTGCCGATGGCGACGTGATCGATGCCGTCAGGCGTGGTCAGGAACCGCAGCTCGGCGTCGGTCAGCGCGGTCTTGGTCGAAAAGAAACGCCGGTGGCGCGACTCGGCCGACAGGCGCGCAAAACCCTCGGCGAGCTTTTGCCTGTCGGATGGCGAGACCGTGCGAAAGCGGATCCGGAGACCGCCCGCGAGCGTCACATCCTCGCGATAGTTGGCATCGAAGCGCATGGCGGATTCCGAGTCGTCATCATTACATCGCGTTCTGGAAGTCGCGCCGCGTGCTGCCCGCGCTCGCGGCGTTTTGCATCGACCTGCCAGTCTGCGCGGGGAAATTTGACCAGCGGAAATGGGCGATCAGCTCGGCCATGATCGAAAGCCCGATCTCCTCGGGCAGCCTGGCGATGTCCAGCCCGACCGGCGGCAGTGTGCGCATCCCAAGCGCCGGAACCTCTTCGCCCGGGAATCAGGTGATTCTGAACAGGTCATGCCAACATGTTACCGCTCACATGCAAGTCTGTCGCTGTTTCCGTGGTGCGCCGGCTTGTCTTATCGATGAGTATCACGTGGGCCTGCGTAATCCGCCCGCGATTCCCGCGCCGGCAAGCATTGACGTATCGGCGCACGTGTGGGAGCGTGGGCACGAGTCTCAACGCTGACACGCCGGAGGCATCATGAAACAGAGCGAGGTCGTCGAACGCGCTTTCGCCATGCCGCTGACCAGTCCCGCGTATCCGCCGGGACCGTACCGGTTCATCGACCGCGAATATCTGATCATCACTTATCGCAGCGACCCCGAGACGCTGCGGGACCTCGTGCCCGAGCCGCTGGAGCTGGCCGAACCCACGGTCAAGTTCGGCACGCTGGACTACAACGGCATCCGCGTGGCGACCGGCACCATGGGCTACAAACACGCGCGGCTGGACGAGCAGCAGGCGTTGCAATCGCTGCGGGCGCCGACGTTTCTGCTGAAGATCATCCCGCACGTGGACGGCAGTCCGCGCATCTGCGAACTGGTGCGCACGCCGCTCGCGGATATCACGGTCAAGGGCGCGTGGCGCGGGCCCGCCGGACTGGAACTATTCGATCACGCGCTGGCGCCGGTGGCCCGGCTGCCCGTCAGGGAGATCGTATCCGCCACCCACATCATGACCGATCTGACCTTGCCGCTCGGTATGGTCGTACATGATTACCTGACGTGATGGCGGCGCGATGCGCCATTCATCTGTCATCAAAATCTGGAGGTTTCCATGTTAAAAGGCAAGTCAGCGGTGATTACCGGCTCGACCAGCGGCATCGGTCTGGCCATCGCGCGCGCGCTGGCCGCCGAAGGCTGCAATATCATGCTGAACGGCTTCGGCGACGCCAGGGAAATTGAATCCTTGCGCCGCGACATCGAACAACAACACGGCGCGCGGGCGCGGTACTCGCCCGCCGACATGACCCGGCCCAGGGAGATCGAAATCATGATCCAGGACACAGCGGCCGCGTTCGGCGGCGTGGACATTCTGGTCAACAACGCCGGCATCCAGCATGTGGCGCCGATCGACGAATTCCCGGTCGAAAAATGGGACGCCATCATCGCCATCGATCTGTCGTCGGCGTTTCACACCACGCGCGCCGCGCTGCCGAAGATGAAGGCCAGGGGTTGGGGGCGTATCGTCAATATCGCCTCGGCGCACGGCCTGGTCGCATCGCCGTATAAATCCGCCTACGTCGCAGCCAAGCACGGCGTGGTGGGGCTGACCAAGACGATCGCGCTGGAAGTGGCCGAGCAGGGCATCACCTGCAACGCCATCTGTCCGGGCTATGTGCAGACGCCGCTGGTAGAAGGGCAAATCGAGGATACCGCCAGGGCGCGCGGCATCAGCCGCGACGAAGTGCTGCGCGACGTGCTGCTGGCGGCGCAGCCGACCAAGCAGTTTGTGCAACCCGAACAGGTGGGCGCGCTGGTGGTTTATCTCGCCGGCGAGCAGGCCGCGGCGATTACCGGCAGCGCGCTGACCATGGACGGCGGCTGGACGGCGCAATGAGTGCAGATCGCAAGCAAAACTCAGCGCCGGCCAGTCGGCGCAAGGCAGCGCAATCCGGCGGCAACGGGTCCAAATCCGTCAACCTGGCGTTGCAGGGCGGCGGCGCGCACGGCGCGTTCACCTGGGGCGTGCTGGACCGCTTGCTGGAAGACGAGCGGATCCGCATCGAAGCGATCAGCGGCACCAGCGCGGGCGCCATGAACGCCGTGGCACTCGCGGACGGTTTCGAGAAAGGTGGGCGGGAAGGCGCGCGCGAGGCGTTATATGCCTTCTGGAAAGCCGCGAGCGAGGCGGCGTGCTTCAGCCTGATCCAGCGCACGCCGTGGGATCAGTTGACGGGCAACTGGAGCCTCAATACATCGCCCGGCTATTTAGCTCTCGACCTGCTGAGCCGGCTCGCCTCGCCCTACGAACTCAACCCGTTCAACCTCAATCCGCTGCGGGATTTTCTGGCGCGGCAGATCGACTTCGACGCGGTGCGCTGTTGCCCCGGGATCAAGCTGTTTGTCTCGGCCACCAGCGTTCGCACCGGTCGCGCGCGCATCTTCGTCAACGAAGATCTCTCGCCCGACGCGGTGATGGCTTCGGCGTGTCTGCCGTCGCTCTTCCAGGCCGTCGAGATCGACGGCGAAGCCTTCTGGGATGGCGGCTACATGGGCAATCCGGCGCTGCATCCGTTTATCTACCGTTGCGCTACGCGGGATATCGTCATCGTGCAAATCAATCCTATCGATTCGCCCGAGACCCCGACGCGCGCGCGCGATATTCTGGATCGCATCAACGAGATCACCTTCAACAGCAGCCTGCTGGCCGAGCTGCGTGCCATCGAGTTCGTGACCCGGCAGCTCGATGCGGGGAACCTGGATGCCGCGCGATACAAGCGCATGCTGATTCACCGCGTCGACGGTGAGGCCGAGCTTGCTCCGCTGGACGCCTCGAGCAAGCTCAATGCCGAATGGGCATTTCTGGAGACTCTGCACGGCATGGGTTATCGCGCCGCCACGCAGTGGCTGGAGCGGCATTTCGACAGCATCGGGCAGGCATCGACGGTGAATCTGCGCGCCATGTTTGCGGGCGCTTGAGCCTGTAAGCCGGAAGCGTCAGGCGGAGAGCGCGACCGCGCCGGCTGTCTCAGAGAGGAGTCTGGATGGGCGTACAAACCGAAGCGTTGTTCAACATCCGGTTCTAGCCTTCGAGGGCTGAACAGAAGCGCTTTTGTCCAGATCTTGGACAATGCGTCTAGAACCCAGACAAAATCTTGGCGAGATCCGCTCCTTGCGACTCGATATCCGCCGTTAACCGCCATGACGGTCGCCCTGGCACGAACTCCGGCACAGCTTGTGAATGTACATCACGGCGGCACGGGCGATGAGCCTGCCTGAGAGTGCCCGCCGATTGTGCTGTGCGCCTTCATGGTGTGTTAAAAAATGGCGGCATCGCTGCTCAAGATTATCTGCATAGGGCTCTTCACAGCCGCGCTCGGGACCGTGACGTACCTCGTCCCGGCGGCGGGTCTTGCTTTGGAGGAGAGCCTCGGGCTTGAGCTGCTGTTTCACTTGCGGGGCGAGCGGCCCGCGCCGCCCGAGGTCGTGGTCGTGACGATCGACCAGGCCGCGGCCAAGGCGCTGGGCCTGGAGACTGATCCGGGACAATGGCCGCGCGTCCTGCACGCCAGGCTCGTCGATGCGCTGACCGAGGCCGGCGCGGCGCTGATCGCCTTCAACATCTACTTCGAGGATGCACGCAACCCGGCGCATGACCGGGCGCTCGCCACGTCGATCCGGCGCGCGGGCAACGTCATCCTCGCCGCGTATCTTGAACACCAGATCCTCAATACGCCGAACGCCAGCACGCAGATCAGCATCGAGCGCGTGGCGCCGCCGACGCCGGTGCTCGCGTCCGCGCCGGTCGCCTCCGTCCCGTTCACCTTGCCGGCGGCCGCCCAGGCGCGGGAGTTCTGGACGTTTCGCCGCGCGGCCGGCGATTTTCCAAGTCTGCCTGCCGCGGTGCTGCAACTTTACGCCATGGATAGCTACCCGGCGATGTTAAGGCTGCTCGACAAGTTCAAACTGGAATACAGCAGTCACCTGCCGGACACGGCGGCTGAGGCGCTGACCGAATTCGGCCTGGTCGAATTGATGATCGCGTTACGAACGCTGTTCGTCACGCAACCATCCCTGGCGCCGGCCGTACTGGATGAGTTGCGGCAAGCGCGCTCGAAGATACGCGATTCCGAGGACCGCGAGCGGATCGAGGCGGTGGTCAGGATGTATCGCGACGAGGCGGAAAAGTACCTCAACTTCTACGGCCCGCCGCGCAGCATCGTGACGCTGCCCTATGACGCCGTCCTGCGTGAAGACGGGCGGGCACGGTTGGACCTCGAGGGCAAGGCCGTGTTCATCGGGTTCTCCGGGCTTCTGTCGCGCGAGCCGGAGGGCAACTTTCGCACGGTGTTTACGCGCGCGGACGGCGCCGCCACGTCCAGCGTGGAGATCGCCGCCACGGCCTTCGCCAACCTCCTCGAAGGCAGGGTATTAACCGAACCGGAGCCGGCGACGTTCATCGCCTTCGCCACGCTCCACGCACTGATGCTGGCGGCGCTGTGCGTGCTGCTGCCGGCCCAGGGCGCCGCGGCCGCCATCGTGCTGCTGAGCGCGATCTACATCGGCTCGTGCGGCTATTTCTTCGCCGCGAATAGCGCCTGGTTGCCGAGCGCCGTACCGTTGCTGTTGCAGACTCCGCTGGCGGCGCTCAGTACCTTGATGTGGGGCCAATGGGTGACCGGCCGCGAACGCAAACGCTTGCACCACGTCTTCGGCTACTACCTGCCGGATAATATCGTGCACCAACTGGCGCGGGACAGCGCACGGGCGCACCCGCACCCGCGCTCCGTCTTCGGCATCTGCCTGGTCACCGACACCGAGAAGGCCGCGCACCGGCCGCCGCGGGACGCCACCGGGGCCGGGCCCGCGAACGCATATTATCAAGTCTTGTGCAAGCCGGTGCTCGAGCGCGGCGGGGTCATATCGGAACTGATCGGCGATGCGATGCTCGCGCTATGGTCGGGTCCCGAGCCCAATGCTGATCTCAAGACACGGGCGTGCGACGCCGCGCTGGATATCGCGCGCGGGGTCGCGCGTTTCGAAGAGACCTCTGGCGGCCCGGCAACCCGGACGCGCATCGGCTTGCACGCGGGCTGGCTTGCGCCGGCCAAGACAGGGCGGGATCGCCATGAAGAACACGCGATGAGCGACATCCTGGATGCGGCCGCGGAGATTCAGCGGCTGAACAAGCGGCTTGGCACCCGTGTGCTGGTATCGGATGCGTGTCTGGCCGGCCTTGCCGGCTTCGTCACGCGGGGCGTGGGCGCATTCCGCGTGGCGGGCGGGAAACAAAATATTAACCTCCATGAGGTACTATGCCGGGCGGATGAAGCCGACCCGGCGCAGGTCGCGCTCAGCGCGGATTTCGCCGAGGCGCTCAGGGCCTATCAGGCGCAGGCCTGGGACGTCGCCGCGGCGAGGTTCACGGACATTTTGCGGACGTTTCCCGGCGACGGGCCCAGCCTGCTGTATCTGCACATGTGCAGCCCCCACCTGAAAAAACGGCGCAGGGCGCAGGGATGAAAAGCTTTGGCGAATGGCGCGCAGCTGCGATGAGGCCTAAACAACTGGCAGGCGAAGTGCGCCCGGCACGCCGGCTCGTGGCATTCATATTCATGGGTCTCGCCCTGGCGCCCGACGTCACGCGCGCCGCGTGCGAGACATGGATCGCGAAAGCCGTCTCCGTGCAGGGCCACGTGGAGGTGAGTTCCAAGGGGACCGGCGCGTGGAACACGGTGGCGCTGGACGATACCTTCTGCCAGGGAGATATCGTAAGGGTGCGAAAAGACAGCCGCGCCGCGCTGGTGCTGCACAACGACACCATCATGCGGCTGGACGAGCACACCGCGGTCAGCTTCTCCGAGCCGGCGGCAGCGGGCTCGTCATTGTTGAAGCTCCTGCGCGGTGTCGCCTATTTCATCAGCCGCGTGCGGGAATCCTTCGAGGTAGAGACGCCGTTCGTCAACGCCGTGGTCGAAGGCACGGAGTTCATGATACGGGTCGGCCCGCGGGGGGCCGAGGTCACCGTCCTCGAAGGCCGGGTCGCGGCCCGCAGCCGCGACGGCGAGCTCACGCTCGGGACGGGTCAGTCGGCGCTGGTGCTGGCCGGGCAGGCGCCGGTATTGCGCACCGTGATTCGCCCCCGGAACGCCGTTCGCTGGGCGCTTTACTACCCGCCTATCCTCGACCTCGACGCGGCGGCGTTGCCCCGCCTGCCGGCGCCAGGACGAGCCGCACTCTCGCGGTCGCTCGCGGCTTACCGGCGCGGGGACGCGACCACGGCGCTTGCCCGCCTCGGGGACTTGCCGGATCGGCTCCGCACCGTCAACCTCTACGCCTATCGAGCCGCGCTCGGTCTGGGGCTGGGCAGAGTCGATCACGCGCAGGCCGACCTTCAGCGCGCGCTCGGGCGCAATCCGCGCTACGGCCCGGCCATCGCGCTGCGGGCCCTCATCGCGATCGTGCAGAACGACAAGAAACGCGGGCTGGCTACAAGCCGGCGCGCCGTCGCCGCGGACCCCGGCAGCGCCGCGTCGTGGCTTGCCCTGTCCTATGCACGACAGGCAAGCTTCGACCTCCGGGGCGCGATGGCGGCGACCCGGCGCGCCGTCGCAACCAGCGAGCGGGGCGCGCTCGTCCATGCCCGGCTCGCGGAGCTGTATCTCGCGCTGGGCGAATTGGAGAACGCCCTGAGCGCGGCCGAGCAAGCCGCCGCGCGCAACCCAGATCTCGCCCGCACTCAGACGGTGCTGGGCTTCGCCCGCCTGACGCAATTCCACACCGAGGCGGCGCAGCGAAGCTTTCGGCGCGCCATCGAGCTGGATTCGCCCGACCCCCTGGCGAGGCTCGGTCTGGGGCTCGCCACCGTCCGGCAGGGCGATCTGGCGCAGGGCCGGCGGGAGATCGAAATCGCCGCCAACCTCGATCCGAACAACGCCGTCATCCGCAGCTACCTGGGCAAGGCATACTTCGACGAAAAGCGCGACGCGCTGGCGGGCACGGAGCTTGCTATAGCTAAAGATCTGGATCCCAATGATCCCACGCCATGGTTCTATGACGGCATTCGTAAGCAGACCGAAAACCGGCCGGTGGACGCCTTGCGTGACGTACAGAAGTCGATAGCGCTGAACGACAACCGCGCCGTTTACCGCTCCAGCCTGTTGCTGGATCAAGACCTCGCCGCGCGCAGCGCGAGCTTAGGCCACATCTACCACGATTTGGGCTTCGAGCAACTGGCGCTGGCGGAAGGTTGGAAGTCGGTGAACACCGATCCGGCCAATTACTCGGCCCATCGCTTCCTGGCGGACTCATATTCAAGCCTGCCACGGCACGACATCGCGCGGGTGAGCGAGCTGCTGCAGTCGCAACTCCTGCAGCCCATCAATCTCACACCCTTACAGCCGGAGCTCGCCGAGAGCAACCTGGCGCTGCTGGAGGGCGCCGGGCCTTCGGACCCGTCATTCAGCGAGTTCAATCCCCTGTTCGCGCGCAACCAGTTCGATTTTCAGGCGAGCGGCATCGCGGGCAGCAACGATACCCTGGGCGATGATTTAATCGTCACGGGCCTGCACGACCAGCTCTCGTACAGCGTCGGCCAGTTCCATTATCGGACGGACGGCTTCCGCGAAAACAACGACCTTGAGCACGACATCTACAACGCCTTCGCACAATACGCGATCTCGCCGAAGGCGAGTTTTCAAGTCGAACTGCGTCACCGCGAGACCGAGCACGGGGATCTCGGCTTGCGCCTCGATCCCGCGAATCTGTTCCCGGATTTCTTTCCCGACCGGCGCGAGGTCCAGACCGATCTGGCGCGCGTGGGCTTCCGGTATTCGCCCGGTCCGCGCTCGGATTTCCTGTTGTCCCTGATCTACCAGGATGCGGAGGAGGAGTTGTTTGCCTCGCGTTCCCTGGGAGAGGGGGTGACGCTCTCGCTCGACACCGTGACGGAAAGCGATGGCTATACCGGCGAGGCCCAGTATCTGTTTCGTGGGGAAGCGCTCGACACCGTGGTCGGCGCGGGAAGCCTGGGACAGGATGGTAGCGGCACCGACACGGCGACGGTAACGGTCCCGGGCGTGCCTGCGCCCCCGCAGACTGCTGCTTTGGATTTCGAGACCGATCACCACAACGCCTATGTCTATACCACGTGGCAGACGATTTCGACGATGGCCTGGACGTTCGGATTAAGCTACGACGATTTCGAGGCCGAGGATTTAAGCCGCAGCCAGCTCAACCCCAAGCTCGGCTTGATCTGGGACCTTACGCCAGCCACCACGCTGAGATTCGCGGCCTTCAGGGCGCTCAAGCGCTCGCTGTTGTCAAACCAGACGGTAGAGCCCACCCAGGTGGCCGGGTTCAATCAATTTTTCGATGACTTCGACGCAGCCGACGCCTGGCGTTACGGCGTCGGACTGGACCATGAGTTCTCAGGCAAGCTGTACGGCGGCATGGAGCTGACGCACAGAGACGTGGAAGAGACGGCGTTTCTATTCGACGCAGCCGGAACGCCGGTCGGAGCCCAGCAAGGCCTGGATGAGCAACTTCACCGCGCATATCTTTACTGGACGCCGCTGTCCGAGCTGTCGCTCGGCGCCGAATACACATTCGATAGCTTCAAGCGGGATCTCCCCGCGGCGTCGGCCGAGGTGCCGACCGATCTGGATACCCACGCGCTTGCCCTCAAGGCCGGCTATTACTACGGCAGGCTTTTCGCCAGCCTCGGCGCGAACTACGTTCACCAGCAGGTTGAGTATCCGCTATTGTCGACCGAAGTGCCGCAGGGCGTGCTGGTAAACGATCACGAGGACTTCTGGACGGCGGACGCCTCGGTCGGCTATCGTCTACCGAACCGCTGGGGCAGCGTGAGCTTTCTGGTCGGGAACCTGTTCGACCAGGAATTCGACTTCCAGGACCGCAATTTCCAGACGAACGAACCGCTGACCGCCCGGTTTATTCCCGAGCGTACGATGTACATCCGATTTACGCTGGCGTTCTAGCCGATCTGGCCCAGCAGCGATGACCTCAGGCGTTATTGATCGCAGCTGCCTGGCTGCGAGCAGGCAAGGTGCAGAGAAGCACATCATGTTCGATAAACAGCTACATGTTCGATAAACAGCTATAGGAGGCTGATATGAGTCGGTTCAGTGGCTTTATGGTTTTGGCGATCTTGATCGCCTGTTTGGCGCCCGGAGAGCGCGCGGCCCTGGCTCAGCTAGGTAATGGACTCTTGTTACTGATGAGCAGCGAAGCGCTGGCTCAGGTCAATGATGATGACGACGACGACGATGATGATGACGATGACGATGACGGCGTTGTCGATGATGATGACGACGATAACGGGGGTATAGACATCGCGCCGGCCGGCACCTCGGTCGTCATCTTTCTGGATGACCAGAACGAGATCATCGACGTAACGGACCCGGCCGGCATTCCGCTGGAACGGTGCCAGTTGTGCACCACGCAACTGGAGCTGCAATACGGGCCTGGTTGCGATCAGCTCATAGCCAATCCCGGCCTGGACCCCAGTATCAATCTGTGCGACTCGACGACCGACGTGACGATCAACGACGTCAATCCGATCGAAACGCTGATTACCCGGCAGAACCCGCGGTGCTACACGTTCTTTCAACGCACCCTTGGAAGGGTTATCCGGCCGTGGAGAATCTGCAGGTAGTTCGATCTTTGCGGCGGATCGCGGCACCGCTGTCCTGTCCTCTGGAGCAGGCTGCGGCGCCGATGGGCGCGAAGCCACTGTGGCGGG
>JBOIDC010000025.1:0-50674 GCA_050740315.1 Gammaproteobacteria bacterium | reverse complement strand
TTGGTGATCATCGCGCGCAAGCTCCTCAAAGCCGGCTACGCATTGGTGCAACAGCCTAACGTAGAGGTCAACACCCCGAGGTTATTCGCTGTGTGCACTTGACATCACCCTTTAGCGGGCGTTCTGAGGCTCCTTCGCGTTGCTCAAGGATAGACTCCGGCCGAAGAATCTGCTGCTTCCCAAGAAGAAGAGCAGATGCTTCACTTCGAGATCCTTCGCGCTGCTCAGCGCCTGCCCTGAACGAAGTGAAGGGATGACAGTTTTCTGCTAAGCCCTTATGCAAGCGTCAATAAGCGCCGCTCTTACAGCTGGGCTCTATTAAAAAGAGAAACGGCATTTACAAGAGCTTTTTAAATTCTTCGGCGGTGAGGCCGGCATCGCGCACGATGCCGCCCATGGGTAAAGGCATTAATCGGGTTTGCCCTCGGCAAGGTAATAATACGCACGCCGTCTGACATGACGATGTGCTTACCCTGACGTTCAATCCTGAAACCAGCCTTCTCGAGCGCCCGTACGGCTTGCGGATGAGAAATGCCTGGAATTTTCGGCACGGCTAAATAGCGATTTCAATTTCTCGCACATCGGCGCCCTTAAGTTGCTCCTCAACGACCATGAGATACTCGTGGATAGCGTTCTCTATGTTTGCAAGCGCCTCGGCATCGTCAGAACCTTGCGACCAGCAGCCAGGCAAGCCGGGAACCGACGCGCTCACGCCTTCATCTGAATGCATTAACGCGATCTTATATTTCATCGGCATTTCCCACAATTGTCGAAAATGTTCTTTCGAATCTCAGGCAAAAAAGCACTGCCCCAAATATTCACGCCGTCGTTATACTCGAAGTTGCGATCGAAGCCGCTCCCTGCTGGATGAGGTCCGGTTCGGCAATCGTTTCCTGCACCCGTTCCCGCTGAGCTTTCATCTCTGGGTGATAGGTGACGATGTGCCGCCAACGTTCCCCCGTCAGCCGAATCGGTACGCCCGCTTGAGAATATACCACTAACATGAGGCGCTCCAACCGGTTCAGTTAGGACATTCCGCATTTTCAGCTTCCACATCGCTGCTGAAGCCGCTTTTAAGCGGCGCCGGTCGTGCCTTGCCAAAATAACATTGTTCTTTGACGTGCCCAGCCCGACTCCGAACGAAGTAAAGACCACAATAGGTGCGCGTGCGTTAGCCATGCCAATCAGCGCTCAGGTCTTCCCAACCAGGGTTGACGGACTCAATCAGCGCGATCTTCCTGGATCGCAGCCATCCTTTGATCTGCTTCTCACGCGCTATGGCGCTGGTGATGTCGACGCTTTCTTCAAACCAAACCAGCCTCGCGATGTTATACCGCGCGGTAAAGCCGCGCACCAGTTTTTGCCGATGTTCGTAAACTCGCCGCATGAGATCATTAGTCACGCCCGTGTATAGTGTGCGCGAGTGATTGGTCAGGATGTATACGTGGTATTGCTTCAAATTCAGCGCCTTTGCGAGATTCTTCGTTTCACTCAGAATGACATCCCTGACGCTTGTCATGCCGACTGTTCCTGTCATGCTGAGCGCAGCGAAGCATCTGATTCTCTGCTGACTAAAAACACAGATTCTTCGCGGTGCTCAGAATGACATCCTGGTGGCTTGTCATGCTGAGTGAAACGAAGCATCCCGTTGTCGTTGCCCGTTCCTGTCATGCTGACTGTTCCTGTCATGCTGAGCGCGGCGAAGCATCTGATTCTCTGCTGATTAAGAACACCAGATTCTTCGCTTCACTCAGAATGACATCCCTGACGCTTGTCACGCCGAGTGTTCCTGTCATGCTGAGCGCAGCGAAGCATCCGGTTCTCGTTGACCGTTCCTGTCATGCTGACCATTCTTGTCATGCTGAGCGTAGCGAAGCATCTGATCTGCTTATTAAAAACACGAGATTCTTCGCGGTGCTCAGAATGACACTTTGCTATCGACACCGGATTCTTCGTTTCACTCAGAATGACATGCTCTATGACAAAATGGTCTATGTGATGACATGCTCTATGACACAATGGTCCATGTGACCATATGCTCTATGACAAAGCGCCATGGCAATGCGCTATGAGAACCTGCTCTATGACAACTTGCTCTATGACGATGTGCTCTCTGACTAACGCTCGCATTCATGTACCGTAGCAGTTGGCCGCGGCAGGATTGTTACGCTTTTGCCGGTTTGTACTGATAGTTGTAATACCCATATTTGCCGTAACCGTACTTCGATGCGCTCAGTTTTAGATCGTTGAAGATCACGCCGTTGAGCTTGATGTCGTTCTGCTGCAGGCGCTTGGCGCTGTGCTCGACATCGTGGATGGTGCTCTCGCCGCCGCGCACGACGAGGAACGTGGTGCCGGATTGTTTGGCGATGATGATGCCGTCGGTGAGGTTCAGGATGGGCGGCGTGTCGAAGATGATCATGTCGTAGTCTTCCGAAACCTGTTCGATCAGCCGGTTGAAATTGTCGTGCACCAAGAGCTCGGAAGGATTGGGCGGTATCGTGCCGGTGGCCATGAAATAAAGGCCCTTGTTGTCGACAAGATGAATCGCCTTGCTTGCTTTGCACTGACCTGCAATCACATCCGCAAGGCCCGGCGCGCGGTCATGGCCCAGGTAGCGGTGCGTATGTCCGCGCCGCAGGTCCGCGTCCACCAAGAGCACGCGCTTGTTGATGTCCGCCAGCAGAAAGGCGAGGTTCACCGCTACAAACGTCTTGCCCAGGCCCGGCGTGGGGCCGGTAATGGTGATGACGTTGTTCTTGGCCTCGATCAGTGCGAACTGCAAACTGGTGCGAAGGCTGCGCAGGCTTTCGATTGCGTTATCCGTGCTCGCGCTGCGCGCCAGCACATCGGGTTCGGAGCCTGACCTGCTTCGTTTCGATCGATAAAGCGCTGATTGGTGCTTGCTGTGCGGGATGGTGGCGTAAACCGGCAGCCCGAGTTTGCGTTCTATCAGGTCCGGCGTATCCAGCGCACGCGCCAGCGCGCGTTTGAGGAAAATCAGGCCGGCCGCCATCATGCCGCCCAGGATGACCGCTACCAGCAATATGCGCACGCGGTTCGGCCCGGCGGGCAACAGCGGCTTGAAGGCGTAGTCCACGATGCGCACGTAACCCGTCACGCCGGCCTCGGTGACTTTGAGTTCCTGCGCGCGATTGAGCAGTTGAAGGTATAGCCCGTTAGCGACCCTGGCGTTGCGCGCGAGCTTCAGGTAGTCCGACTCGATGTCAGGCAGCTCTTTCATCTGCTCTTCGATGCGCGCGCGATCTTCCTGCAGCCTGACCAATCGGTCATCCAGCGATTCGACCAGAGGATGATCCTCGGTATAAGTGCGCATGAGGCCGGCCCTGCGAAGTTCGAGCCCGGAAATTCGGCGCTCGACCTTGGCTATGCTGTTGAGCACGCCTTGCGCTTCGAGGCTTAAATCCACCGTGCCGCGCTCCGACTGATAATCGCGCATCGCAGCCTCGGTGATGTTGACGTTTTCCCGCAGTTCAGGAAGCTGGCTGTTGACGAACGTCAACGTGCGCCGGGCTTCTTCCGACTGCCGCTGCACGTTCTGGCGCAGATAGCTGTTGGCGATGGCGTTAAGCCGCGCTTTCACGGCGATCGCGGACGGCGCGGTCAAGGTCACGTCGAGAATGCCCGTGCCTTCAGCGGTTTCTGTCGCCGTGAGATTTTCGTGCAGCTTTTGCACGGCGTCTTGTATCGGTAGTTTGGTGACCTCGAACTCGGTTCCGGGTCGCGCCTCGAGTTCAGCGACGAACATCTGGATGCGCCCGGCCGCAGTGCGCGCACGCGCGGCTTCGGCGACCTTGCCCTGCAGTAAGGTGTTTGTGGGATCGCAGTACGCGGCTTCGTCGTTGTCGCAATAAACACGATAATTGCCCGCCTCGCCTGCCACCACCACGAGCGGCACGCCGAGCAACGCGGGCGCCACACTCAGGCGAGAGACGGTGATGCGCTCGCCACCCCACGCGTAGCGGCCTAGATCAGGGAGATAGGCGCGCAATGATTCGGGCAGCATGGATATGATCGTACGCGGTGGATTTACCGGCGCGCCTTCGCCGCCGCGTCGCCGCGCAAGGGCGGCGCCCCAGCCGCCAAGGTGCCGAGGCTCGGCAACGATATCCAGCTTGAGTTCTTTCACCGCCCGCCGCAGCACCGAACGCGATTGAAGGATTTCAATCTCGGCAGAGCCCAGCGACTGCTCCTGAAACAATGCGGCCATTGGATCCAGCCCGGCGGCCATTCCCGCGCTGGGCTTGGGTTCGACCTGAATCAGTGCATTGCTTTGATATACCGGCGGCGCCGTCCACGCGATGTAAGCGCCGATCAGGCCGGCCAACATGAGAATGGAAAGCGCGAGCTTCCACGATTGCAGGATGATACCGACGTAATCGCGGAGGCTGATTTCGTCTTCCTGGTCGTCCTGCGCGGACAACGCCCACTGTTCCTGCTGAATGGCCCTGTTCATCGTCGATGAATCATGTCGTGCATCCGCGATTATGTTGTTCCGTTCGATAGCGATCTCACAAGCTTAAACTTGTCTGTCATTTTGAACGAAGTCCTGTAATTCTTGCCATGCTGAGTGCAACGAAGCATCTGGTTCTCGTGCCGTTCCTGTCATGCTGAGCGCAGCGAAGCATCTGATTTTCTGCCGATTAAAAACACCAGATCCTTCGCAGAGTTTATCCTGAGCACCGTCGAAGGACTCAGGATGACACCCCGGGGCGATCGCGAAGGCACTCCCCACGTTCACGCCTCTTATTGTCGTGCCGCGTTTTTGTCATGCCGCGTGTTCTTGTCATGCCGAGTGTTCCTGTCATGCTGAGCGCAGCGAAGCATCTGATTTTCTGCCGATTAAAAACACCAGATCCTTCGCAGAGTTTATCCTGAGCACCGTCGAAGGACTCAGGATGACACCCCGAGGCGATCGCGAAGGCACTCGCCGCGTTCATGCCTGTTCTTGCCATGCCGCGTTTTTGTCATGCCGCGTGTTCTTGTCATGCCGAGTGTTCCTGTCATGCTGAGTGAAACGAAGCATCTGGTCCCCGTTACCGTCATGCTGAGTGAAACGAAGCGTTCGGTTCTCGTTACCCGCTCCTGTCATCCTGAGCGCAGCGAAGGATCTGGCCAGATTACTCGCTGCGCTCGGAATAACAGTTACTATCATGGCGTCCGTTACAGGCCACTATCTGCCCTCAACAATAAACCGCCCCTGGAACAACAGTGCCACCGTGGGAATTAACTGAGCGAGCGCACGGTTGAAGTTGACCAGGTCGGCCGCTGCGGCAAACACAACATCGCGCGGCTGCAGCTGGAACCGGTCGGCGAGAATCAGCGCGTCGATGGAGCTCGCGTCCAGATGGAAAATCTCCGGCGAGATGTCTTTGGCCCTTACCTCGCCATCGTCCATATCCTGCTGCGAAACCATGCCGCGGATCACGTAGACGCCGCCAGCGTCGGCGGTCTCCAGATTCAGGCCACCGGACGCCGCGATGGATTCGGCGAGGGTCAAACCGCTGGTGGGCACCGGCAGCGTCTTCTGCTCCATGAATTCGCCGACCATGAAGATGCGATCCTGCGTATCGTTCAAATAGATTCGATCGCCATTGCGCAGGCGAATGCCGTACGGGTCATCGCCAAGGTAAACGTCGCGCAGATCGACCAGGCGCGTGTCCGCACCCCGCACCACGGTCACCGAGCGGGTGGTAATGGGCTTGATGATGCTGTCGCATTGATTGAGCGCATCGACGATGGTCAACGGGCGATCGGTGATGGGGATGCGGCACGGCCGCCCGACGCTGCCCACCACAAACGCATATTTGCTGCGATACGACAGCACGCGCAGATCGACCTGCGGTTCGCGCACCACGCTTTTGAGGCCATCCGTGAGCATGCCCCGGATTTCCTTGATGGTGCGGCCAGCGACCTCGATGGTGCCGACGAAGGGGAAAAATATGGTGCCGTCAGCCTGCACCAGCCGGCCCGCGCTTTGCAGATTTTCCGTCGCGCCGGTGGGGTTGGTGAGATCGGGATGCCCCCAGACAATCACGCTGAGCACGTCGCCAGGGCCGACCTCGTATTCGGAATCCAATGGCTCAATGTACCGCGCGCCGGGCTCGCCAACTTCGATCGCATCCGCGCGCTGCAGATTGAGCACCAGCGCGGGGGTAATCGGGTGAACGACGGGATCGTAATCGACTTCATCCTCGTTCAGGTAACGCGGATCGTCGGAAATCGCGTACTGATCGGGCGTCCGCTCGTAATCCCGCAGCGACAGGCCCGGCAGCGCGCAAGACGACAGAAATCCCACGCTCGCGATGAGCGCGGCCAGCGGCCAATGCCGCACGTATAACTGAAAGCTCCCCACTTCTCTCCCCGCCCCGTTGTGTGCCAGCCTTGGTAGGGTGGATTAAGCCTGCCCCGTACCACGATACGGGGCCTGCCCCGTACCACCCTAACCCTCCCCCTTCGAGGGGGACGGAATTAGGAGCGATCTTGATCGCGATCAAGTCTTGATCGCGCGGCCTGAATATGCCTTGGATCAAGATCTCGCGCTCGAGATGACATTTTGTAACTACTGAGTCAGCCGTTGCGGGCCGCCAGAAGCTTGGTTGCCGTTCGTCGTGGCAACTCCCACTCGCGTTTCGCGGGATGCTAAGACTATTTAAAACCGATTGCCAGCCTTTTTAGCCAATCCCCCAAATAAACATCGATCTGATCCAGGGCATGCTCGAAAACAGGCCGTTCCTGGCGGTACGGGTCGACGACATCTTCGCCGTCGCGCCAATGACCGAGGAGAAAAACGCGGCCGCGGGCCTCGGGATATCGGGAAGATATCCAGTACAAATGCGCGCGTTCCATCACCAGCACCAGGCCATGCGCCAGCAGGGTCGGCTTGTCGAGCTGGCGCCCGCGGTGCGCGGAAATGTCGATGCCGCGTGCCGCCATGAGCTCGACGGCGATGGGATCCGCGGGATGCGACACCAGCGCGCCGATACCCGCCGAGGTGGTCTTCGGCTCCGCGCGCCCCGCGAGCCGGTAACGCAACAGCCCCTCGGCCATCGGGCTGCGGCAGATGTTGCCCATGCAGACTACAAGAATGGATTCCAGAAGCGCCTCGACCAGCGTGTGATTATGACTTGACGACGAGGCATTCAGTCTAACGCAAACAACGCGCGCGTACGCCGGCAGTCACTCAAATCGGCGGGCAGGCAAGTAGGAACAAGCCCCCTCCCCCGCGCCGGGCGAGCCTTGGTAGGGTGGATTAAGGCGCCCCGCGCCGAATCCACCAACGCCCGGTGGATACGCCCGCAAATGCGCGGGCTTTATCCACCCTACAGATGCTTCCCCCTCAAAAGGGGGAAGGAGCAATTTCCGTGCGGGCGCTCATGCCCGCCGCCGTTCACGGAGGGCCAGGAGTTGTAAAGGTTGGGCACATAGTTACGTCGTCATGCCGGCGAACGCCGGCATCCAGAGAACAGTTGTCTCGACTGGGTTCCGGCCTGCGCCGGAACGACGGCACCTGCGCTTCAGCCTTGGTAGAGTGGATTAAGCCTGCTCCGTACCCCGATACGGGGGCGCCCCGCGCCGAATCCACCAACGCCTCCTGAGCGGAGCGAAGGATCTGATACGCCCGCAAATGCGCGGGCTTTATCCACCCTACAGATGCCCGGATCGGCGGGCAGCCCAGTAAGAACAAGTCCCCTCCCCCGCGCCGGGGGAGGGTTAGGGTGGGGGCCGACAAACAGTTTGCCCTGGCTGCTGCGCGAGCCAGGCCTCGGATGCCCGTCGAATCTCCACTGTTCTCAAAGCACTTTTGGAAATCCTTCGCTGAATTTATTCCTTCACGGCATTCAGGACAGGCTTTGAGCATCGTCGAAGGGCTCAGCGTGGCAAGAGGTGTTGGGGATAGGCTTTTATTGTCTGAGCCGTACACCAGTGGTAACGTGGCCGTATGGCTGCAAAAGTAGACAGATAGAGGTCAATGCTTGTGGAAACCAGCAAACTTACGGTGCGACTGCCCGCAGATGAGATCCGATTCGTAAAGGAATTCGCAAAATGCCATGGCATGACCGTGACAGAAGTTATTCACCGTTATTTTACGCGGCTCCAGGCGTCTCACCAGAATGCTATTCATCCGGAAATCGCGAAGCTCGCTGGGAGCATTCCTTCCGATGTCGATGCGAAGGCTGAGTATAATCAGCATCTCGACGACAAGCATCGATGAGAGTGCTGTTCGATCTCAATGTGTTCCTGGATGTGCTACAGGAACGCAAGCCTCATTATTCCTCTTCGGCGGCTGCCCTCAGCAAAGCGTTAACCGGCGACATTATCGGTGTATTTCCTGCGCATGGCGTTACTACGCTCTATTACCTTGTCGCACGGCACATGAACAAGACGCGCGCGGACGGCCTGGTGGACTGGTTGATCGATCGCTTCGATATCGCGCCCGTAGACCGAACTACGCTCGTTCGCGCGCGAAGCCTCAAGCTGCGTGATTTCGAGGATGCGGTGGTCGCCGCCGCGGCTGAAGTTACCGCTTGCGCTGTCATCGTGACTCGCAATATCGCCGATTTCAGTCGATCGCCTGTTACTGCGCTTTCACCGGAGGAGTTCCTCGATAGCTGGCCGGCAAACACGAAAATTTAACGCTTACTCCCGCCCTGCCCCATCACCGATCGCTCGTACGGCCCGCCGTTTCAGGCAGTCAGCCGTCACCCGGAGCAGGCACTACCCGTCTAACCAGGGACCCCACTTCCCTGCGTGGTTGCGGGAGGTGTCTACCTACAATGCAACCGCAACAATCAGGATGGCAACGAGTGTTTCCATGGCTAAAGCTCCATGCGGCGATGAAGAAAGACGATGCCAGCGGTTATTGTCGGCTCACGTTCGAAAACTTAAACCCTACGAGACCGCTCGGCTCCGGCATCTTCGCGCCGGGCCGCTGCGTGGCCGTGTCCTACCGCATCGCGTTGGGTTAACTTGCTGGAATTCGAATCCGAATACGGCTTCAGCAGCTTTCGCCTGCACGGACATTCCAGCCGCCACGAGGGATTGACCCTTATCGAGCAGGTCAGCGGACGCAAGCGCCAGATTCGTTCCGAAATGCACCTTCCGAAAGAGGAACTGACCGTGCGGGTCGAGCGGATGAAGAAGGATTTTGCCGGGGCGCGCGTACATTATTGAGTCACGCCGCTGGCCGATGTCGGGCATATCTGATTTGTGATCCATGCCGGGGTAACTATTTCGCCGAATTTGTATCATTTCAACTGGCATTTCGATCGAGACCATTCTGGATCGGCTCATCCGGGCGGCGGTCCTCATCCTGCCAAAAACCGCAATCGAAAAACCCGACAGGCGGAAGTTTGTCGGTAGCCAAGTTAGTTCATGGAGGAAAAAATGCATAGCGAAATACCGGTTATCGATCGCAGCCGGCGTGGGCGGCGAAGCGGGAGGCAATCTAAGACGACCTCGGATCTAATAACCGTATCGATCCTGTCAGACCGGGAGAGTCTGTTAAAGGAATTGTTGCCACGGCTGGCGCGCGAGCAGGACATCGAAGTGGTGGGTCAGTGTACTGGCAACCCGGCTCTCCTTTCCGTGTGGGTAGAATGGCGGCAACCCAAGCTGCTGCTCCTGGATAAGTTGTTACTCGACCAGACCAGTGCTGAGCCGCTGCGGACGATCCGAACGAAGGTTCCGCAGGTCCGCGTGCTCCTGCTGGGGGGCGAGGTTTGTCCCGGCTTGGTCGAGATCGTGCGCCATCGTTTCCACGGCTATTTGCCGGCCAGCTGTCCACCCGAGGCGTATGTCAAGGCGATTCGTGCCGTCAGCCGAGGCGACGTCTGGCTACCCCGCAACGTGTTAGCGAAGGCATTATCCGACTTGATGCAGACGTTCAGCGGTGGCGATCCTCAAGCGGAATGCGACCGGTCCAGCGCTGAAGCTATGAATGTCCTCACCGACCGGGAGCAGCAGATCGTAGCGCTGCTGAGCCAAGGCCTCAGCAACAAAGAGATCGGCCGGCGACTCGGCATCATGGAAGACACTGTCAAGAAACACCTCCAAAATGTCTTCGACAAGCTGGGCGTCCGCCGCCGCAGCTTGCTTATTCTGCGCCTGTTCGGCGGCCAACTGGCCAATGCCTGAGACAGGATTCCGAATCCTTTGCTTCCGTTTCTCGTGGCGGGACTACCTGGGCCAATGCCGCCTGGACGGAAGACCGTGACACCGTAAACCGTTCCGACTTTCAGTACAGAGCCAAAAGGAAATCAATCATGTACCAGCGCATTATGTACAACCTGCTCCTGGGCCTGCTCTTGTGCGCAAGCCCTGCCATCCTCCCGGCGTTCGAGACGGCCACGTCCGCTGAGTTCGAGGCCCTGCGCCAGGACCTCGAAGCCCTCAAGCAGGGCCAGGAAACCTTGGGCAAGGACGTTGCTGAGATTAAGAAACTGCTGCAGGCGCTCCAGCCGCCGCCACCGGTGCGGGCGATCGATGCGGTCCTAGAGGCTGGGGATTCCCCGTCCAAGGGCGAAAAGGACGCCACGCTGATCCTGATCGAATTCTCCGACTATGAGTGCCCGTTCTGCCGGCGCCACGCCGAGACGACTCTGCCGCAGCTTGAGAAAGACTACATCGCGACTGGTAAGTTGCGTTACCTGTTCCGCGACTTCCCGCTCGAGACTATACATGCCCAAGCCGCTAAGGCGGCCGAGGCGGCGCACTGTGCGGGCGAACAAGGCAGGTACTGGGAGATGCATGACAACCTGTTCGCCAATCAGAAGGCGCTCGCGCCGGAAAAACTTACGGCGTACGCGAAGGCGATCGGGGTCACGGCCGGACCCTTCAAGAAATGCCTGGGCAGCGGTAAGTATATGGATAAAGTCCGCAATAGCGTAGCTGAGGGCCACCGGCTTGGGATCACCGGCACGCCGGCTCTGTTGCTCGGGATCAACGAAGGCGGCAAGGTCAAGAACGCCAAAATAATAGCAGGGGCCCTGCCATTCTCGGTGTTCAAGGAGGAAATCGACAAATTGCTGGCCGAACAGTCCGCGAAAAAATAGCGGAGCGCGATGCACCAAAGACGGCCGACGCCGATTCCGCACTGTACCTGGCCCACGGCCGCACGCCCTAGTGGCAGTGCTTAGATTTGGGACGATCCAATGGGGCTGCGCATCGGTCGCTCCCGTGTCAGCAGGGCCCCTCATGATGTGAAGGGCGTCCGTATCCGACACATATTCCCCTTTTGAGGAATGGCGCAAGCGTTCGGCGCTCTGGCACCGTAAGCGCACGGGCCGAGACTCCTCACGCATCGCGTACGACGAGGTCCGGTAGGTCAGGGTGCGCATCGGCGCTGCCTGACGAAGGGTAGCGACCCGTCAGTGCCTCCGTTTGTCCGGTAGCCGCTGGCGTGCCAACCGAAATACCACCTGAGAACCTTTAAGGAGTAACAAATGAACAGATCAGCAAAAAAATCACCGGTGCTCGCGATATTGGGATTCTGCTTGACCGTCGTTGCCGGTTCCGCCGACGCTCAAGTCTGTGATCCGAAGGATCCTAAATGCGAGCCCCCACCCCCGACGACCGCAAATTGCAGCCCCGGATTTTATAAGAATCACATAGATTTCTGGTGGGGTATCTATTGCGATATCGACAGCGGTCAATGCTCGGAACTGCTCACAGATTTGACCTGCAAGGGTTCAGATGCAAGTTGCGGACGTTCTGACGCTGCGGCCTACCTAAACGCGCAAAGCGGTTGCACCGAAGACTAACTAGTAAAAAGCGGGGATTGGACCCGTTTACGGCCACCGGTTCGACTGGCTGTCGGTAAGCGGTCCAATCTCCCTTATTTGCATCGCATTGCTTTAGCTTCAAATGAGACTTGTTGGAGGCTCGCAAGGATGAACAACCGCATCTGTAAAGCGCGTACTATTTTCTTTGGAGGGTTTCGAATTCGTATTGTCTTGCTCGGCTGGGCGATGGTCGGCGCCGTTCTGTACGCCCCCACCGCTTCCGCGCAGGAGGTGGTTGACCGACTGCCGAATTTACGTGTCCTGCCCGCCTCCGACGTCGCCCTGGTCGGCACTAAACTGAGGTTCAGCACGACGAGTTGGAACAACGGTAGTGGTCCCCTCGAGCTAGTCGCCGGCCCGGTCGACACGGGCTCGGGCAAGCAACAAGTTTACCAGAGAGTTTATTTGAGCGACGGAGGCCATTTTGATCATTTTGCCGGCTGGGTCCAGTGGCATCAGGCGCATAACCATTTCCACTTTGACGACTATGCGCTCTACACACTGCAGCCCGTTAATGCCCCCGGCGGGTCAATACGCACCAGTAGCAAGACGACTTTCTGCATCATGGACACGGACAAGATCGACGGGTCACTGCCCGGCGCTCCAGTCCAGTCGGTCTATAACGTCTGCGGCAATCAAATTCAAGGCATGTCGGTAGGCTGGGGAGACACCTACGGATATTGGCTTGCGGGGCAGGATGTCGACTTTACAGGGAACCCGTATGGGATGTATCAGCTCAAGATCGAGGTCGATCCGAAGAAGCTGCTCCTCGAAGCCAACGAGAATGACAATGTGTCCTGCGTGCTGCTGGATATCCAGGATTCTGGTGCTAGGGTCCTCGACAACAGCGGCAGCTGTAATTTGGTGAGGGATATCACGCCCAAGTTGGCCCGCAGGGGCGAGACTCTCACCGTGGAGATCACCGGTTACGGCTTTACCCCGTCCTCGACGGTGACGTTCGAAGGCGGGACGGGGCCGCGTCCCGTCGCAACCGTTATTTCGGTCGAAGACACCAGCACAGTTGATACCATTACCGCCGACGTGACAGTGCCATACAAGAAACAGCTTGGGCGTAATCCGCTATGGGATGTAAAGGTCAGTACCGGCGGGATATTGCCTGACGCCTTTACGGTAACCAAGTGACGTAAGTGGGGTGGTCCAGTCGGCATGACAGCCTTTTGGAGATCCGCTTGGCAAGGACATTATGGCCGATGGTAGAACAATGAAATATTCAGGCGAAGAGGATGAGTGACGAACGCCGCGCCGCAATCCGCACCCGTCCCGCCAGTCAACGTTCTATCTCAGCCAGCGCTTTGTTCGTCTTTCGAAATAGCGACCCGTAATAGGCCGTCACCGCCCGAATTTGCGCTTCGCTCAGGTTGCCGGCGATCATTTGCATGATGGGCCCGAACGCGGTACCGCCGCGCGCATCCCGTTTGTAAAGCCTGAGCTGCTGAGCGAGATAGCCCGGGTGCTGGCCGGCGAGACGGGGATACGCCGCGAACCGCGGGCCGGCCTTCGGACCGTGGCAGCTGACGCAAGGGGGCACCAGATCTCTGGGCGCGCCGCGTTTGGCGATCCGTTCACCCTGACGCAATCGCCCGATGTCCGCGGACTCGGCGACCGGCGCCGCGGTTCGACGCGCGGCGCGCGCATAATGCCGGGCCAGCGCGCGCAAGGTTGCATCATCGAGCCCGGACGCGGCCGGCTGCATCATGCCGCTGTGGCGACTGCCGCGCGCGTAGGCCCTGAGCGTATTGTAGAGATAAGTCTCGTTTTGCCCGCTAAGAATCGGGAAGGCGCCGACATGTCGCCCGGCCCCGTCGCGTCCGTGACAGCGGGCGCATTCGGACAAGACGTCAGGAGGCGGCCCGGCGGACCCGGCGGACGGGCCGGCGGCATCCTGGTGCGTCGCCACCGGTCCGTACGCCAGACGCCGATATTCCGCGGGTGTCATCTCCGGCAGTCTGTCGAGAAAAGCGACCATCGCCCACACCTCGTCGTCGCGGCTTTGCGCCACCCAGGCCGGCATGCCGGTGTACTTGACGCCGTGCTTGACGATCCAGAACAGATGCTTGCGCTCCCATTCGTGAACGCGCTGGCCCAGCCGTGGCGGCATCGGCGTCAGTTCGCGCGCGATGGGCGACTGCGGCTCGCCCGGCGCGCCATGACAGGGCACGCAGCCGGCTGCGTAATGTCCCGCGCCGCGATGCACCAGCGCTGGATCGGCAAGCGGCGGCGGCTCGATGCCCAGGGCGTGTGTGCGCACGGAATTGTGCATGGTCCAGTGCAAAAACCATTCGGTCAGCGCCCAGTGGCCGGTGGTCGCGGCCACGTTGAACAGCCCGGACCAGGCGAACAGCAGGCCGCCGGCGGCGAGGCCGGCAATAATCAGCGCCAGTCGCGTCCAGCCGATGGTCATCGGCCCTTCTCTCGCGCGGCGATCGGTTTGCTGATCTGGAAAGTCACTGACATCGCGAACAGGCGCCTGCGGTCAGCGTTATTGCGAGCGCCCGCGGGGCGCGCGGCCATCCGTGGAAGCTTGCGTCGGCGCTTTGCGCCCCGCAATGGCGCTGGCGTGACGCCCGGCCGGCGCGGAATCATCGCGCAACAGCCGCGCCATCAATACGAGACCGCCGATGAGATACGCGCTGCCGCCCGCCAGCAGCATGATCGCGCCGCCAACCTGCTGGTCGGCCAGCGGGCTCAGACTCAACGCGCCGTCGCCGTGATGCATACGCGGATACAGCGTACGGGTGCCAAGCCCCAGCAGCGCGCCCAGCAGGGTCATGTGCATCGACGTGAGCAGCAGCCCGATGATGCCGGCGGCGCGACGGTTCGCGCGGCCGCCGAACGCGGACAGCCACACCAGCAGCCCCGCGACCAGAAACGAAAATTGTTCGAGCACCACTCCCGATACCGTGCCGCGCGCGAAGCCATGCAGCGCCGGCGCATGCCAGCTCCACACCACGACCAGTTCGACCAGCGCCGCCGGCACCGGCGCGAACCAGGCCGGCCTCGCCGCCGAAGGATCATGGCGCGAACCCGCCACCGCGATCGCGATCAGCGGCGCCGCGACCGCGACCACCATCATGTGCATGGTCATGTGCGCCGTGAAGGAGTGCCCCAGCAGCTGCGGCAGCGCGCCGCCCCAGGCCACAGCAAGCGCCGCCAATCCCAGTACCATCGGCGCGCAGCGCATCATCGGCAGCTCGTGATGATCAGCGCGGGCAGCGCGACGTAGACGGTCGCGACAAACGACAATCCGCACAGCAGCATCGTCGCATACCCCAGGAAGCGGCGGCGGTCGGTGAGCGTGTCGTCATCGTACGGCGGGTCGTCGACGCCGAAGCCCCAGTTCCGATACGCATGCAGACCGGCATGCACGATGAGAAGCAGCGCGATCACGGTGAAGACCGCCACGCCGACGCGCACGGCGCCGAGGCTCGTATCGATGCCATCGGCCTTCGCGCAGTACACCGCGCCGACCACGTAGCACAGCAGGAAATGTGCGGCCCACACGGTGGGCCCGGCGATGAGAAACCACAGGCTGTCGCGACTGGCGGGCATCTTACGCCAAGCGGCCCGGCCCCTCCCTCGCCCTCCCCCGCAAGCGGGGGAGGGTTGGGGTGGGGGATCGCTGCGTTCTACGCATTCTAAGAACCATCGCGCCCATCTCACGCCGCCAGCGGGAACAGCGCGATCACGGCGAAAGTCACCAGCGTCGTGATCGCCATGAAGTGCCAGTACAGCGACACGTTCCAGATGTCGATGTCGTATTCGGGGGTCAGCTTGCCCGCCAGGCTTCGCGCCACGCAGTAGAGCTGCATGACGACCCCAAGCGCGGCGTGACTCACAGTCCAGATGACCAGCACCCACACGATCGCCGGGTAGACGTTCCTGGATGCCACCATGCCCGACGTCCAGGGCCCCCAGATGAACGCCACACCGCCGGCGACGGTGAGGATGGCGCCCGCAATCAGCGCCAGGCGCAATGCGGTTGCGTACCCCGCGCGATTCCAGCGCCGGGCCATGACCGTAAGCCCCCAGGCCGCCATCAGCAGCGCGCTGGCGGCCAACGGCCAGGCAACGCCGGGCGCCGCATCCGTCGGCGGGAAATCATCGTGGATCGTCCAGTAGAAAAAATAGCCGAACACCAGGCTCGCAAAGGCCGTCATGTCGCCGACCATGGTGATGAGCATCGCCCACCAGCCCACCGACTTCGGCCCGGACATGTAAAGCGGGAGCGACAAACCGAGGCCGACGTCTTTCTCTTGCTTCTCCGGCACCATCGCCGTGCCGTCCCACAGCCATTTGATGATCGCGCCCAGCGCCAGCACGCCCGACACCAGCGCGGCCAGGTACCAGTGAAAGGTGGTGAAGATAAAGACCCCGCCAGTCAGGAACGCGGCGGCCATGGTGATAAAGGTATTGCCCGGCACTCTCAGACACTGGACGGGTGTGGCGTCGAGCACCGAGGTCACCAGCATCTCGCGCTTGCCCTCCTCCGCGTCCGGCAGATAGAAACGGCCCTCGTCGACATGCTTGATGAAATCCTGCTGATCCCACAGCGGATAGCGGCTCTCGACGATGGGAATCGAACGCACGCCCCAGTCTTCGCCCGGCATTTCGGTCAGCCATTCCAGGGTGCCGGCGTTCCACGGGTTGCGCGGGGCGTAAGACTTCTTGCGCCTGGGGCGCAGTACATCGAACACCACCACGAGCAGGCCGGCGGCAAAGATGAAGGCGCCGACCGTGGACATCAGATTCAGCCCGTCCCAGCCGAGCCCTTGCGGATAGGTGAACACGCGCCGCGGCATGCCCAGCAGGCCAGTGAAATGCATCGGAAAAAAAGCGAGGTTGAAGCCGACGAACATCGGCCAGAAGGCGAGCTTGCCGAGCCGGTCGGAGAGCTTGTGGCCGGTGACGAACGGAAAGAAATAATAGGCGCCCGCCAGAATCGGAAACAGCACGCCGCCGATCAGCACGTAATGCAGGTGCGCGACGATGAAATACGTGTCGTGCGCCTGCCAGTCGAACGGCGCGAGCGCGATCATCACGCCGGTTAAGCCCCCGATCACGAAGATGGCCAGGGTGCCGCTGACAAACAGCATCGGCACGCTGCGAATCACGCGGCCGGCCAGCAGCGTCGCGAGAAAGCAGAAGATCTGCACGCCGGTCGGGATCGCGACGGCCTCCGAGGCGGCCGAAAAGAATCCGAGCGAGATCGACGGCAGGCCGGTGGCAAACATGTGATGCACCCACAGACCGAAGCTCAAAAAGCCGGTGCCCACGGCGGCCAGCACGATCCAGGAATAGCCGACGATGGGCCGCCGCGCGAAGGTCGGCACGATCATGGCCACGAGCGCGATCGCCGGCAGGAAGATGATATACACCTCGGGATGGCCGAAGATCCAGAACAGATGCTGCCACAGGATGGGGTCGCCGCCGCGCGCGGGATCGAAGAACGGCCAGCCCAGCAACCGCTCCAGCTCAAACAGAATATCGCCGGCGATCAGCGGCGGAAACGCGAACAGGATCATGGCCGCCACCACCAGCAGATACCAGGCATACAGCGGCATGAGGTTGATACGCATGCCGGGCGGCCGGCACTTGAGAATGCCGATGATGATCTCTACCGCCGCGGCGATCGACGCGACCTCGATGAACGACAAACCCAGCATCCAGATGTCGGCGCCGACGCCGGACTGCTCGACATCCGTGGTGAGCGGCGGATACATGAACCAGCCGCCTGACGGCGCCGCGCCGAAAAATATCGAGCCACACACGAACACGCCGCCGAGCAGAAAGCTCCAGTAACCATAGGCCGACAGGCGCGGGAACGGCAGTTCGCGCGCGCCCAGCATCTCCGGCAGGATGAGGATGGAAAACGCCTCGAAGACGGGTATCGCGAACAGAAACATCATCACCGTGCCGTGCAGGGTGAAGAGCTGGTTGTAAAGTTCGGCCGAGACGAAGTCGTTCTCGGACACGGCCAGTTGCGTGCGCATCAGCAGCGCCAGCACGCCGGCGAACAGAAAGAACACGAACGCGGTGGCCGTGTACCACAGGCCCACTTCGGAATTGTTGACCGCGCCCCAGTAGCGCCAGCCCCTGCCGCTCGCCCAGATCTGCTTCAGGCGCTCGGCTTGCGCGCGCCGGTGGGCGGGATCGTCCTGCGGCGAGGTGTGGGCGGCGTCGTTCATTCGAGACTTTCCAGATACGCCGCGATCGCCTCGATGTCGTCGTCCGGCAGCATGCCGAACGACGGCATGCGCACGCCGGGCTTGATGCGCTGCGTCTGCGCGATGAAGCGAGCGATGGATTTTGCATTGTTGGAAAGCATGCCCGCGCCGATGGTGCGGCGGCCGCCGACATGCGTCAGATCCGGACCGATCACGCCCCGGGCCTGCGTTCCCCGCACCCTATGGCAGGCGCCGCAGCCGGTGGCGAGAAACAGATTACGGCCTTTTTCGCTTCGCGGCGCGCGTGGTCTGGCCGCCGGACGCGCCTCTTTTTCAAGCCATGCGGCGAATGCATCGCGCGGCATCACGGCCACGGAGAACGCCATCAGCGCGTGTGAGGTGCCGCAATATTCCGCGCACTGTCCGCGATAGACGCCGGTGCGGGTCGGCTCGAGCACCAGCCGGGTGGTGCGGCCCGGGATCATGTCGACCTTGCCGGCCAGCGACGGAATCCAGAACGAGTGAATCACGTCGGGACTGACCAGCCTGATCTCGACGCGCTGACCGACCGGCAGCCGTATCTCGTTGGCGCTGGTCACCGGCGCATCGCGGCCGGGCGCGTGATAGTTCACACGCCACCACCACTGCTCGCCCGAGACGTGCACGCGCAAGCCGTCGCCGGCCGCGCGCAAGGCCGGCATGAGCATCAGCCCGTAGATCAGCAACGCGCCCAGCACGGTCACGGGGAACACCACACCGCCCCACACGATCAGCCGGCCGGCCGCTTTTTCGCTGTGCGCTTCGGGACTGATGCGCGTGACGTAGACCGCGAAGCCGATCACCAGCGCCCAGATGAGCCCCGCGCCGATCAGCATTACCCAGAACAGCTGCGCGATCCATGCGGCTTCCAGGCCCGCGGGCGCCAGCGCGGACTGTGATCCGGCGCAGCCCGCGAGCGGCAAGGCCACGACCCAGGCCAGCGGCGCGCGATGGTGATGAACGAGCGGGCCGAGCTTTTGCAATATCGGGTCGCCCGAAGCCATGGTACGCGCGAACGCAAGCTGTATGCCATGCCGCAGACGGCCATAGCGGCGCAACTTGTAAACGCCAGCTTGACCTGCCGCAACGATACGCCGCGCATGGTGTCAGCCGCGCGCGGACAGAGGCAAAAAATTTCATCGCGCTTGTAAAAATTGCAGACAGGCCACCGACACGTGATCCGCGCTCACGTGATAAAAAAATTTTGTGACAGCGGCCGGTTCGGGTATGGTTGGCGCTCGCGGCGCCAATGCGGCCGTTACAATCGATTTGAGCAGCAGGAGGAGACATAACGTTGGCAGGTGTAACCACGGGACGGCAGAACCGCGGCCATGAGGCGGAAGGACTCAAGGCCAACGCGGTTGGATTCATCGGCGCGCTGATCATCGGTCTGGCCTCTACCGCGCCCGCCTATTCTCTGGCGGCGGTAATTGGCCTTGTCGTCGTAACCGTGGGCGCGCAGGCGCCGGCGGTGTTTCTGGTAAGTTTTATCCCCATGTTTTTCATCGCGGCCGCGTTCTATTACATGAATCGCGCCGACCAGGACTGCGGCACTTCGTTTTCCTGGGTGACGCGCGCGATGGGGCCACGGACGGGCTGGATGGCGGGCTGGGCGATCAGCGTCACCGGCATCCTCGTCGTCGGCTCGCTGTCGGACGTGGCGGCCCGCTACACATTTCTGCTGTTCGACCTCGATGCCCTGGCCGCCTCAAAAATGGCGGTTACGGCGCTGGCCGTGACGTACATCGTCATCGTCACCGCAATTTCCGTTATCGGCATCGAAATTGCGGCCCGCATGCAGGAAATACTGATCGTCCCCGAGGTATTGTCGCTGTTGTTGTTCGCCGTCGTCGCGCTGGTCAAAGTGTATGGCGGCGACGCGCCCGCCGGCTCACTGCAACCGCAACTGTCGTGGTTTTCGCCAGTGGGCGCCGCGAGCGTGCAATCGCTGATCAGCGGTCTTCTGATCGGGGTATTTATTTACTGGGGCTGGGAGAGCGCGGTCAACCTCAACGAGGAAACCAGAAACAGCTCCACAGCCTCGGGCATGGCCGCACTGTTCTCGACCGTTATCCTGCTGGTCACCTATCTCGCGGTGACTGCCGCGGTGGTCGCTTTCGCGGGCCTGTCCACCGTCAAGCAGTTCGCCGATAACGACGCGATTTTCAGCGTGCTCGCGCATGACGTGCTGGGTTCGCCCTGGGACAAACTCGTGATGTTCGCGGTGCTGGCCTCCGCCCTTGCGTCCTCGCAGACCACCATTCTGCCCGGCTCGCGCACCGCGCTATCAATGGCGCGCGCCAGCGCGATACCGGCCGTCCTCAGCCGCATTCATCCGCGCTTTCACACACCGCACGTGTCCACCATAATGATCGGCGCTTTGGGCGTCGCCTGGTATGTGCCGGTGAATTTTATCTCCGAGAACTTCCTGTACGATACGCTTTCCGCGCTCTCGCTGATGGTCGCGTTCTACTACTCGCTCACCGGATACTCGTGCGCGATCTACTATCGTCGCGAACTGCTCAAGAGCGCCAAGAATTTTCTTTTCATTGGCGTGGCGCCCGTGCTGGGAGCGACCTTGCTCGCCTATTTATTCTTCCGTTCGTTGACAATCCTGGCGGATCCGGGCGAATCCTACACCGGGGCCACCTTGTTCGGGCTGGGTCTGCCGCTGGTGATCGGACTGGGATTCCTGCTGCTGGGGGTTGTTTTCATGATCCTGTGGCGCTTTACGGGCGACGGGGATTTCTTCAACCGTCGCGGCTTCGAGACGGTCGAGCCGCAGGTGGCCGCCGGAAGAATCGCGGTAACCGCCGGCGCGCCGGCGGCAAACTGAGCCGCCAACAGGGGGCGTGATGATGTCCGTTCTGGTCGCATTGCATACGCTGGCCGCCGTTGTATGGGTCGGCGGCATGTTCTTCGCCTACCTGGTTCTCAGGCCGGCGGCGGCGGGGCTGCTGGACGTGCCGATGCGCGTGATGCTGTGGCGCTACACCTTCCGGCGCTTTTTTCCCTGGGTGTGGACCGCCGTCATTGCCCTGCCCGCCACCGGCTACGGCATCATTTTTACCGAACTGGGCGGCATGGCCAGCGCCGGCTGGCATATCCATGTGATGCAGATGCTGGGCATCGCGATGATCCTGCTGTTCCTGCACCTGTTTTTCGCACCGTACCGGCGCCTGATTAAAGCGGTTGACGACGGTTATTTCGAGACCGCCTCGCGCAGCCTGAATCAGATCCGCGTCATCATCGGCATCAATCTGGGGCTGGGGCTCGCGGTGATCGTGATCGCCACCGCGGGAAGGTATCTTTAAGAACCAGATTGCACGCAGATGAGTGGCGCGGTTTCAGGCCGCCTGCACCGGGATGGCGTTGGCGGTGCGCACGATACGGTTGGCGGCATCCAGATAAACAAGCGTCGGCTTGAAGCGGGCGACCTCGTGCGCTTCCAGTTCCGCGTACGCGCAGATGATCACTCGATCGCCCGGGCAGGCGCGGTGCGCGGCGGCGCCGTTGACCGATACGATGCCGCTGCCGGCTTCGGCGCGGATCGCATAAGTGGTGAACCGCTCGCCATTGGCCAGGTTGTAGATCTGGATCTGTTCGTATTCGTGAATGCCGGCGGTATCCAGCAGGCGGCTGTCGATTGCGCATGAGCCCTCGTATTCCAGCTCGGAGTGCGTGACCCGGGCCTGGTGAAGTTTGGCTTTGAGCAAGGTGAGCCTCATGTGGTCTCCTCAATGTGCGTCGGGGCTTGGTCTACCGGAGGTTGCCGCGGATGAGACACGAATTATCGATGATTAGCGGCTGTCCATCAATGGCTGGCGAAGGTTGTCGATCAGCCGCGTATGGCCCAGCCAGGCGGCACCCAGTATGACAAGCTCCGCGGTCCGCGGGTTCGGAACGCTCAGATCGCCGGCGTCGCGGACGCTTATGTAGTCCGGCCGGAAACCGCGCTCGACCAGCGCCTGGGTTGCCTGCCGCTCCAGACGGGCCAGATCACGCTCACCGGCGCGGATGCGGGTTTGCACGTGTCGCAGACAGGCGTAAAGTCCGGGCGCGCGGGCGCGTCCATCGACGTCAAGATTGCGATTGCGCGAACTCATGGCCAGCCCGTCGGCTTCGCGCACCGTTGGCAGGCCGACGATTCTTACCGGAAAATCAAGCTCCGCGACCAGCCGCCGGATGATCAGTAGCTGCTGATAATCCTTTTCGCCGAAAACCGCCACATCCGGCTGCACCATGTTAAAGAGCTTCGCCACCACCGTGGTGACCCCGGCGAAATGCCCAGGACGGCTTTCGCCTTCCAGGATTTCGGACAGCGTCGGTACCACCACGCGCGTCGTATGCTCCGTGCCGCGCGGGTAAATCGCCTCGGTCGCGGGCGCGAAGGCCAGATCGGTGGCCAGTTCCCGCAACTGATCGAGGTCTTCGTCCAGGGTGCGCGGGTAGACCGCCAGGTCGTCGGCGCGATCGAACTGCAGGGGATTGACGAAGATGCTGACCACCACCCGATCCGCCCGCGCGCGCGCATGCTCGATCAGCCTGCGATGGCCGGCGTGCAGGTTGCCCATGGTCGGCACCAGCGCGATGCGCGCGCGCCGTCGTCGCCATTCGGCAAGCCGCGCGCGCAGGGTCTGGATATCGTCGACGATGAACATGGACCGGTGCAGTCGTTTTCAGCCGCGCCAGATCGGCGCATGAACCTGGACTAAACGCTTTAGAAGCTGTGTTCGGCGGCGGGAAAGGTTTTGTCCTTGACCGCCCGCACATATCGGGCCACGGCGTCGGCGATGCCGCTCGCGCCGGTAAGAAAATTGCGGGTGAATTTGGGCGCTTTGTCGATGCTGACCCCGAGGATGTCATGAAGCACGAGGATCTGGCCGTCGCACCCATTGCCGGCGCCGATACCGATGACCGGGATGCCGGCCGTGGCCGAAATCTCGGCGGCCAGCGCCGCCGGCACACATTCGAGCAGCAGCAGTTCCGCGCCGGCGGCCTCTACCGCGGCAGCGGCCTCCCGCATCTTCGCCGCAGCGGCGGTATCACGCCCCTGCACGCGATAACCGCCGAGCTTGTGCACGGCCTGCGGCTGCAGCCCCAGATGCGCGCACACCGGAACCCCCTGCGCGCTCAGCGCGCGCACGATATCAGGCTGCATCGCGCCGCCCTCCAGCTTGACCATCTGCGCGTGCCCTTGCTGCATCAGCCGCGCCGCGTTGGACAGCGCCTGGGCCGGGGTGGTGTAGCTCATGAACGGCATATCGACCACGCGCAAGGCGCGCCGGCTGCCGCGCGCCACCGCGCGGGCGTGATAGATCATCGCGTCCACGGTGACCGGCACGGTGGTATCGAAACCCTGGATCACCATGCCCAACGAATCGCCCACCAGGATCACGTCCACGCCGGCTTGATCCAGCGCCGCCGCAAAGCTCGCGTCGTAGGCGGTCAGGCACGCAATTTTTTCGCCCTCCCGCTTCATGCGTTTGAGCACGCTCACGGTGATGCCACGCTGCTCGGTGTGCGCGCTCATGCGTCGGCCGTCGACAGCAGGGAATCGGGCAGCGGATTGAAGTAGCGGCGCGCGCGAGGCGCGGCGCGGATCTGCGCCAGCAGGGCGCGGTAGTCGGCGTCGCCGGCGACCAGGTCGATCTCGGAGGCGTTGACGATCAGCAAGGGCGCGGCCGCGTAGGTGTGGAAAAAATCCGCGTACGACTCGTTGATCCGCTCCAGATACGCGCGCTCGATGGGCTGCTCGTAACTCCGCCCCCGCCTTCTGATGCGCTCCAGCAACACGTCCACCGGCGCCTGCAGATAAACCACGAGATCGGGAGTGGGCGCACTGATGGTCACGTGCGCGTAGACCCGTTCGTAAAGCGCGAACTCGTGCTTATCAAGGGTGGCCTGCGCGAACAGGCGGTCCTTCTCGATAAGAAAATCCGCGACCCGCACCGGGCTGAAAATATCGCCCTGGCGCAAGACCTCCATCTGACGCGCGCGCTGCATCAGAAAAAACAGCTGCGCGGGCAGCGCGCCCTGTCGCGGATGCGCGTAAAAACGCGCGAGAAACGGATTTTCGTCCGGCGCCTCCAGCAGCATTTCGGCCTCGAGCTCGACCGCAAGCCGCTTAGCGAGGCTGGTCTTGCCCACGCCGATGGGGCCTTCGACGGCGATGTAGCGTGGCGACTGAGCCTGCATTATGCTGATTCCAGGCGCTTGAGTCCGCCGCGTGGACACCGCGCCGCCAGCGCGCGCAGGCTGCCGCGGCCGGGGATGTCGATGTCGCCGGCGACCTCCAGCAACGGATAGATCACGAAGGCGCGCTGGTGCAGCCCGGGATGCGGCACCGTCAGCCGGTCGTCGTCTATGCTGCTGTGGTCGTACAACAGCACGTCGAGATCCAGGGTGCGCGGGCCCCAGCGCTGCCCGTCGCGGGTACGCTGGTGATGCCGTTCGATGGCCTGCAGGGCATCGAGCAAGGCAAGCGGCGTCAGGCCGGTGCGCAGCTGCGCAACGGCATTGACATAGTCCGGCTGGTCGGGCGGGCCCATGGGCGGGCTCGCGTACAGACCGGAGCTCGCGACGCGCTGGGTATCCGCGATCCGCCCCAGTTCGTCTATCGCCTGCCGCACGTGATCGACGGGGTCGCCCAGATTGCTGCCGATGCCGACGTACACAAGCTGTTCAGGCATTGGCGTTCGCGCGCATGCTGGCGGGCTTTCGCCGGCGCGGCCGCTTGCGCGCTTTGCTCACGGCGCCGCGTTGCGCCTCGGTGTCCATGGTCTGCAGCTCCGTCCACCACTGACAGTCTTCCTGCAACGCCTCGCCGGCGGCGGCGCGCAGACAGAAGAAATCATACGCCGCGCGAAACCGCGGATGCCCCAGCAGGCGCAGCGGGCGCTTGCCCTGACGCTGACGGAAACGCGGCTGCATGAGCCAGATTTCGCGCATGGGCGCGCTGAAACGCCGCGGCAGCGAGGTGCGCTGAATCTGCGCGGCGATCACCTCGTCGGCCGCCCGCTGCAATCCCTCGAATTCGCCGGCACCCTGCGCCATGTATCTGCCCAGCCGCTCGCGCACCGGCTCCCACAACAGCACGCTGTACAGAAACGCCGGCGTCACCGGCTTGCCGTCGTTGATGCGGATGTCGGTGTTTTCCAGCGCCTTGGCAACGAACGTCAGTGGAAAGCCGCCGTCTTGCGACGACAGCGCCGCCTCGGTCATCGGGAACAGGTACGACAGCAAACCGTAATGGCGCAGCAGTTCGAAGGTTGGATGCGCATAGCCGCCGTGAAACATCTTCAACACTTCGTCGAACAGCCGCGCCGCGGGCACGCTCTCCAGCAGGCTTCCCAGTTCCTGAATGGGCGCCTCCGAATCGGCGTGAATCTTGAATCCCAGCTTCGCGGCGAAGCGCACCGCGCGCAACATGCGCACCGGGTCCTCGCGATAACGCACCTGTGGATCGCCGATGGGGCGCAGGATGCCGGCGGCGAGATCGGCCATGCCGCCGGTGTAGTCCACCACCGAAAAATCACGGATGTCGTAGTACAGCGCGTTGACGGTGAAATCGCGCCGCCACGCGTCCTGCTCCAGGGTGCCGTAGACGTTGTCGCGAATGATGCGGCCGTCCTTGAGCAGGGTTTCGCCCGCGTCCTCGCCGTCCAGCATTGCCCTGAAGGTCGCCACCTCGATGATATAGCGACCGAAATGCACGTGCGCCAGGCGAAAGCGCCGGCCGATCAAGCGGGAATTGCGAAACAGCTTGCGCACCTCTTCGGGCCGCGCGCTGGTGGCGACGTCGAAATCCTTGGGCTCGCGGCCCAGCAGCAGATCGCGCACGCCGCCGCCCACCATATAGGCCTCGAAACCGGCGTCCTTCAGCCGATACAAGACCTTGAGCGCGTATTCGTTCACATTCGCGCGCGAGATACGATGCTCGGAACGCGGAATAACGGCGGGATTTGGCGGGCTGTCCGTGGTGTGCACTTACCGGTTTTTTTTAAATCAGCAGGGCTTTCATGATAACATCGCCCGTCTGTCGATGCAGGCCAGGCTCCCTTCGTCTAGTGGCCCAGGACGTCGCCCTCTCACGGCGAAAACAGGGGTTCGAGCCCCCTAGGGAGCGCCATCTCGCCAAGCGCTGTACAAATTCCTTTCTGATAGAGCCGCTGATGCCGGACACCACGTTCAGAATCTGGCAGGCGCGCGCAGCGGCGCGGTCTCGCCCGTCTCTCCATATCTCGAAAAATCGTCCAGGATCAGCCGGTGATCAAAGGCAAGCGTTAACGAACGATCCGCCGGGTCGACGATTTTGATCGACTTCGCATCGTCGGCCGCGAGCGGTTCGCCTGAAGCGCGGGCGATATACACGGCGCTCACCGTGTGGCCGCGTGGATCGCGCTGCGGGTTCGAATAACACCCCAGCAGGCGCTCAAGTATCACGTTCAAGCCCGTTTCCTCTTGCGCCTCGCGCATTGCCGCCGCCTCCAGGGTTTCGCCTATATCGACGAATCCGCCGGGCAGCGCCCAGCCGAGCGGCGGGTGGCGGCGTTCGATCAGCACCACGCGTCGGGCATCGCCGTTCAGACAGATGATGATATCGGTGGTCAGCAGCGGCGTTTCAGGCCTGGCCATGAACTATTCCTTGCCGGTGAAACGGCGAATCTGCCGGCGCTGACGTTTGTCGGGCCGGCCTTGGGTGTGCGGCATCGAGGCGTTTAACAGACGCCGCTGCTCGGCTTGCGACTCGCGCCGCGCGCGGCTGTCTGCGGTCTCGGTGTACAGCTGTTGCGCCTCGCGGGCGGGCCGGCGCTGCGCGTTCAGGCCATTGACGATGATCGTCAGGGCCTGGCGGCTCAAGGTGATATCCAGCCGGTCGCCCGGTCGGATCAGCCGCGATGGTTTCACGCGCTCCCCGTCAACGTGCACCTTGCCGCCCTTGATCGCCGCCAGCGCCAGGCCGCGCGTCTTGAACAACCGCGCCGCCCACAGCCACTTGTCGATGCGCAGACTCTGTTGGAGGTCATCGGTGGCCATCATCCGGGCCATACGATCTTCGATCAGTACGAAATTCTACTCCGGCCACCGTACGATGCGCGCCTCGAGATCGATCACCTTGCACTCCGGCACGGCGCGCCCCCGCACCGACACCCCCGCTGCATGCACGGTCGCCGGATCGCCGGACACCAGTGGATGCCACCACGCCAGCGGCTTGCCTTCCGCCAGCAGCCGATACGCGCAAGTCGACGGCAGCCATTGAAACTCGGCGACGTCGGCCGGTGACAGTTTGACGCAGTCCGCGACACGCTGCGTGCGATGCGCGTAATCGCGGCACCGGCAGGTCTCGAGATCCAGCAGGTGGCAGGCGGCGTCGGTGTACACGACCTGCCCGCTGCGTTCATCTTCCAGCTTGACCAGACAGCACTTGCCGCAGCCGTCGCATAGCGACTCCCATTCCTGCGCGTTCATCTCGGCGAGCGACTTGCGTTCCCAGAAGGGCGCCGTCATGTGCGAATCGCGCACTGCTTCGCGGCCGCGGGCCATGGCGCTATTTCGCCATATCCAGCATCAGTTTGTTCAGACGCGCCACAAAGCCCGCTGGATTTTCCAGCTGACCGCCCTCGGCCAGCACGGCCTGTTCGAGCAGTAGCTCGGCCCAGCCGTCGAATTCGTCCGACCTGTCTTTCATGCGCTCGACGACAGGATGCGTCGGGTTGATCTCCAGCACCGGCCGGCTCGCCGGCATGTCGTGCCCCGCCTGTTTGAGCAGATGCTGCATGTATAAGGCCATGTCGTGCTCGTTTAACACGATGCAGGCCGGCGAGGTGGTCAGGCGGTGCGACACGCGCACGTCGTCGACCTTCTCGCCCAGCACCTTTTTGATGCGCTTGATAACATCTTCCGCCTCTTTTTCGACCTCTTTCTGCGCCTTTTTCTCGTCGCCGCTTTCCACCGAGCCCAGATCCAGCTCACCCTTGGCCACCGATTGCAGCTTCCTGCCGTCGAACTCGGTCAGATGCGACACCAGCCATTCGTCGACCCGATCGGACATCAACAATACTTCGACGCCCTTTTTGCGGAAGATCTCCAGGTGCGGGCTGTTGCTGGCGGCCGAATAGTTGTCCGCGGTGATGAAATAGATCTTGTCCTGCCCTTCCTTCATGCGCCCGACGTAATCGGCGAGCGCGGTCGATTGCTTCTTGTCATCGGCGTGTGTGGAGGCAAAGCGCAGCAGCTTCGCGATGGCCTCCTTGTTGCCATAATCCTCTGCCGGCCCTTCCTTGATGACTTTGCCGAACTCGTCCCAGAACTGCTGATACTTGTCGGGCTCTTTGTCCACCATGTCGGCGAGCAGCCCCAGCACCTTCTTGACCGAGCCCGAGCGGATGCTGTCGATGACCTTGTTGTTTTGCAGGATCTCGCGCGAGACGTTGAGCGGCAGATCGTTGGAGTCGATCACCCCGCGCACGAAGCGCAGGTAGCGCGGCATCAGCTGCTCGGCGTCGTCCATGATGAACACGCGATGCACGTACAGCTTGACGCCGTGCAGGTGATCGCGGTCGAACAGATCGAAGGGCGCGCGTTTCGGAATAAACAACAGCGAAATATACTCCAGCTTGCCCTCGACCCGGTTGTGGGTCCAGGCCAGCGGCGCCTCGAAATCGTGCGCGACGTGCTTGTAGAGTTCCTGATACTCCTCGTCCTTGATTTCGCTTTTCGGCCGCGCCCACAGCGCCGAGGCCTTGTTGACCGTCTCCCATTCGTCCAGCGCCTTGCCTTTGTCGTCCTCCTTGCGCATCTCCACCGCCAGCGGGATGTGATCGGAGTATTTGGTGATGATGCTGCGCAGCCGCCAGCGATTCAGCAGATCGTCCTCGTCTTCGCGCAGGTGCAAGGTGACTTCCGTACCGCGCGCAGGTCTCTCCACCGTCTCGATGCTGAAATCGCCCTTGCCGTCGGAGCTCCAGCGCACGCCCGCCTCCGGCCCCAGCCCCGCCCGCCGGGTGGTCAACGTGACCTTGTCGGCGACGACAAACGATGAATAAAAACCGACGCCGAATTCGCCGATCATTTTCGAATCCTTGGCCTTGTCGCCGGTCAAGGACTTGAAGAATTCGCGCGTGCCCGACTTGGCGATGGTGCCGATGTTCTGAATCACCTCTTCGCGACTCATGCCGATGCCGTTGTCGCGCACGGTCACGGTGCGCGCCTTTTCATCGAACTCGACCTGGATCTTGAGATCCGTTTCGCCTTCGAACAGCGCTTCTGCCGACAGCGCCTCGAAGCGCAATTTGTCGCAGGCGTCCGACGCGTTGGAGATCAGCTCGCGCAGGAAGATTTCCTTGTTTGAGTACAGCGAGTGAATCATGAGGTGCAGCAGCTGATTCACTTCTGCCTGGAAGTGCAGCGTTTCTTTATGCGCTTCGACGGTCATGGCATCGGTCCCGAAAGTGAGTTATCAAGAGTTTATGTGGACAGCGGCGGAATATTTCAAGGCAATGAGCGCCGCGTTGATTGCGTTCGCCTGCGCGCCACAAGCCCGGTAATGGCGCCCATTTGCATTGTACAAACGCGCGGGCGTGACCTAAACTTCGGCCAGATATGGGGAGATAAAGCAATGCGTCCAACAGGCTCGAACAGGTTCACGCGCGCCGGCTGGGGTCTGTGTCTGTGCGTGCTCATCGCCACCGCCGCGCCGGCGCAGAATTCGGTGCGCGGTCTGGACCCGGCCGATGCGTTCGGCGCGCAACCTAATCGGACCGTGTGCCCGCGCAACAAGCCGTTCAAGTGCGAAAACGGTGATTGCGTGACCAATCCCACCAAGTGCCAACCAGCCAGCAGGTGCCCGCGCGATAAACCGCTGCGTTGCGCGGACGACACCTGTGTAAGCAGACCCGGCGATTGCCCCCGGCGCCAGCGTTGCTCCGGCGCGCTTCCGGTTACGTGCCCCGACGGCAGTTGTGCCAAGTTCAAACGAGAGTGCGCCGTCAACGAGGAGGGCTCGACCCCGCGCGACAACAATCAGTTGCCGCGACTGCGATAGAGCGGGCCGATCCTGGCTGCACATCCGGCCTGGAAATACGCGGAAATACGCGCGCCAGGCGGAGCGTCAGCGGTCTTCTAAAGCTTCTCTTTGATGCGCGCGGCCTTGCCCGTCAGCCCGCGCAGGTGATAGAGCTTGGCCTGGCGCACCTTGCCGCGCCGCTTGACTTTGATCTCCGCGACCACCGGGCTGTGGGTCTGAAACACGCGTTCGACGCCTTCGCCGTGCGATAGCTTGCGCACCGTGAACGCCGAATTGAGGCCGCGGTTGCGCCGCGCGATCACCACCCCCTCGAACGCCTGCAACCGCTCGCGGCCGCCCTCGGCCACCCGCACCATCACGCTGACCGTATCGCCGGGCGCAAAGTCGGGCACCTCCGCCTTGCGCTGCTCGGCCTCCAGCTCTCGTATTATTTCACTCATCGGTGTGTACTCTGTCAGTGTTCAACAACTCGCACGAATCCGTGCGCTCGCGCATGAATTCGTCCAGCAGACGCTGCTCTTCTTCGCTCAGGACACGCCTGGCCAGCAGCTCCGGGCGCCGTAGCGCGGTGCGGCCCAGCGCCTGCTTGTGGCGCCAGCGCTCGATCGCCGCGTGATCCCCCTGCAACAACACCGCCGGCACCGACAGGCCCTCGATGGTCCGCGGGCGCGTGTAATGCGGGTAATCCAGCAGCCCGTGCATGAACGAATCCTGCGCCGCGGAGCCCTCGTCGCCCAGCGCGCCGGGCTGCAGGCGCGCGATGACGTCGATCAGCACCATCGCGGCCAGCTCGCCGCCGCTCATGACGTAATCGCCGATCGACCATTCTTCGTCGATCGCCAGCCGGATCAGGCGCTCGTCCACCCCCTCGTAACGCCCGGCGACCACGACCATGCCTTCGCCCGCCGCCATCTCGATCAAGTTCGCCTGCTCTAAGCGCCGGCCCTGCGGGCTGAAGTATATCGTACGGGCGTGGTCCGCGCGCTGGGCCCGCGCGGCGCGGATGGCGGCCAGCACCGGCTCGACCATCATCACCATGCCGGGACCACCGCCATAGGGGCGATCGTCCACGCTGCGCTGGGCGTTCGACGCGTAATCGCGCGGGTTCCACGTGTCGACGTCGATGAGTCCGCGCGCCGCCGCACGGCTGGTCACGCCATACGCCAGGACGCTGCGAACCATGTCCGGAAACAGGGTCACGACGTCGATGCGCATCAGTAATCCGGCGCCCAGTCCACCCGCATCACGCGAGCATTCAAATCGATGTCCTTGACCACGGCGCCGCGCACGAACGGAATCAACCGGCGCCGTTCGCCTTCCACCACCAGCACGTCGTGGGCGCCGGTGCGCAGCAGGTGATCGATCCTGCCCAGCCTGCGCCCCTGCAGCTCCACAACCTCCAGCCCCTGCAACTGAGCCCAGTAAAATTCACCCGGCGGCAATGGCCGCAGTTGCGAGTGGTCGACCTCGATCTGCGCGTCGACCAGCGCAGCCGCAGAATCGCGATCATCGACGCCTTGCAGCCTGGCGATCACCGACTCGCCGTGACGGCGGCCCTCGACGACATCCAGTGTATGTTCACCATCCGTGTGCGTCAGCCGCCAGGGACTGTACTGGACAATGTTTTCGCGCGGTTCCGTATAGGAGAAAACCCTTATCCAGCCCGATACCCCGAATACACCCGAAACGCGGCCGATTCGAATGCGCGACGCGCCCATTTGAGAGGCCGCGCCATCCGAAATCAGGCGGCCACAGGCTCGGACTTCGCGTGTTCCTTGAGGAGCTGAGCCACGCGCTCCGATGGCTTCGCGCCCTGCCCCAGCCAGTAGCGGGCGCGCTCGCCGTCGACATGCAGGCGCGTTTCCTGCCCGACGGCAATCGGGTTGAAATAGCCTAATTGCTCGATATGTCCGCCGTCGCGGCGCTTGCGGGAATCGGTGACGACGATGTGATAAAAAGGCCGCTTCTTGGCGCCGCGGCGCGTCAGGCGAATGACTACCATGGTGTTGTCTCTCAGCATCGATGCGGCCGGCAACGGGTGTGCGGGCCCGACTAAAACTGGGCATTGTAAAAGATTGGCGTCAAAAAGAAAGCGCGCGGTGAATGATTCGCGGCCGGCGCGCGCGTCGCGGCATGAATGCGGCCCGATCCCGGCGCACCCGATGACGCCGATTCCGGTGCCGACGCAAGGCATTTTACTGGCGGCAGGTTCGGCCCGCCGGTTCGGCAGTCACAAGCTCCTGCATCCGCTGCCCGACGGCACCCTCATCGGTGTCGCGGCGGCGCGAAATCTGCTGGCCGGTTGCGGCCATGCGCTGGCGGTGGTGCGGCCGGGAGATCGTGACTTTGCCGCGTTGCTGCGGACCGAAGGCCTCGAGATCGTCGTCGCCCGGCGCGCGCGGCTCGGCATGGGCGCGAGCCTCGCGGCCGGCGTTGCCGCCGCACCCGATGCCAATGGCTGGCTGATCGCGCTGGCCGACATGCCGTGGATCGCGCCGCGCACCATTCGCGCCGTTGTTTCAATGCTGGAAAACGGCGCGGCACTGGCCGCACCCAGCCACAATGGCCGGCGCGGACATCCGGTCGGCTTCGCCCGCGCGTTCAAAGACGAACTCGTTAATCTGACGGGCGATACCGGCGCGCGCGAACTGGTGCGGCGCTACGCCGAGCGGCTTCAGTTATTCCCGTGCGGCGACGCCGGTGTTTTGAAAGATATTGATACGCCGGCCGATCTGTTGGCGTCGCAAGGCGTGCGTGACTAAAACGGCATGCCTGGCGGCAGGCGCCCCTTCATGCCGCGCATCATCTTCGCCATGCCGCCTTTGGAAAACTTTTTCATCATCTTGCGCATCTGCGTCTGCTGCTTGAGCAGCCGGTTGACGTCCTGTATCTGCGTACCGGAGCCGGCCGCGATGCGCCGCTTGCGCGAGCCCTTGATTATGTCCGGCACTCGCCGTTCCTTCGGCGTCATGGAATCGATAATGGCCATCATGCGCGTGATGTCGCGGTCGCCGGCCTGCGTCTTGAAGTTCTGCGGCAGACCCATGCCCGGCAACTTGTCCAGCAGGCCCGCGACCCCGCCCATGCTGCGCATCTGCTCGAGTTGCGCGCGCAGATCCTCGAAATTGAAGCTTTTGCCCGATTGCAGCTTCCTGGCCAGCCGTTCGGCCTGATTCTTGTCGACGCTGCGCTGCGCCTCTTCCACCAGGCTCAGCACGTCGCCCATGCCTAAGATGCGCGAGGCGATGCGCTCGGGGTGGAACGCCTCCAGCGCCCCGGTTTTTTCGCCGGTGCCGATGAATTTGATCGGCTTGCCGGTGATGTGCCGCACCGACAACGCCGCACCACCGCGCGCGTCGCCGTCGACCTTGCTGAGTATCACGCCGGTCAGCGGCAGCGCATCGTTGAAGGCCTGCGCCGACAGGGCGGCGTCCTGACCGGTCATGCTGTCGACCACGAACAAGGTCTCGGCCGGTGAGAGGGCGGCGTGCAACTGCTGCGCCTCGGCCATCATTGCGGCGTCCACGTGCAGGCGCCCGGCGGTGTCCACGATCAGTACGTCCTCGAACTGCGTGCGCGCTTGCGCGACCGCGCCTTGCGCGATCGCGACGGGCTCTTGCGAAGCGTCGCTGAGGTGAAAATCCGCGCCGACCTGACGCGCCACGGTTTGCAGCTGATCGATCGCGGCCGGACGATACACGTCGCAACTGACGACCATGACCTTCTTGCCGGCGCGCTCCTTGAGCCAGCGCGCGAGTTTACCGACCGTGGTGGTCTTGCCTGAGCCCTGCAAGCCCGCCACCAGGATCACCGCTGGCGGCTTGACGTTCAGCGCCAGACCTTCGTCGGTCGCGCCCATGGTCTGCACCAGCTCGTCGTGCACGATCTTGATCAGCGCCTGGCCTGGCGTGAGGCTTTGCAGCACATCCTGGCCGAGCGCGCGCTCGCGCACCGCCTGGGTGAACGTGCGCACCACCGGCAATGCGACGTCGGCCTCTAGCAGCGCCAGACGCACCTCGCGCAGGGCGTCGCCGATATTTTCTTCCGTCAGCCGCGCCTGGCCGCGCAGGTTTTTTAAGGTGCCGGAGAGCCTTTCGCTGAGAGAATCGAACATGTATTACCGAATGAGTTAGGAAGCCGCGGACGATACGGTTGAACGTCATTGTATCTGGCGCGCGATTATAACTCGAAAATCTGGCCCGCCTGGAGCTGCTGGATGTCGAACTGAGGCAACATGACCTGCAGTTCCCGCATCGTCGCACTTTCCGCGCCCGGCTTCAGATGCGTGATCCAAACGGGTGGCCGGTGCTTGAGCTTGATCAGATCCGCCGCCAGCAGGGACGGGCAATAATGGCCGGCCGCACGGCTCAGATCTCTTTCCGCTTCGGGAAAGGCACATTCGACGAGCAGCACATCGAGCCGCTGATGGCCATTGAGCGCCGCCCATAAGGCATCGTTGGACGTGCTGTCGCCACTGAAGACCAGCGCGGCGTGTGCGGTCTGTACCCGATAGGCCACGGCGGGCACCGTATGATTGGCCTCGATCATCTCGAAACGCCGCGCGCCGATCGCGCGGGACTCGCCCGGCGCCTGCGGCTCGAACGTGACGGCCGGCGCGGTCTTGTCCGGCAACGCGAAGAAGTCGGGCCAGATCCGCCAGTTGAAAATATGTCGCCGCAACGCGTCCTGCGTTTCAGGTCGACAATGAACGGTGAGCGGCCGATCTTTCAGTTGATCGAACGCGGTATCGATCAGCAGCGGCAACAACGCGACGTGATCGAGATGCGCGTGCGTCAGGAACACGTGGCGGATATTGCGGATCGCCGCCAGCTCGAGATCACCCACGCCGGTGCCACAATCGACCAGCACGTCGTCATCGATCAGCAGCGAAGTGGTGCGCAACCCCGCGCCGATGCCCGCGCTGCAGCCAAGAACCCGTACGCGCATAGATGTGTTCGCTTCTTAAAAGCCCGATTCGATGCTACCACGGGCGCCGCCGGCAGGCTGTCAATTCCCCTGCGCCGCGTTAAGATATGACGTATGGTTCACATCGCCGGCCGCCGATAACGCCCAAACAGGTGCGCCGGAATGTCGGTATCCGGCGCCCATGCCACCGATCATCTTCACCCGTCAGCTTAAATGCAATTCATCATCGGTCTGACCGCCATCGCACTGTACCTGCTCGCGACCTTGGCGGCGGTCTCGCACTTCCGTAAACTCGCGCACGCACAAACCTCGAACAAGACACCACTGCTGGCGTTGTGGGGCGGCGCGGTGCTGCTGCACGGCATCACGCTGTACCTGCAGATCATGACCCCCAGCGGCGTGAACCTGGCGTTTTTCCATGCGCTGGCCAGCGTGGCGCTGCTGGTCGCCGCCATCGTATGGGCGACCGCCATCCGGCGTCCGCTGGAAAACCTCGCATTCATCGTATTGCCGATCGCCGCGATCAGCCTGGCGCTGAATCAGGCCATGCCGGATCACTTCGTCATCGCCGCACCGGCCACCAGCAGCCTGCAGATTCATATCCTGATTTCGCTGCTGGCCTACAGCCTGCTGAGCATCGCCGCACTGCAGGCGATCGTGCTGGCCGTGCAGGACCGGCAATTGCACAGCCATCGGCCCGCCGGGCTGATCCGCGTCCTGCCGCCGCTGCAATGGATGGAGCATCTGCTGTTTCAGCTGATCGCCGCGGGGTTTGCGTTGCTGACCCTGGCCCTGCTGACGGGTTTCGTGTTCCTGGAGGATATCTTCGCGCAGCATCTGGTGCACAAGACCGTGTTGTCTATCGTCGCGTGGTTTGTGTTCGCCACCTTGCTGCTGGGCCGCTGGCGCTTTGGCTGGCGCGGGCGCACCGCCATCCGCTGGACCCTGGGCGGCGTGTTCGCGCTGATGCTGGCCTATTTCGGCAGCAAGCTGGTGCTGGAGCTGATCCTCCATCGCGCCTGATAACGCCCATGGCCGCGAAATCGAGAGTCACTTATCAGTGCGCCGCGTGCGGGGCGATGCACAGCAAATGGGCGGGCCAATGTGCCGACTGCGGCGCCTGGAATACGCTGAGCGAAGTGGTCACCGCCAGCGCGGCCAGTCCGCGTTTTTCCAGCTACGCGGGCGAGAGCGCCGTGCAGACCCTGGCCGACGTCAACCTGACCGAGCAACCGCGCAGCCTGACCGGCCTGGGCGAACTGGACCGCGTGCTGGGCGGCGGCGTGGTGCGCGGCTCGGTGGTGCTGATCGGCGGCGACCCGGGCATCGGCAAATCCACGCTGTTGTTGCAGATGACGGGCGCGATGGGCGGCGCGGACACGCTCTATGTCAGCGGCGAGGAGTCCGCGCAGCAGACCAGCCTGCGCGCGCGACGGCTGGGACTTGGCGACACGAAACTGCTGCTGCTGACCGAGACGGGCGTAGAGCGCATTCTCGCCATCGCGGCGGCAAAGCGTCCCCGGATCATGGTGATCGACTCGATTCAGACGCTTTACACCGATCAGTTGCAGTCCGCGTCCGGCTCGGTTTCGCAGGTGCGCGAGTGCGCGGCGCAACTGGTGCGCTACGCCAAGCAGACCGACACCACCATCTTTCTGGTAGGCCACGTTACCAAAGAAGGCGCGCTCGCCGGCCCGCGGGTGCTGGAACACATGGTCGACACGGTGTTGTACTTCGAAGGCGACGCGGGCGAGCGGTATCGCGTATTGCGCGCGGTGAAAAACCGCTTCGGCGCGGTCAACGAGCTGGGCGTGTTCGCGATGTCCGACAAGGGACTCAAAGGCGTCAACAATCCATCCGCGATCTTTCTTTCGCGCCACGAACAGCCGGTGCCCGGCAGCGTCATCATGGTCACCCGCGAAGGCACGCGTCCCATGCTGGTGGAGGTTCAGGCGCTGGTCGACGAGAGCCACGTGGCCAATCCGCGCCGGGTGGCGGTGGGGCTGGACTACAATCGGCTCGCCATGCTGCTGGCGGTGCTGCACCGTCACGGCGGGGTGGCCATGTACGATCAGGACGTGTTCGTCAACGCCGTGGGCGGCATGCGCATCAACGAGACCGGCGCCGACCTGGCGGTGCTATTGGCCGTGCTATCGAGCTTCAAGAACAAACCGCTGCCGGCGGATCTGGTCGTGTTCGGCGAAGTCGGCCTGGCCGGCGAGATCCGGCCGGTGCCGAACGGTCAGGAACGCCTTCGCGAGGCCGCCAAACACGGCTTCAAGCGCGCCATAATCCCTCAGGATAACGTCGCCAAAAAAAGCGGGGTGGACATGCAGATCATCGGCGTGCGCCGCCTGGGCGAGGCGATCGGCCAGGTGTGAGCATGGCCCAGCACGTCAACCTGCCGCCTGCCTATTCGCTGGTTACGTTGTTACCGGGCGCAGAGGTTTCCGAAGACGCCGCGCGGCGGGCCGCCGAGGGTGCCGACGAAGGCACGCTGATCTGGTCGCCGCCGCCGGTGACCGCGGGCGGCGCCAGTATCTGGCCGGGCGAGCTGGATTGCGCACTGATCCTGCGGCCGGAAGATTCGCTTGCCGCGGCTTTGCAGTTGATCTATGTGGCGGGCCTGAGCATCGAAGCGGCGATGACCGCACAGGTGCCGCCGATGACGCGGGTCCGATTGCGCTGGCCGAATCTGGTGCAATTGAACGACTGCTCAGCCGCGAAAGTGGTACCGATATGGGCGCTGGAAGATGACGGCAGAGTCGCGTGGATGATCCTGAACACAAAAGCCGATATGGCGGCGGATCGCCGGGATTATGAAATGCCCGACTACGCCGAGGACCGCAATTATTCCGTTGCCGGACTGCTGGAACGCTTCTGCCGCCATTTTCTGTCCAACGTGGATCAATGGGCCAATGAGGGCTTTGAACCGGCACGCAGGGCGTGGCTGCGCCGCGTGGACGGAGTCGGTGAGCCAATCCAGCTGAATACGGCATCGGCGACGCTGAATGGCACCTTCGAGACCGTCAATGAACAGGGCGAGCTGGTGCTGAAGCTGAGCGACGGCCATCGGCGGCCTATCCCGGTCGCGGATGTTCTGTCTCAGGGCCAGCATAATGCATAGCATGTGCGGCCATACGCCTGGTGTAAACGCCGTCATTGCGGCGAACCGCAATTCTCGCCAAAGCCACAGGCGCGCTTTGGGCTCCTATCATGATCACGCGCGTCATTGATCGAAGGAAGGAGAACTGGCCGTGAACGATTGCCCAAAAATCAGCCGGCGCGGATTCACCAAGCTGTGCATGGCCGCCGCGTCCCTCATCGCACACCGGGCGCATAGTCGATCGGCCAGTGATGGGCTGGAAGCCGTGCACCACTATGAGCGCGCCAGGCTCGTCGACCCATCGAGACAGCCGATCACGGTCGACGACCTTCGAACTGGCGTCAACTACATCTTTCATTATCCCTATTTCACCACGCCCTGCTTTCTGATCAACCTTGGCGAGCGCACCACGGCGTCGCAAAACTTGCAGACTGAAGACGGCCGTTCGTATCGCTGGAACGGCGGCGTAGGGCCGCAGCGCGCGGTCGTGGCGTTCTCGGCGATCTGCGCGCACCTGATGACCCATCCGGCGCCCGAGGTGAGCTTTATCAATTATCGTCACCGGGCCGTGAACTTCAGGGACAAGGCCAAAGAGCCCGCGCGCGAGTCACGCGTCATTTACTGTTGCTCGGAGAAAAGCGTCTACGCCGCCGCCGGCGCGCGCGTGCTGGGCGGGCCGGCGCCGCAGCCGCTGGCGGTCATCACCTTGGACTACGAGTCAGCCGACGACGCGTTTTTCGCCACCGGCACCCAGGGCGGCGAGATGTTCGATCGGTTCTTCCATGAGCACAGCTTCCGGCTTGCACTGGCGTACGGCACCGACGACGTTCGCAAACCAGTGGGCGACACCGCGACCGTGCTGCCGTTGTCGGAGTTCTGCAAGCATCAGGTGCTGTGCTGAATCGCGGTCCCCGCGCGTCCATTAAATCGGGGTACGCGGCGCACGACCCGCCGCGAGCTATACTTCGAAGGTAGCACAGCCCTGCCAAACCCATGCTCCAGGGAGGCATGCACTCGACTGCCGCTACCTCGGCCTCGATCGAGCTTGGGAGGAAGACCTTCTTGTTGTCTTTGCGACAGAGGAGCACAACAATGCGCAAGCGACTGGGCATGATCGCAGTGGCCTTGTGCGGCGCCGTGGCGCTGCCTGGCCCCGGCACGTCGATCGCGCACGCGGAGGATCGCGTCACGGTCCTCTACGACGCCTTCGGCAAACCATCCGATCTCAAGAAGGACTGGGGATTCTCCGCCCTGGTGGAAGTCAACGGCAAGCGTATCCTGTTCGACACCGGCAACAACGCCGGGATCTTCGCGCACAATGTGAAGGCCAGGGGCGTTGATCTCAACAGTCTGGACTTCGCGGTCATCTCGCATCGCCACGGCGACCACATCGGCGGCTTGAGTCATCTGTTGAGGGTCAATCCCGATGTGAAGATTTACGCGCCGGAAGAGGGGTTCGGCGTATTCGGTTTTGCGTTGCCGGGCACCTTCTATCCGCGCAATGAATCGCTGCCGCGCGAGCAGCGCTACTTTGACGGCGATCCGCCCGAGATGCTGCATTTCGGCACGGCGTGGCCGGAAGGCAACTTTACGCTGGTGGGGGAAACGGCCGAGGTTGCGTCCGGATTTCATCTGATCGCGCTGCCGGGTGCGTGGGGCGCCGATCCGCCGGTGATGGAACTGTCGCTGGCGATAGATACGCCTGAGGGCATCGTGCTGGTGGTCGGGTGCAGCCATCCCACCATTGAGAAGATCGTCGAGGCCGCCCGGGCGGCGATCGACAAGCCCATTCACCTGGTCATCGGCGGCACCCACTTGCTGCCAGCCGATGAGCAGGAGATTCAACGCATCGCCGCCGCGCTGCGCGACACCTGGAAAGTCAACTGGATCGCACCCGCCCACTGCACGGGGGAGCCGGCCTTCGAGATCCTGAAAGACATCTTCGGCGACCGTTACGTGTACGCAGGTCTGGGCGCGACCTTAGGGCTTGAGGCGAGCTCGGTCGCCGGAGCGGACATGCCGCACGCCTTCTACGATGCGGCGGACTTGCGGACTTATCGCGCGCTCGGCATCGCAGAACGCTTGCACCACGATTACCGGCGTTCGGACGGCGCCGACGTTCCTGGGAGGCGCGCCGGCTTATCGTTGACTTCAGATGCGAAATGCGCCGGAATGACTTGCGCACAGCTGCGCGAATACCAATTGACGGGCAACGCGGGACCTGCCGCCAGGTTGCCGCAACTGCAATAACAGCGCCAGCAGGTTCAGATCGACGAGCGGTCGATAGCGTGTGTGCGTCGCGGCCGTGCGCTGGCGGCGCGCGGCTCATAATGCGCGACGATCTCCGCCAGAGCGGCCCGCGCGTCGTAACGCCCGGTGCAGCGCACCAGCGCGTCGTGTCCCACCACGTCGCGCAGCAGGGCATCGAAATCCGCGCGCTGTTCTCGCGACAGCGGATGTTGCTGCGCGTGTATGACGTTGAAATGGTCATCGCCGAAGAACCAGCATAGCTTTGCCTGCCGCGACAGGCGCTTGAGTACGTCGAAGTGATCCGTCGCACCGCCCGGCGTCAGCAGGATTTCGGCGATCATCGGATCGGCGCGGTTGGCGTGAATCTCCAGCCGCAGCACCACCACCGCCGCGTGCTGATGCCGCACCACGTCCGTTTCGATGCCGACGGAAAACGGTCTGGCGCTCCCGGCGATCAGCGCGCGATCCGTCTTGCACTCGTCGCCGGCGAGCTGCACGAACAGCGCGGCTTCCCACTCGCCGTCGTCAAGACGCACCGCCACACAGGTGGCGGCGGAACCGCTGGCTAGCATGGCGCAGCGCACGGCGGCGGGAAACGGTTTCATCTCAGGCTGATCTCGCGCAAGGTCATAAAAACTGGCGCGGCATGTTATGCGCCGCGGGGGAACCCGCGGTCGCAGTGCCGACGCTAGGTGGGTCGCTGCCTCGCTGATTCGTAATGACGCCTGAGGATTGAATCGGTGGGCGCTGCCGGGTCGCCGGCCTCCCGGCCGCCGGGCGCCGCCGCGGACTGTTTATCCGCGACCTTGTGATACCACAAGTCGTGGTGCTGTTCGGCCCAGTTCACGTCCACGCGACCCCTGGTCATGGCCTCGATCGAGCCCTCCATGCCCAGGGTGCCGATGTAAACATGCCCGAAGAAGACGCCAATCCAGACAATGGAGCAGACGCCATGAACGACATTGGCGATCTGCATGGTCTCGCGGCTCTGGCCGAAGATCGGAAAGTCCAGTACCAGTCCGCTTACGATCGTCGCCATGCCGACGGTGCAGATAATCCAGAACCAGGCTTTCTCACCGCCGTTCATGCGCCCGGCGGACGGATGCTTGGCGCCGACGATGCCGCCGCCCTGCCTGAACCACTGCCAGTCGACCCTGGCGGGAATGTTGTCGCGGATCCAGGAGACGACCATCAGCACCACGCCGATGGTGAAGAACGGGCCGAGGTAGTTGTGCAGGTCCTTGGCCCACTGCGCCCACCACGCAAAGCCTTCGGGGCCCATCACGGGGATCAGCACGCGGCGGCCGAACAGCAGGCTCAAGCCCGTGATCGCCATGATGATGAAGAGCGTCGCCGTGAACCAGTGGATGGTGCGCTCGGCGACCGACCAGCGCGGCACGGTCACGCCCGAAAAGCCTTCCGCCAGTCTCACCCGGCCGCGCCACATGAAAAACAGCCCGATGGCGAGCGGCACTAGCGCCAGAAACCAGGCGCCGTAGGTGGAGATCGGGCCGTTGCGAATCTCGCGCCAGGTCTCGCCGCCGCCCTGTATGAGCGTATTGGTCGTGTATGGGCCGGAGGCCGTGGTGACACCCGCCGCGCTCTCGCGCACCGCGCGCCAGTATTCGGCGCGCGGGTTAACCCGATTGTCATCGGCCTGCGCGGAGGCTGGCGGCGCATAGAAGACGTAGCCGGCCAGCGGCAAGGCAACCGAGGCCACGAGCACCAGCGCCAGGCTCCAAGTCATCATGCGCCGGCGGCGCGTCTGACTCGCGGGTTTATGCTTCGGTCGATGCCAGTTTTTCATGCGCCACGTTAAGTCTTAACGGTCGGCCTGGTTGAGCGCGCGCTCGTCGAGCGCCTTGTCCAGCTCCGCCGATCTCGTGCGTCCACCCTCGACCTGCTCACCCTCCGAAATCCAGGGATCGCGAATGTGCTCGCAGCCGTTCGCGAACAGCGTCGTGCCCAATACCAGCCCGATGGCGCAGTATCGAATGCTCATGATGTGACACTTTTGCACACGCTACGCCGATCGATATCACCGGTCGGTTTGCACCATGTTGAACCGCTCGATCAACTCCTCATTTCGTTTCGCGTCCTGCTTCTGCAAGAATGGGTCCTGTTTGCCCTTGTAAACACCCGGCTCGTAATTGGTGACTTCGGTCGGCGATTCGTAACAACCGGCAACAAGGCACGCCGAGATGGCGAATAACGATAGCGTACGATTCATGTGTGCAGTTCCTCCTCTACCAAGAGGCCGACGATGAGGGAAGCGTTTACGCTCTTGCGCCACACTTGGCGGGAAGAAGTCCACCTATAACCGCGCTCAGACGTCGTAGGCCTTGTCCCAGCCCCAGGTCTGCGGACGGCCGCCGCGCTTCAAGATGCGCTCGCGATAGATGTCGGCGACCACATCGCCGTCGCCGCCCAGCAGCGCTTTGGTGGAACACATCTCGGCGCACAGCGGCAGCTTGCCTTCGGCGATGCGATTACGACCGTACTTCTCATACTCCGCATCCGAGTTGTCCGCCCCCGGCCCACCGGCGCAGAAGGTGCACTTATCCATCTTGCCGCGCCCGCCGAAGGCCGCCTGCTCGGGGAACTGCGGGGCGCCGAACGGACAGGCATAGAAGCAGTAACCGCAGCCGATGCACAGGTCTTTGTCGTGCAGCACGATGCCATCATCGGTGGTGTAGAAACAGTCCACCGGACACACCGCGGCGCAGGGCGCATCGGTGCAGTGCATGCAGGCGACCGAGATCGATTTCTCGCCCGGCTGGCCGTCGTTCAAAGTGATCACCCGTCGCCGATTGACGCCCCAGGGCACCTCGTGCTCGTTCTTGCAGGCGGTGACACAGGCGTTGCATTCGATGCAGCGTTCTGCATCACATAAAAACTTCATTCTTGCCATGTCTCAATCTCCTCCGGGCAAGTCGCCAATCCCTTGCCGATGTCATGTCGGGAAAGCCTTCCCGACCTACCGCATCAATCGAATCTTTGTGCGCCGTGCTACGCCGGCTTGATCTGGCACAGGGTTGTCTTGGTCTCCTGCATCATGGTGACGATGTCGTACCCATAGGTCCACGCGGTATTACAGGACTCGCCGCGCACGTAGGGAGCACATCCTTCGGGGTACTTGTCCAGCAGGTCCCTACCCTGGAACCAACCGCCGAAGTGGTACGGTGTCCACACCACGCCGCGCCCAACCCTCGGGGTGACCATGGCCTTGATCTTGATGTGTCCGCCTTCCGGGCTTTCCAGCCATACCCAATCGCCGTCGCGGATGCCACGGTCGTTGGCGTCCGCGACATTAATCTCCACGAACATGTCCTGTTGCAACTCCGCGAGCCAAGGATTGGAGCGGGTTTCCTCGCCTCCGCCCTCATACTCCACCAGCCGACCGCTTGACAAGATTAGTGGGTAATCCACGGAATAATCCTTGGCCTGGATAGAGGCGTAGCGCGTGGGCAGGCGCATGAAGATCTTGCGATCCGCCACGGTCTTGTATTTCGGCAGCAGGTCACGCCGCGGCGTGTACAGCGGCTCGCGGTGCACCGGCACCGGGTCCGGGAACTCCCACACGATGCAGCGGGCCTTGCCGTTGCCGAAGGGCGCGCAACCATGTTTGATGGCCACCCGCTGAATACCGCCCGAAAGATCCGTCTTCCAACTGACCGCGTCCAGGTTGCCCGCCCCATGCGCCTCCTTCATCGGCAGACCGCCACCCGTAGCCGATTTCTCTTCCTTGACGCCAGCAACCTTGCGGATGACCGTCAGCTCCTCTTGCGTCAGGTCCTTGGCCCAACCGAGCTCGCGCAACAACGCATATGTAAACTCGGGATAGCCATCCTGGATCTCGGCACCTCTAGTGTACGAATTTTCCGCCAGCAAGGTTTCCCCATTGCGCTCGGTGCCAAAGGCGGCGCGGAAGTTGAGGCCGCCTTCGGCCACCGGCAGGCTGGTGTCATAGAGCACGTGGGTGCCGGGGTGTTTCATTTCCGGTGTGCCCCAGCATGGCCACGGCAGGCCGTAAACTTCACCGTCGCAAGGACCGCCCTTTGCGCGTAGCGTGGCGGTGTCGAAGGTGTATTTGTTTTGCGCATGCAGCTTGAGCCGCTCGGGGCTTTGCCCCGTGTAGCCGATGCTCCAGGCCCCGCGATTGATCTCGCGCAAGGTGTCCTCCATGGAAGGCACGTTGTCCACGACCTTGATGTTCTTGAACATCGGCTCGGCGAAGCCGAGCTTCTTGGCGAACAGGTATAGGATCTCGTGATCGGTCTTGCACTCGAACATTGGATCGATCACTTTCTCGCGCCATTGCAGCGAACGGTTGGAGTTGGTCACGGAACCATCCGCCTCGAACTGGGTGGCCGTCGGCAGCAGATAGGTGTTGTTCTTGCGATCCGACATCACCGCCATGTGCGTCGGATACGGATCGGAGATGACAACCAGTCCAACCTTCTCCAAGGCTTTCTTCATCTCGGGCCCACGAGTCAGGCTATTGACCGCGTGCCCCTGAAAGAATAAGGCATGGAAGTTCGACTTCTGGGTAATGTTTTCCCGATCCTCAAGGATCCCGTCGATCCACCGCGAGACCGGGATGCCTGGCAATTCCATGAGCGGGAGCTTGCTGCCCATCCCGTCCGGATACCGACCGTCGCCGAAGCGGGACTTGAGGTACTCGTATTCCACGTCCCAGACGCGCGCCCAGTGCCTCCAGGCGTCTTCGGTCAGGCCATAATAAGCCGGCAGCGAATGGGCGTTCGGACCGACGTCGGTGGCGCCCTGCACGTTGTCGTGGCCGCGGAAGATGTTGGCGCCGCCGCCCGGCATACCGATATTGCCTAGTGCAAGTTGCAGCACGCAGTAGGCTCGCGTGTTATTGATGCCGATGTGGTGCTGGGTGGCGCCTATGCACCAGACCAATGTGCCGGGACGGTTCTCGGCCAGGGTCCGGGCCACCTGCAACATTTCGACCTCGGGCACGCCGGTGACCTTTTCCACCTCGTCCGGTGTCCAACGCTTGACCTCCTTGCGAATCTCGTCCATGCCATAGACGCGCTCGCTGATGTATTTCTTGTCCTCCCAGCCGTTCTCGAAGATGTGCCACAGGATGCCCCACACCAATGCCACGTCGGTCCCGGAGCGGAAGCGCACGAACTGGTCGGCGTGCGCCGCGGTACGCGTGAAGCGCGGATCGCAGACGATCATCTTGGCGCCGTTTTCCTTGCCGCGCAGGATATGCTGCATGGCCACCGGATGCGCCTCGGCGGCGTTGCTGCCGATGAAGATCATCGACTTGCAGTTCTGCATGTCGTTGTAGGAGTTGGTCATGGCGCCGTAACCCCAGGTGTTCGCGACGCCATTGACCGTGGTCGAATGGCAGATGCGCGCCTGGTGGTCGCCGTTGTTCGAGCCCCAGAAGGCCATGAACTTGCGCTGCAGGTAAGCGCCCTCGTTGCTGGCCTTCGACGACCCGCAGAAAAACAGCGCGTCCGGCCCGTGTTTCTCGCGCATTTCCAGCAACTGATCGCCGATCTCGTTGACGGCCTGATCCCAGGTGATGCGCTTCCACTTGCCGTCCACCAGTTTCATGGGGTATTTGAGCCGGCGCTCGCCGTGGCCGTGCTCGCGTACCGAGGCGCCTTTGGCGCAATGTGAGCCTAGATTGATCGGCGAGGCGAAGTCGGGTTCCTGGCCCGTCCACACCCCGTTCTGCACTTCGGCGACCACGCCGCAGCCGACCGAGCAATGCGTACACACGCTGCGCCGGATCACGGTTTCCACACCCTGTCTGGGCGTGGTGTCCGTGCCCGCCGCGCGCACCTTGCGCATCATGGAAAACGGCAACGAGCTCGCCAGCGCGCCACCGCCAATGGCCAGTCCGGAACGGCGCAAAAACGTACGCCGGTCTATCGTTCCGCCCGCGATGCCAAGGCTCGGGCGCGCATGTACCGCCGCCGCGCCCTGTTTTCTGATCAATTTCATCGCTGCGCCTCCTGCTCCAAAAACGGGCGTCTAAAACCTTGCCTTCTCATAGTATTCACGAATGTGCGCCGTCTCGTGATAACCCGCTTTGGCTTGCGGGGTCGCCGGATGAACGTCCTGTTCGTCCCGCTCGGCAGGCGCGCCTTTGACAAGGCCCAGCGACGCCAGCGCGCCGCTGGCGACCGCCGTCAGCCGCAGGAAGTTACGCCGGCCTGCAACTTTTCTGGTTTTATTGAACATCAATGCTCCTCCGCTTGCTCGACGCGATTCGCCGACATGCTCGACGGTTCGAATATCACGCCATCATCGAAAAGTAGTGTTGTTCGAGCTTGATAAACTGCTCGCCGAACTGGCCGACCTCCCGGTAAAAGCAGGCGGATTCGGCGGTTTGCATATCGAGGAAAAACTGACCCATCCAGGGCGCCATGTGCTCGTTGAAAAACGCCTGCTGAGTCGCGAAGCCGATCTCGTCGGCGCTTTCGATGATCATGCTCATGGTTTCGCACAATGCGGTGGCATGATCTTCGGGCTCGCCGACGCCGCTCTGGCGTTCGATGCCTAATGATCTCAGGGCGCCGCGCAGTACGGCCAGTGGCCTTTCCATCAAAAACCCGCTCAGATACCAGGAACCGTAAGGCATCAACTCACCCCGGCCGACACCGATGAACAGCGCGTGGTATTCATCGTCCACAGACTCCACCCGGGCTGCCTCGGCCGCAAGTCTCAGGCTCCGCCACGCAGGTGCCATGACGCCAGCGTCCGCCGAATCATCTATAGCGCAGAGGGTTTCAAGGAGACGAGCGCTGGGCGGCGCTGCAAGCAGGGCGGCGAGCAAACCATAAACTCGGGCACGCCAGGCGCGCTCCTCGCTGAGCGTGCCCGCGGTCGCCGCCCCGGTTCCAGCAAGGGCGCCGTGCTCGTGACTGGATGGTCTTATAGCCTCCATAAGCATTCAAAATGTCTGTTTGGCGCAGCTTCGCTAAAGTATAACGCATCGCCCACCGCCTTCATGAAAAATAGCGTCAAACAAGCCATAAAGCGATGCAATCTACTGGCCCGATGCCAGCGCCGTACCGAGGCGGACCCACGCGGCCGCGACCAGGGTCGCCGCGCCGCCGCAAGCTCACCAGACAGGCGCCAGCCTCGATGGCCGCAGGCGGGCTGCAGGCGGCCGGTAAAACCGCTGGTGGTTCGCTCCAGGTCCCTGAGGTTGGTCTCGATGTGGCGCGAAATGGGCTTCAGCACCTTTGATCCCGGCATCGGTCGAATCACAAGCCGCGGTTGCGCACCGGATACTGGGGTCAAGGCATGTACAAAATCATTCTCACGTTGCTCTGGTCGCTGACAGCGACGAGCGGACTGGCGGATAGCGATTACTACGACTACAAACAGGATCAGGACGATTATCGAGGCGGCCTGATCGACAGCTATGACTGCTACGATCCGCAGCTACATGAACGCGCTCATGAAAATCCATACGTCTATGGCAGGCTGCGCGAAATATGCCGCGGTGGCGGCTTGTACGATGAATATGATCGGTACGACCCGCAGTTGAATCGCCTGCCCGACCATAATCCTTACGACTACAATGAATATGATCGGTATGATCCGCGGCTAAATAGCTTGCCCGACCATAATCCTTACGACTACGAAGAATCAGAATAGTAAGTATAATCAGGCACTTGCCTGTAATTGATAAGCATCCATTGGTGGGTGATGCCGCCTGTGGTATTGAGACGTGAACGGCACGTGGTTTCACTCATTCCCGGAAGTTGGGCAAGTTGCGTACTCCCTGATCCAGCACAAAGTATTGACGAGTCTCATCTGTTGGACCGAATTGCACCGGATGCTGAGTAGTTCGGGATTCGCAATCACCACCGCGAGGCAGCGGGCGCGCGAGATGGCGACGTTGAGGCGGTTCTTGCTGTAGAAAAACTCGAGATGGCGCGGCAAGTCCTCACCGCTCGACGTCGCCATTGAAATCAGCACGACCTCCGCTTCCTGCCCCTGGAACTTATCGACGGTGCCGACCCGCGCACCCTCGGGGAGCGTGCGCTTGAGTAGGTTGACCTGCATGTTGTAGGGCGCGACGATCAGTATGTCGTTCGACGTCATGCGATGGATCGCGCCCTCCCTGTCTCGATAGGATTGGAGCAGCAGGCTGTCGTAGAGCATCCGGACCGTTTCCGCCTCTTCCACGCTGCGTTGCGAGCAGCCTTCGTGATGGACCGCAAGAAAACCTATCCCGGTCGATTTCAAGGCCGGATGCGCGTCGGCGCCGAGCATCAATCGCTGGCGCTGGTTATGGGCTTCCGGGTGCAGGCGACCATCGTAAACCGCGTCAGAGATAAAACGGCAGACGTGTTCATGCATGCGCCAGGTGGTAGCGAGAAAAATGCCTCGATCCGGGCGCACGGTCGCGTCTGCATCCAGCAGATATTCAAGCGCGGACTCGCCCGAACGTCCGGGGTGCACGCCCTGAATCGGTTGTCCGAGTTGCATCTGGTCACCCAGCAGCACGATGTTGCGGGCGCTTAAGCTCATCACGACAAGATTGGCGAGCGAGACCTGTCCGGCCTCGTCCACGAACAGGTAATCCAGCGCCTGATCGAATTTCTGGTCCGCGAACAACCAAGCGGTGCCGGCGACGAGGTGATAGCCACGCGCATCGATATCATCAGTGTTGTACTCGTTTACGATCAGCGCCCCGTCGAACTCGGTGTTCGAGTCGCTGCGGTTTGCCTTCTTGACGCCTGAAAAGGAGAAATCGCGTTCCGCGGCGTGCTGCTCCACCGCATGCAGCAGGTTATGGATCGCTTTATGGCTGTTCGATGAAACGCCCACGCTGAAACCGCGCTCCAGTAACGCCACGATGAGGTGAGAACCGGTATACGTTTTCCCCGCGCCGGGCGGGCCTTGTATGAATAGATAGCTCTGGTCGAGATCCGCCGTCACGCGGATGGCCGCTTCAAGCAACGGCCCGCGCTCGCCGATCAATGGCTGGCCCGCCGCGTGCCCCGAGACGCGCGGCGGCTGCTTCAACAGCAGTGACTTGATGGCCTGATAACGCTCATCTCCGGCGATGACGCTGTCAGCAACCCGATAGAGCGCGCTGCGAAGCCCCCTGGTATCGATCGGGCCTTGGGGAATCAAGGACAACGATGGTGGAAGAGGCTCTTTGCCTGTGCCACGTATGCGAACAATGCTCGCTGCCTCGTCAAGCTCTACGATCTCTCCTGCCACTTTCAAGGTATCGGACCGCCTGCAGGTATCGCCTTTCTTCAGTTTGGACTCCTGCTCGGGAAACCGATACGTATAGATTGCCGATCGAGCCGCCCGCGTCAGTGGATAGTCGGGATGCTCGGTAAGTCCGCCGAGACACTCCGCATCGTCGATCAGCTCATCGACCGTCATCTCCTGACGCGCGAACATCGCCCACCACTCGGGCTTGGCGCAGCGCCGATGAAAATCCAGCATGTGGAACGTAAGTTCCCTCAAACTGCGCACCGGGGATTCAGCTTGAAGCTGAATTGTCGGGTCTTCAAGCAACAGCTTGCGATAGTGTTCGAGTTCCTCTTCGTCCTCAGTTGGCTGAGCCCGCACAACACCATTTTCATCCGGCTCATGGTCGTGCAACCAGGGCAGATCCGCCGGCCGCAGTTTCAACAGCCACTCGCGCAACAGATATGTGGAGCGGCAGTCGTCCTCGTTATACGCCTGGATATCGCCCAGATATTTCTGGTCGCTTGTCAGCCGCCAGTGCTCGTAAAAAACCATGCTGGCGCCGGCGTCTTTCACCTCACCGGAGCGCTTGCCCATGTAGAACGTTTCGAGATTCTTGATCGAGTAGCGCGGCTCCGAGACGCGCAATGCCTCGCGCACCACTTTGTAAAGGTCCACCAATCGCCCGCGGCGCAACAGGTCATCGACCGCGGCCTCGCGCGTGCCGTGCATCGACATCAGGCGCTTGAGTGCCGTGGCCTCGTAAGGGGCGTAATGGTAGATGTGCAGGCCCGGGAACATCCGCAATCGCTCGCCGACGAAATCGATGAAGGCTTCGAACGCGCGGCGTTCCGCCATCCGGTCGTGCGCCCAGAAACATCGGTAACGCGTCGCGCCGTTATCCTGATAATAAACTCCGAACAGATATTCCAGACCGCCCGGCTCCAGGGGGTCGCCCTCCATGTCGAAGAAGATGTCGCCAGGGTCCGGTTTCGGGAGTCGATAAAAACCCCGCCGTTGCTCAGGATCGAGAGCCAGCGGTTCATGACGATTCTCGCCGTCGCGTCGCCTGGCTGATTGCAATGCTGCCTGGCCACGAAGCCGGGAGAACAGCGCGGCATCGAGT
>JBOIDC010000024.1:0-51746 GCA_050740315.1 Gammaproteobacteria bacterium | reverse complement strand
ATACTCTTTCGTGTATCGCTGTCTTGGTAGTCTCTTCATCTCATACCTCCGACCTTCACTATAACAAGGTTGAAGGCGTCCACTTTTTTGAACCTACCTCATCCATGCCTCTTCCGGCTATATCCAGCATTCTACGAGAAATAGGCTGCTTCTCAGACTTTATCTACACGCTCAATGCTGAAGCTAGCCGACGAACCCGCTGCTAGTGAGTTGGTTGCCTTGGTCGGTGTTGAAGATTTCAGCCGTGCCGTAGCGGGCGATGGCCTTTTCCACGGCCTCGATACAGAAGCCCGCCGTCAGACAGTTGGAGAGTCGGCCGGCCTGCCGTATTTGCGGAACCGTTTCTTTCACCAGCCAGTGACCACAAAAAGCGATCAGTGCACGAGTGCTGGAGATCTGGCGCTACTGGCCACATTTTGTAAAGCCCCCTCGATTAGTGCCACGTGCCAGTAGAGATTGTGATTGTTGATATTGCTTCAAATAGGCCCAAGGGGTCATGCCGCCGAGCGACTGGTGAGGTCTATTTGAGTTGTAGTCATACATCCATTGGGTGCTGATCCGCTGCACCTCGTCGAGGTTGCTAAAGGCATACATGTCCAGCACGTCGTGGCGAAAGGTCCGATTGAAGCGCTCGATATAGGCGTTTTGGGTCGGTGTGCCGGGCAGGATGAAGTCCAGCGTCACGTCATGCTTTGTGGCCCATGCATTGAGGCTGTGCGAGACGAATTCAGGCCCGTTATCGACGCGCACACACTGCGGATAGCCTCGCCATTCGGCGATCTGATCGAGTGCCCGGGTGACCCGTTCGGCGGGTAATGACAGATCGATCTCGATGCCCAATGACTCGCGATTGAAGTCGTCGATGACGTTGAGCGTGCGAAACGCCGGCCCGCCGGTGAGCCGATCGGCCATGAAGTCCATCGACCAAAACGTATTCGGCGCCAGCGGCTGAGCCAAAGGTTTCGGATCGCGCACGGGCAGCCGCCGCTTGGGTTTGATGCGTAGGTTCAAAGCTAACTCGCAGTACACGCGATACACCCGTTTGTGATTCCAGTGATAGCCCTGTTGCGCAGCCAGCCGAGCATCAAGCCAAAGCCCCAACGGGGATGGGATGCGGCCAATCGTACGAGCACATCAATAATCTCGTCATCGGCTGTACGCTTGGCCACATAATCGTAGCTGGTGCGACTGATCAGAAAGGTCTTGCAGGCCAACCGCACAGAAGCTTGGCGGTCGCAGACTGCCCAGCGAGCTAAGGCGCGCCGCACGCGCGGCGCTACAGCTTTTTTTTAAGGGCCTCCTTGAGTAGATCATTGGACATCGATGCCTCGGCATACATCCGCTTGAGCCGCCGATTCTCGTCTTCCAGCTCTTTCATCCGGCGCATGAGCGACATATCCATGCCGCCATACTTGGCGCGCCATTTATAAAAGCTGGCTTGGCTCATGCCGTGTTGTCGGCACAGCTCAGCTACCGCCACACCCGCTTCGGCTTCCCTCAAAATCGCCAAAATCTGACTATCAGTAAATCGGTTTGTCTTCATCGTAGAGCCCTCGGTTGGTGGGCACTCTACTTGCTCATGGCTCCATTTTAAGGGGGGATTACAATTTCGTAAGCACAAAGTATATGCATCCGGGGCGGAATTTTTGTATCCACTTGTCGGCGTGATAACGCGCATTCCAACTAAACGCCCTGGCGGACTGAGCATCCAGCCACGTGGCCACAGCACTATTATATAGAGGTAGCCGTAGAGACTTGCAAATTCTTTGAACAACCGGGAACATACAAAATGCCTCATGGATAATAACGAATCCAGCATCCTGAACGATATTTCTGAATACGCCTATTGGGATGCCACGCTCCCTCTTGGTCAGGCCGGGCCTCGGTTTGGTCCAGTCACCCATGGATGTGATTGGCTCTCTTACTAACACGTAACCACCAACTGATAGACACCTAAAGACCTCGTTAACGACAGTCGTAACATTGGGAATATGATGCAGGACACCCAAGCATGTGGTGAGATCGAATGATTGATCTTCGAACGGCATGCTGCCATCTACGGCTGGCTTCACGTAGGTGCATGGGACATCATGAATCTTGTCTTGCGAGAAAACGTCTGAGGGATCGAGTAAGGTGAGCGACTTGATTCGCGGTAGTATAGGTAAGAACTCATCTCCATACGCGCTGCCTACGCCAAGTACATTATTGAATCTATCCCTGCCTTTCAAATATCTGAACCCGTGGTGATAATTCAGAGAATGATAGAGATACGTGTAGGTGGATCGATCTTTCGCACCCAGTTCGGCATAACCCTCTTTTTCATCGTCATACCATTCTCGAATTTGCTCCAGCGTGAAATCATCGCCATAGAGGCGCTGGCCTGATAGGAAGTCATCAATATTCTCCATATGGTACTCCGTAAGGTTGTGCGTCGCGTACTACAAGATTCAAAGGACACGCTTGCGAGAAAGCGTCTAGGTTCCTGCCCGAGAGCGTCGACCGTCTATATTATTCAAGTGTACGGATGCGACAATCGAGTAGGCTGGCATAATCGGGCGGTAATATCGTCCACCCTCAATTTGCGGTAACTGACACTCTTCTAGCGAGAAAAAGCTGTGCAACAAACTTTCTCCCCGTCTTGATCGCCGGTCTTTCTATCCAGGAGTGCAGCAGCAGACCCATCATCAGACAAAAGCCGATTTCCAGTACAACCAGCAGCAAACTATCCAATACATCGTCCAATCCAATCTCACTCCATAACTTTGCCAGTATTGGAATGAAGGTCATGTGAGTAAGAAAGAGCGTGTAGCTCGCATCGCCAAGCTTCAGCGCCGGTTTAAAGGAGAACCGCGTTCCTAACCGCTCCAAGTGCACCATGCAAAACACGAGCAGCGCGGCCGGCAAGCCCCAATACAGAGTCCTGCCTTGCCCGTATCCCGCCCTGCCTAACTCGTCGCCGTCCAAGAACAAAGTAGTTGATAATAGCAAAGCTGCCCCGCCCATACCGCCTAATGCACTGACCACGTAGAACCACCTACCCGATGACCACCGTCCCGGCCAGCTCAGCGCCAGCCACATCCCGAAGACAAACTCGACGAGCAATGGATTCAACAATGGATTGTACGCTTCCGCCGACACAGTGCCCGTGCGCGAGATAAAGCCAGTCATCACTAAGGTTAATAGCATGGCGCTGGCGGTCGCGACAGTTGAGAGTCTTGAGTTAGACAAAAGCAAGGCCAGGGCGAAGAGCAGGTAGAAGACTACCTCGTAGGTGAGAGACCAAGCAACAAAGATCAGCGGCATTTCTTTTTGTGGCACCAACAAAAGCGACTTCACTACAAGTGCGAGCCCAGGAATGTCCGAATTCGTTAATCCCAATACGCTGCCTGAAATGAAAACCGCAACAAACAGAAATGAATAGATCCAGTATGGGGGGTATATCCGATTTATCCTTCTGAGCAGAAATTCAAGCGGCGCTACATCGATCCGGGCCGGCGAGGACGACGACCAAGTGATATGTACCATCAGGAATCCACTGATAATAAAAAAGATATCTACGCCTGACGGCATAAAGGTTGAAAACGCGGTGGGATCCCAGATGGCGCTAACACCAGAGTAGGAATTGGCAGTCGCGATAGCGTGATAAACTACTATCATCAGCGCAGCAATGCCACGGAGGTACTGGATGGAACCTAGCCATTTAGAGTCCGTGCCATTGCTAGTTATTGCTCCCGAGCTCGGTTGGTAAACGATGCTGTCCCGCGAATCGACTCCGTCCTGATTCCGAACTTTTGGGGCAATGTCTGGAGGGCTAACGAAGATACGGGTGAATCCGCTATTCCTTCGCATTATTTTGGCCACGATACTAGCTGGCGACCAGCGTATAACTGGCCATTCTCGCGTTACATTTATTAGACATTATCGAGGCGCGGCCTTGTGCGCGCAGAACCGCACGGCCTGTTCCATACCGTCAACCATAGTCGATAGAGTGAATCGACTGGTCACCGTATCGAGGGCTTGCCGCGTCATATGCTCGCGCAGGCCTCTATCACTTAATACTCGATCTAGCGCCGCCGCAAGCGAACCCGGATCACCATCCTGATAGAGCAGTCCGTTGTCACCGTCTTTGAGCGCCTCGATTTCGGGATTCTGAGCATCCACCTTGTTACTCGTAACAACGGGCAGTCCATAGCCGAATGCGTGCAGCAAACTGAGGCCGATGTTGGTCGGATAGCAGAAGACGTCGGCGCTCAGGAACCATGGCGCAAGCTCCACCTCATCATAGATCGCGCCCGGCATTCTAAGCCGCGCACTGATGCCAAGCTCGTTAGCCAATGCCTTCAGTCTAGCTTCGTCGGGCCCGCTGCCTATAAGCACAATCGTTAGATCCCTAAACCGCTCTAACGACAGCTCGGCCGCTGCACGCAACAGGAGATCAACTCGATTCTCGTACAGCAGTCTGGACACGAAAAGTATAGTTGGACCCGTCGCAAGGTCATGTTGTTCACGAAAAGCTTCCAGCGCCGGCAGACGCTTTTTCCAGCATTGCCGAGCCTGTTGAATAGGCGTCTGATCAAGGCTATTTAGCGCGAGGTAAACTCGGTCGGGATCCCAACCCGAGGTTATGAACGATTGGGCGGTTCCAGAACTGTAAAAAAGCAACGCCGTAGCCAGTCGGGCTACCGATCGTCGAAGTCGCTTACGCCAGGCTGCCTCGCGTTTTGAATAGCCATGCCCCCAAAGGATGGCCGGTACGCCATTTAGGCGCGCCCTTACTAGCGCAGGTACTAAGCTGGCATAGTGTAGGTCCCAGGATAAAATCACAACGTCACAGCAATCGCCGACTGCGTATTGCCATTGAGCGGAATGCCAGTAGACGGGGTGCCCAAATACGCTTGCGATACGCAAAGGCACATGCTTAGATCTAAGGCCTTCGGCGTTGCTGTTCAGCGTTCCATCCGTAAGCGCGTCGTAGACGACGATTAACTCTATGCCCTCACGCTTGGCAAGCTCACCGAAAACAGGTATCCGATACTTAGGTAATGCGCGCTGCTGCACCACCACGCGAATCGGGAGATGACGCACAACACTGTGTTTCGACGTAGTGTGAGACCTCGTCTCCTCCAGGGTTGGAGCGAGGCGTAGCGCCTTGCGCACCTTGTGCAATTTAAGACGATGAGAATCCAGCGGAATCATTGGGTGCCATATGTTGGGTACCGGTCGTCGAAAAACTGTTCCACTCACCTGCCGAGCGCTTCGCGCGCGATGTCACGCGGGTGTGAGCGTGCGGACACGACTGCGCGTATCTATGAAGATGCCGGTACGGGCCCCTACCAAACTGTCCTGGTTTGGTCTTATTTTTACCCTGGCAATCTGCTGCACAACGCGCTCCCATCGATCTAAAGCAAGCTGCTGCTCGTAATGCGCCTCGAACATCCGTCTGGCCCGCTCGCCCATTAATCGGCGCAACTCCCCGTTCGTGCTGAGTTCGGAGATGTATCTCGCCAGCACCTTGCTGTCGCCCGGCTTTACGCTGTAGCCGCATCGATACTTGCGCAACGCAACGGCGATTTCCCCGTTTGTATCACCGATGAACAATACCGTGCGCGCTGCGGCCGCAATACCGTAGAACTTACTGGGCACGATCAATCCCTCAAGCGCAGGTCTTAATGAGATCAGGTGCACATCAGGTACGCTTAAGCTTTCGAACAAGCGCGCTCGAGGCTGGTATGGCTTAAAGACAAAACTCTCCAATCCTAATCGATGTGCCTCCCGTTCTAGCGACGCTCGCTGAACGCCGTCGCCGATCCATAGAAAGACAATGTCCTTCTGTCCCTTCAACAACCTTGCAGCGTGAAGAACAGTATCGAATTCGTGGGCGCGCCCCATATTGCCCGCGTATCCGATTACGAACTTATGTTCAAGCCCCCACTCCCCAGCGAGCCGGTTGTTAGCTTTATCGACGGGCCTGACCGCACGCCCGCATTCCCAGTTCGGAATAATGCATATCCGAGCCTGAGCGACCCCCGCTTGCTTGACCTTTTCCTGCATATGCTCGCCCAGCACTACATTAGTACTAGCGAGGCGTAAGGACCTATCTCTAACAATACGCAGGACGCGGGCGACTGCGCCGTCTACCCCACGCACCTTTAAGGCTTGCGCGATATCTGGAAACAGGTCTTGCAACCAGTTCACCAGCCTTGCCTTACGCACCTTCGCGACGCTGGCCACTACCACGGACAGCATCGGCGGATCCGTTTCAGCGACGATGATGTCGTCGCGGCGAGCGAGCCAGCATAGCCGCCATGCGGCACTGCTATAGAAGGTGAGATAGTCCGCCATGCGGCCGGGCAGGCGTGCTCGACCGAAGCGCGACGTCCAGACTCGGTGAACTCGCACGCCCTGAATAAGTTCCGTGGACGGCAGGCTAGCGTCGGCGGCGTCGTAGCGTTGACGGTTACTTATCACGTGGACTGCCCAACCACGCTCCACGAGCGCGAACGCCAGGCTGCTTAGCAGCTGAGCCGTCGCAGAATGATCAGGATAGAAGTAGCGATTTACAAAAATCAGCTTCACTGCTTCACCTGAAGACCAGCGTTCATAAACTGTCCACGACCGAACGCCTACGCGATGTCTGCAGGCGCTGCTGCCGCGGCCTTCGACCGCCACATCCCCCCGCACCGACTCAGTGCCTGAAGCGCGTAGTGCTTGAAGAGAGCGACATGACAAAGAAGCCGCTCCGTCAGCGGCAATGGCACTTTCCACAGCGCTCGGCAATAGCCCGGCAAGAATCTGAATCGGGGGAGCTTGCGATCATTGGGATTACCGTGCCGCCTTTGACGAGACATCGCGTCCTGCCGCGTCGCCTGATCGACATGGTTGCGCCAGGAAAATAAATACGCTGGAACATGATAGATCCGTCCTCTTAGCGCCAACTCGGCGAGCAAGACCCGGTCGGACCCAAAGTACGGCCCAAGGCCAGACGTAGACTTGAGTACGTCAGATCGACTCAGGCCGAAGATATCTACACAAGCAAGCGGCGTCGTGAGAATGTCCGAAAATCGCCGGCATGCCCGGGGCGAGCTAAGCCGCGCGGCGGGATCGTCGAGCGCGCATACTTCGCTAGCTGTCACCGGGGCATCAGCGTCATTCTCCAGGCTGATTCTTACGCCCTTGCTATCAACGTATTGAGTCTTGCTGTTGCAGAGCACTACCGACGGATCCCTATCTAACACGCTGACGCATCGCTCGAGGTAGTCGGGTTCGTGCAGATCGTCATGCGACGCCCACTTGAAGTATTTACCCGATGCGAGCGCCAGGACGCGGTTGAAATTCTTCGCCGCGCCAATGTTCTTGGTATTGCGAAAATAGTGTATCCGTCTATCGCGCGCGGCATAATCCCGACAAATCGCCTCGGTCGCGTCCATGGAGGCGTTGTCAGAAATAATGAGCTCGAAATCGGAAAACGTTTGATGCAAGAAACAGTCTAGCGCAGCCCGAAGGTATTTCTCGCCGTTGTAAACCGGCATTCCGATGGAAACCGCAACAGACTTCGCAGTCACGCGTTTTCCCTACTGTGGTAAGCGACTTCACATGGTACAGCGGTATATTGCTATGGATGGGGTAGGCACACTCCGTATGTCAGGCGGATAAACAGAGTAAATGTGGTACACCCTTTCGCCGCACTGGGTTGATTTCGTGACACCTCAACCAACCCAGATTTCACATGCCGTGGGCGGCGCTAAAGATCGCATCGCACACATTATCTGCAAAGCGCTGAGGCGCATGATCGATGGCCAACCGCCGCCCCCGTTCACCATAGCTGCACCTCGTCTGTGGTTCATTGGCGAGCCGCTGTAGTGACAAGGCGATGTCGGCGGGATCAGTGGCATCGACTATCTCACCTAGTCCGTGGTTTTGAACGAACCAGCCTATCAGTCCCTGTTTGCATGCGATAACCGGCAAGCCCGCCAATCCAGCTTGCAACAAGACGCCACTCATGCCATAAAAGCCTTGATAACCCAGCCACACGATATCCGCCGCCTTGAACACGGTAAATTCCCGTTGGTCACTCAAAAACCCTGCGCTCACCTGAAGCCTTCCGGACTCCATCAGATCCGTGACGTCCTTTTCAGTCAGGAGCTGGCGCACCGACCACTGCGGCTCGCCAGCAACCAGTGCGACAACATTGCTGGTGCGTCCCAAGTGGTGCAGCGCCGCCACGAGGCTCTTGATACCCTTTCGCGCGTCGAGTGAACCGTAGACCAGAACGACTATTTGGTCATCGTTAATGGCGAACGCGCGACGGGCTTGCTGTTTGGTTATCTTGCCCGACAGATGGGCTATGTCAGGAACATACCTTACCTTCTCGAACCCCTTTAGCGATTTTCGCTTCACATAAGGCACCAAGAGCGGATCAATTTGCAGCAAGCTCATTAGGCTCCGTACGCGCAGCAGACGCGCAAACAACTTCTCGTTGAGCCAGTCATTGCGACTGCTGACGCCATTTACATCCATGCTGCGATGATGGAACTTGATACCCAACAGCGTAGCGGTCAGTGGGCTCCCGGCAAACGGAGAGCCCAACAATCCCACTGCTTTGTCACAGCAATTAAGGTCGTTTAAGTAGACTACGTCGGGTTGCACTTGTCGTCTTATTGCCCGATACGCATCCGCAAAGGCGCGAAACTGTCGCAACTGGTAGCGAAGGAGGTTCCCAACAGAAGGAACCGCGGCGGGGAAGTGCACGGCTGGCATTGTCGATACCGTAAAGTAATCCCCGCATTCTTGATTGAGAAGACTGTACGCCGGATGATCAAGAGCAGCGTCAGTGGTTACGATATGAAGCATCCATCGCCGCCGCGTCGCTTCGCGAACTATACTTCGCAAATACAGTATCATTCGATGGCCGGATGCACTCGGTTCGAAAATGAGCAGCTTTAATGTCACGGTCAAATGTCGCCCGCATCAGGAAGCGAACTGGAGTCGACTACCGATCCACGCCCCGACACAGCCACCTGCTGCGTTCAGGAGCACGTCCACCGTGCTGGCGACACGCGCCTCTAAGAAAAGCTGCCCGGTTTCAATGCTAAGGCTTAAGAGACCGCACCAGGCAAATGTCGTAGCGGGCGAACGCAGTTTCTGTCCAACGAAAGAGAGCAGCAAGCCAAGCGGCGCGAAGCCGACAAAATTTACGACTCGATCCCGCAGACTGGCATGTTCAAGAGAAATAGACACTGCCCCCAACAGTTCATTAGAGAATGCCTGAGTCCCCATCTGATACGTATTGGGCATGCGCAGATTAGCGGCCGCATAGTCAAACTTAGCGCCATGGACACGTACGATCGCCTCACGTATTTCTCCCCGCCACGGCCTCTGAAACGTGAACTCATTACCCAGCGCGAGCCAATGACCCGCGTCCCAGGTGGACAAGGCATCGGATGGAAGCGCTGCGATCAGGCGTTGCCGGCCGTCCACTTCAATCCGAATCTCTTCCGGCTGTACGCGCACGGCCACCCGGTGAATCGCCGAGTCACCAAACACCTGGCGAACGAGATACTCAGGCGTACCATTCGGCCCGGTAGCGCTGGTTCTTAGCCGTACCACTAAATCCGCATTTGACTGCCCGATCGTGAAGTTTCGCGTCTGATGATCGAGTGACAGCGTGAATATCCGGGCTGGCCCCGTTTGGTGAGCGTTGTAGGAAAGAACTTCCAGCTTCACCTCAAACGCATTGTCCTTTATCGCCGCTTTCACCCAACTGGGCGCCGATCCAGTATGGGCGATCCCGGGCTGACGAAAGGAAAATCCACCGTCAGCCGTTTTCTCGACAGCATTCTCATAAATGGTAAAAGGGGAAAACCAGTGAAACGGATAGAAACCCAATACCCAGTAGCCGACAACAAAAAAGGGAAGCAAGAACTTAGCAAACTGGGTACAGAACATTGCTATCCGGGCGCGCGGCGTGACTTTGGAAACAGGACGATGGGCTAAACGAACTATCAGGACGCTGGGCGCCGACGGCGTTAATCCGTCGCGTTGGTCCGGGAATCTCATTGGAACGGCGTGCGGCGTCGCCCAGCCAAGTATTTCTTCTAACCCTATGGTATTGCTATCAGAGTCTCTTCAGCTAATCTGCCCGGACACCAATCGCTAAGTCCTAAAGTTCGGCTGCATGGCCACTTGGCTTCAACGCGTGTTCCGACACCTGGAGTGGAACAGATTCTTAGACGACCACCAGAGAGTGTCGCGCGCTCCTTCATGCTGTAAAGTCCAAAACCAACACGAGCCTCGCCTGCTGCTGCAACGGCAAATCCACAGCCATTATCTTTAACAGACAACGTAATTTCATCTCTCCGGGCGCTCAGAAATACATGAGCCTGGGTTGCATTAGCGTGCTTGGCAATGTTGTTCAACGTCTCCTGTAATATCCTGAAGATAACGACGCTCAACGTGGCATCGACATCGACCTGTCGAAGACGTATTTTTTTGATGATTCTTATCGTTGGATGCGCCAACTGGAATTCGCGGCACAACCAGTTAATGGTCGGTTCAATACCAAGGTCATCGAGCATTGCGGGTCTTAAATCCATAGCGATCCTGCGGACCTCCTCCATAGTGGCGCGAATGCTAGAGACGGCCCCGACGAGCTTCTCTCGTACCTGCTCTGGAAGATCCTCGTAAAGCTGTTTAAAGGTATTTTCCAAACCAAATTTTATTGAACTGAGACTTTGGCCAATTCCGTCGTGCAATTCCGCGGCAACGCGTCTCCTCTCCCTTTCTTGAGCTTCTAGCACTTGTTCCGAGAGAAAACAGAGTCGCTTCTCCGACTCTTGAAGGCTCGCCTGGACAGCTTTCTGCTCAGTAACATCCATGACCTGCCATATAGCCACCCGCTTAGCCTTGTGCTCAAACTCATAAACACTCTGTCGCGTATAAACCGTACGGCCATCTTTTGTAGACCCTACAATCTCGCGTATGTGTGGTGCGATGTCGATCCGCCGCTCATACAAACCTCTTCCATGCTGCCGTCGCTCGTACTGAAACACGCTCGATAGTGCTAAGCCGTACAATTCTTCACATGAGAACCCCAGTATGTCGGCCAGTCGTGCGTTGCAGAATACGATTTGGCTATCTTCCGTAACGCAGATGCCTATCAACGGATCTTCTATGAACAGGTGAGGGGCTATCCTAGTGATTTCCCGCACCGTCTTATTCAAGGAAATCGTGTTCGGTGACCCCTTCGCAAGCCGGCGATGCCCGTTGGTGTGCACACGAGTATGCACTTTACTTAGCCCTATAATAGCCGCCGTCGGCATACCCATAGTATTTCGCATAACCATAACGCCTACTCGACGTGTCCATATCGTTGAACACTACGCCCAGCAAGTTCACGCCGGAGCGCCTCAAATGTTTCACGCATTGTTCGATTTCGCGCAGTGGGTGAGTCTTAGCCTTCAGCACCAGTAATGCCCCCGCGGCCATACGGCCGATGACAGCCGCATCGGTCACTGCCAGTGCGGGAGGCGAGTCAATCACTACATAATCAAACTCGGCCGAGACTTCTTCCACGATGGACGCAAACCTTTTACGCTGCAGTAGTTCCGATGGATTTGGCGGCAGAGTACCGGTAGGAACGACAAACAGATTATCGATATCTGTCTTGAGAATCGCTCGGCCGGTGTCAATTGTGCCTGTAATTGCGTCTGACAGTCCCGGCTCACGTTCTAGATTGAGATGCCGATGCAGATGACCCTTGCGTAAATCGGCATCGATGACCAGCACACGTTTGCTCGCATCCGCCAAAACAACGGCCAAATTTATGCTCAGGAAAGACTTCCCTACGCCCGGACCAGGACCCGTGATCAAGAGCACATTGTTCTTCGCATCCACAAAAGCGAAATTCAGCCATGTGCGCAGGCTCCGCACGCTCTCGACCGCGATATCCTCCGCGTCAATGCCCGAGAGCAAGACACGTCTCTTGCCTCTGAGGCGGCGCTTCTTGGATAGCTTATGTTGCTTTGCACTATGAGGGACTACCGCATAGACAGGCAGCCCAAGCTTTTTCTCTATCGCATCGGGATCCTCCACTGGCTCCTTCCCCCGCAACAAACCCTTGCGGAGTAAAGCCATCCCGACGCCGGATACCATTCCCAGGGACAGATATATGACCATAGTAAGCTTCTTAATCGGCCCCACAGGCGCATAGGGGACAGTCGCTTTGTCAATGACCTGCACGTCCCCGGAGGTACCCGCCTTGACTACATTCAAGTGCTGCAGGCTGTTTCGCAAATCGGCGTAGAGCTGGCCACTGGACTCCACATTACGCCTTAGCCGCAGGATGTCCTGCTGGGTCCTGGGCAGAAAGTGAACTTCCCGCTCAAGTGCACTTTCTCGCTCCTCCAGGCCCGCAAGCTCCGCGTCAAAGGCAATGACCCGATCGTGGCGAGGCGTGAACTTGCGGAGCAGCGCTTCGCGACGTCTTATCATTCGAGAAAGTTCATCCTCTACGGCGGCGATATTGCCCAATAGCGTCTGCGTCTCCATTTGCATATCAACAGAGCCTTGTCGCACGAGGTAGTCGTTGAGCGCTGCCTCGGCCCGCTCGGCGCGAGCCTTGACTTTTGGCAGTTGTTCCTCCAGGAACTCGAGGGATCTCTTGACCTCGGCGGACTTGCGTTCGGCGCTCTGACGTGTGTAGATGTCGACCGTGCGATTGATAATGGCCGTGATTTCCTTAGGATCGGAGCCCTGCAGGCTGATCTGTAACAAGCCCGCTTGAGCGCCTGGCTGCTGCTCGCTCCCTACCGGCGTGACGGACATCGACGCTGCCAGGCCCGTAATGGCTGCTAGGCGGAGACTTCGTGAAATCTTGAAATGCGTCCCGGGTCTGGCCTTGAGTTCCGAGATTACCAATGCATGCGGCTTCTCAGTCGGCAGCCATGATGGAAGGACTGTCCCGACCTTCCCTTTCGCGAGCAACGTACCGTCTGAATCGTGAACTTCAAATGTGTCGTCGTCGCCTGCAACCACGGTGAATACCTGCCCGCGAAAGGTGGTCGGAATATCCAAACGTGCGATCTCTATCGATTCGTCCCCCCGTGCGTACTTATCCAAATTAAGCCAGCCATTCAAATCAAGTCGGGCACCCAAATTGAACCAGGGAGCGGCTACTTTTTCTAGCTTGTCAAACCACGGAATGGCATCGCGTACGATCGGGAAGTGTACAGGCTGCACGCTGATGTCTAAGTCGAATTGATCAGCCACCTGACCGAGGACCATGCGCGACTTTAGAAGCTCCATCTCCATTTCTACAGTAGTCGCTTCAAAAACCTGAGAGACTTGCCGAGAACCGCCCAGTAATCCGGTACCTGCTGACTGTTGACCGACCTGCAGCAGAGCGTCGCTGCGATAAACAGGTTGAGCAAAGGATATGTGGAGCAGGCCGACTACAGAGAAGATAGAAAGAATTGCCGCGACAGCCCATCGAGATTTCCAAAGAATTTCCAGGAACTCATTGAGGGTCATTCCCTGCAAACCGGGATCGGCATTGACGACCGGTAGATGTTCGCTGACCCTCATATCCACCGGTCATGCTCCTGATGTTTGAGTTCCACGATCCTGTCTAGCGCCGTGACGCCTTGATACGCCAGCATGTGTGCTATCCATAATTCGATCGGGAGCGGTTAAAACCCGGTGCCGGTCGCAGCACTGTTTTGCACGAAACCCGCTGACGGCAGTATCTGGTCGATCACACGGCTCCAGCGTGTCACCCCGGCCGATTCCACATACACTACATCGTGCGGCTGGAGCTCGAATTGCCGAGCCAGTAGCAGGCCGGCGGGCGATTTGCTGTCGAGTTGATATATCTCCGCTTCCTTAGGAGCGCCGCGAATCACGTATATGCCAGTCGGATCCGACGTGGTGGCGCTAACACCCCCGCCAGAGGTAACGGCTTCGGCCAGCGTCAATTCGCCGTCGCGCATTCCCATTGGGCCGGGCCTGAGCACTTCGCCCAACACAAACACCTGCCGCAGGTTTTTATTTGGAATGCGTAACACGTCCCCGTCTTGTAGCAACATATTCCCGGCTAAATCGCCGTGCCGGTAGATGGCCACCAGATCCACATCATACGTTTTGTCGTTGCGTGTAAGCGTCGCGTGTGCCAAGTCGGCTGCTCCCGTCGTACGGCCCGCCTGGCTTATGGCGTCCACGATAGTCAGCGGTTTGTCCGTAATCGGTGTCGGACCCGGCTGATCAACCTCTCCGACAACATAAGCCCTCTGACTACGAAACGCGGCGACTCTCACGTCCAGCTGGGGATTACGGATCGTGCGCGCGATCCTGCGCGTCAGGATTTCCCGAACCTCTCTGGTCGTCTTGCCGGCGGCCTCCACCGTTCCCGCATACGGGTAAAAGATGGTGCCGTTGGCGGCGACCAGATGCCCGGCTTGCTCCGCGCTTCGGTATTGGCCCGCAGGTATCGTAAGTTCTGGGTGATCCCAAACAGTGATGTTCAGGATGTCGCCTGGGCCGATCCGATATTGGTACGGGCCCCATATTTTCTCCGGCGCCACCGCGGCCAGTCCAGCGGGTATGCGGTCCCGCTCCCCTGCCTGCTCGGCGAGGAGCGCGGAGGTAATGGGCGTAATCTCGACGTCGGCTACATCCGAAGGAATGAACATCTTGTGGCCCGGCGCGGTACAGCCCCCGAGCAAAACAACAACGAAAAGTCCCATACAATAGGCATGCACGTTCCTGCTCTTCATGTCGTAACCCTCTTTCAACAAACTTCAAAGGCCATAACTAAAGGCCATAACTAATGGGCCGTAAGGGATACTAATTTATGCGCGAAGCTTATGCGCGAAGCCGGATATCCGGCAGCTGGCGTAACGAAGACTTGAATACCTTCATGCGAAATGGGCTCAAGGACTGCCGGTCCGCGCCAAACTCAGTCTCAGCTGAGGCTGTAACGAACTTGTTTTTATTGGCTTCTCCGGCGGCGTCTACATCGGCCTGCCGTTGCGTATTCTGATATTCCGTCGGACTCATGCCGACGTAGCGGCGGAATATCCGGCCGAAATATGATAGATCGCGAAAGCCGACCTCATAGCATGCGGTCGTAATTTGAGCTTGCGGATCGGCCAGGACGTGTAACGCCTTTTCGATTCGCGCGCGCAGCACGAACTCACTGAAGCCAACGCCGCAGAGTTGTCTGAATGCGCGGCTGAAATGCGAGTGACTCATGCCGTATCGCCTGGCCAGTTCTGTTTGTTGAAGCTTTTCGTCCAAGTGAGTTTCGATATAGGTTTTCGCCTCCAGCACAGCCTTTTCTTTCCACGTGAGCCTGCTGAATGGCGCAACATTAAGCGCGTTGTTGATGGGCGCAATAACTTGTCTTGGCTTGCGGCGCTCTTGCCAATGGCACACCTCTGAGAGCAGTGTCAGCGTGCGCAAGATATCTTCTATGGAATATGGCTTGACGATGTAGTCCCACACCCGCGCACGTAACGCCCACACCGCCAGCGCTTCGGAATGGTAGGCGGTGATCAGCAGAATGGGTAATGCTGGGAACTTCAGCTTGATCCGCGTTAGCGCCGCAAGCCCGCTGCCGTCAGGATAATCGTACTCAAAACAAACCAGGTTCGGCTTGATCGCGCGAACTTCGGATTCCAGTTTCTCGACGTTGCGAACCCGATGTATCCGGCATTGCCTGCCAACGATTTCCGGCAACAGCGTTGCGCCGTCGGATTTCGTCAGATCCATCCACAAGATTGCCTTGTCTTTTCCGTTCAAGTGCACCCCCTATCCAACACCAAAATTACTCCCGGAAATAAAGCCGGCGCATCACCGCTTCGATCTCATTCCACCGTCTGTTATTTAGACCTGTCCCAAAACTCCTTGATTGTCATTCTGAGCAACGCGAAGAATCTGTATCATTGCTCGAGTGAGCTAAGATTCTTCAGTCGCTACGCTCTTTCAGAATGACAGCGCCAAGTTTGGGATAGGCTCTTAATACACTGCTATCACAGGTGGCCGCTACATTCGCGCAAATGAATTCCACGCGCACGGTTTGCGGCATACTCGACAGACGCCATCTTGCGTTCAAAACACACGTAGCTACCTACACTCAGAAGCCAGCGAGCGAACGATTGACATCGGGCTTTCTCTTCGCACGCCTTTAGGTCTGATAGCCCTGCCAACGTTACTCGGCGACCCTGCACTAGGCCCAATGAGCGCCTCATCCAGAACAATGATCGTGTTCACCTCGTATAAACGGTTGCGGCCACCCGTGGCCATGCGCAGCTTGCGAATCATGATCTGCGCCGTACGCCAGGACACCGCAATCAGTTGCGATAGTTGCAGGGCAGAAATCTTGCTCTCACTGGCGGACATCCAATAAACGGCCCAAAACCATTTGGTCAACGGCACCTTGCTTGCGTGAAAAACCGTACCGGCGGTCACTGAGGTCTGGTGACGGCATTTTGTGCATTCGTACAATCTTCGCGCGGACAACATGTAGCCGCGGTTGCACCCGCATCGGGGACACGTAAAACCATTGGGCCATCGTCTGCTGGATAGATACTTCACGCACATCTTTTCGTTGGGAAACTGCCGCCGCCACTCATCAAAACTCATGTACACGGTTTTCCCTACTACTGCCCAATTAATAAGGAAGGCTGGACAAGCTGTCCGCCTGAGTTTTGTATGGTTGCTGAATGGATACTAGTTGTTACTTCGGTGATACGGTATTAATTTCTTGCCTATTTATAGAACTTTTTCTGCAAATGCGAGTCATCGGGGGTAAAAGTCCGCGCTCGTTAGTAATTTCAATGAAAATCAAATAGTAATATGTGTTATATAATTAACGCCGCTAAGAGTCTCCGTTAACCGCGCCTGTCATAACAACGATAACCCCTCCCTAAAGTAGCCTTATTGAGACAAAGTACTTAAGCATGTCCTCCCTTGTCCTGATTTTGCTGCAATCGAACGGATGCAGGTATTTGCCCAGAATTAAAAGCGCGGCCCGGACACAATGCCGGGCACGTTTATAGGGTGAATCGTTTAAGGGTAAAGCTGTAGGGCCAGAAATAGCGCGCCCCTTATCGCCAGCGACTGAAAGGCAGGTACGCGGCGCGTTTGAACGCGGTTACGTGTTGAAGAATCGCGGCACAATCTCACTGCGCGCGCGCTCGATATCTTCCGGAAAATCGATCTCCCTCCACGGCAGGCCGGTAACATCCTCGAAACCGAACTGATCGGGCTCGGCCAGCAGCACGTCGCGCAGCGCCTCCTCGTGAGGCGTTTCCAGTAACCCGTGATCGATATAGCGCGCGGCGGCGTCGATCAGCTTTCCAGACATGCTGTTCGATAAACGAAAGAAACCCACCGACTCGCCGAGATAATCGCAGGCGACCTCGACGTGCTTTCTGAATTCGACCAGACGCCCGTCGCGCACACAGAGTTTGACCGGTTCGTCGCCGAGCTCCAGCTCGCGGTCCAGCAGAAAGCAGTTCCGGTGCCGGGATTCGAGCAGGCGCGCGATCATGCGGCGGTCATAGAGCACGTCCGCATCCATCAGCAACGCGTCGTCGGCCGCGGTAAGCTGCTCGCGCAGTTTCCAAAGCGTGACGATACTGCCTTGCGCATAGTCCGGATTTTCAACCAGCCGCACGGATTGAGCCACACCGAGTTTCGCAAGCGCCCGTTCGATGTCGGCGGCCTGGTGCCCTACCCCGATGGTCAGGTCATCGATCCCGCATGCTTTCAGGATCTCGAGATGCCGCTGCAACAGCGTTTTTCCCCCGAATTCGAGCAGGCATTTGGGAAAGTCGATGCCGAGACGCCGTCCCACGCCGGCGGCCAGAATCAAAGCTTTCATCGTCGGCGCTCCTTTGCGATGCAATCAATCACGATTCCGAGACCCGGCGCCGCCAGGAGTGACGACCTTCGCCAAGCTGCCAGGCGACGATGCCCGGCAGTCCCAGCGCCAGTTCCCGCACGCGCTTGGCGAGCGACAGCGCCAGCGCGATGGTCGGCGGCACCCCCAGCATTCCGCCGAGCAGAACAAACCCGCTCTCCTGCACACCCAGTGCGCCGGGCACCGCAAACGCCGCCGAGCGAATGGTCTGTCCCAGGCTTTCCAGGATCAGCGCCTCGACGATACCGACCGGATGCCCCAGAAACCAGAGCGCGAGCCACACCTCGCCGGCACCCAGCAGCCAGCCGGCCAGGCGCCAGCCGCAGGCGCTCAAGACAGCATGTTGATTTCGGTAAAGCGCTACCACTTTGCGATCCAGCGCCACCACACCGCCGGTGATCGCCTGCCATTCGCGGCCCTGGGCGAGGCGTTCCAGCGCGCGCGCGAGTACAAGAAACACACCGGCGCGCTGCGCTGCGAGAAACGAGGTCGCGATGGCGCCGAAGACGGCAATCCCGATCGACAGCTCGGCCGCAGTCTGGGTCGTACCGGTATGGCGCAGCAGTAAGACCACGCCCATCAATGCGAACACGATCAAGGTTACCATGCCGGCGGTGAGATCGACGATCACCGACGCGCCGGCCGCCGCGGCGGGCACGCCGCCGCGCCGCAGTAACCGTACGCGCAACAGGTCGCCGCCCACTTGCGCGACCGGCAGCAACGAGTTGACCGATTCGCCCACCCAGCGTATCCACATGAGCTCGCTGAACGACTGCCGGTCAATGCGTGGCAACAGCGCGCGCCAGCCCAGCACGTCCAGCAGCAGCGGCGCCAGATGAAAAACGGTGATCCACATAAGCCCCCAACCGGCGTCACCCAGCACCTGCAGGACGTCGCCCAGACCCTGGTAAACGGTCAGACCGATGAACAGGCCCAGACCCGCGAGCCAGGCGCCATAAAGGGCGAGGCGCAGCTTCACCGGTCCGCCGTTTGGCCGCTCAAAAACCACGCAACCGCATCCTGCAACGCCTCCGCCGCCGGCCGCGGCGCGTAGCCCAGGTCGCGCCGGGCCTTGTCGCTGCTGTAATACATGCGTTTGCGCGCCATGCGCACGCTGTCTACGGTCAGCCGCAGGTTCCTGGCGCGCAGCACGCGTCCCCAGCCTTCGGCAAGATACGCGAACGGCAACAGCACACTGTGCGGCAGTCTTATCCGCGGCGGACGCCGTCCCGACAAGATCGCGATGAGGTCAAGGATTTCCTTGAGCGAGAGATTTTCCCCGCCCAGGACATAACGTTCGCCGATGACGCCGCGCTCCAGGGCGCGCAGGTGCCCGTCGGCTACGTCGTCCACGTGCACGATGTTCAGTCCGGTATCCACATACGCCGGCATGCGGCCCGTGGCGGCGTCGGCCACCATGCGGCCGGTGGGTGTGGGCCTGATGTCGCCGGGCCCTACCGGCGTGGAAGGATTGACGATCACCGCCGGCAGCTGCGCGTCCGCCACCAGTGTGCGCACTTCGGCTTCGGCCAAGAATTTGGAGCGCTTGTAATCCCCGATCATGTCGTTGAGCGTCACCGGCGTGCGTTCGTCGGCCGGCGCGCCATCTTGTGCCATACCCAGGGTCGCCACGCTGCTGGTATAGACGACCCGCTTAATGCGCGCCGCCAGCGCCGCTCGCATGATGTTGCGCGTGCCGTCGACATTGGTCGCGTAAACGCTGGCCGGGTCCAGCGCCCACAGTCGGTAATCGGCGGCTACATGGAACAGCGTGTCGCACCCTGCCAACGCCCGTTCCAGCGATGCCGCATCCGTGAGATCGCCGACAACACGTTCTACCGCGAGTCCTTCGAGATTGCGGCAATCGGCGGTCGCCCGCGTCAGCACGCGCACGGTATGACCGGCGCGCAACAGGCGGCGCGCGACCGCCGCGCCCACGAAACCCGTCGCACCGGTGACCAGAGTCGTCATGGTGCTTTATTCCTGGCGCCGGCGCGGCGCTCAAACTTGCGGACCACGGCCATCCAGACGCAGGCCCAGCAGCGCCGGCAACACGATGAGTGTGACCGCCAGGATCAACAGCACGCCGACGGTAAGCGCAACGCCCAAGCTGGCGGTGCCCGGATGCTGGGAAAACGCAAGGCTGCCAAAACTCAGGATGGTGGTCAACGCGCTGTAGAACACCGCGCGCGCGGTGCTGGTGTGCAGCAGATGGACATAAGAACCCGGCTCGCTGCGCAGCCGGTGCATCATGTGAATGCCGTTATCGACGCCGATGCCCAGCAGCAACGGCAACGCGATGATGTTGGCGAAGTTGAACTGGCCGCCCGTCAGCACCACCACCGCGCCGGTCAGCGCGCCGCCCAGCAACAGCGGCGCCAGCACCAGCAGTGCGTCGCGCAGGCCGCGCATGAGCAACAGCAACAGCGCCGCGATCGCCAGCAGGGACGTGATAAACGCCTGCTGAAACGCGGCGACCACTGCCTGGCCCGCGCGCAGGCTGATTACCGGCACGCCGGTCGCGTGCGGTGCGACGGCGCTGACCTGCGCCACGAACCGGCGCAGCGCCTGGCTGTCGCTCAAATCCTCTTTGGGAAAAACCTCCACGCGATATGCCCCGTCCGGCGTGCGCCAGTGCGCGGCAAGCGCCGGTGGTAAATCCTTCAGCGTCACGGCACGGGCTTGCAGCGCCCGATTCAGCAGGCGCAAGGTGTCCGGCAAGGTCGCGAGCAGGCTGCGCTCAAGCATCGCGACGCGCTGTGCGGCGGCGGCCTGTGTGGCGGCGCGCAGTTCCTGGCGCAAATGCTGTACGTCCCGGTGCAGGCGCGTGACGAGCGTTCGCCAGCGCGGCGCCGCACCGGCAGCCAAATGTCGCGCGAGCGCCGCCTCGAAATCTTCCAGCGCCGTGAGCTGCTGCGCATGAGACGGCGGCTCGCGCGCGGAGCCGGCCATCAGGGTCAGTCCCATGATCAGCCGCATATCGTTGATGATGGCGAGCTTGGGTGGCTGCTCATCAGGCACATAGTCCTCAACCCAGATGACGCGGCTGACGCTGGGCAGCTCTTGCAGACGCGCGGACGTACGCGCGGCCGCGGCTAGGTCGGGCATCAACACCGTAATGCTCCAGGGCGGGGTGTCGGTGCGGTCAACGAGGTCCTTGAAAGTGGCCACGGATTCGCTGGCGGGATCGCGCAGGTTGAGCGGATTGTAATCGAAACGCGCGAAGGGCAGCGCCAGCGCCGCGCCGATCGCCAGCGCCAGCGCCGCCCACCGTATCGCGCGCGCGTGGCGCATGGGGAATGTGACCAGCGCGTCGGTGTAACGCGATGCGGGCGGTGCGGCACTGCCCGCGCGCAGCGCAAACAGGGCCAGCAACGCGGGCAACAAGCTCAGGCTGGCGATTAGACTGATGAACACGCCGGCGCCCGCGATCAGGCCCAGCTCCGAAACGCCGGCGTACGCGGTGGGCACGAAGGCGAAAAATCCCACCGCTGTGGTCGCCGCCGCCAGCACCAGCGAAACGCTGACGTGGCTGGCGGCCGCGCGCAAGACCACCGGCTGGTCCGCGCCGCGCGTATTGAGCTCGCGGTAACGCAGACACAGGTGGATCGCGTAGGCGGCGCCCAGACCAATGTTCATTACGGCGAAGGCGACCGAAATCAGATTCAGATGCCCCACCGCCAGCGCCGCGAAACCGGCGGTGATGATCAGGCTGGCGAGCAGCACGATCACCGATGCGGTGACCAGGCGCGGCGAGCGCAAGCCCGAGAGCAGCGCCAGCATCACCAGCGCGAACGACAACACGGCGCCGATCCCGGCGCCGCGGGCGACGCTTTGCATCTCCTCGTATTCCAGCGCGGCGGCCCCGGTCACGCGCAGTGTCACGCCACTGGCGCCATCCAGCCGCAAGGTCTTCTTCAATCGAGCCAGCGCGCGCATGGCCGGTTCGGCCGGCAGCCAGCTGTCGTAATCCAGACGCGGCTGCACGAGCACGAGCTGCCGCGTTGCGTCGGCCGGCGTCGCGTCGCCCAGCATCAAACCTTGCCAGGACAGCCGGTAGAATCGATGCGCGCGACCGGCTTCGAACGCCTCGTGCAGGGCTTCGAGCAGCGGCGACAGGTCCAGCTTCTCACCCTCGTCCACCGCCGCCAGCGCCTGCTCCAGCATGCGCAGCAGGCCGCGCAGGCTTCGATCCTGCGCGAGCGTGCCCAGAAACGGTTGCACCTGCGCGAGGTTGTCCGCCAACCGCCGCAAGTCGGGTACGTCCAGATACAGAAACGCGTGCCGATCGAAAAACGCGCCGGCCCCCGGACGCCACACCGTCTTGAACAGAGAGTCGTCGCGTCTGAGTTTTTTCGCGAGCCGCGCGGCGGCCCGGCGCGCAAGCTCGGCCGCGTCGCCATCGATCACCAGCAGCAAGGTGTCGACGTATTGCGGGAAGGCGGCCTTGTAGGTCTCGTAGTCCTGGCGGAACGGCAGCTCCGGCGACAGCATGTCCGCGCGATCGGTGTCCATACCCAGGTGTTCATAGGCATAGTAAAGCGAGCCGGCGGCGAGGACGCCGAACACCAGCACCACCGTCCAGGGTGCGCGGATCGCCCCGCGGATCCACGACGCGATGACGGCGCTGATCAGGACTTCCAGCCTGTTGACCATTGGCGCTCAGGCAAATACGAAACGGCGGCGGGTGAAGGAAACAGGCATGCGATCAGACCGGGCTTGAAGCCAGGCTGAGAGATTTCAGACGCCGGCACGCGCCCGAGCTGGCCTGAGGCGTCGCACGCGAAGCAATGTTACCGCGCGCCGCAGGCGATCAGGGCGAGCTGGCATACGGATAAGGCGTTGCCGGCTGTGGTTGCACCCAGCCATCAGGTCGCCAGGAAACGACCGCCGGCCTGTGCCGCGACATGGGTCAAGGTCGCACGCGCGGCCCGGAAGCCCAGCGCCAGACGCGAGACCGCCGCCCAGTCCAGCGGCCGCACAAGGATTTGCCGCATGACCGCCGTGAGGCGCAAGCGACCACCGTTATCGATCACGCCGCCCAACCATTGCGGCACGCGGGCCAGGGCGGTATCGGAGACCGCACGAATCGCTACGAATGGCACACAAGCGTCGCGCGCCAGCGCCGCCAGCGCGGCGCTTTCCATATCGGCGGCGATCGCGCCGGAGTGCAGCATGAGCGCGCGCTTTTGCGCCCGCGTGGCGAGTACCGTTTCGCTTTCGACCAGCGGATCGACGTGGATGACGAAGTTATCCGTCAGGCGCCGGCACAGCGACCGGTGCCAGCCCGCGTGCACGGGATAGGCGTGCAGGTCCGTGCCGAGGATCACGCTCGGAACCAGCAGATTGCCCGGGGCCAGGTCCCGATCCAGCGCAGCGGCGACACCCCAGCTCATCAGCGCCGTCGCGCCCCTGGCCAGCAAATCCTCGCCGGCGGCACGGGCGCGACCGGCCCCCATACCGGCCAGCGCGACATCCACGTCGCCGAACTGTTCGCAACCCACCTCAAACGAGGGGCGGATCAGCATTCGCGCCTCACCATCGAAGGCGGCGACGACGCCCAGGCGCGGCGCAGGCGTCACGTTTCCGGGCCCATCAGTTTCCGGTAACGCGCCAGTGCCCACAGCGGGAAATACTTCCGATAGCCGTGATATTTTAAATAGAACACGCGCGGAAAACCCGGCGCGGTAAACGCATCATCCTGCCACAGACCATCGGCGCATTGCGCATCGAGCAGGAAGCAGGCCGCCTTGCGCAATGCCGGTGTGTCACCCTCGCCCGCCGCCATCAGGCCGAGCATTGCCCAGGCCGTCTGAAACGCCGTGCTGTCACCGGCCTTCGCGGCCGCGTCGATATAGGTATCGTTGCTTTCGCCCCAGCCGCCATCGGCGCGCTGGGTTGCTTTGAGCCAGCGCACGGCGCGCTGCACCGCGGGATCGTCCTGCGGCACACAAACCTGCTCCAGCGCGGTCAGCACCGACCAGGTGCCGTAGATATAGTTGGTGCCCCAGCGCCCGTACCAGCAGCCTACCGGTTCCTGTTGCGCGCGCAGGTAGTCGAGGCATCGGTCCAGCGCCTGCTGGAAACGCGGGTCACTGGCGGCAAAACGGCCCAGTGCGATCGCGCAGCGCGCGCTGACGTCGGCGGTTGGCGGGTCGAGCAGCGCGCCGTGATCCGCGAACGGGATCTCGTTTAAGTATTCGCGGGTGTTATCGACATCGAAGGCCGCGAAACCGCCATTGCGCGACTGCATGATGCGGATCCACTCGGCCGCGCGGCGCGCGGATTCGTGGTTGCGCGCATCTTCCGACTGCATCATCGCCCAGGCCACCGCGCTGGTGTCGTCGGTATCGGGATAGTGACCGTTGCTGAACTGGAAAGGCCAGCCGCCGCCCGCGGCGCGCGGACGATCGCGCCGCCAGTCGCCGGGCTCGGTGTGCAACTGACGCCGCCGCAGCCACCCCAGTCCGCGCTCGGCCGCCCGCTCGCAGCCGGCTTCCTGCAGGGCCAGACAGGCCAGCGCCGTATCCCACACGGGCGACACGCATGGCTGGCAATACGCGCTGTCGTCGCTTTCCACCAGCAGATCCTGCAGGGCCTGACCCGCCGTCACCCGTTGCGGATGCGCCGCCGGATAAGCCAGCCACGCCAGCGCCTCGTAAGCGTTGACCATCGCCGGAAAGATCGCGCCCAAGCCCCCGCGGCCGTTCAGGCGCTGGGTGATCCACCCTTCCGCGCGCCGCATCGCCGCTGCGCGTATCCGGCGGGGAATGAACGGCTCCAGCCAGCGTCCGGCCCGATCCAGCGAAAGAAACAGGCGGTTGAGCCTGGAGCGCGCCGGAAAATAATCGGTCACCTCCTCGGGCGGCACCACAAACACCTCGCGTATATCGACATCGCCCGGATTCTCGGCCCGCGCGCGCAGGCTGCACAGGATCAACAGCGGCACCATGACGGTGCGCGACCAGTACGACACCTTGTCGATGTGAAACGGGAACCAGCGCGGCAACAGAACGATCTCCACCGGCATGAACGGCACGGCGCGCCACGGCACTTGCCCGAACAGCGCCAGCGCGATGCGCGTGAAAACGTTCGCGCGCGCCGCCCCGCCATGCGCCAGGATGGCCTGCCGCGCCTGCGTCATATGCGGCGCATCGGGATCGTCGCCGGCCAGCTTGAGCGCGTAATACGCCTTGACCGAGCAACTCAGGTCGAAATCCCCGCCGTGGTACAGCGGCCAGCCGTCCTGCGCTGTTCGATGCGCGCGGATAAAGGCCGCCAGTTTGCCTTGCAGGCCGGTATCGACTTCGCCCATGAAATGCATCATGAGGATATATTCGGCCGGGATCGTGCAGTCGGCTTCCAGCTCGAACGACCAGTACCCCTCGCGGTGCTGCGATTCGATCAGGGCCGCGCCCGCGCGGCGTACCGCGGCGTTCAGCGCTTCTATATGGTTCGCGCGCGACGCGGCGTACTGAGCGACTCGATCCAGCATGATCAACTTTCCGGCGCGCGCAGTTGGCGGCTGGCCAGATGCACCAGGCCCCGGATCAGGCGGTCGCGCGTCAGCGTCATGCGGGTGATCAGAATGGTCGCCTTGACGCTGCGCCGCGAGATCTTGACCTCACGCCCCGCGCTGAAATCCGGCCGCCGCGCGAGCTTGCGCAAGGTCAGCACCGCGAAGCCTATGGCCCACAGACAGAACGATCGAATGCCCTGTTCGTGCTTGGGCATAAGCAGGGTATAGGTAACCGCGTCATCCAGATGCGATTGCGCGATGCCGATGAGTCGCTGCAAGCCGCGGCCGAACTCCGGGCGATAAGCGCCGGGCGCAAGCGCGGCCAGATCGAAACCGGTCGCGTCGAAGACCTCACGCGGCAGCCAGCAGGCGCCACGCCGCTGATCGTCCCAGATGTCCTTCAGGATATTCGTCATTTGCAGGCCCTGGCCGAACGATACCGCCAGCGGCATGAGTCTTTGCCGATGGCGCGCGATCTCCGGCGAATACTCACAAAATAACTCGGTCAGCGTCTCGCCCACGATGCCGGCGACGTGATAGCAGTAGCGGCTGAGTTGCGCAAGGTCGGCAAGCCCGAGCGGGTTCTGGGTGCGCTGAAATTCCAGCATGCCGTCCGACATGACTCGCACGCATCGCGCCAGCGATGTTCGCTGCACCGGATTGAAACTGTGCGTGATCGCGATGACGGCTGGCGCGCGCCGGATCAGCTCGTGTTCGGCCGGAATGGTGCTCGTGGAAAGCCGTGCGGCCAGCCGCCCTGAGAATTCTCGCGCGCCCCGGCCTGTGTTCACAACGTCGACAAACTGCGCGCAGAAACGGCGCTGCTCGTCCAAGGTCAGCGCGGGTTCGTCCTCGATGGTGTCGACGATCCGGCACAGCAGATAAAGATTCGAGATGACATCGCGAAGCGCCGCGGGCAATTGCGGAATGGTCAGCGCAAAGGTGCGCGACACGCCCAGCAGCAGATCGTGGTGCAAGCCGCGCTCGGCGGGTGATAACTGCCGTGCCCGCGCCGGGCCCCGCGCATCCGCAACGCCCTCACGCGCAGCATCGGAATCGACCGCGCGCGCGAATTTGCTCATTGACCCGGCAAGGCGGCCGCGTGTGGCGTACATGCCGCGCATCTGTCCACAACGCGCGCGGCAAACGTCGCAACCAAACCCCCGTTATGCACTTTTCCAAGCATCGCAAGTTGATCTAAGTGACATTGGCATCTTAGGTTTTGCCGACTGCGGCGTATCCTAGCAACAAGTTTGCGCCGGTTAAACTTCTATGTTACATGTTTGCGACACAGCGAGTATCGTGATTTTTTTGCGTGATGCCGACGCCAGCCGCGGCTGGCCTGGCAGATGCCCGCGCAATGTCAACCATAACCGGCTAACCGCCTGGCAGCCAACCGCTTATGACCGTTCCTCTCCGCCAGCAGTATCGCGTCGCCCGTTACCTCGCGGAACAACGCCTGCGCGGGGTGCAACGGTATCCCCTGGTGCTCATGCTGGAACCGCTGTTTCGCTGTAACCTGGCCTGCGCGGGTTGCGGCAAGATCGACTATCCAGAACATATCCTCAACCGACGCTTGAGCGTGGCTGAATGCTTAAGCGCGGTGGATGAGTGCGGCGCGCCCATGGTCTCGATCGCCGGCGGCGAACCGCTGGTGCACAAGGAGATGCCACAGATCGTGGCCGGCATCGTCGCGCGCAAGAAGTTCGTCTATCTGTGTACCAACGCGCTGTTGCTGGAAAAGCGCATCGACGATTACCAGCCATCGCCGTACCTGACGTTTTCGATCCATCTGGACGGCAACCGCGAACGGCACGATGCGTCCGTGTGCCGCACCGGCGTGTTCGACAAGGCCACGCGCGCCATAACGCTGGCGCTGGAGCGTGGCTTTCGCGTCACCGTCAACTGCACCTTGTTCCAGGGTGAAGCCGCCGAGGAGGTCGCGGAATTTTTCGACTTCGTCACCCGCCTGGGGGTGGAAGGCATCACGGTGTCGCCCGGCTTCAGTTACGAACACGCGCCGCAGCAGGAAGTGTTCCTGCAGCGCGCCAGCAGCAAACAGCTGTTCCGGGATATCTTCAAACGCGGCAAGCGGCGCGGCTGGGTGTTCAATCATTCCAGCCTGTTTCTCGATTTTCTGGCCGGCAATCAGACTTACCGGTGCACCCCCTGGGGCAATCCCACCCGCAACGTGTTCGGCTGGCAACGACCTTGTTATCTGCTGGTGGACGAGGGTTATGCGCCCACCTTCGAGGCCCTTATGGAAGAGACCGACTGGGATCGTTACGGCACCGGGCGCAACCCCAAATGCGCGAACTGCATGGCGCATTGCGGTTACGAGCCCACCGCGGTGAGCGATACCTTCGCGCGTCCGCTGCAGGCGCTGCGCACGTTCATATTCGGGCCGCGCACCGACGGCGAGATGGCGCCGGAACTGCCGGTCAGCTACGCGCAGGATTACGATACAGGCGCCGTGAAGATTCCCATACAGCAGATCGGCGGCAGGCCCGGCGCGCGCTGAGTCTGGCTGACATGGCGTCGCGCCGCCCGCCGTGCGCCTCTGATGCGCACCGGCATCACCGCACAATTCGGCAGTGGATAGCCTGATCGGCGCCAGCGGATTTTTTCTGACGGTCGCATCGGCGCTGTTGTGGGCGGCCGTGCTGCTGGCGCCGTGGCGGCCTTGGAGCACACGCCAGCGGCTGGAGCCGATGGCTTCGCGAGTCGACCATCCGGTGGAAAACTCAGCAGATCATGACCTGCCCGACATCACGGTCATCATTCCCGCGCGCAACGAGGCCAAAGTCATCGGCCAGACCTTGCGTGCGCTGGCGCAGCAAGGACCCGGGCTCGAAGTCATTGTGGTAGACGATCAATCCACCGACGGCACCGACTGCGAGGCGCGCGCCGTCGCGGCACCGCAACTGACGATCCTGGCGGGAGAACCGTTGCCCGCGGGCTGGAGCGGCAAGCTGTGGGCGCTGGAACAGGGCCGCGCGCGGGTACGCACGCCGCTGACCTTGCTGCTGGATGCCGATATCGCCCTGGCGCCAGGCATTCTCGTCGCGGCCCGCGCAAAGCTCAAGCACGAACGCCTCGATCTCGTCTCGCTGATGGCCACGCCGCGCATGGAAAGCAGTCTGGAAAAGCTGGCCATGCCGGCCTTTGTCTATTTCTTCAAGCTGTTGTATCCGTTTCGACTCAGTAATTCCCGGCATTCGAGCGTGGCGGCGGCGGCCGGCGGATTCGTACTGGTGAGAACCCGTTTGGTCAACGAGATTGGCGCCTTCGCATCCCTGAAGGACGAACTGATCGACGACTGCGCGCTGGCGCGGCGCGTGAAGCGCGCGGGCGGCGGCATCTGGCTGGGCTTGAGCCGCGCCGTGCAAAGCCAGCGCTGCAATCGTAATCTCGCCGACCTCTGGCGCATGATCTCCCGCACCGCATTCACCCAGCTGCGCTATTCAAGGTTACGGCTGGGTCTTTGTACCGCCGTTATGGGCGTCGCCTTCTGCGTTCCCGTGCTGGCGCCGGCCAGCGGTGACCCGGCAACCCGTCTGGCGGCGATGGTCGCGCTGGCGGTCATGGTTTGCACCTATATCCCCGTGTTGAACTACTATAAGCGCGCGCCTGTCTTTGCGTTGACCCTGCCGCTGACCGCCCTGCTGTATCTGGTCATGACCTGGGGCTCCGCGGTAGGCTACTGGCGCGGCCGGCGCGGGTGCTGGAAGGGGCGCGTTTACCGTGAAGGAATGACATGAATATCAATCCGGCCCGAAGGCTGGCAGGCGCCCTGTTAAGCGCGCTGCTGCTCGCCATGTCCCCCGCGGGCGTGACGCAAGACGACGCGCAGCGCGCCGTCGTCGAGCGCTTTCAGAACGAACTCATCGAGGTGATGAAAGCGGCACAGCAGCTCGGCTATCGCGGCCGCTACGCAAAGCTCGCGCCCGCGGTGCGCCGCAGCCACGATATCGCCACGATCGCGCGCATCTCGGTCGGAGCCTACTGGGATGGCCTGAACCCGCAACAGCGGGCCGCGCTCATCGAGACCTTCGGCGAGCTCAGCGTCTCTACGTACGCGCATCGCTTCGACGGCTACGATGGCGAGCATTTTCAAACGCAATCCAGCGGCGCGCTGGGCGCCAATGTGGCGGGCGTGCAAAGCATGTTCACGCAGGCCGGTGGCGACCGGATTCGCTTCGATTATGTGCTGCACAAGACCGATCGCGGCTGGCGCATCGTCAATATCGTGGTCGACGGGGTAAGCGATCTGGCGCTGAAGCGCGCGGAATACACGGAGATCCTGGGCAGCGACGGATTCAACGCGCTGATCGCGGCGCTGCAAGAGAAAATCGACGCCAACGCGGAATAGTCCACGCCATGCGGTGTTGAAAGATCAGTCGCCAGCCGTGCCGGAAAGCGCGGCCGTCACCGCCGCACCGGCCGGTTCACCCCGCAGCGCCGCCTGGAATAAATCGTAATCCTGTGCGGCGAGGATGCGGCACGTCAACCGCGCCTCGCGCAACAGCTCCGGCAGGCGCAGGTCGACCACGCCGCGGCGGGCGAGTTCGTCGGCAGCGATGCGCGCGGCGTCGATGCGCACCGACTTGACCAGCAGCAGATGCTCGATCCGCAGTCGCGCGGCCAGCCACGCCGCCAGCGCATCCGAGGTCATCGACCAGTCGGCGCGCACGTCTGGAATGGACGCGCCGCAGGGGGTCCATATCGGCACCTTTCGCCGCCGCCACGCCAGCCTTATCGCTTCCTCGCCCGAGGCGGCCACCAGCGCGGGCTCAAGACCGCGCAGCATCAACCCATACTGCGCCATCCCCAGCATCGCCATGCGATGCGCCACCGCGTCGCCGAAGCGCCAGCGCGCCTGGGCGGCGCGCACCTGATCCGCGAACGGCCCGCCGCCCGGCACGATGACCACCCGACCGCGGCCGTGCCTGGTCAGCGCCGCCAGCCAGCCTGGCAAAGACTTGCCGCCGAACAGGCTGCCGCCGACTTTTACCACCCACATCTTCAGAAGTTATTTACCGCTTCGTGCCGGGGCTCAACGAGCGCGCGCATCGCCGCCGCCTTGTCGAAGGTCTCCTGATACTCCGCTTGCAGCTCGGAATCGGCCACGATGCCGCCGCCAGCCCAGAAGCGCATGGACCCCTGTGCGGCGACCGCCGTGCGGATGGCGATGTTGGTGTCCATGGCGCCATCGAAGCCGAGATAGCCGATGGCGCCGCAGTACACGCCGCGGCGATGCGGCTCCAGTTCCTCAATGATCTCCATCGCGCGCAGCTTCGGCGCGCCGGTGATGGAACCGCCGGGAAAGCAGCCGCGCAGCAGGTGCACAGCGTCGCGCCCCGGCGCCAGCCGCCCGGTCACGGTGCTGACCAGATGATGCACCGTGGCGAAGCTCTCCAGGCTGAACAGCGACGGCACGGCCACGCTGCCAGGCGCGCAGTTCTTGCCGATGTCGTTGCGCAGCAGGTCGACGATCATGAGGTTTTCGGCGCGATCCTTGGCGCTTGCGAGCAGTTCCGCGGCGGCGGCACGGTCGCGCGTCGGGTCCGGGCTGCGCGCGCGCGTGCCCTTGATGGGACGGGTCTGCACGCGACCGTCGCGGACCTCCAGGAACCGTTCGGGCGAGGCGCTTAAAACACGCGCGCAAGGCGTGTTGAGGTAGGCGCCGAAAGGCGCGGGATTGAGCCGGCGCAGCCGCCGATACGCGAGCCAGGTGTCGCCGCGTACACCCACCACAAAACGCTGGGCGAGATTGACCTGATAGCAGTCACCGGCGCGGATGTATTGCTTGATGCGCTTGAAAGCCGCCGTGTATAGCACTTCGTCCATGTTCGAGCTTATTGCGCCATATGACTGAAAAGGCTCACGCTCTGGCGGGGTCTGCGGCGCGCGAAAGCGCGCGACAAGCGCGTTCCAGCCGGCAGCGGTGGCGGGATTGCGCCCCTGCCCGACCAGCCAGCTGCGTGTGGCCTGATGATCGACCACCAGCCCCCAGTCGTAGATGCCGACAGCCATTTCGGGCAGCTGCTCGGCGTCCTGCGCGTGGTTGGGCAGGCGCTCGAGCCGGCGGCCCAGATCGTAACCGAAATAGCCGATGGCGCCGCCGCAAAACGGCAGGCCGGTAGGCGCCGCGGCCGGCCGCAGACAATCGCGCAGAACGTCGAACGGATCGTCGGGCAGCAACCGTGAGCCATGCGCGCCGCGCACCTCGCTCATCGCGCCCCGCGTGCAAATGGTCACCATCGGGTCAGCGGCGATGATGTCGAAGCGGCCCTGGCGGGTGTACGGATGGCCGCTGTCGAGGAACACCGCCCACGGCTCATCCGCGACGGATTCGAATAATCGGTCGCTGTGCGGGAAATAGGGCAATTCGGCGATTCGCGCTTCGCTCATGTCCGCTTAGACTGGAAAACGCGGCGATGTGGCATCGGTTTGGAAAAAATCGCAGGGAAGCGGCTATTCGACGTTCGACTCGGGGTGGTGCCGCGCCGCGCCGTATTCGGAAAACGGCCCACACGCCAGCAAGGCGACCGCCACGGCCGGCGCGCAGTCGGCGATTGCCGCGCCGCCGGCCAGCGGCTCGGGGGGGAAAAAGGTGCCGAAATCCACGAACGGACGTTGCAGGCGCATCGCCATGGCGCGCACCAGAAAGCGCCCGACGCCCGCGCCCACCAGCGGCGCCTTGGCGCCCAGCAGACCGCGCGACAGATGCGTCTCGCATGCGACGCGCAAGCGCGCCAGCTGACAGTCGGCGATGTATTCCGCCACGCGCACCCACTCGTTAGGATCAGTCGCCGGCTCGCGGTCGACGGTATCCACACCCAGCATGCGCGCCAGCCGCCGGGCGCTGGCGGCTTCGGTCTTGTCGCCGCCGTCCGCGCTGGGCAGCATATCGGCGTACTGCGGCAAGTCGCCGGTCAGGCGGTACACGTCGGCCATGGTCGCGAACTGCTCGGCCATGAGGCTGACCCATTCGCCCGCGCGCGCCACCCGGTCGGTAATGGCCATCACCGGCGTGCGCACAACGCCGGTATAGATGAGCTCGTCGTGCGCCAGACGCGCGTGGTCCGTGAATCCCCGTGCCTCAACCCGCCCGTGTGAAAAGGTCAGCATGTCCGTAGTGGTGCTGCCGACGTCGATGTACAAGCCCTCCGACATCCTCGCTGCGACGAAAGTCGCCGCCGCCAGCCAGTTTGCCGACGCCACCTGCTCAATCTGGGAGGCCGCGGCGTCGGGCGACACGAAACCGTTGCGCCCGGCGTAGACGAGCAGCGGCGCGTCGGCGAACTGCTGCACCATCACGCTCAGCAAGTCCCGCACGCCGTGTGCGCGGTCGGGAAAGATATCCGCCAGTTCGCCGGTCATCGTGATCGCGTGCGCGGCATTATCGATCTGCATATCCTCCAGCATGCTGCGCAGGGTGATGCGTAACTGCGGCAGGCCGCGCCATAGTGGACACGGGCGCTGGATCACGTGCTGCACGGCGCCGTCCAGATTGAGGCTGGCCGCCTTGACGTGCGCGCCGCCCACGTCCCAGCCGACCACCGGCTCACGTAGCATGGCCCGCCGCCAGCGAAACGTCGATGGCTTCCGGTGCGCGCCGCCTGGTGGGCCCTAACTCACCACCGTCGATCAAATCCAGCACCAGCGCGGCCGGATTCTCGCCCAGCGAATCTTTCAGGCCCAGATATGAGGTAGTCAGCCGCGGGTTGATCTCCAGCAGCAGCGGCCCCTGCCGGCTCTCGATGAAGTCCACCCCGACCAGGCCCCACAAGCCCGGCACCGCCGCGGCCACGGCGCGCGCCAGCCGCGCGTACTCAGCGTCGCCGTCCGCCATGCCGTTGACGATGCAGCCCAGCAGGTGAAACTCGTCGTTTGAAACCACCACGCGCTGCCGGTTACAGCTCAGCAGCCGCGCCTCGCCGTTACGGCACAACAGGCACAGACTACCCGGCACGCCTTCGACAAACGGCTGCACCACACAAGCCTTGCGCAGCGCCGGATCCTGCGCCATGGTCGCCAGTTCGTCCTCGCTGCGACAGATACGCGCGCCCAGGCACCCGACGCCATCGTCGGGCTTGACGACCCAGCAGCTGGCGATGTCGCGCGGGCAGTCCGCCAGCGTGTAGGTCGGCACCACGGGCAGACCGTGCTGCCTGAGCCGCACCGCCGTGCGAAGCTTGCTGGCCGCCAGGCGCACCGCGTCGGGGCGGCTGTTGAGCAGGAGCTTGCCGGCGCTTACCACGCTGCGGCTGGAGCGCTCCAGGCGCTCGCGGGTCTCGGGCGCGACCGGCCACACCGCGTCCGCGCCCGCCAGCAGCTCCCGCCAGCCGCGCCGGAAATCATCTTCGTTATAGACATAGTGCACGTCGGCGGCCCAGTCGGGCTCGTCGAGACGCGCATCGCGCAGTGTGGTTAAATGCAGGTCCGGGATTTCGCTTAAATCACCGATCAGCGCCCGCAGCATCATGTCGCCCTCGTAGGCGAGCGAAGGCGGCACGTCTTCGTCCAGCATGCCGCCGCCGGTTACATACTCGAACACGAAGATTTGCACCAAAACCCCTTGGAGATCATACCGGTTATAGACCTGATGAATGGCCAGGTCGTGCATGCGCGCGGCGGCGACCGCGCGCGTTATCGCCCCTTGCATTCCGTCTTGTGCGACTCAAGCCAGCCCTCGGAAGTTGTCGGCGCACTGATGCGGCTGCACAGGTTCCGCCGCCTCTACGTGGCGGATCTGGACGCGATTTGCGGTCATGGCGACAACACGCGGTGCGTGCGTGACATCAGTCATCGCTATCCGTACCTCAAAATCTGGCTGGACAATGGCCTGCAGCCCTACCCGATGCCGCACCGCGCGTCGCACCAATGCGTTCAACCCGTGGTCGGCAGCGAATCCCTGTCGGACGCCCGCCTGCGCGAGCTGTCCGCAGCGTTGCGGTCGGCCAACGCACCCGTACTGTCCCTGGACTTTCAGCACGACGCGTTTCTCGGCCCGCCGGCTTTACTCGCGGACGCGGGCCTGTGGCCGACCCGGGTCATCGCCATGGCGCTCGCGCGCGTCGGCAGCGGTGTCGGGCCGGACCTGCAGCGGCTGCGGGCGCTGGCAGCGCGCTCACCCCACGCCACGTGGTACGCCGGTGGCGGCGTGCGCCATTCCCGGGACCTCCGCGACCTTGAGCATGCGGGCGTGCACGGCGCCCTGCTGGCAAGCGCCCTGCACGACGGCGTGATAGGCGCTGAGACGCTCGCCGCGTATGGCTAGTTCGCGCGCCGGTTTATTGTTCTATACGCGTCCTTTCGCCGTGCAGCACTTTTGAAACGCCGATGCCCCGATCTCGCGACCGGGGCATCGCACCGCTTACCGGTGAGCCGCGAACGGGTGCTCGGTCTTGCCCTTGTTGGCCACCACATCGGCCGCCTTTGGCACGCCGGCTATAGCGCGCTTGATCGACTGCTTGACGGCTTCGTAGTTATAGTCCTGGATCTTGCCGTGATCCTTGGCTTCCCAATGGATAAACACGCCAACGCAGATAAAGATATCGTCTGCCTCGTCGGCGGGGATGGTGCCGTCTTCCACACAATCGGACACGGCCATGGCGACGCCGCGCTGCGCCGGGCCGAACATCTGCACCGCCTGTTCCTGACCCTTGATGGTGACCTTGTTGAACAGAATGGTGTTGGGCTTGGTCTGCAGATTTGGCGCTACCACCGCCAGCAGCGTCGAGTGGCCTTCCTTGTTGTTGGTCAGGGCGTTGCAGAACGCCGTCTCGGCGGCGCTGCCGCGCGGACCCATGATGAGGTCGATGTGCGCGACTTCGTTACCGTCACCCGTGAGAAATTCGCCAACAAGTACTTTATTGATAACTGCCATTTTTCACTTACTCCTAACGTTATGGTGATACAACACACGGCCGGCAAGACGCCCGCGCCGACGACAGCCTGGCTGCCGAGGGCCCAGACGGAGGCTCACCGTCCGCAATACTTTCTCCCTGCGCGTTCGACGACAAGTGCGCTTTGGACGAAACTAGAGACAAATCCCTGCTGTCTGTGCTGAGCCCGTGATCCAGGTAGTCCGCGACCAGGGTTGCCACCGTAAGGTCGGCCGTGGTGCCCGGATTGATCCCTGCACTCTTGAACTCAGCGTCCGCGCGTTGCAGACGCTGCGTAATCTCTTGCGGCGCGTCGCATCGCGCCAGCTTGGTATCGAGGCACGCGGCCTTGCGACTAACCTCAAAGGCCCGCGCCTGCCCGTATTTGCGCGCGACGTGGCTGTCGGGAAACCGGCGCAGCAGCCCCAGATAGACCGCCGACGCCGCCCACGCTTCGCTGTGCCATCGGGCGCGCGCCGCCCGGAGCCTGGGCACGGCGTAATCGAAGATATCGGCATAACCGTGACAGTACTGCCAGGCGATGCGATCGCGGTGCGCGGCGGCCTGCATGGCCTCCACAACCGCGACCTCGGGCTCTTGCGCGACATCGTGCGCAGGGCTTCGGCCAAGCCCGCCGGGCGCGGCCAGGCGAATGGCGCGGTATAGCCACCGCGTATCGCCCACACCGGCGGGGCTCAGCACCTCGCGCAGTGCGGCGCGCAGATTGACGGTTGCATGGCCTGCCAGCAGCGCGTGCAGCAACGGCGCGCACAACAGGACAATGCCCAGATTCGTGTTGCATCCCACGCGCTTGCGGGTTTCCGCGACGGCCTGGAATATCCGCTCGCCCAGCCCGAGCCCGGGCGCGACCAGAGGATCGGCGCTCGCTTGCGCGCTGGCGGTGAAATCCGCCGCGCACATGCCATGACCCGGCGCGCCCACCCCCACGTTGCCCGGCTTGAGCGCCTGCAGTTCGACCTCGCAGGCGCGCAGGTAAGCGTGCTTGAGCGCATGCGGCGACCTGGAAGCCGAGTCCGCCATCATCCGGCCGCCTCCGCGACCGCGCTACGCATGAGAAGCCGCAGAAAATCGTCGGCCAGCAGCTCCGCGATGTTGACGTTGCACGTGCCCTGCAGGCCCCGCCACGCGGGCACGCTGTTGACCTCCACCACCCATGCCTGTCCGGCCGCGTCTCGAATGATATCGACGCCGCCGTAGTGCATGCCCACGGCGGCGACCGCCGCCTCGGCGAGCTGCCGCAAGCCCTCGTCCAGCACCGCGGGCTGGCAATCGCCGCCGCGCGCAACATTGCTGATCCAGGTCGCACCCTCGCGCCGCATGGCCAGCAGCGCGCGGCCGGCGATGACGAACACGCGCCAGTCGTGCCAGCTGCCCTCGCCCGTGTCGATGTAGCGCTGAAGATAGTAGATGCCGTTGAAGGTCTCGACCGCCGGCAGTGGATCGCCGGGCGACACGCGCATCAGGCCTTCGCCCTGAGCGCCGAACAAGGGCTTGCACACCAGCGCATGACCCGCGGCGAACTCGCGCATCGCCACCGCGCGCGCGCGTTCCGGATCGCCGGTCACCCACGTCGGCGGGGTCGGGACACCTTTGCTGCGCAACAGAAAACTGGTCATGCCCTTGTCGACGCTGCGCTCGATCGCGCGCGCGTCGTTGTAGACCGGCACATCCAGCGCGGCCAGCGCGTGCAGCACATCCAGATAAAACACCACCTCTTCCAGGCTGCCGCCGGGCACCCCGCGCACGAAGGCGGCTATCGGCAAAGCCGGCTCGAAGCCGGGGATGCGCAGCGGATGCGCATCCGCGCCTGTGTCGAAATGACAGTCCTTGAGCGAGACGAATTGCGCGCCACAACCGCGCGCCGCAAACGCCTCGCGCAACCGCGCGCCGTGCCAGCCCGGATCGTCGGTAAAAATCGCGATGCACTGTTCCAACGATCAGTCTCCGAACGACGCTTCGAGCAGTTTCAGATCGATCGCGCCGGCGTGGAAGGTGCGGCCGCTCTCCAGCGCCGTGACGCTGATGCGCGCCGGGCTGAACAGCATCGGGTCGATCTGGAAGAAATCGTACTCGTACGCCTTGAATACGTCCGCGAACGGGCGACCGTAATCCTGCGACGCGCTGCTGGGCAGCTGTTCGGCGAGTTGCCGGGCGGCCTCGTCGTCGCCGCGCACGTAGAGCTGCACCTGGCCGGCGAACAGGATTGCATCGTTGGTGCGGCCCATGGCCTTGATAAAATCCGGCGCCGGCGGCGCCAGCGGCGCGCTGCCGATGCCATCCACCACGTGCTCCAGCGGAAACTTGAGTTCGTGCGTCTTGTGCAGGGCGACTTCGAGCACCCGGGCGACCACCTGCGTGCTGCCGGCCAGACTGCGCGTGGGCGTGAGGATCAGGGTCAGCGCGTCGGCTGCCACCCCGCAATCGCGGGCGATCTTGTCGACCAGCGGCTCCGGTGGCGGCCCGTCCACTTCCAGCACCAGGCAGGCGCTGTCGCTCTTGTCCTGATACGCGAGGTCTTTGTACAGCGGCTCTTTCTGCGCCAGGGCGCGCGCCGGGCCCGAGCCCAGGGCGTGGAATGCACCCTTGCCCTCGCCGTGCGAGAGACTCCAGCCTGCGTACTGGCTGCCCAGACAGGCAAGCACCGGATCGGCCGAGTGCACGTGAAGGGTCACGGGCCAGCGCTCGGCCACCCCGCCCGCCGTAAAGCTCACGTGGCCAAGACCACCCATGCAGATCTCGGCCACGCGCCGGCCGGCCTCCAGACCGCCCGGCTGGTCGATGCCGGCATCCACCACCGTGGCGCCGTTGCTTAACTTGCGCACGCCGATGCGGAGCCGATCGGCATCCGCCACGAACTGCTGGACCAGCCGCGCGGTCAGCCGGTTCACGCTGGGTCTGGCGATCGTTCTAGAATCCTTGTCCATCATTACCTCTGTCAGGCGGCCCTTCTTGATGCCGGTGTCAACGCGTTCCACACGGCGCGGCAGCGCGCTTCGATCAGCCGGCGCACCGGCTCCATGCCATCGCCCTCGGCGACGACGCTGCACACCGGCGCGCGTGCCGGGATAGCGGCGCCGTCAGCGGGAAGATCGCGACACCAGCGCGGCCATCGCATATCGGCCGGTACGCGGATGCGCCGCTGCGCGTAGACGATGGCGTGCGCGTGCACGCGAGCGCGCATGGGCCGCTCGCCCAGCAGATCGCCGTCGCAGGCCCGCACGTGCAGCGCGAGCATGCCGTCCGGCGCCTCCGGCTCGTACAGTTCACAGGTCGCGCCCGGCCGCGGATTGATCTCCAGCACCCGCGGCTGGCCGCGATGCAGCACGAAATCCAGGCTATTGAGGCCCCGCAGGCCGAACGCTTCGGCTAGCGCGGACACGTGGTCCGCGACCAGCGCGCGCTGGGGCGGCGACAAGCGCGCACGGTTGATGGCGCCGCCATAGATAAACCCATATCCAAACGCTGAAGCGCGCGATGCGCCCCACTGCGTGTTGTAGCCGATGATCCGGGCGCGGCAACCATCGGCGACAAACAGGGCGGACATCGCCGGGCCCGACACAAACCGCTGGAAATAGTGTTGCGGCCCATCGATCGATTCGCCGTTCCAGCGGCGGACGTGCTCGCCGCCCGAACCGGTCGCGCGTTTCACCAACCAGTCACGCGCCGGCCAATCATCGCCCGAAATTCCGCGCGGCCTGTCGCACCGTTCATTGTCCGGCGCGGTGAACCGCGTCGCGGGATAAGCAATGCCAAACGCGGCAAGCCGCGCGAAAAACGCGCGCGGATCCTTGACGGTTCGCACGACGTCGGCGCCGTTGCCGATGATCTCGAAGCGGCCGGCCAGGCGATCCAGCAACGCCGGCATGGCCTCCACACCGCTGCCGTAGATCACCCCGGCACGGGCACCCCCGCCGAGAGAACCCCCGCCGAGAGAACCTTGGCGCACGCGCCTATCCAGCGCCTTCGAAACGTCGGGCTCCGACAGGCCATCGCCTTCCATCGCCACCTTCGCGACGCCGGCCGCGCAGGCGCGGGTATCTGCGTCGCCGAAAGCGTCTATCACCCACGGCCGCCAGCCGCCCCGGCGCGCGGACTGCGCCAGCGCGCGGCCCGACTTGGCCAGGATGAGGATGTCGGCCAGGCACGGCATCAGGATTTTCCGACGAACTCGCGCGCCGCCTGAAAGGCGTGTTCGAAATGCAGATACACGGGCTCGTCGCTGCTCACCATCTGCTTGAGCAGCTGATGCTGAACGTGATACTTGACGTCGCCGATCGCCAGCGCGCCGATGCCGACCGCGCCGCTTCGCGAGCCTTCGATGGCGACTCCGTCGGCCTTGGCGTCCACACCCGCGATGCCAGGCGGCGGCACCGCGTTTACGTCCGCCGCGACCTTGAGTCTGGGCGCGGAGGCGACCAGTTCGCGACTGAGAACCTCGATGCCTGCCTTGGCGGTGGCGAACACCACGTCCGCGATCTTGATCAGTTCGCCCTTGTGATCGTCCGCGTCGCCTTCGATGCCGGTCAGATTCGCGCCGTAGCGACGGTTGCAGACCTCCGCCACTTGACGGGCCTTGTCGATCTGCCGCCCGATGATCTTCACCCTTGCGCCGGCCTTGGCCGCCAGCACCGAGGCGGCCGCGCCCACCGGACCGGTGCCGCCCAGCGCCAGCACACACTGATCTCGTAGCGTCTCGCCGTGTTTGTCGGCAAGATGCTGCTCGACCTTGGCCACCATGCCCGCGGCGGTGGTGAACGCGCCGCTGGGATCGGCGAACACCGACACCTCGAACGGCGGCACCATGGATTCCTCGGTGGCCTTCAACATGTCCATTGCCATGTGCAGATCGCGGCCGCCCAGAAAGATGCCGGTGCGCTTGACGCCGCTGGGGCCGCGGGAAAACACCGCATCCTGCACCAGGTCCCGGATCTCGCCGGGCTCTACGCTGGTGTAAGGCATCGCGATCTGCCAGCCTGCATCGATCGCCATGTTGACGTCGAACGGACTCACGTTCTTCGCCGGTGTGAACATGTGCAGAATATAGGGTTTTGCCATGACTGCATCCATTACGAACAAATGTTGAAAAAGGGCCGCCCCACGCGGCTGCCCGTGCGTCTTCTAAAAGCCGCGCGCCCGCGCGATCAGGCTACATGGTCACGTGGCGCTGGGCCTCGGCATGCTGATAGCGCTCGACCAGACTGCCGTAGTTGCGGGCGCGCACCACCTGCAGGCGCACCGCGCGCGGATCGAAGTTTGCTCGCGCCTCCGCCGCGAGCGCCTGCGCGCGCGCCTCATCGTCGATCAGCGCGAAACCGGTCGGCCCCCAGGAGCTTTGTCCAACGCCCGGCACACCGCGCCGCTGGAACCAGGCCAGCACCTGCGCGACCTCGGGACTGGCAAAGCGGCCGCCTTGCGCGGGGGCGAAATAGTCGCCAACTACCGTTTGCAGCTCGTTGATGCCCCGACCCACGGCCGGCAGCTGTGCCTCGACGACCGCGGGCAATATCTGCATCAGCACCAGCCGGCACAGATGCGCGGCGCGTTCCGCCGGAAATTCCGGCAATGCCTCGAATGCGCCGATTTCCTGCGCGCCGTGCAGGCCCTTGCCGCTGCAATCGTGCACCAGCACCACACGCCATCGCGCGGGAAATTCCAGCCGCGCGGTAACCGGCGGCAACTGATCGTCGCGCCCGCGCCCACCGTCGACCACAAACCCGCCCATGTCAAAAGATCCGATCCCCACACCGGAGCGCTCGCCGCGGTTGAGCATCTGCCCGATCTCACGCGTGCTGAGATCGAGGTCGTAAAGCCGCGCAATCGCGGTGCCGACGGCAAGTGCCAGCTGTGTGCCGGAACCCAGACCCACGTGACTGGGGATCGCCTCGAAGATTCGGATCGCTACCGCATGCGGCAACCGCAGTTGCCCAAGCAAACTTTGCGCGTGTTCAAGGGCGCGCTCCGCCTCGGGCCCGCTGGCCGAAAACGAAGCCGACCGGGTCACCGACAACCGCGTGGCCACGCCCTCGATGGTCAGACCGATGCCGCCGAACCGTCGGCCCAGCCCGCCGTTCAGGTCCATAAAGCCGAGGTGCAGCCGCGCGGGCGCCTCGACCTTCACGCATAAACGCATATTTGACCGCTGCGGCGCGCACTGAGTCATTCACGAGGTTTAGCAACTAACATGCCCAAGCTATTTTGTGCGGGTTTGCGCCGTTTGGCGCCGCGCGCCGGCAGCGCGTTGTGTCATGCGTGCAACGCCACTCGCTTTATCGTGACACCCGGGGTGTGTGGCCATCGACGAGCGATCGGTGCGACCGGGTTCCGGTCACAGGCGGGGTCGGCGGATGCATCGTGTAGCCAGTGCGCCGTTGCACTATTGTGTTAAGGTTGCCTCGTTGCCATGGCGCAACTACGCGTCGCGCGAGTTGACTCTGACCAACGGTTCGCTGACAACGCGACTAGTCAGGCGTTGGCATTATCCTTGCCGTAGTTTTCTGCTTGAACTGCTGCGCGTTTCCGCGCACCGATGCCGCGGACGCAAAATCTCCAAGAAACGCTCATCAAGTCTGGAGCCTATGGCCGAGACCAACTCTTCCGTCGAATATTCGAATATCGCCTGCCCGTTCTGCGGGCTGGCTTGCGATGACCTGCGCGTCAAGCTGGATGATACCGGCGTCGAGGTCACGGAAAACGGTTGCGATATCAGCAGTCGCGGCTTTCAACAGGCCTCCGACGGGGCGCGGTCGGTGCCGCAAATCGAGGGCGCGGCGGTGAGCATGGACGACGCGCTGGCCCGCGCCGCCGAACTGTTGCGCGCGGCGCGCGTGCCGGTAATCGGCGGGCTGGCGACGGATGTCAATGGCGCGCGCGCCGTGATGGCGCTGGCCCGGCGCAGCCGTGCGGTGATCGATCACATGAACGGCGCGGGGCTGTTCCGCAATCAGCAGATCCTGCAGGACGATGGCTGGATCGCCACCTCGCTGACCGAGGCGCGCAACCGCGCCGATCTGATCGTGCTGGCCGGTGCGCGCGTATTCGAGCTGTTCCCGCGTCTGCTGGAGCGAATTATCTATCCGGGCAGCTGCGTGTTCCCGACTGGCAAGCAGCGCGAACTGGTGCTGATCGGGCCATGGAAACCGTCCACCCTGCCGCCCGAGCTGACCGAGTGGAAACCGACCATCATCCCCGTGGCGCTGACGACGATAGGCGAAGCGGTCGCCAGCCTGCGGGCCATGGTGGCCGGCCGGCCATTGCAGATCTGCGGCATCGAGGGCGTGGACATCAATACCCTGAACAACGTGGCGTGCCGGTTGCGGCACGCGAAGTATTCGGTCATCACCTGGGCCGCCGGCGAGCTTGATTTTCCGCATGCCGAGTTAACCGTACAGGCGCTGGTCGAACTGGCGCGCGATCTGAACGGCTCCACCCGCAGCGGCGTGCTGCCGCTGGGCGGGGCGCAGGGCGACGTGACGATGAATCAGGTCAGCTTGTGGCAATCCGGCTATCCGCTGCGCAGCAGCTTCAGCCGTGACCGGACCGAACACGATCCGGTACTGTTCGACTACCGGCGCGTGCTGAGCCAGGGCGGCGCCGACGCGCTGCTGTGGCTGTCCACGTTTCTCCCGCACACGCCGCCGCCCGAGACGGACATCCCGACCATCGTTGTGGGACATCCGGGTATCAGCCTGTTGCAGCCTCCGGCGGTCTACATTCCGGTAGGGGTGCCCGGGATCGACCATGCGGGCCATATCTATCGCGGCGACGTCGTGGTGCCGCTGCCGTTGCGGCGCTTGCGCGAATCCTCGCTGCTGCCCGCGGCCGACGTGCTGACCGCCATCACCGCGCGGCTGTAACCAGCGGCTTATCAACTCGATCCAGCAGCTCATTGATCATGTACAAGCTCCACCAGACCATGCAGCCCGGCGCGCCGCCGGAGGCAATGACATGTTAATCAAGCTGACCGGCGGCACGGTGTACGATCCGGCGCAGGGCGTGGACGGCGAGGTCAGGGATTTGTTTATCCGCGATGGGCGTCTGGTGGCGCCACCGGCCGACGACGCGAAGATCGGCCGCGAGTACGATGTCACGGGCCAGGTGGTGATGGCCGGCGGCATCGATCTACATACCCACATCGGCGGCGGCAAGACCAACCTCGCCCGCGCCATGCTGACGCGCGACGTGCATGCCGATGAGCCGGGCGATTTGGCATCAGGTACTTCGACTTTCACGGATGCTGTGCAATCGACATCGGTGACGGGTTATCGTTATGCGGAGATGGGCTATACCACCTGTTTCGAACCCGCGGTGGTGCCGATCAACGCCCGCCACGCGCACATGGAAATGGCCGATACCCCGCTGCTCGACACCGGCGGTTACGCAATCCTGGGCAACGACGACTTCCTGCTGAAACTGCTGGCCGACGGCGCCGAGCAGGCGGTGATCAACGACTACGTCGCGTGGACGCTCAACGCCGCGCAGTGCATCGGCATCAAGGTGGTCAATCCTGGCGGCATCAACGCATTCAAGTTCAACGCGCGCAAGCTGGATGTCGATGAGCCATCGCCGCATTACGGCGTACGCCCGCGCGACATCATCCGGGCTTTAAGCCGCGCGCTGAGCGAACTTCGTGTGCCGCATCCGCTGCACGTACACGCCAGCAATCTGGGCATCCCGGGCAATATCGCCTCCACCCTGGCGACCATCGATGCCGCCGAGGGACACCCCATACACCTCACCCACGTGCAGTTCCACAGCTACGGCACCGAAGGCGACCGCAAGTTTTCCTCGGCCGCCGCAAGCGTGGCCGAGGCCGTCGACGGACACAACAACGTGACCGTGGACGTGGGTCAGGTGATGTTCGGTCAGACCGTGACCCTGTCGGCCGATACCATGCATCAGTACGCCTCGCGCGGGCACGCGCACCCCAACAAGTGGATGTGCATGGACATGGAGTGCGAGGCGGGCTGCGGCATCGTGCCGTTCGAGTACAAGGACCAGAACTTCGTCAACGCGCTGCAGTGGACGATCGGACTGGAGACGTTTCTGCTGGTGAGCGACCCGTGGCGCGTGTGTCTCACCACGGATCATCCCAACGGGGCGCCCTTCACCAGCTATCCGCACCTGATCCGGCTGCTGATGGACCGCAGCTTCCGCGCCGACGTGCTGACCACCATTCATCCGGCCGCCGCCGCGACCAGCCAGGTCGGCAGTCTCACGCGCGAATATTCGCTCTACGAGATTGCCATCATGACCCGCGCGGCGCCCGCCCGTCTGCTGGGCCTGGAAGATCGCGGCCGCCTGACGCCGGGCGCGGCAGCCGACATCGCCGTGTACCGGCCGCACGACGATCGCGAACGCATGTTCGAGCGTCCATCGCTGGTGTTCAAGGACGGCGAACTGGTGGTGAAGGAAGGCCGGGTAGTCAAGGCGCCACGCGGCCGCACGCACGTGGTGCGCCCGGAGTTCGATCCGGCCATCGAGCGCCCGTTGGGCGCGTGGTTCGATGGGTGCCACACGGTGAAAATGGGCAATTACAAGATTTCCGACGACGAGATGAGCGATGCCATCGGCAGCCCGGTGGTGGTGCATCCGTGCGGAGAGCGCAGATGATCATCAACGGCGTGGAGATCGAGGATACCTTCGCCGAAGCCTTCGACATGCGCGCCACGCGCATCATCATCACCGCCATCAACTTCAAATGGGCACGGCACGCGGCGGTGACCATGACCGGCTTCGCGACCTCGGTGATCGGTTGCGGGGTGGAGGCCGGCATCGAAAAAGTGCTGCACGGCGACGAAACCCCTGACGGCCGTCCCGGCATGGCGGTGCTGTTGTTCGCGACCTCGACCAAAACGCTGGCCAAACAGCTGGGAACCCGCGTGGGCCAGTGCGTGCTGACCTGCCCGACCACGGCGGTGTTCGCGGGTCTCGAAGGCGACGATAAAATCCCGCTGGGCAAGAACGTGCGCTATTTCGGCGATGGATTCCAGATCTCCAAGATGATCGCCGGCAGGCGCTTCTGGAGAGTGCCGGTGATGGACGGCGAGTTTCTGTGCGAGGAGGAGACCGCCCGCACGACCGCCGTCGGCGGCGGCAATTTCCTGGTGCTGGCCAAGACCATGTCGCAGGCGCTGCTCGCCAGCGAAGCGGCCATCGACGCCATCTATCATCTGCCCAACTGCATCATGCCGTTCCCGGGCGGCGGGGTGCGTTCCGGCTCCAAGGTCGGCTCCAAATACAAGGCCTTGCCCGCCTCCACCAATGATCCGTACTGCCCGACGCTCAAAGGGCTGACGGGTTCCCGTTTAACGCCCGACATCGGCGCGGCGATGGAGATCGTCATCGATGGACTGACCGCCGACGACGTGCGCCACGCCATGCGCATCGGCGTCCAGGCCGTGTGCGCGCTGGGATCGTCGGAAGGCATCGTGCGCATCACGGCCAGCAATTTCGGCGGCAAGCTGGGCGCGCATCATTTTCACTTGCGGGAGATCATCGGTGAAGCCGATAGTCCTTGAATTGCGCGAGCCGCCGCGGGTGCCGGTGGACATGAGCCCGCTCGCGCCCGACCGGCTGCAAGGGATGCGCGCTAGAAAGGTCAGCGCCCTGGAACTGTGGGCAGGCAACGCGCGGGTGCCGGTGGGCGAGCTGTTCAAGGTCAGCGGCGAGGATCACACTCGCCTGGTGATCCGCAATGCGGGTGCTTCGCTGGAGCGCATCGGCGCGGGCATGGCGGCGGGGCATATTGAGGTCGAAGGCGACGCGGGCTGCTACCTGGGCCGCGGCATGCGCGGCGGCGGGATCCGCGTGCGCGGCAACTGCGCCGAGTTTTGCGCCAGCGCGATGCAGTCTGGGTTCATTCAGGTCGACGGCGACGTGGACGACTTCCTCGGGGCCGCCGTCACCGGCGAGCGCCAGGGTATGCGCGGCGGTCTGGTGCTGGTCAAGGGTAACGCGGACGACCGCGTGGGCGACCGCATGCGCCGCGGACTGATCCTGATCGAGGGCAGCGCGGGCGATTACTGCTGTTCGCGCATGATCGCCGGCACGGTGGCGGTGCTGGGCGGCGTGGGCAACGCGACCGGCGCGGGCATGCGGCGCGGCTCGTTGCTGCTGGCGATCGGCCCGGACGCGTTCCCCGCCACCTTCGTCGATACCGGCGCGCACAGCCTGGGGTTTCTCACCCTGTGGGCGCGCCAGTTCCGCGCACTGGACAGCACTTTTGCCCACCTTGATTCGGCGCGCGCGCGCGTGAATCGGCACGTGGGCGATCTGGCCAACGGCGGTCAGGGCGAGATTCTGGTGTGGGTCAAAGACCCGTCACCGGCCAGGGAGTCGGCTGTTTAGTCACCCCCGCCGCAGCGGCTGAGTCTGGCTCAGGCATGACAGGTCGGAAATTGCGCCGTCGCCGAGGCGCGGACATGCCGGGGCACGGGGTGGTCGCCCGGGCGATCGCGCCGCTATGACCTCGCGTCCGCGGCGCCCTTGTCGTGGCCGCCGATGACCGCGCCCCTGGCCGCCCTGCGCTCGCGGCGACGGTCGATGAAGCCCTCGATCACCACGTAAAACACCGGCGTGAACAGCAGACCGAAAAAGGTCACCCCCAGCATACCGCTGAACACTGCCGTACCCAGCACCTGACGCATCTCGGCACCGGCGCCGCTGGCGAGCATCATCGGCACCACCCCCAGGATGAAGGCGAATGAGGTCATCAGCACCGGTCGCAGCCGCATTTGCGCGGCCTCGATGGCGGCGGCGAAACGATCCTTGCCGGCGTTCTGCCGCTGTTTGGCGAACTCCACGATCAGCACCGCGTTTTTGCAGGCGAGCCCGATCAGCACCACGAAGCCGATCTGCGTCAGAATATTGTTGTCCATGCCGCGCAACCAGACACCGGAAATCGCGAACAACAGGCACAAGGGCACGATGAGGATAATCGCCAGCGGCAGCGACCAGCTCTCGTACTGCGCGGTCAGCAGCAGGAACACGAACAGCACGCTCAACGGGAAGATCAGCAGGCCCACATTGCCGGCCTCGCGCTCCTGATAAGCGGTCTCCACCCACTCGAAGTCGAAACCCCGCGGGAGATTTTCGTCCGTGAGCCGCTCCATCGCCGTCAGCGCCGCGCCCGAACTGGTGCCCGGCGCGGCATTGCCCTGCACCTCGGCCGTCGGATAAAGATTATGCCGCACCACACGGTCGGGCCCCGTGGTCCAGCGGATCTCGGCCAGCGAACCCAGCGGCACCATGGCGCCGGTGGTCGAGCGCGCGCGCAGTTGCATGATGTCGGCGGGTTCCAGGCGATACGGCGCGTCGGCCTGAGCGGTTACTCTAAATGTACGTCCGAACAGATTGAAATCATTCACATATGCCGAACCAAGATTGGTCGCCAAGGTGCTGAACACGCGTTCCACCGGTACGTTCAACATCTCGGCCTTGGTGCGATCGATGTCGAGATAATAGCGCGGTGTAGCGGTGTTGAACGTGCTATAGACGCGCTCCAGATCCGGCGAGCGGTTGGCCGCGGCTGATAACTCGCCCGCGACCCGCTCCAGCGCCTTCAGACCCGCGCCGCCGCGATCCTGCAGCATCATCTTGAAGCCTCCGCTGGTGCCCAGACCCCGCACCGGCGGCGGATCGATGACCAGGAATTCCGCCTCCTGGATCCGCGCCAGGGTCTTCTGCAAGCGCCCGACCAGCGCGGTGGCCGTCTCTCCGGGCTGACGCTCGGCGAACGGCGGCAGCAGCACGAACAGCGCCGCCGCATTGGCCGCGGTCGCGCGCGTGGCGCCGGAATAGCCCGCGATCCCGACCACGTGCGCCACACCCCGGGTAGCGCGGATCAGCTTGTCGGCCCGCTTGACCACCGCATCGGTGCGCTGCAGGGACGCGCCCTTGGGCAACTCCACGGCCACGATGAGGTAGCCCTGGTCCTGCTGCGGGATAAACCCGCCCGGCACCTGGCTGATGGACAACACGGTGGCGCCGATCAGGATCACAAAGGCCGTCAGTACGATCGCCGGGCGGTGCACGATCCCGCGCACGGCGGCGGCGTAACCATGGCTGGCGGCCTGGAAGGCGCGGTCGAAAGCCCGGAAGAACGGGCTGGCCAGCCGATGCAACCCTCCGGAGATTTCCTCTTTCGGCTTTAGCAGCAAGGCGCCGAGGCTGGGGCTCAAGGTCAGCGAGACAAAAGTCGAGATGAGGGTCGCGGTGGCGATAGTGACCGCGAACTGCTGGAAGAACTGACCCGAGATGCCGCCGATGAAGGCCGCGGGAATGAACACCGCGCACAACACCAGCGCGATGGAGATCAGCGCCGCGCCCACCTCGTCCATGGTCTTGTGGGCGGCCTCACGGGCGCTTAAGCCGCGTTCCAGGTTGCGCTCCATGTTTTCCACGACGACGATCGCGTCGTCGACCACGATGCCGACCGCGAGAACCAATCCGAATAGCGACAGGTTATTGAGCGAGAATCCCAGCGCCGCCATCACCGCGAAGGTGCCGATCAAGGATACCGGAATCGCCACGATCGGGATCACGGCCGCCCGCCACGACTGCAGGAACGCGATGATGACCAGGCACACGAGCATCACCGCCTCGAAGATGGTCACGTACACCGAATGGATCGACTCTTCGACAAACTGGGTCGGGTCGTAGACGATTTCGTAGGCCAGTCCCGGCGGAAACTCCTGCGCCAGGTCCGCCATCGCCGCGCGGATCTCGTCGGCGGTGGCCAGCGCGTTGCCGCCCGGCAACTGGAAGACCCCGATGCCGGCGGCCGATTGGCCATCCAGATAGCTGTTACGCACGTAATCCTGCGCACCCAGCTCCACACGCGCCACGTCGCGCAGCCGCACCAGACGCCCGTCGGCGCCGGACTTCACGATCACGTTGCTGAACTGCTCCGGATCGACGAACCGGCCCTGGGTGTTGACGGTGAGCTGAAAGGCGTTGTCCAGCGGCATCGGCGGCTGGCCCAGGGTGCCGGCGGCGACCTGCACGTTCTGCCCCTGCAGTGCGCGGGTGACATCCGTGGCGGTAAGGTTCAGTGACGCCAGCCGCTCCGGGTCCATCCAGATGCGCATGCTGTATTCGCGCGCGCCGAACACGACGATGTCGCCGACGCCGGCGACGCGCTTCAGCACATCGGCGATCTGCAGTTCCACGAAGTTGCTGATGTAGAGCTCGTCGTAGGTGCCGTCCGGCGACAGTACGTGCACCACCATCATCAGATCCGGCGAGCGCTTGCGCGTGAGCAGGCCCTGCTGGCGCACCTCCTCGGGCAGCCTGGGCTCGGCCACCGCGGCCCGATTCTCCACCAGCACCTGCGCGGTATCCAGATCGGTGCCGAGCTCGAAGGTGACCTCCAGCTCGAAGGCACCGTCGCTTGTGGCGTCCGAGCTCATGTACAGCATGCCCTCGACACCATTGATCTCCTGCTCCAGCGGCGTAGAGACGGTCTCGGCGACCTCCTCGGGCGTGGCGCCGGGATAGGTGCCCGACACCACGATGGTCGGCGGTGCGATCTGCGGATACTGCGTGACCGGGAGGCCGAAATAGGCCACGGCGCCGATGATGGCGATCAGCAGCGAACACACCACCGCAAAGCGCGGACGCTCGATAAAAAGGTGCGGGAATCTCATGGCCGGGGCAGGCGCGCCTGCCGGGGCAGGTCAGGCGCCTCCAGACTGATCCGCTGCGGCGCCACCTTCGCGCCCGGGATGGCGCGCTGCACACCCTTGACGATGACCTGATCGTTCGCCGTGATGCCCGCGCGGATCACGCGCAAACCGCCATGGCGCTCACCCGGCACGACCCGTTTGCGCGCCACGTTATTGTCTTTGTCGACCACGTACACAAATTTTTGCGCCTGATCGGTGCCGATGGCGGCGTCCGGTATCAGCAGGGCCCGGGAGGGGGCCTCGCCCAGCAGCCTGACTCTCGCGAACAGGCCCGGCACCAGCAGGTAATCGGGGTTGGGTATCACGGCCCTGCCCATCATCGTGCCGGTCGCCTCGTCGATGCGATTATCGATGAAATCCAGGCGCCCCTCGTGCGGAAATCCCTGCTCATCGGCCAACTGCAGCCGCACCCGGCTGGGCGCCACGCGCAGGCCGGCCCGCTCGCCCACGCGGGCCATGCGCGCATAGCGCAGATAGGCATGTTCGTCGGCCGGAAAATAGACGTAGATGGGGTCCAGCGACACGATGGTGGTCAACAGGGTCGAATTGGCGCTGCCGCCATCGATCAGATTGCCTTCGGTAACCAGCTCGCGCGCGATGCGCCCCGTGATCGGCGCACGAATCCGCGTAAAGCTCAGATCGAGCTCGGCGGTCTGCACCGCGGCTTGCGTCGCCGCCAGCCGCGCGGCCGCACCGCGTTCGGCCTGGACTCTGACGTTGAGCTCTTCTTCCGAGATCGCGCGAGACTCAAACAACCGCTCGGCCCGCTCTCGCTCGTCGCGCGCCAGCTTCAACTGCGTCGCGGCCCGATTGGCCTGCGCCCTGGCTCGATTCAGCGCGGCCTGATACGGGCGCCGATCGATCACGAACAGCAGATCACCTTTCTCGACGATGACGCCATCCTTGAAGTGCACCGATTTCAGATAGCCGCTGACTCTGGCCCGCACCTCGACCGAGTCGACCGCGGCCAGGCGGCCGGTGTACTCGTCCCAGTTGGCGATCTCCTTGACCAGAGGCCGCGCGACGGTCACGGCCGGCGGCGACGCGGCCTCCGGCGCGGGCTCGGTTTTGCCGCCACACGCGACCAACGCGAAAACGGGCGCGAGCACCGCCAGGCGCCGCGGGATGCTTCCCAGGTAATCCAATCGCATGTGGTCGCCTTATTAGCCGGAGATGGTCAGGCGCCGTTGCGGCCAGGACGGCGCGGCGAGACGTACAATGTGACAGCCGCCATGCGCAAAAGGTGCCGGAAGTACACTGATAAAATCGACGGTCAATGTGGGAGGCGACGCTTGTACACCGGCGGGTGCCGCGATGGGCACTTCGTTCAGTCTATGACAACATAGCATTTCACCGGCACGGGTTAATTTCTCGCGCGGCTTGCCGACGGGTTCGCCGCGTGCGATTTCGGCGGTGTCGATCTTCAGCCAGTCGGGGAATCCCAGCACGCGCACGCCGCGAGTTGCGGACGCGCAGCCCATCGGTTCATGGATGCGCCCGTCGCGTGGCCTTCGGTGATGCACAGCGCGGCCACAGGGATTGGGTAATGAGTGTGACAGGCGCGGACGTATGCGTAATCGTCGTATTCCAAAAGCTGCTTCGTATGTTCCCGTATGTTCCCCGCGCCCATCGACCTGTAAGATACGAGTAGAGCCGAGGGTGTCCAAAATAAAGAGCATACAGCCGTCGGGCGCGGCTGTTCACAAGGC
>JBOIDC010000023.1:0-51756 GCA_050740315.1 Gammaproteobacteria bacterium | reverse complement strand
TTCCAGTGCTTGCTGCTTGGTAACCTGCTTCATCGACCCCTCCAGTGTAGCGCCTAAAGGATCGGACCGATGCACACCAAAAAAGTTCACCCATTATTCAAGGCTCAGTAAGCGCTCCATTTAGCTCGAAATGCCGCCCTTTCCTCTTGTGTGTAGAAATGCTGAGCGAATTTCGATTGGTACATTCTGTCCAGATATGATTCCGGCAAGACCAGCTTTTCCTTGAAAGCCTTGTACGCCGCAAAATAGCTTTTCCCTTCCGACACGTTGGCCTGCACCAGCTTGAATTCCTCAATACCCAGGAATTCTCTGAACGCCGGCTGCGCGCACGCATCCATGCTTTCCAGCCGCAACACCAAGGCGTCGATGTTGTCGCCACGATAAATTTCATAGCCGCTCGAGGTTGAAAAAGGCGTTGCGAAGACTTCGACGCCGAAAGTGGACTTCAACTCGATATCGAACCAGATCAGCGGCTTTTCGTGATCGTAGTCCTTGAAGAATATCTCGATGGCATCTTCGATGCTAAGACGCCCGGCGGCGAGTCGCGAAAAAAAATCGGGAATATAATAATCGATGATCTGGAAAAAACCGGACACATTCATCGCGATAGGATCCCTGACCAGCGAGACCACTTTCCACCTTCCGCCGTAAGCGCCCCGCTTAATTCTCCTGCATAGATACTGACTGGCAAACAGGTGGCTGGCCCGGCGTAAATCCACAGGCGCGCCGTGCTTGAACATTTTTTCGTATTTCTGCTGACGATCTCTAATATGCTCGGAGATCAAGGTATGTACGTGATAAACGGGTCTTTGCAGCTTTAATGCGTGCAGCGACGCCACAATGCTGGAGGAACCGACCTTGCCCATTTGATACACCACCACCGGGTCATCGCCGCGAAAGCCGGAAAACAGATATCCCCAGTTAAGATAAAGCCTGGCGAGCTGATAATTTTTACTGGCCAGTTCGCGAATAATGTCCCGCCGCACGACTTTCCCGTTCCTGCACGTTGTTTTAGCGCGTTTACTACGCCGCCGCCTCGCGCAACCCCGAAGCGTAAGTGGCCGGCAAGATCAGGCCCAGGCCACCATTGCGGATCGCTCAACGCCAGTTAAAAAGTTGTCGCGGTCCATCTGCGCTTGCGCGAAAACCGGCAATGGAAGCACTCGATTCGCATGGACCGAAGGTTTTGAGTCTGCGGTCCGATGACAGCATAAGATAATCGACACCCAGGCCTGATGTAACCTGATATGCGAGACCACTGCCACCGCGCACCTCCAGCGCCTGCAAGTCGACGCGCTGCTGACCCCGGCAAGGGTAGAGAAGCGTTGCCGTCAGCACAGATTCGGCACCTTTGACACGACGAATCAGCGTGGGCGCGGGAACTTTTTTTCCGTTCCAGCCGTTCGCGTACCACCCTTGAATCGGTCTCTCGGAGCCGATCACCGTTTGCGATTCAAGCGTAAGCGAACACTCGGCTATCAGGTACAGGCACGCGTCGTTATGCCTGGCGTTAAGACAGCTGCGCCGCGCGTCAACGGAGGCCATGTCGATGTCCGGCGCCGCATTAAAAATGATTTCGAAGTCCTGTTTCCCACGCATCGATTGCAACTCATCGATGATGAGCCAGTAATCCGGCTTGACGAACAACACACGGCGGGTATGGCTGACGTCGTGTACGATCCGCGCCTTGGGCGGGCGCTGAAACGCGTATGCGCCATAGCCGTCGTTATAGGTCCCTTCGGCATAATCAAACTCGGGACGGCTGACCCAGATACCCTGTTGATGCCTGGTTCTGATAGGGTCTAGGTTGCTCCGCTCCCAGCGCCGAACCTGACTCAATCCTGCCACCATGGCGGTATTGTGGGCGCGGGAACTGATGAAATAGGCTCGATAGGGGTCGGTCGTATTATAGGTGTAGCAGCCGGGATCGACGATAAAAGACTGCCCGTGTGCATGCACCTCGATACTGAGCTTGTCCTCGTGGCCGTGATAGCCTGAGAACTGGCCTGTATCGAACAACAGATAGCGGGCGTCATGCGTCCAGTCGCTGCGCATAATGTAAAGTCCGGCGTTTTCGAACGCGACGGAATTACGTTCGGGCTTTTGGCCCTGCTGACCGCCAGTCGCGATGAACACGAAATCCTGACGCCCCAGCGCCGCGCCCGCGGCGGCAAGTTTTTTACGCTGAATGCCATCTTCCTCCATGAAGCCATCGTCGAGACGCGGCCAATTGCCGTCCGGTCTTAACACATAGGCCAGCGCCGCATAGAGTTTGCTCACCGATACGTCCAAATCGGCGGTGGGCAAGTTCTGACCATGCTCTCGTAGTAGTGCGCGTGTCGCGTCGAATTCATCCGTCACCAGCCACTGATAACCAATGGACATTTCTACGCTGGTGCCGTCCTCGTTGACATGGTCTTCGAGTTCTTGTTCCAGTCTTGCGATCGCCGTTTGCTGCCAAAACCTTGCACGCTTGAATTCCGGAAAGTAAATGCTGAGGCAGGCAAGGCCATTGCTCTCCCGCAGGACATGATTAAGGCGGGTTTTGAACGTACACAAGAATTGCGCGTGATCGTAAATCGACCGCAGCATATTCAGCTTGGCTTCGTCGGTGAACGCGGGCGATCGATAGAAAGCAGCGAACGCTGCGGGCCAGATCGTCGCGCGCATGCCAACGCCCATCAACGTCCAGGCGACATTTGCTTCGTCCTTGCGGGCGGGCGGTGGATTGGAGAATATCCAGTCCACAATCAAATTCACGAATGTCCTGGCGTATTCTTCATCACCGGTTTTCTCATACGCGCGCGCCAGCACCGCCAACCACCGGTGCCGGTGCAAATCCCGCGTCCATCTCGCCATGGGGTCCGGCGTTGGGTTGTGCAGCCAGTCGATCTTGTCGCCCAGCCACAAGCGCTCGGCTCCGAACCGATGTGCCTGGATGTCGGCCGCCTGGGCCAGCAGCGCTTCCGGGCTTAGTGACGCCGCGTCGGTGAATCGATGCGGGAAAGACGGCCAAGGCGGCTCGGTCCGGTTACCGTAATGCCGCAAGAGTGCCTGCCTCGCTGCTTCTCGATCTCCGCGACCCAGCTCGGCCGCAACGGCTGCGATGTCGAATTCCTGGAGAAATCGCTGCTCAGGAAGTGAAAACGCCGATGAAAACTCAGGCGGCGCCGCGAGTCGGCCAAAACGGACCAGCTGAACCCATGCGCGCCGGCCGGCTTTTACTGCAAACTTTCTTGCATTCATCTTCGCAAAGGCCTAGCCCGCCGGGCACGCCATGCTGGATTAAGCGCTTGGCGAATCTCTGACTTGAGACCCGCCAAATTCTATCCAGCGTTTGAAGTCCTAGTTTGAAAAGAGACTTCTTGACCAGCGGTAAAGTTTTTTTAACTGAAGATTTGTCGCGGCGGCCCACCTGGATCTGACGTCGTGCGATCAGCAGGTGCGTAAGTTTCGTCCTCATAGCCTACCGCGCATGCGAGCTCGCCGCAGATATCCCGCACGACCGAGGCCTCGTCGTCAGACAAAAAGTGCTTGCGGCTATCGGGCTGATAGACACGATACGTCTGCTGAAGATCTTCCTGCCGCTCGAAACCCGTATAGTCTTTTAGCTCCTAAAACTCCGCAACGAAGACCGGTGCAGACCGTGCCCGCTACTACGTTGTTCTGATGCGCTCAAACGGCTGCGTTCCTTCTTCCTTTGCTTGAAAGATACTCCGTTTCCCACTGCCACATCGGCCGAATGACGCCGCCAAGATTACCCGCAGAACCCGGATCATCGCTAAGCCCTTCCACAACCTGAAACCCGACAGCCTCACGCATAAAAAAGTGCCTTGATTTATTGCGCGTGTTCTTAATGACTGGAGTAACAAAAATAAGGCCCTCGTTAAGCAAGTCGCCGGGGATCCGAGTACGACTGATGTATCGCCCAGGGGGTCGCGGACGATTGTGCCAACCTGAATTAATGTCCATGCTGGTGCAAATCTTGACCCCTTCGTCGTTGAATATGCTGAAGTACGTGACGAATTCGTGGCCGCCTTGGAGCACTTCGTACTCAATCTCTAGTGCTACGGGCTTGTGGATATCGACCAACCGCCTAATCTGCCCATCTTCAGACCTAACTCGAATCCCTAGCACGCGCACAACTTGATCTCCGGGCGCAGTCTCGATGTTTTCCCACTCTTTTTCCGGCGACAAGCCGGCGCCCGAGCTCATATAGTGGCTGACGACGTCATGCGCTGGGCCATCCATCGAAATCCGGCCCCCCTCCAGCAGAATAACGCGCCCGCAAAGGCGCGTGATGGCGTTCATGTTGTGTGAAACAAACAGAACGGTACGTCCTTCCTGACTCACATCCTGCATTTTGTCCAGACATTTACGCTGGAAATCCGCATCGCCGACCGCCAGCACCTCGTCGTGATCAATATCTCGGGTTCGAGGTGAGCAGACACAGCAAACGCCAGACGTACGCGCATGCCGCTGGAGTAGCGCTTGACCGGCGTGTCTAGGAACTTCTCCACGCCGGAAAATTCGACGATTTGATCGAACTTACGATCCACCTCCCGTTTGCGCATCCCCAGTATGGTGCCATTGAGGTAAACGTTCTCGCGCCCGGTAAGCTCATTATGAAAGCCCGTCCCGACTTCCAGGAGGCTGCTTATCCGCCCGCGCAATCGTACCTCTCCCAAGGTCGGCGGCGTTATCTTCGACAGGATCTTCAGAAGCGTCGACTTGCCGGCGCCGTTGCGGCCGATAACACCGACCACCTCGCCTTCGTTCACGTTGAACGAGATGTCTTTTAGCGGCCAGATTACGTCGGGGGACTCGTCATCGATCTTATCCGGGCTGATATCGCTGAAATCGTACAAAGAGCGATATTCCCGGTAGTTTTTTAACGGGCTTTTGATAAAGTCAACCAGCGCAGACGCCAAGTTCTCGTGGCGCTCTTCCTTCAGCCCGATACGATAGCGTTTGCCGAGGCCCCTGACTTCCACCGCTATGTTGTTCGCGTTCATAAGCAATAAATCCGTTATTCAAGTCGTCTGGTTAATTCTTGCCAACACACCCCGATCTTCGCGCTTATAGCACATCCACAAATACGCGCTCCATCCTGCGAAAGTACAGCGCACCGACGAACAGTAAGAGTATGGCAGAGATGGTCCCAGGAAGAATGTAAGCCCACTCTAGCGGCACCCCCAGCAGACTCGCCCGATAGCCCTCGATCACCGCGACCAACGGATTCAGTGAATACCAGAACCGATATTCCGGCGGGATGCTTGACGCCGAATACAAAATGGGCGCGGTGTAGACCAGTAAACTGATCACAAATGGCATCGCGTGTTTCACGTCCCGAAATCGGATTGCAAACGCCGAGAGAAACATGCCGATCCCGGCGGGTATCATGACCATGAGCAGTACAAAAAATGGAAGAAAGATCAGATTCCAATTGGGCGCGACCTGGTAGTAAACCATGATCGCCACCAGCAGCAGCAGCGACACGGAGAAATCGACCAGCTTCGCCAGCACCGGGGTCAACGGGAAGATCAGCCGCGGGAAGTAAATCTTCCCCAGCATGAGATGACCCGTGATCAGACTCTGACTGGACAGCGTCATCGCCTGCGAAATGTAGGTCCACGGAATGACCGCAACGGTGGAGAACAGAACATACGGAATGCCATCCGTGGGCACCTTGGCGACCTTACCGAAGATTACGCTGAACAGCATGATCTGAATGAATGGATTGAGGATGGCCCAGCCCAGCCCCATAACCGTTTGCGCATACAAAACCTTGATGCTGCGCCATACCATCGACCAGAACAGGTCCCGATAGTCCTTGAGCTCCTTGAAATCGATGAATTCCCAGCGTGTCGGTGGCCGGAGAATCGTGACATTAGTGTTTTGGGCATTCGTGTTCATATTGCTCACCGTCCCGCACGAACCGCCGATGGTTCGCGGCTTTGGATATCCTTGAAGAATAACGCCGTCTGCTCGTCTCGCAGCCGGTCGCAAAGCCGGCCCGCCGGCAGTTCCACATCGTCATAGGTCAATACCCGATCTTTCGGAATGTCGCGCTTGAGCCTGCAATGTTCCGCGACCCCCATTGGTAACAAACGCTCCTTGACTGCGATGTCGGCGTTTTCGGCTTGTCCATAAGTCATGTAATAGCCCATGCCGTCCAGCATCTGACCGGCCTTCAAATCGATCTTGGCGGTTGCGACCACGTCCACACAAGGACCGCCGGCTGGAGTAATCGCCGCGTCACCGAACAGCACGGCACGCGCGACCGTATTGGGAACTTCGAAATGGCACAGGTGATAAGGCGTATAAAAACAGTACAAGGGACCGCCGCCGAGTTTATAGAGATCAAGGTAGTGCTTCTGCATCGGATGATCATGCGTGCCAAGCACGAAGACACCGGGACCGGGTTCCGCACCAATGATGTAGTCCACGATACCGCAGCCGTCGGTCAATGCGTTCAGGGGATACAAATTGACGGCTTCTTTAATGGGCGTGCCTGACGGCACCGTAGGTCCGAACATGCCGCGCTTCGCCACCCGCATACCCGTGGCATTGGCGACGATTCCCTGCTCGAAAGATATCTTCGTACCATCCGCAAACGACGTTACCATGTGTGGCTTTTGCTTCCATTTGCGCGCGAACTCGGCCTGCGTTGTCGGATTACGATATGGATCCTGCAAACCCTTGATGTTGCCGCAAAGCACCGGCTCGACGCCGATCCCCCGTACGAAGCGGTAGAGATTCATGATCACGCCGGGCTGATCGCCGTCGGCGTTGGTAAAAACAACATTGGCTTGGTCGGCTTTACGTTTGAGCATCGGCCCGATCGTGCCATCGAGTTCCGCGTTCATTACAACAACATGTTTGCCGTGCGAAATGGCCTCCAGCACCACATGCGCACCAAACTCGACCGTGCCGGTCACTTCGATTATTGCGTCGATCATGCCGGCGCGACACAACAACATGGCGTCTTCCGTTACGGCATAGCGACCTGCCGATATCGCCTGCTCGAGCCGCGCAACCGATTCCACCACAGCAACGTCCGGTTGGCCCGCTTCGGCATAAGCCCGGGACGCGCCCTCCAGAGAGCGATTCGAAATCGCTACCAGGTCCATGCCGGGCACGTTATTGAGTATCTGCAACGCGATGCCGCGCCCCATAAAACCGGCGCCGATCATGCCCACACGCACCGGATTTCCCGCGTGCTGGCGCGCTTCAAGCGCTTTATCAACGATTATCATCCAACCCCCCAGACAAAAGCAGTAATGTCGTTTTCGAGGATTCTAGCGTGCGCCATCTACGACTCGACGCGATAGTCAGCCCAGTTGGCGTCTTTCTCCGAGATGACTGTCACCCCGAGCGGCCAAGTTATATCAAAAGCGCGGTCATTGTAGCGTGCGCCCCGTTCGGCGCCCGGCGTGTAGAATTCGGAGACCTGATAGAATACCTCCGAGTCGTCGGCTAACGTTTGAAACCCATGCGCAAAGCCTTCGGGAACAAACAGCATACGCCGGTTTTCCGCGGTCAGCTCAGCACCTATCCACTGCAGATACGTGGATGACCCGGCCCGCAAGTCAACGATCACATCGTAAATCGCCCCACGTGTGCAACGCACCAGCTTGGTTTCACGATAAGGCGCCACCTGATAATGCATGCCGCGTATGGTTCCTTTCTTGTGATTGAATGACGTGTTGGCCTGCACGATTCTTGACACCATGCCGTGTGCTTCAAATTCTTTCTGGCACCAGCCGCGTGCGAAAAATCCGCGTTCGTCGACCAGCTTATTGATATCAATCAGGTAAGCGCCATCGACCTCTGTTTCCTGAAAAATCATGCGTTGCTCCCAAAACTCTCCTCAAGACGACAGCGTAAACAAAATGTCAGTTTGCGAAGGCGGAGGGCTTCTTCGAGCACCATTCCAGCTGATCGTTTAATAGCCCCGCCTGGCGTAAACCACCCAGCACCTTAAGCCGCATATGATCGGAGTTTCGAAAATCTTCATCCTTGAAACCAATCTCGTTCAGGCCGTTTTTGAGCTCCGTGATTGATCGCTTCAAGTCAATTTGGGGCTGGTGATTGGGCGCAAGTTTTTTATACATATCAAAGTTGACACGGTACGAACGCTTATCCGGTTGCGCGTCTTTATTCAGACTAATCTTGATCCCCGGCAGGACTGCTTTTACCGCTTCGGCAAGATCCTTAATCTGATAATTCCACTCCGTACGCCCCGCATTGATGGCCAGAAATGCGCCACCGGTGTCAGGCTTACGGCTGATCGCCCATTCGATTGCCCTGGCCATATCCTTTACATCGATAAGGGGACGCCACGGCGTGCCGTCGCTTAGTATAGAAATCTTGCTGGAGGCGACTGCCGCGGCGACGAAGTCGTTGAGCACCAAATCCAACCGCAACCGGTCGCTCATGCCGCATGCCGTGGGGAACCTAAGGCATGTAATGACGAAGTCGTCGTTGGCAAGCGCCTTGACGGCTTTCTCGGTATTGATCTTTGATTTCGCGTAAGCCGTCAACGGATTCAGTTCAGAGTTCTCATCGCGCGCGGCACCTTCCGCGAAACCGTAAACACTGCAACTGGAGGCGAACACAAAAGAACTTACGCCAGCCTCCTTGGCGAGCTCGGCTATCCTGACGCTAGCCTTGTAGTTGATGTCATAGGTAATTTCTTCGAATGCATTGCCCATGGGATCATTCGATATCGCAGCCAGGTGCACCACGGCATCAACCCCTTTTAAGACCTCCAGCGGCAGAGTTCTAACGTCCATGTAATATTGAATGTCGAGTCGCGCTTCCGGCAAGCAATTGCGGCTTGTCAGGCAATGACCGAAATATCCCAGGTCAACTCCGATAAGCGTCGCGCCCTGGCAATTCGCCCGCAAATGCGCGATCACACCCGGCCCCACATAGCCCATATTTCCAGTGACCAGTATCCTTTTGTTGCTGTTCATTGAAGTCTCCTTTTAATTTCGGCAACCACGTGGCGCGCAAACGGAATAGAGCATGTCCAGCCTGGAGAAACCGCGTTGAGCACATGCATTGATTTGTGATCGCCTTCCAAGACGAAATCCATTTCCAGTTTGCGTGCCTGGATATCAACCAGTTGCGCGCGTATTCCCGGTTTGGACCAGCTCTTGAAAGTCGCCTCGGTAATACCGTGCGCGAGCGAGGATGCAAGCGACACCATGTGTCGGCGTGAATACTTTCGCATCTCGGCTAACGCCAATCGCTTAAAGTCAAAGGCCGAGGTGGCAAAGAAGCTGGCCGATCTGGACGCGATCTCGACAAACTCTTTAACTTGAAAGTTATCCAGCCCGTTATATTGCTCCCGCCACAACGCCGGTATGGCTGTCGGCCCAAGCTTGACGTGACCATCGACCTGAACGGTGACGTGCACACCCAAGAACGGATTGTTCAGATCAGGCACCGGGTAAATATTCGTTCGAAATTCACCGGGCGGCGCGCTGGACTTCAGATACAACCCTTTGAACGGCAGGATGCGGAACCGCTGAGAAAAGCCAAAATCACGCGCCACTTTGTCTGCATAAAGGCCCGCGGCGTTGATCACATAACCCGCATCATAAACGGTGCGGGTCGTGGTAACGCGGCCGTTAGCCGCCCCAACGTAGGTCTCAGAATTGCGCACGCTCACGCCTTCGTTTCTGGCATCCTGCTCCATACCCGATAAGACCGCGCTCGGGTCGGCAGAGGACGTCGTCGGTGAAAAGATCGCACGCCTAAATGTAATTGCACGCGGCTCGATCTCTCGTGCTTCTTCCGCGGTAACTTCTTCCAGCTCGACGCCGTTGCGCTGCCCGCGACGAAGAAGTTCATCCAGCATCTGGTCTTCCGCTTCATCGCGGGCGACTACAAGCTTGCCGCATCTATTAAGGGGAATTTTGCGATCTTCGCAATACTCAGTCAGCAATCGATTGCCATCCCGGGTAAATTTAGCCTTTAGACTATCAGCCGTGTAATAAAAACCCGCGTGCAAAACACCGCTATTGCGGCCGCTTGCGTGGGCACCACAGGATGCCTCTTTCTCGATTAGCGTCACACTGGCATCGGCAAAGGATCTTTTTATTTCACGAGCGACATTCAATCCGATGACGCCCCCGCCGATAATCAAGAAATCCGGCGTCGGCATGGGATTACCACGTTTTCCACGGCGCATTACCCGTACGCCAAAGCTCCTCCAAGACGTTTCTGTCTCTGAGCGTATCCATCGCCTGCCAATATCCATAATGTCTGTAAGCAGCCAGCTCTCCATCGTCCGCCAACTTTGATAGTGGCTCAGCCTCCCAAAAAATCTCGTCACCCTCGATGTAGTCCACAACTCCGGGCTCCAGCGCGAAAAAGCCGCCGTTGACCCAGGCGCCATCCCCTTTTGGTTTTTCGCGGAAATGCGCTATTTTCTGCTGATCATTGCCCAGGCTAAACGCGCCAAAGCGGCCGGGCGGCTGCACCGCCGTTAGTGTGGCCAGGCATTTTTGCTGACGGTGAAAATCAAGCAATGCTTTGATGTTTACATCGCCTACACCATCACCATAGGTAAGGCAGAACGTCTCTTCGCTCAGATAACGCTTGACACGCTTGAGTCGACCTCCCGTACCTGTCCCGTCACCCGTGTCTACCAGACAAACTCGCCAGGGCTCCGCGCTGTTCTGGTGAATATCGAGCTTATTCTGCTTGATATCGAAAGTTACATTTGACATATGCAGCAGATAGTTCGCGAAATACTCTTTGATAATATAGCCCTTGTAGCCACAACAGATCACGAAATCGTTTATTCCATGCGTGGAATAAATTTTCATGATGTGCCAGAGAATGGGCTTGCCGCCGACTTCAACCATCGGCTTAGGTCTGGTCGTCGTTTCTTCTGACAAACGTGTGCCAAGCCCGCCCGCAAGAATAACTGCCTTCATCGCTTTAAACCGCCCATTATAATTTTGCTAAAGGCAATGACTCGGATACGAAAACGCTCTTGGTTAACCGCGTATCTCGAAACAGAGTCGACAGCTGCAAGTGCTGCAATGCCTTCGGAATTGAGTCTAGCCGGTAGTTAAAGGCCGACCGCCTTATCCCCTAGTTTAATTATTAATAATAATAGTAATCGTACCCTTGATTTTCCTCGGTTGACTTGTTCAGTACCGTGCCAATTAAATCTACGCCTTCCAGAAGGTCCACGGTACGAGCCAGTTCGTCACCTTGTGTTTTATTGTCCTCAACCACGAGCATAGCCGCATCCAGATTTGGCGCGAAGGCGACGACATCGTCACCCACCAGCACTGGCGGAAGATCGAACAGCACCAGCCGTGACGGATAGCGCGATCTAAGCTCCTCGACTAGATCCATCATGCGCGGTGAGGCCAACAACTCCGATGAACCATCCCCGGCACCACGACCGGGTAGAATTACCAGGCGATCGATGCCCGGATTCACAAGTATGTCTTCAATGCTAGCGTCGGACTCCAGATAATCTCTAAGCCCGAGCGCCGGCTGGAAACCGAATAAATTGTGGATGTTTGGCCGACGCATATCGGCGTCGACTATCAGCACCGTATAGTTGAGTTTCATTGCGATGCTGATACCAAGATTAACCGCCGTCAGAGTTTTTCCGTCATGCTCTCCAACGCTCGTTATACCAAGCGTTTTCCAGTTGTTTTGCTGCATGCGCTGCAAAACACGTGTGCGCAACAGCTTGTAGGCATCGATAATGCGTTTGTCCTGAATGCCGCCGATAACGCGCTGCTTACGAAGATAAGCGACATCGACAGGAACGGTTCGGGTATAAGTGTACGAAATATCCGTTTCTACGTCGGCGCGAAGCATCCTACCGCCCGCAGGCTTTTGCGACTTCCGCGCCAACTCAAGAGCTTTTGCGATTCTATCCATAGTTTCTTACCAATCGAAGTGTAGTGCTCTTACGGGCAACTTAATTCGGGCCCAATTCCATTATTTTCCTAAGCGGGATTACACATGCACATGCGCAAGCGTAAAGCCCAAAGCAAACATCGCTGCGATTACTGAAGCCGCGGCGGGAAGCCGTCTTTGTTTACCTTTCACCAGAAGGTGACCGCCGTTATCGATCACGGGAATGACAGCCAGCGGCGGCGCGTGGAAAATTGCCACCAAGCTCTTGGAGCCGTGAACTGTACGATCCATATACTCGGCCAGCGAAACACTGCCAATCCCTCCGCTAAACGCGAATACCACGCCGAGCAACGCAAGACCAATCCGATTTGGACTTTCCGGCGAACTTGGAAAAAACGCTGGCTGCACCAAGGTGAATTGCTGTCCTTTGCTACCGGACTCCAACTGCTCCGCAAGCCGCGCCTGGAGCTGTTTGCCCTTGATCTCTTCGTATTTGGCTCGCGCGTTCTCATAGCCGCGCGAGAGCGATTGATACTCGCTCTCGATAATAGGCGTCTGGGCCATCCGGTTCTCGTACTCGGCCAGCCGCTGCGTTAACTTCAGCTGTTCGTTTTGCACCGCCCGCAGATTGGCCCGTAGTGTATCAAGCTGTATTTTTATAGAGACATAAGCGGGATTATCAGGCCTGACGGCCGCCTCCTGCGCGCCGGTAGAACGCTCATAGCTTTTATTGCGTAACGCCTGCTCCAGCGTAGCCACCTCTCTCCCGAACCTTTGAACATCGGGATGTGATTCCGAATAATTCTGCCGTGCCTCGAGCAATCCGTTTCTCGCCACTGTCAACTTGGCGAGAATGTCTGTGGCAGTGCCAGCCCCTGATGTACCTTCGAGCGACTCTATCTCCCGTCGGAGGCGTATTACATCAGGGTGACTGCTGGAATACTTGGACGTTGCCTGTAAGTACTGGGCGGTGAGAACACTGAGTTTCTCCGAATCGGACAGTAAACGGGTGCCGTCTTCAGTAATGATTTCCTTGTACGGCTCGGTTATGGCCAGTTGCGACTGCAAACTCATCTGCTGTGTTTGCATTGCCTGAATCTGATCTTCCACTCGCTGAAGATCAAGCTCGGTCTGCTCATAGAGCTTCATATTCATGCTGCTAAGCTCGGGAAGCTTGTTTACGTTCTTCTGTTTGAATGCGGCCAGTTTACGCTCGTAATCAGCGATGTCTTCGCTCAATCTTTTGGCTTCCCGCCCAAGAAATTCGGTAACCTCGGTGGTTTGTACCACACGTGCTTCCCGGTTCTTCTGCATGAACAGTTCCGATAGCCTTGCGGTGACGTCCTGTGAAACTTCGGGCCGGCTGTCCGCGAAAGAAACTGTAAACGCAACCGTTACGACGGATGTCCTGCTTGACGCTTCTGGGTCCGCTGCCTCCACATCGACCAGACCCACCAGAATGTCTTCCTTCATTGACGCTACGATATCTTGCCGGTTCTCCGGTCGGCGATCCCCCGCATAAAGGTTGAATTCTTCGGCGATATCCCACAAATTGTCGCTGGTCAGAATCTGCTGCTTGAGACTCTCGATATGCTCTTGTACGGCGCCGGTCACCGTGGTTGTAATCAACTCTTCCGGTATCTCCTGTCTTTCGATCAGTATGGTTGCCTCAGAGCGATAAACTGGCGGCAACGTAAAGGCCAGGGTTACGCTGGCGGCCAGAATCAAAAGAAAGGGAATAACGAGCTGCAGCTTGCGCCGCCGCAGGATGGTGACGTAGTCACCAAGCATCATAACTGGCTGTCGTTCTCCTGGATTCACAAGCATTCTCCAATGTCAGTCAATGCTAAGTCCAAACCTGTCAGTCAATGCCAAAAGCATCCAGTGGCGCCTCCGGCTCGACCACAACCGGTAACTCATAATTAAGAGACAGCATCACCGCGTTGCTGTCGGCGCTTTCCGGTTCATCAAACTCTTTGATGCGACGATATTCATACGCCGCTTCGAGTGCCCAGCTTGGACTCAGTTCGTAACGCAATCTGGGTTCGACAGCGATGAATCTCCGATTCGCATTCGAACGAATATCTCTTAACGATTCAGTCTCATAAATTGTTGATCGTATAATGATTTCTGTCCGTTCGGACAATTGGCGACTAACGTTAAGCGCCAGCTGATCATTCTGCACGATTTCGCCGGAGGCGCTGGGGCTGGCTGTTCGTTCCAAAGTGCCGGCAAAAGTTGTCAACCCTGTGCGCTTAACCCCGCCGATAGTCGCAACAAAGCCAGTATCGTCGCCTTCTTGCGCAGCCCGGACAAGCGTAGGCACGCCAGTCACCGGATCGACATCGAATTCAGCGGGCACATCAAACTCTGTGTAACGAGCACCTATTGTAAATCGCCCCTGAAATGTCTCCGAAAAATCATGCACGACACCGGTCTGGAGATCATAGTTGTTGAATTTTGCGTCGTCATCCGCCTCGTAGCGCCGTCCTTCAAAAATAAGCGCAAGCCTGTCCCTCTCAGTCACTCGCGTAAGCAATTCACCACCCACGAGATGGTTCTGGAAATCCACAATATCGTCATCACCTGCGGGCGTTACTGGCACGTCGTGATAAGAACTATCCGTAAATAGGTACGACAACCCTACTTCCGTACGTTCCGTTAAAAAGCGGCTCCACGACGGCCCCAGCGACAAACGCTGGCGCTCTACGTTCGTGCGGGTTAATCCCTCATCGACATCAGGATCCGGCTCCAATGTCGGATCATCAGTGCCCTCGATCGCTCGAATCGATCTCAGCAACGTATCACGCCGGAAAGAAATAGTCCCACCCCAGCGGCTTAGCTCCCCCTTGGTAAAATAGGAAAAATCCAGAAGCTGATTGCTTTGATCGTCCAAACCCTCGTCATCACCAAAATAAGCATTACCGTCGACTCGGACCAGTCCCGTAATGTCAGAAGTATCCGTCACTCGCGCCAACTTGAGTGAACCAGCGACTCGAGCCGTAGTTACTTCTTGAGCATCTACAGAGGACAACCTGAAGTTGTCGTCATAAATGCCTTCAAGCGAGACACCCGGCTGAACAACCCATGCTTGAGCCATCAGATCAGCGGGTGACATAAAAAAAATCGCCAAGCAACTGAACATGCGAACTGCTGATACGACACAAGCAGATTGCTTCACTTGTGCTTGAACAATAGCTGCCTCTTTAATATTTAAGCCCTCGGAAACTGCCGCCGGCTCACGAAAACTATTAAAAGAGATACCAGTCATCTGTTATCCTTTATTTAATTATACTTATTGAACAATGTAGCTCGTAAAGCACTTGCGTCACATTACCTTTCTAAAACAATGCCTTGCCAATGTGCGCCTTATATAAGTCACCGGTTGCTCGTTTTGCTGATTGCAAAGCAATTTCACAAATCCGACCTGCCAGAGCGCTGCAATAATGTTCTGAAATAATGTGCTTTTTGATCCGCCCGATGATGACTTCTCTTTTGAACCGGCTAAGAATCTTACCAGCGTATTCCGCCGGCACGACTCACAGACCGAATCTTCATTTTGTTGTCCAAACAAAGTTTGCAACACGTCCTGTGTTTCTAGAGACACATTGGGAGCATATCGACAGGAATCTCCAAGCGCCCTCGTGAACGGTATGAGATCCCGCGCGTAAGATAGACCGGCCATTATGTTGCGCGATTTGACTATTACAAGCAAGGGTAATTTTTTGTTAACTAAGCGAAAATAAGACTTAGTACCCCTTGTCCACGGCATCCCGTTGCTGGCCTCCGTAGATTGGGGCGAATACTACTACTGGCGCATGGTTCAGGCAGTATTATTGCAGGCATCACTTTGGACGGGGCTCACAAACGGACAGGTGGCTTGCAAGCTCCGACCATCGGGTAAAACGATTTATGCGCAGGTAATTGAATTGAACGTGAAGTATCTATCAGCGCACTATATTTACATCTTCTTGTGAGGACGAGATCCTCGCCACACCTGGCCGAGATCCAGCAAATGATCGGGGATTTGGTTTTCCCGGAACATCACGTCGTGCGACTGCCACAATTCCAACAAGAGCCAGTATAGTTACTAATAACGAGCCCGGAATAGCGTTATCGACACCCCGACCCATAGGCAGGTCTCTAAGTCGCAGGTCGTCATCGGCTATCCTGCCATTTCCAATGGTTGCGAGCTCGTTTTCGCTGTTGTAGAGATTGGAAACATCTGATTTCGTTACAACATATGTTGACTCAACATCCAAACCGCCCCCGTCAAATGGCATGGCGCCGTTCCAATCAACGTTTTCGAGAGCAGACAATACGTGTCCTTGAGGATCTGAAATACCCGCTTCCGCCGCCATCTCAGCAATCAAAGACATGCATATCCGCTCCTCCGGCGCCACTTTTTCTTCTGAATCGCTTGGCGCTCTGCACATCTGTTGCGAAACGAGATAAATGGCATATTCTTGCCACGAGTCGAGCTTTAGATCTGATAGCCGTATCGAATCGATTTCCGTGCCAACTTGAAAACCGTCGTCCGCACGCGAGCCGTTCGGTAATGCCACTGCCGTAAGAACCAAGCCAACTAAAACGTTTAGATGCTTCCTTTTCATCCTTACAAGTCCCCCGATCCAAAAATGTATCTTTTTCGCAACGCCAGCCTGCTAAGGCATAGCCATATTTCCAAGTTCTTGACAGAAATCCATTTACATTAAGCCGAGCACTATTAAATTGATTTAAAAAGCTTTTTTGACCTTTAATGTCAGATTTATCAGCTCAATGATGATCTTGCCCTAAATAGGGCACATTCATGAAGCAAGACAACAAGTTTATTAACAGGTTCCGCTCCCATACAAAAACCAGAACAGTCAAAAGAAACGGTTCACTGCGCTTGTGCCTGCCGCACTTTCTGCAACAGTAAAACCATTTCTGGTGAACGTATTTAATTATAGTATATCTTAGCGCAACATTTCGTTGCACATATCAAACTTCGACGATTCTTGACCGAATGCGAAATGTGCTGACGCCAATCCTTGTCGGTCAACCACATTCGCTTCATGACGCGGCAATTCTGCCACTATCGTGAACCAATATGGCGGAGAGGGTGGGATTCGAACCCACGGTACCCATTAGGTACAACGGTTTTCGAGACCGCCCCGTTCGACCGCTCCGGCACCTCTCCAAGGCTTCGTTTAATCTACCAGCGTTAGCGCGTTTAGCAGCCGCGAGCAAACAAGGCAAATGGCGCAAAATCAGCGGCGTCGCGCAGGCCGCCAATCATTAAATTCTACGCTGCGCTACCCATTTCTGGCGGCTCGGCAATGATTCCAACCGCATTTATCGCCCAGACGCTCCGCCAGTGCTGAAAACAATCAAAGCGGACAATTTTTAAGAATAACATAGGGTAAGCACGAGCCAAACCTGAGCGCGCGGCGCGCCCATACTCTGAGCGTATATGAACCTTAGCTGCAAAAACAGTCTTAGCGCCCTGTTAGCTCTGACCACGCTTGTGGCAGTAAGAGCCACCACGCTCACGGATTCTCGTCCCCTAATCGAGCGCATCCTAGCCCGGGGAGAACTCGTTGTCGTAACACGCAACGGTCCGACGACCTATTACGCGGGGTCAGATGGCCCGGCGGGCTTCGAATACGACCTTGCCAAAGCCTTTTCCGAACACCTGGGCATAACCTTGAAAATGGTTGCGCCGAGGGACTTAACCAAGCTATTGCCCATGGTCTCGCGCGGCAATGCAGACCTCGCCGCAGGATTTACCGAGACAGACTTGCGTGTCGAAACGTTCAGATTCGGCCCAACCTACCTGAAAGTATCCCAGCAACTGATTTATCGCGCTAACACGAAGCGGCCCGCTAACATCGCCGACACAGCCGGTGCAAAACTTGAGGTCATGGCGGGAAGCAACCATGTCGAACTTCTTGAGAAACTTAAGGTGGAGCATCCTGAGATTAGCTGGACTGCACATAACGAGCTGTCCAGCGATGATTTGATCGATTTGCTCAATGAGGGCGTAATCGATTACACCATAGCGAACTCAAACATGGTTGCCTTAACACAGCGGCTCTACCCGGAATTGGCGGTCGCGTTCGATCTCTCGGAATCCCAGCAGCTTGCGTGGGCATTCGCTAAATCAGCCGATGACAGCTTGTATCAAGAAGCTCAGGTCTTTTTTGAGCAAATAAGGGCAAACGGCATATTTGATCAGATCGTAAACCGGTACTACGAGCATGCACGATATCTGAATTATGTGGGCGCCCGGACGTTTTCGAAGCATATCGCTGAACGGCTTCCGGCGCATCGCGCGTGGTTCGAGCAGGCCGGTGCCGAGTTTGGGCTGGATTGGCGACTTCTTGCCGCACTCAGCTATCAGGAGTCTTTATGGGATTCTGCCGCCACCTCCCCGACAGGCGTACGCGGACTGATGATGCTTACCACAACGACAGCGAACGAACTGGGGGTGGAAAATAGGCTTGACCCTGCGCAAAGCATCGCCGGCGGTGCACGGTATCTGATAACCGTAAGACGCAAGATTCCAAGCCGGATTCCAGAACCTGACCGCACATGGATGGCTCTGGCCGCTTATAATATCGGCTTCGGCCACCTCGAGGACGCCCGGATACTAACGGAAAAGTCCGGCGGCGATCCGGACAAATGGACCGATGTCAGTCAGCGCCTTCCCCTGCTTACTCAGCCGAAATGGTACAGCCAGACCCGCTTCGGCTACGCGCGAGGCCACGAGCCGGTGCATTATGTGAAAAACATAAGAAATTATTATGACATTCTGGTCTGGCATACAGACAGAGAAGCCGAGCGGCTGAGTGCGGATGTCGCCGGCATTATCCCCATAGACACACAGTCGACACCCCTGATGCCGGGGATCAACCTCGGTTCTGCGCGGCGTAGCCTGCCAATCTGCGCGCTTTAAAAAACGCGCGCAACATTTGGCCAGACTCGACGCTCAGCACGCCTCCCGTTACCTGGATGTGGTGATTGTGTCGGCGCGACTCCAGCAGCGATTCAACGCCGCCGCTTAGGCCGTTTCTGGGGTCGGAGGCACCGAACACCAGCCGCGCGATGCGTGCATGAATCATCGCGCCTACGCACATTAGGCAGGGTTGCAAAGAAACGTAAAGCGTGGCGCCGACTAGACGATAGTTTTCACGCCTTTGGCTCGCTGCTCGCAACGCAACGATTTCAGCATGCGCCGTGGGATCGTGGGTAGCGATCGGCCGGTTCCAGCCCTCACCCAGCACCTCGTCACCCAGAATCACCACCGCGCCAACAGGCACTTCGCCGGCCAACCGTGCGCGCTGGGCCAGCTCCAACGCGCACGACATCCAGCGCTGATCCGCATCGGCGATGAGCTGCGTCACTCCCATTCAATGGTCGCCGGCGGCTTGCTGGAGATATCGTAGGTGACGCGGGCAATCCCCGCGACTTCATTGATAATGCGCCGCGACACATGATCCAGAAAATCACAAGGCAGCGGTGCCCAGCGCGCGGTCATGAAATCAAGCGTTTCTACCGCGCGCAACGCAATGACGTAATCGTAGCTGCGACCGTCACCCATTACGCCAACGCTCTTTACCGGCAGGAACACCGCGAACGCCTGAGACACCTGGCCGTAAAGATCGCGCGCGCGCAGCTCGGAGATAAAGATGTCATCGGCTTGCCGCAGCAAATCGGCGTATTCCTTTTTCACCTCACCGAGAATCCGCACACCCAGTCCCGGCCCCGGAAACGGGTGACGATGCACCATCTCCGATGGCAGACCCAACTCAAGGCCAAGCTTGCGCACCTCATCCTTAAACAACTCACGCAGCGGCTCCACCAGTTTAAGCGTCATTCCCTCAGGCAGAGCGCCGACGTTGTGATGAGACTTGATCAGTCGCGCCTTGCCGGTCATAGCGCCGGCCGATTCGATCACATCCGGATAAATCGTGCCTTGCGCCAGCCATACGGCATTGGTGCGCTGGGCGGCAGCATCAAATATATCGATAAAAAGCCTGCCGATGATCTTTCGCTTTTCCTCCGGATCGACGACACCTTTAAGCGCGCTTAAGAAACGCGCTTCCGCGTCGATCCGGATCACCCTGACACCCATGTGGCGCGCCAGGGTCGTCATAACCTGGTCACCCTCGTGCAAGCGCAACAAACCGGTATCGACGAATACACACGTCAGTTGCGGCCCGATCGCACGGTGCAACAGCGCCGCAACGACCGCGGAGTCGACACCGCCCGACAGCGCGAGGATGACCTCATCTTCGCCAATTTTTTCGCGCAAGGCGTTGACGGATTTTTCGATGATACTGCCTGGCGTCCAGAGCTGGCGACAGCCACATATATCGTGGACAAATCTGTTCAGGATCCGGGTGCCTTGTCGCGTGTGAGTAACCTCGGGGTGGAACTGAAGCCCGTAAAATGAACGCCGTTCATCCGCGATCCCGGCGATAGGCGAGCTACCGGTGCTGGCTATAAGCTCGAAACCGGCTGGCAACGCGGTGACCCGGTCCCCGTGTGACATCCATACGTCCAGAAGACCATAGCCCTCCGGCGAGGTGTGATCTTCGATATCGGTGAGCAAGCGAGTGTGCGCATGCGCGCGCACCTGCGCATAGCCAAACTCCCGGTGCCGCGATACCTCGACTTTCCCGCCCAGTTGCGCAGCCATCGCCTGCATGCCGTAGCAGATGCCTAACACCGGAACGCCGCGATCGAAGAGTTCCGGCGAAATACGCGGTGGCGCTTCCACCGTGGTTGATTCAGGCCCGCCGGAGAGAATAATGCCGCGAAGCGCCTCAGACTCAAGCGCCTCATCCGCGCTGTCCCAGGGCAGGATCTCGCAGTACACACCCGCCTCCCTTACGCGGCGCGCGATCAATTGCGTGTATTGCGAGCCGAAATCGAGGATCAGGATGAGATCGGATTGGATATCCATAGGGAACTAAACCGGGTGTCTCTGATTGATTCAGAGACCGTCATTCAACAAGAATCCTGTACGAACTTCCGGCGCCAATCCGCCAGCAGTCTACCTTGGCCGCATCTTTGGCTAATCCACCCTGTAATTCGGCGCTTCCTTGGTTATGGCGACATCATGAACGTGGCTTTCGCGCACGCCGGCCGGTGATACCCGGACGAACTGCGCGCGCTCGTGCAGTTCGTCGATCGTCCGGCAGCCTACATAACCCATGCTTGCGCGCACACCACCCAGCAGCTGATGCAGAATCGTCACGACCGTGCCCTTGTAAGGAACCCGCCCTTCGATGCCTTCCGGCACCAGTTTCTCGACGTCGGCCGGCTCCTGGAAATAACGCTCGCTGGAGCCCTGCTGCATGGCACCCAACGAACCCATGCCACGATAGGCTTTGTACGAGCGGCCTTGATAGAGCTCCACGTCACCGGGCGCCTCCCGGGTGCCGGCAAACAGTCCACCAATCATCACCGTGTGTGCGCCTGCTGCCAACGCCTTGGCGATATCGCCGGAAAAGCGAATGCCGCCATCGGCGATCAATGGCACATCCACCTTCTTGAGCGCTTTTCCCACCTCGGCGATGGCGGTGATCTGCGGAACACCGACACCGGCTATCACGCGCGTGGTGCAGATCGAGCCCGGCCCGATACCAACCTTCACTGCATCTGCGCCATGTTCCACCAGCGCACGCGCCGCATCCGCCGTGGCGACGTTGCCACCCACCAGCTGCACATCCGGGAAACGCTTCTTCACCCAGGCGACTCGATCCAGCACGCCTTGCGAATGGCCGTGAGCAGTGTCAACCACGATCAGGTCGACTCCCGCCTCGACCAACGCGGTCACCCGTTCTTCGGTACCGACGCCCGCGCCGACTGCAGCCCCGACCCGCAGGCGCCCCTGATCGTCCTTGCATGCATGCGGGTAATCGGTGGATTTCTGAATGTCCTTGACAGTAACCATGCCGCGCAGCTGAAATTCATCATTGACCACCAGTATCTTCTCGATCCGGTGCTTGTGCAGCAGATGCTTGATTTCCTCCCTGTCCGCGCCCTCTTTTACCGTGACCAGCCGGCTCTGGGCCGTCATGATAGTCGATACGGGCGCGTCAAGCCGGGTCTCGAAGCGAAGATCACGGCTGGTCACGATGCCGACCAGCGACTCGCCTTCAACCACCGGGACGCCGGAGATATTGTTCGCGCGGGTAATATTCAGCACCTCACGGATGCTGATGTTAGGCGAGACCGTAATCGGTTCCTTGATTACGCCGCTCTCGTATTTCTTCACCATCCGCACCTGATGGCTCTGCTGCTCGGGCGTCATGTTCTTGTGGATCACTCCGAGCCCGCCTTCCTGCGCCATCGCGATCGCCAGCCGGCCATCCGTTACCGTATCCATCGCCGCAGACAACACCGGTATGTTCAGCAAAATGCTGCGCGTCAGGCGTGCGCTGAGATCGGCATCTTTGGGTAGCACCGTGGAGTGTGCCGGCACCAGCAGAACATCATCGAACGTCAGCGCGTCTTGAGGGATGATGCGCATTTAGATTCCCCGCAAAGTCAATTCCGCATTATAGGGGTTTGACCTACAGCGGGTAAACTGCGGTGGTCAATCGTCTTCGATCACGACGCAATCAACGCCGGGGCGAACGAGCGGTTGGAATCCCCGGCACTGGTTGACCAGGATAAGCCCATGTCCGATTCGTTCGAAACCCTGCCTGTGCAACGCGATATTTACAGCGTCTCCCGCTTGAACCGCGAGGCGCGTCTGCTGCTGAGCGTCAGTTTCCCGCTCATATGGATTGAGGGCGAGATCTCGAATCTCGCGACGCCGGGTTCGGGCCACATGTATTTCACCCTTAAAGACGGCAGCGCGGCGGTGCGCTGCGCGATGTTCAAAAATCAAAACACGTATCTGCGTTTCCGGGCGCGCGACGGCATGACGGTGCTGGCCCGCGCGCGCGTGGGGCTTTACGAGCCACGGGGCGAATTTCAGTTGACGGTGGAATACATGGAAGAAGCCGGGTTCGGCGCCTTGCAGCGGGCGTTCGAAGCGCTCAAGCAAAGGCTGGCCGCCGAAGGCCTGTTCAACGCCGAGCGCAAGCGGCCTTTGCCACGTTTCCCACGCCGGCTGGGTATTATCACCTCTCCGATCGGCGCCGCCATCCGTGATGTTTTGATCACGCTGCGCCTGCGTTTTCCGCTGCTGCAGGTCGTGGTGTATCCCGTGCCGGTACAAGGCGAAGCGGCCGCCGACGCGATCGCAGATGCGCTGCGAACCGCCAACCGGCGCAAGGACTGCGACGTCATAATCCTGGCCCGCGGCGGCGGCTCGCTGGAGGACTTGTGGGCGTTCAATACCGAGATCGTGGCGCGCGCCGTCGCCACCTCCGCAATCCCGGTGGTCAGCGGCATAGGGCACGAAATCGACTTTACCATCGCCGACTTGGCGGCCGATCAGCGCGCGGCCACGCCAACGGCCGCGGCAGAGCTGGTGACCCCCGACGGGCCGCAATTGCTGTCGCGCCTGGCTCGATACGAACAACGACTCGGTTTATGTCTACAGCGCCGCCGGCAGCGCGTCGTGCAAAAACTGGAATGGCTGCGGGGCCGCCTGCGGCGACAGCACCCGCAGCTGCGCCTGCGGCGACAAATGCAGGATGTCGATGGCCTGGAACTGCGTTTAAGGCTGGCAGCGCGTTACAGGCTTAAGGAACTTAACGGTCGGCTGTACGAACCAAATACCCGTTTGCAACGGTACTCGCCGCGCGTACTGTTAGTGCACGCCGTGGCGCGGCACGCTCAACTCGCCCGGCAATTACTCGTCGCCGGCCATAACGCCATCGAAGCGCGCCATGCCAGGCTGGACAGACTGGTCGCAACGCTGGATACGGTCAGTCCGTTGAAGACGCTCGATCGGGGTTACGCACTGGTGACACGCGCCGATGACAATCGTGTGCTGCGGGACAGCAATGCGGTGACCACCGGAGATGCGCTGGACATTCGTCTCGCCCGTGGCCGTTTACAGGCGACGGTAACTGGTCGGGGCGCGGCAAAAAAGACTTGAAGCCTGTTTCGTAAGCCGCGTGCCGGCCGGATGTCAAGAACTTGCAATCGCCCTTGCGCGGGCACCGAATATTTGCTATCAAAGCCGACTTCATTCGAAGGAGAGACATAAATGGCTGTGAAGAGAACGGTTGCAAAAAAGACCGCAGCGTTATCGACATTGCCCGTCAGTGGATTCAAGCCATACAAGGCCAAGCGAGGCGAGGAGTATATGAGCGAAGCTCAGCATGAGCATTTTCGCCAGATACTTCTGGCGTGGAAACGGGAACTCATGGAGGAAGTGGACCGCACGGTCGATCACATGAAGAGCGATGCCGCCAACTTCGCCGATCCGGCGGATCGCGCCACGCAGGAAGAAGAGTTCAGTCTGGAACTGCGCACCCGCGACCGCGAGCGCAAGCTGATCAAGAAGATCGATGAATCGCTGTACCTCATCGAGACCGAGGAATACGGCTATTGCGAAGCCTGCGGGGTCGAGATCGGCATCCGCCGACTGGAAGCGCGGCCGACTGCAACCTTGTGCATAGACTGCAAGACCCTGCAGGAAATTAAGGAGAAACAACTGAGCGCCTGATCGATCGAGGCTGGCGCCCACGCACCAACACGCACAGCCACGGGCCAACACAGAACCTGACATTCGGTATCCGCAAACTACCGTTGACGGACTGCGGCGGCGCTACCAAACGACGCCTCAAGCGGGCAGACGCGCGTCAATCCGGCGCCCCACGTAGAACGGGAGCCTAGAACACTTCTCAGCCATGCCCGCCTATGTTGGTCGCTTCGCACCCTCCCCCACCGGGCCGCTACATTACGGGTCGCTGATCGCGGCGGTCGGCAGTTATCTGCAGGCCCGCAGTCGGGCAGGTCTTTGGCGCGTGCGAATCGAAGATCTCGATCCGCCGAGAGAGCAGCCCGGCGCTGCGGCGAACATCCTGCGCACGCTGGAGGCATACGGCTTTCGCTGGGACGGCGAGGTCATGTATCAGAGTCGCCGGTTACCGTCTTACCGCGCCGCGCTGGGCGGGTTAGTTCGCGCCCGCAACGCGTATTACTGCAACTGCACACGCAAGCGGGTCGAAGCAGACGGCAACCCCGGTGCATTCGGGATGATCTACTCGGGTGCCTGCCGGGATCGCAGGTGGGCCCCCGGGCGTGGCCGCAGCCTGCGCGTCGTAACCCACGACCAGCCGATCCGTTTTTGTGACGAGAACTTCGGCGATTGCTGTCAGCGCCTCGAATCGCAGATCGGCGACTTTATCGTTTGCCGCGCGGACGGCTACATTGCTTATCATCTGGCGGTGGTCATCGACGACGCGGAACAAGGCGTCACGCAGGTGGTACGTGGCACGGACCTGCTGGACACGACAGCGAGACACATCTATTTACAGCAACTCCTGCAATTGCCCACGCCAAGTTATCTCCATCTGCCGGTGGCGGTCGACCGGCTGGGCTTCAAGCTCAGCAAACAAACGCGCGCCAGGGCGCTGCCCTTGCACGATCCCAGACCTGGTCTGGTTGCGGCGTTGAAGTTTCTCAATCACCAACCGCCAGCGGAGATCGCCACGGCGCGACTCGATGACATATGGCACTGGGCCGTCACGCACTGGTCCGCTTCACGGCTACCCAAGGCGCGCGCGATCGCGCCGCTCGATAACGAGCCCTCGTGGTCGTGATACCCGCTTGCGCTTTGAAAAGCATCTCCATACCATGCCGTAGCGCAGCACTCGCGGAACGCTCCAAGTCTATGACCTATTGCCTTGCAATCCGGCTCGACGAGGGCCTGGTGCTCACCTCCGATTCGCGCACCAATGCCGGCATCGACCAGGTCAGCACCTACAGCAAGATGCACACCTTCGGCATCGATGGCGAGCGCCAGTTCGTGCTGCTGAGCGCCGGTAATCTCGCCACCACCCAGGCTGTGGTAAATCGTCTGGAGCGCGATATCGCGGACAACGCCGAAGCCAGCCTGAACAGCGTCGAATACCTGTCGCAGGCGGCGGAATACTTAGGCGAGATCAATCGCAACCAGGCCAGCAAGTTCAGCGATGCGGTCGTGCAAGGTGATTTCAATCCCGAGGCGACTTTTTTGCTGGGCGGACAGATCGGCGCCCAGCCGCCCGCCATTTATCTGATCTATCCGCAGGGCAACTATATTTCGGCGTCGGCCGAGACGCCCTTTTTGTTACTGGGCGAAAGCAAGTACGGCAAACCCATTCTCGACCGCATTATCACGCCGGCGACCAGCCTGCAGGACGCCGTGCATTGCAGCCTGGTATCCATGGATTCCACCATGCGCAGCAATGCGACGGTCGGCCCGCCCATAGAGATCATGGTCTACGTCAAAGACAGCTTGCGGCTGGATCACCGTCTGCGGCTGGACGCGGACGATCCTTACCTGCTGCAACTGAAAAAGGCGTGGGACAAGAACCTCAAACAGGCATTCGTCAAGCTGCCGAAGCTGGACTGGCGGCGGAATGATGAGTGATCACGCGATGGACGAAGCGCAATTTGTCCGCGGCCGGGGGCGCTAAGACGAATGGATAGGCATCCTGTACGCCCATACTGCGGTTGAGCGCGTTCATCAGGATCGTCAGTTTCATCCATTCACCCAGCCGCTGCTCGAAATCCAGCTGTTCCATCGCGGGCGCCGCTACGCCGAATGACACCGCTGTCTCGAGCGTGTCGATCATATGCAGATAATGCGCCCAGGTTTCCGCCCAGTCTTCCCAGGGGTGCGCGCAGGCATAGGCGGAAATAAAGGTTCCCCGCCAGTTCTCTACCGGGCCGTGTGCATGATATTTCCGCATTGCCGCGGCATAGTCGGCGCGCTCGTCGCCGAAGTGATGGCGATACGGTTCCAGCCACGCCGAGTCCCTGACCAGCCGCTCCCAATAATAATGTCCGCTCTCGTGCCGGAAATGGCCCACCAGGGTACGGTACGGCTCGTTCATCTGATCACGCGCGCGCTCACGCGCGGCGTCGTCCGCCTCGGCCACGTTTATGGTAATCACACCCCCGCCGTGGCCGGTCGCTACGTATTGCTCGGTGACGTGCGGATTCAGGGATTGATCCTCCAGAAAATCGAAGGCGAGTCCGCGCCCGGCGTCCTCACGCTTGCTTACTACCGGAAGGTCAAGCTTGAGCAGTGAATAAACAAGATGCCGCTTGGCCGTCTCGACCGCCTGCCAGCGCCGCAAGCCTTGCGGTGACCCTAAATTGGGGATCGTACGATTGAGACAACAGGCGCGGCAGTACTCGCCGGGTGCGTCGGCCCGCAGTAACCAGTTGCAGGCCTGATATTCGGTGGCGTTACGACACATGCGGTAATCGATGCCGGCCGCGGTCGGGCACGGCGAACACCAGGCGCCGTTGTCGGTCTGTTCCAGTGGAAGCATCGTCTGTGCTTCGGCGTCATAACCCAGCAGGCGTCCGCACCGCCCGCAATGTGTATTCTCGAAGAAAAGCCTGTTGCCACAGATGCAATAGAAAGCTTTCACGCGCTTTTGTCCAACAGAAACCAGGTTTCGGTAACAGCATGATGAATGGAACCGATATCCCGCTGCAGTTTATCGATGAAGTCGTGCAACCCGCCGTTCAGCAGACTCGGGATCCGCGCCTGCACGACGCGCCGGCGCAGGCGCGCGACCGCGCGCAGCGGGGTTTGATTATTGGGCAGGCCTTTCAAGCTGCCTGATATATCGTCGAGACACGCATGCACCGCGCGCGGAAACTGCCGATCCTGCAACAGATAAGCGACCACGTCGGCGCCCCTTACCCGGTTGCGCACATGCAGCCGGTACATCTGGTAGGCGCCGAGGGAATGCAGCACGCTCATCCATAGAATGTTATCGAAAGGGGTTAGATCCGACGGTTGATTGTGAATGAGGTTCGACGCGCCGGCGTCGAGAATGCGGGTCGTCATGTCGGCGCGTTCGAGATTGCGCCCGATGCGGATGAAGTCGTAGGCGCGGTCGTGACTCATGGTGCCGAATATCATCCCTGTCATCTGCTGGCACCCGAGAATGATTTCTTTCAGAAACGGATAACGGCCTCGACGGCTGATGGCACTGCTCAGGTTATCCTGCGCATAGTGGAACAGTTCGTTGATCTGCTCCCACACCTCCAGCGGCACCCGGTCGCGCGTGGTACGCACGTTTTCACGCGCCTGCGACAGACAGGCGAGGATGGAGCCCGGATTGGAATCTTCCCCCAGTAGGAATTTGCTGATGCTGCGCTCGTCGCTGCGCCGATAATGCTGATCGAAAAGCGCGTCACTGGCGGTGATTTCCACCAGTGGCCGCCAGCCCAGCCGGTTGATGTGCGGCAGATCGAGCAGCACATTGGCATAGACATTGACCAGGCGCGCGGTGTTTTCCACGCGTTCGATATAGCGCGCCATCCAGTACAGGCGCTCGGCTACGCGCGACAGCATTTACCTTCGGCTCTTACGCATCGACAACCCAGGTATCCTTGCTGCCGCCGCCCTGCGATGAATTAACCACCAGCGAGCCCTTGCGCAGCGCCACGCGCGTCAGCCCGCCGGCGGTGACATAGGTCTTCTCCGCCTGCAGGATGAACGGCCGCAGATCGAGGTGCCGGGGCTCCACGGTGGAATCGCACAAGGTCGGCGCGGTTGACAGCAACAGCATCGGCTGAGCGATATAGTTTCTGGGGTCGCGCTTGATCAAACCCGAGAACGCCGCGCGCTCCTTGTGGCTCGCATGCGGACCAATCAGCATGCCGTAACCGCCCGATTCGTTGGCGGGCTTGACCACCAGCGAATCCAGATTGGCCAGCACGTGCCCGCGTTGTTTGTCATCCATGCACAGATACGTCGGCACATTGGCGATGATCGGCTTTTCATCCAAGTAATACTTGATCATCTCGGGAACGAACGCGTATACAACCTTGTCGTCGGCAACACCCGCGCCTGGCGCATTCGCCAGCGCCACGTTACCCTTGCGCCAGGCGCGCATCAAACCAGGCACGCCGAGCAGCGAATCCGGCCTGAACACTTCTGGATCCATGAATAGATCGTCGATGCGGCGATAGATCACATCCACACGGCGTAAACCGTCGATGGTGCGCATATAGACGCAGTCGTCATCGGGCACCACGAGGTCACTTCCTTGCACCAGTTCCACGCCCATTTGCTGCGCCAGAAAAGCGTGCTCGAAGTAGGCCGAGTTATAAATGCCCGGGGTGAGCACCGCGATCTCGGGATATTCAAGCGGGCGCGGCGAAATCGACGCCAGCATGTCGAACAGCTCGGTCGCGTAGTCGTCGACCGGCAGAATGGTCCGTTCCTGAAACAGCTCCGGCAACACGCGCTTGGTGATCGCGCGATTCTGGATCATATAAGACACACCGGACGGCACGCGCAGGTTATCTTCCAGCACGTATACCGTACCGTCCCGGTCGCGCACCAGATCCGTGCCGCAGATATGCGCCCAGGCGCCGAACGGTGGCTTGATGCCCCGGCATTGCGGCCGAAAGTTTTTCGACTCCGCCAGAACCCGTTCGGGAAACACGCCGTCCTTGACGATACGCTGTCCGTTATACACGTCGTCGATAAACAGGTTCAGGGCGGTCAGTCTTTGCTTCAGTCCGGCCTCGATGCGCGTCCACTGGTTCAACGGCATGACTCTCGGGACGATGTCGAATGGCCAGGCGCGGTCGATGCTGCCGCCATCCCCGTAGACGGTGAAGGTAATGCCCATGACCTTAATCGCCAGCTCGGCGGCCGCCTTGCGTTCGGCCAGCTCGGCATCGCTCAATCCGCGCAGATAGCGCAGCAGTCGGCGCGCGGGGCGCCGCGCATTGCCCGGCGAGCTTACCAGCTCGTCGTATGCGTCGCCGGGATCATACCGCGCCCAGTCGATTCCCACGATGCCCGATCACCGATTGTGCTGCGCGATCGAGACCCGAACCGCTTTAATCGTCATTGGCCTGGTCATCGTTACACCGCAAATCCAGCGCCACCGAATTGATGCAGTACCGCTGGCTGGCGGGCGCGGGACCATCCTCGAACACATGGCCCAAATGTGCGCCGCAACGGCTGCATGTGACTTCCGTCCTGCGCATGCCATGACTCAAGTCAATTTCCGTATCGACATGGCTTGCGTCGACGGGCGCCCAGAAACTGGGCCAGCCGGTACCGGAATCGAACTTCGTGTTTGAATCGAACAAGGGATTGCCACAGCACGCGCACGCGTAAACGCCTTTGCGCTTGACGCTGTAATACGCGCCGGTAAACGGGGCTTCCGTGCCCTTGCGCCGGCACACCTCGTATTGCTCCGGCGTCAATTCGCGCCGCCACTGCTCTTCAGTTTTGACTATCTTATCGCTCATCACCCGCCTCCGAATCAGCCGCTAAAGCGGCAATAATCATGTGCTCATGGAGTACAAAGTTTCATACAAGCTTGACAATGACACAAGCCGCAGAAACTGTCGCAGAACGTGGCATCAGACGACAGATGCGATGAACGATTTCTGGGCGCCATACCGATACAACACAGCTAAAGTGTGACCAGCGCTTGCCCTGAGCAATGTTTCAATAATTCTGCAAAAGGATCCTGTCGTTCACCTGGGTTTCCAATTCGCCCTCGAGTCGCATGAATCATAGCGCCGGGCACGGGTGTGCGATCGTACATGCAATGGCGCGCCGCTGGCTGGATGCAACAACTTGGCGGCGGCACATCGAGCAACAAAAAAGGGGCGACGGCCCCTTGTCTGTTTTTGCGGTCCGCCGGATTTCCTAGCCGGTCTCCGCCGCCACGGCCTTCATGCTCAGGCGGATCCGGCCCTGCTTGTCGACCTCCAGAACCTTGACCTTGACCTGCTCGCCTTCCGACAGTTTATCGCTGACCTTGGCCACCCGCTCATCGGAGATCTGTGAAATATGCACCAGCCCGTCCTTGCCGGGCAGGATGGTAACAAACGCTCCGAAATCCATGATCTTCGCGACCTTGCCGACATACGTGCGGCCCACCTCCACGTCGGCGGTGATCAGCTCGATGCGCCGCCGCGCGTCTTCGCCGGCTTCCTTGTCCACCGAAGCGATCTTGATCATGCCGCTATCGTCGATATCGATCGTAGCGCCGGTCTCCTCGGTCATGGCGCGGATGGTGGCGCCGCCCTTGCCGATGACATCACGGATCTTCTCGGGATCAATTCGCATGGTGATGAAACGCGGGGCGTACACCGACATCTCGGAGCGCGGCGCGGCGATCGTTTCGCTCATCCTCTCGAGTATATGCATGCGGCCATCGCGGGCCTGCGTCAGCGCTTTGGCCATGATCTCGCGGGTAATGCCATCGGTCTTGATATCCATCTGCAGCGCGGTCACACCCTTGTGCGTGCCGGCGACCTTGAAATCCATATCGCCCAAGTGATCTTCGTCGCCCAGGATGTCGGTAAGCACCGCATAGCGGTCTTCCTCTTTGATCAGCCCCATCGCGATGCCGGCGACCGGATTGCTGATGGGCACGCCCGCGTCCATCAGCGCCAGACTGGCGCCACATACGCTGGCCATGGAGCTGGAACCGTTGGATTCGGTGATTTCCGAGACCACGCGTATCACGTACGGAAAATCGTCCGAATCGGGCATTACAGCCTGCATGCCGCGTTTGGCGAGCTTCGCATGGCCGATCTCGCGGCGCTTTGGAGATCCGATGAAGCCGGTTTCGCCGACGCTGTAAGGCGGGAAATTGTAGTGCAGCATGAACTGCTCTTTGCGCTCGCCCTCGATGGCGTCCACAATCTGCGCGTCGCGGCCGGTGCCCAGGGTGGTGACCACGATGGCCTGGGTCTCACCGCGCGTGAACAGCGCCGAACCGTGCGCCCGCGGCAGCACGCCGGTGCGGATCGTGATGGGCCGCACGGTGGTCTGATCGCGGCCATCGATTCGCTTTTCGCCGGCCAGAATGCGCCCGCGGACGATGCGCCGCTCCAGACGCTTGAACGCGTCCTTCACCGCCTGGGCCGCGATTTCTGGCTCGGTTGCGTCTCCGGCCACCAGCCGTGCAACGACTTGTTCACGAAGCTCGCTTACGCGCTGCTGACGCGCCTGTTTGTCGGCGATGCGATACGCGTCGTTGAGATCGGATTCGGCGATCCCCGCCACGGAATCGTCCACCGACTGATCGTGCGCGGGCGGCTGCCAGTCCCAGGCCGGCTGATTGACCTCCCCGGCCAGCTCGCGAATCGCGTCAATGGCGACCTGCATCTGCTCGTGACCGAACATCACGGCCCCCAGCATCACGTCTTCGGGCAATTCCTTGGCCTCGGACTCCACCATCAATACCGCCTGGTCGTTGCCGGCGATCACCAGATCGAGGGCCGACTCACGCAGCTCGCTGGCGCTGGGGTTCAACACATAGTGGCCGTCCCTGTAGCCCACGCGCGCGGCGCCCATCGGGCCATTGAAAGGAATGCCGGATATGGCCAGTGCCGCCGACGCCCCAAGCAAGGCGGGAATATCCGGATCGATCTCGTTGTTCAGCGACATCACGGTGGCGATGATCTGAACCTCGTTGGTAAACGCCTTGGGAAACAACGGCCGCAACGGCCGGTCGATCAGCCGCGAGGTCAAGGTTTCTTTCTCGGTCGGCCGGCCTTCGCGCTTGAAGAAACCGCCGGGTATCTTGCCGGCGGCGTAGGTACGTTCCTGGTAGTTGACGGTCAATGGAAAAAAATCCCGGCCGGGATCCGCATCCTTGCGCGCGACTGCGGTGACCAGCACCGCCGTATCCGCCATTGTTACCATCACCGCTCCAGATGCCTGGCGAGCGATCTCGCCCGTCTCCAAGGTGACCGTATGCTCGCCGTACTGAAAACTCTTTTTGATGCTTGGGTTCACGTGGTAATCCTGTCTGCTGATGATTGAAAAGGCTCTAAAGGCGGCGGCGACCCGCACCAATCAAGCCGAAGAAGAGGGCCGACCATCATGTCGCCGCCGCCAGCACGCATTCAGACACCTGAGCGCTGGAGCCATAGAATCTAGTGGTCAGGGCGGTACACAGATTCGCCCAGGAAGCCACAAGGCAATTCGGAAAGGATTGCCCGACCATAAACGCGGCGGACATCGGCCGCTAACCGGTCGTCACTCGGCCGGGAATCCAGCCGTTATTCAGGCAGCACAACAAGTCAGTGAATCAGCGACGCAGGCCCAAGGTGCCAATGAGCGCCTGATAGCGCGGCTGATCTTTGTCCTTGAGGTAATCCAGCAACTGACGACGTTTGTTGACCATTTTTAGCAGGCCGTGGCGCGAGTGGCGATCGTGCTTGTGTTCGGCAAAATGTTTGCCCAAATGATCGATGCGCGCGGACAACAGCGCGACTTGCACCTCGCTGGACCCCGTATCTTTAGTCGAGTGCCCGAATTGCTTGACGATTTCGCCCTTTTCGGCGGTTGACAGCGACATTCATGCTCCTATGAGAATAATTTCTGCACTGGTGACGAAGTTTATCATGCGATGTGCACGCGAACACCATAAAAGCGGCACTAGCCGGCTCTTATCGTACGCTCAGGCGCTACCCGCCCATCCGCCAGCACGCGACCCAGGCCGATGAAGCCATGAAGCCGGTGGTACAACCGCATTTTCCCATTGGGCGGCGCGCCGGAAATCTGTACCGGCTGCCCGGTTTTTAAATAATACGCCGAGGCATCATCGACGTTGAGCGCCGGCCAGTCGGCCAGCGCGGTGTCGATCGGCAACAGGCGTGAATCCAGATGATCTGCGCCCTGCTCCGCGAGCGCCTGCAGCGAAGGCAAATCGATCATATCGGGCGCATCGTAGGGCGCTATACCTGAGCGCCGCAGGGCAGTCACGTGCGCGCCGCAACCCAGCGCCTCGCCGATGTCTTCGATCAACGTGCGGACATATGTTCCCTTGGAACATCTGACGTCCAGGGTCAGGCAATGGTCGCGTCGTTCTACGAGATCAAGCTGGTGAATCACCAGTGAACGCGGCTCACGCGGCACCTCGATGCCGTCGCGGGCGAGCGTGTAAAGCCGCTTGCCTTCGAGTTTGAGCGCAGAGTACATGGGGGGAATCTGTTCGATGCGACCACGAAACCGTTGCAGCACCTCCTCCACTTGCGCCGGGGAGAAAGCCGGCACGGCGCGGCGCTCGATAATTTCACCGTCGGCGTCGGCAGTCGATGTTTTGATGCCGAGCCGACAGGTGGTGCGATAGTGCTTGTCGGCGTCGAGCAAGTAAGCCGAAATTTTCGTCGCTTCGCCCAGGCATATGATCAGCAAACCCGTCGCGAGTGGATCGAGGCTGCCGGTGTGCCCCGCCTTGCGCGCGTTAAAAATACGCTTGACCGATTGCAGCGCCTGATTCGACGTCAGACCGGCGGGTTTATCCAGCAGCAACAGGCCGTTGACATCGCGCCGGGATGCGCGCCTATCCCGCATTGCCACAGGCCATACGGCGGTTCAATCTTCGGATCCCTGCCCGCCGCTCCCTTGCCTGGCCAATGCGCGGTCGATCAGTGCATCGATGCGCGCACCTTTGCGTTCGGTATCATCGTAAACGAACCGCAACTGCGGTACGGCGCGCATGCGCATGCGCCGGCCCAGTTCGCGCCGCAAAAAGCCGGCGGCCCGGTTCAGGCCGGCCTCGCTCGCACGAATCGCGGCCTCATCGCCCAGCACGGTGAAGTAAACTTTGGCGTAGGCAAAATCGCGCGACACGGCGGCGTCGAGAATCGTCACCATGCCCACTTCGGGATCCTTCACCGCCACGCGCACCAGCTGCGCGAGCTCGCGGTGGATCTGCTCGCCGACGCGCACGGTACGAGGGAATTCTCGAGGCATGATCGTCAGGGCCACAAACTGCGAAAATCTATCGGACAACACTAGTGCGCCAGTTTTCGGTTAAGCCGAATACCAGCACTACAAATTACGCGCCACTTCGAAGCGTTCGTACACCTCGATCTGGTCGCCGGCTTTGACATCATTGTAATTCCTGACCGCGATGCCGCACTCGGTGCCCATGCGCACCTCGTTGACGTCGTCCTTGTGCCGCCGCAGCGATTCCAGCTCGCCTTCATAAATGACCACATTGTCGCGCAGCACACGGATAGGGTTGCCCTTGCGCATCACACCCTCCACCACCAGGCAGCCGGCCACCGCACCGAATCTCGACGACTTGAAGACATCCCTGACCTCCGCCAGTCCGATGATCTCTTCCCGTAACTCGGGCGACAGCAGCCCGCTCATGGCCTGCCGGACGTCGTCGATGGCCTCGTAGATCACGCTGTAATAGCGCACCTGCAGCCCCTGTTCCTCGGCGGCGCGTCGCGCCGAAGCGTCGGCGCGCGTGTTGAAACCGATGATGGTCGCCTTGGACGCGACCGCCAGATTGATGTCCGATTCGTTGATGCCGCCGACATTAGCAGCCACGATCTTGACCTGTACTTCGTCGGTCGAGAGCTTCTCCAGGGCATCGCGCAACGCCTCGGCGCTGCCCTGCACATCGGTCTTCAACAAAATATTGACCGTGGCCGCCTCGCCTTCCTTCATCTGATGGAAGATATTTTCGAGCTTGGATGCCTGCTGGCTGGCGAGCTTGCTGTCGCGAGAACGGTTATGACGCAGGATCGCGACCTCGCGCGCCTTGCGCTCATCGGCCACGGCCACGACATCGTCTCCCGCGTTGGGCGCGCCGGACAACCCCAGCACGACCACCGGCGTGGACGGTCCGGCAGAGCCAACTTCCTCGCCTTGCTCGTCGAACATCGCGCGCACGCGGCCGTATTCCTGCCCTGATAAAATCATGTCGCCCTTGGTCAGCCGGCCTTGCTGAACGAGTATGGTCGCGACAGGACCGCGGCCTCTGTCGAGCGTGGATTCCACCACCACGCCGGCGGCGGGACCCTGGTCGGGCGCTTCAAGTTCCATCAGTTCGGCCTGGAGCAGGATGGCTTCGAGCAGCGAGTCGACGCCTTCGCCAGTGTGCGCGGACACCGGCACGAATATCGTGTCGCCGCCCCACTCCTCCGAAATGACCTGCTGCGCGGAAAGCTCGTTTTTCACCCGGTCAAGATCGGCGTTGTCCTTATCGATCTTGTTGATGGCCACCACCATGGGTACTTCGGCTGCCCGCGCATGCTGAATCGCTTCGATGGTCTGTGGCATCACCCCGTCGTCGGCGGCGACCACCAGCACCACGATATCGGTGACTTGCGCGCCGCGGGCGCGCATGGCGGTGAACGCGGCATGGCCGGGCGTATCCAGAAACGTGATCAGACCCCGATCCGTTTTCACCTGGTACGCGCCGATGTGCTGCGTGATGCCGCCCGCTTCGCCGGCCGCCACGCGTGTGCGGCGAATGTGATCGAGCAGCGAGGTCTTGCCATGATCGACGTGACCCATGATGGTCACAACCGGCGGGCGCGGCACCACCTCGCCGGCGGGCGCGGCCTCGACCGTAAGCTTGGCTTCCTCATCCCGTGCCTGCACGGGATTGGGTTTGTGCCCCATCTCCTCGACCACCAGGGTGGCAGTGTCCTGATCGAGCGTCTGGTTGATGGTGGCCATCACGCCCATGCCCATCATGACCTTTATAACTTCGGTAGCCTTGACCGCCATCTTCTGGGCGAGATCGCCCACCGTGATCGTCTCCGGAATCGCCACTTCATGCACGATGGGCGCGGTGGGCATCGCGAAGCCGTGTTTGCCGGACGGCACGACCTTGCCGGGCCGCATCTTGGGCTTGCGCTTGCGACGGCCGCGCTTGTCGGTCGCCACGTGCAATTCCTGCCGGCGCTGCCGGGATTCATTCTCGTCGGCGGGCGCCTTGTCCCGTTCCCGACCTTTCTTCGCCTTGCCTACTTTTTTGTCATCCCGCTGCGGCTCTGGCGCCGGCGGCGGCGCCAACTCGGCCTGCTTTGCCCGTTCGGCTTGTTCCGCTTGTCGCGCCGCCTCTTCCGCCTGCCGCGCTTCCTCGGCCTTGCGGGCCTCTTCCGCGGCCTTGCGCTCGGCTTCCGCGCGCTGCGCTTCCTCTTCGGCCTTACGCGCCTGCTCTGCGATCTCCTGCTGACGCCGCGCCTCTTCTGCCTGTATCACGCCGCGTTTTACATACGTGCGCTTTTTGCGCACTTCAACGCTGACGGTCCTCGCGCCGCGGCCCTGCATGCCGGACAACTTCAGCTCGCTGGTGCTCTTGCGGCGCAAGGTGATCTTTTTGTCGTCATCCTCGCGCGCCATCCGCCCATGGCTGTGCCGCAAGTGATCCAGCAACTGCGACTTCTCGGAATCACTGATCGTCGCATCGGCCTGATTCACGCGCAGCCCCGCGTCCTTGAGTTGTTCCAGCAGACGCTCCACGGGCGTGCCCACCACCTCGGCGAGTTGTCTCACGGTTACTTCCGACATGTGCCCCACTACCTCCAGTACCTCTTTATAGCCGCCAAGGACTCGTGACGAACTGCTGCGTCAGGTCGTATTTGCGGCAAAATGCTTAAGTGACGGCCGAAGACTGGCCATCCGTCTGCTCGTTCGTAAACCAGGGCGCACGCGCTGTCATAATGAGCGCGGCCGCGCGTTCCGGATCCAGCCCGTCGATTTCCAGCAAATCGTCCACCGCCTGTTCGGCCAACTCTTCCATGGTGCGCACGCCCATGCCGGCCAGCTGGAACGCCAGTTGCCGGTCCATGCCCTCCATCTCCAGCAGGTCCTGCGCGGGCGTGGCAGTGCCGAACTCTTCTTCATTCTTGATGGCCATGGTCAACAGCGCGTCGCGCGCGCGGCCGCGCAGTTCCTCGACCATCTGCTCGTCGAACTCCTCGATCTCCACCAGCTCCTTGGGTGGCACGTAGGCGATCTCCTCCACGCTGGAAAAGCCTTCCTGCACCAGAATCGCCGCTACTTCGTTGTCCACGTCGAGCTCGCGCATGAACATCTGCTGCAGTTCCTGCGCCTCGGCCTCGCTTTTCTCCTCGGCCTGCGTCTCGGTCATGACATTGAGGTCCCAGCCGGTCAGCTGGCTGGCGAGCTTGACATTCTGGCCGCCGCGCCCGATCGCCTGCGAGAGCTTTTCCTCGTCGACCGCGATGTCCATGCTTTGCTTGTCTTCGTCCACCACGATGGACAGCACCTCCGCAGGTGACATCGCGTTGATCACGAACTGCGCCGGATTCTCGTTCCACAGGATTATATCGATGCGTTCGCCCGCCAGCTCGTTGGACACCGACTGCACGCGCGAGCCGCGCATACCGACACAGGCGCCAACCGGATCCAGGCGCGGGTCGTGGGAGCGTACCGCGACTTTCGCGCGCAGGCCTGGATCGCGCGCGCCGGCCATGATCTCGATCAGGCCCTGACCCACTTCGGGCACCTCCAGCTTGAACAGCTCGATCAGGAACGCCGGCGCGGTGCGCGTCAGGAACAATTGCGGGCCTCGCGCTTCCGCGCGAACCTCTTTGAGATAACCGCGCAGCCGATCGCCCGGGCGCGCGGACTCGCGCGGAATCATCTCTTCGCGCGGGATAAAGCCCTCTGCGTTGCTGCCCAGATCGATGTAAAGCCCGGCGCGCTCCACGCGCTTGACGATGCCCATCACCAGTTCACCTACCCGGTGCTGATAGGCTTCAACGATCTGCGCGCGTTCGGCCTCGCGCACCTTCTGCACGATCACCTGCTTGGCGGTCTGCGCGGCGATGCGGCCGAACGACACGGATTCGATCGGCTCTTCGATATACGCGCCGACCTCGATGTCCGGATGCGTGCGGCGCGCGTAGCTCACCAGGATCTGTCGCGCGGTGGTCTCGAATTCCGGATCTTCGTCATCCAGCACGTGCCAGCGGCGAAAGGTCTCGTAATCGCCGCTCTTGCGGTCGATCTGCACGCGCACGTCGATTTCGCCGCCGTGTTTCTTGCGGGTCGCGGAGGCGAGCGCTGCCTCCATGGCGTCGAAAATGATCTCTTTCTCGACGCCTTTTTCGTTGGATACGGCGTCCACCACCAGCAGAATTTCTTTGTTCATCTGTTCACCTCCTCGCCCTGATTCATACCCGGCACCAGACGCGCCCGCTCGATCGCCGCGAGCGGAATCGAATATGCCGTCTGTTGCTCGACGACCCGCACCTGCTCGCCCTCCACACCGCGCAGTTGCGCATCGAACTGGCGCCGGCCATCGATCAGCCATTTCAGTCTGATCTTGACCCGATGCCCCAAAAATCGCCGGAAATGATCCGCCTTCAACAGCAATCGATCCAATCCCGGCGACGACACCTCCAGAATATAGGCGCCGCCGATGGGATCCTCGACATCGAGTACGCCGCTTAACTGATGGCTGACCCGGCCGCAATCATCGAGCGTCACCCCATCGCGCCGGTCGATGTACACGCGCAACAGCGACTGGCGCCTCCGCGGCACATATTCGCAACCCCACAGCTCATAACCCAGACCTTCGATAACCGGCTCAATCAGTTGCGTAAGCTTTATGTGTTCCATAATCAATTAATGAAAACAAAAAATGGGCGCGAGGCCCATTTTTTGTTGCGGACAGCTTGCCGCCGCGTTTACGCTACGACTGCCCGCTCACGATCCTGTTAGACTTAACAAAAAAGCCCCTGAACGGGGCTCCTGATTATCCATCGACAACCATTTGTTAGAAGTCGCGTCGCTCAGCCTTTCTTGGCATGCCGGGATTATAGTTAAAACGGGCAAGGCGTTTCAAGCTGTACCGGGCGAAGCAGCTGAACAAGCGCGCAACTTAAAGCCTCGTTGATTCAAAAGTCGGATCGCGCACACCAGTCAACGCGGTCTTATATGGGGACGCGAAATTGAATTTGCAAGCTATTGCAAGCAATACGAACATTATGCAAATCCATTACTTGCCAACCTTTGCTGTAATCCCGCATGGGTTGCAGCCTCAGCCGCCGAGGGCGCAGAGTCATGACCACAAATAGCTCCACTTCCAAGATTCCGGCCACGCTCATCATGGGCGACGGTATCGGGCCCGAGATCGTCGAGGCCGCCGTGGGGGTACTAAAAGCCTTGGGCGCGGGGTTTGAGTGGGACTACCAGGAAGCCGGCATGGCCGCGGTGCGACTGTACGGCGACCCCCTGCCCAGAAACACGCTGGAGAGCATTCGGCGCAACCGGCTGGCGCTCAAGGGCCCGCTGATCACGCCGGTCGGCGGCGGCTACCGCTCGATCAATGTCACTTTGCGCAAGGAATTCCAGCTGTTCGCCAACATACGGCCGGCGCGCAGCTATTTGCCAGAAGGGCTGTTCAAGGATGTGGATGTCATCTTGATCCGGGAAAATACCGAAGGACTTTACGTCGGCGTCGAACACTACATCCCGATAGCCGACGATCCGCGCGCGGTGGCCGAGGCGTCCGGCATCATCACGCGTTTCGGGTGCCGCAGAATCGCTGAATTCGCCTGCGAATACGCGCTGAAGGCGGGGCGCAAGAAGATCACCATCGTCCATAAGGCCAACATTCTTAAAGCGCTGACCGGCCTGTTCCTGGAGACCTGTCAGGAGGTGGGGCGCCGTTATCAGGATCGGCTCACCATCGAGGAGCGCATCGTGGACGCCTGTGCGATGCAGCTGGTGATCAATCCGGCGCAGTTCGACATCATTCTCACCACCAACATGTTCGGTGACATTTTATCGGACGAGTGCGCGGGTCTTGTGGGCGGTCTGGGCATGGCGCCAGGGGCCAACGTCGGTACCGAAGCGGCGGTGTTCGAGGCGGTGCATGGCTCCGCGCCGGACATCGCCGGCAAAGGCATCGCGAATCCGACCGCGCTGATGCTGGCCGCCGCGCTGATGCTGGAGCACGTTCATCAGCATGACAACGCGGAACGGCTGCGCGCCGCCATCAAGGAAACGCTGCGAAAAGACCAGGTGCGCACGCCTGATCTGGGCGGCGACGCCACCACGATACAGTTCGCGGAGGCCGTTATCCGGCGCTTGAGTTAGCGCCCTTACACCAGACCGCTGTCAGCCCTGGTCTTGCAGATTCGCTTGTGAGGCGAGCCGCGGGATGATGACCACAGTCCCAGGCTGCAGGTTGGCGAAATCCAGATCCGGATTGTACTGGCGAAGCAGCCATAGCGGCAGGCTGGGTTCGGCCTGCGCCAGCGACCACAAACTATCACCGGGCCGGACCTGCTGCTCGCGCATGCCGTCGATATGAAAACGCGCGAAAAAGGCGTCCTGTAAGGCGCGATGATAAGCCACGCGACGGGCCGTGAAATCCGCGGCGGTCACCTTGCCAAAGTCCAGCTTCAACCGCCAGCCGAGCACCACCGATTGAGTGAAGCTGAGGCGATTGATGTCGCGCAGGCGCTGGGTCGGGATCTCCAGCCAGTCCGCGTAGTGGCCCAGGGTTTCGATCGCCTGCACCTCAATGGTGCCATCGGCGGCCACCTCGTAATCGGCCGGATCTGCCGTCGCCGCGGGCCGCGCCGGGGTCGCCAGCACCTCACCGGCCGTGACGACCGCGCTGGATGGTGTGGGTTCGGCTTCCTCGAGTTTCGCCAGTACTGCGTCGCTGGGACGTACCTCGGGAATCGGCGGGGCCGCCAGCGCGCCTGCGCCACGCACGGGCGGCGTCATCGCCAGCACCTGACCAATCCGCAGCGCATTCGCGTTGCGCAAATCGTTGATCTCCACCAGCGCACTGGTAGTCACGCCGTGCCGCGCGGCGATGATGCTCAAGGTGTCGCCACTTTGCACCCGATATTTGCCATCGGCCGCCATGGATACCGGGTGCGCGGAGGCGACTGCGGTCTGCCCGGATCCTGACAGGAGAATACGCTGACCGACGCGGATAAAATTGGCGCTGCCGAGCTGGTTGCGCACCAGCAGATCGCTCATCGATACGCCGTAGCGGCCGGCAATATCGGACAAGGTATCGCCCCGCTCGACGATGTGAAACTCGTCAGGAATCTGGCTTGCGAAGCGCTGCGTCGACGGAATGGCGGCCAGCGCCTGCGCGGCGCGCGACGCATCCACGGTCCCCGGCGGCAATCTCAGCGCGTAGCCCGCAGGCACGTGCTTTTCACCGCGCCAGATAGGCGGCATCAACATGAGATTGTGAGCGCGAAGCGTAGCAGGGTCGATATCCAGTGCCCGACTCAAGGTGCTTATCGGCATAAAATCGGGCACCGTCACGGTGCGCAGCGGCTGCTCGGGGTCACGCGACACACCGGGAAAATACTTCTCGGCGTCGCGATGCACTTCCAGCGCCGCCAGAAACGACGGATAAAAATTGCGCGAGGCGAAACCGAACGTCGGGCTCTGATAGCGCCGCGCGATGACGGCGATGTCGCGCGTGCCCAGACTTTGCGCGGCGCGGCGCATGCCCGCGGCGCCGTGGTTGTACGCCGTAACAGCCAGCGGCCAGGCGCCGGTTACCGCGTAATTGAGCGCCAGCAGCTGCGCCGCCGCGTCGGTAGATGCGTATGGGTCCAGGCGCTCGTCGAGGATGTGGTCGATGTGCATGTAGCGCCGCCCGGTCGCCGGGATAAACTGCCACATGCCCGCCGCACCCACCTTGGAATACGCATCCGGGTTGAAGGACGATTCCACGTGCGGCAGCAGCCCCAGTTCCTCGGGCAAGCCGCGCGAAACGAACGCCTGGCGAATGTAGGCCGCCCAGCGCCCGGAGCGCTGCAAGCCTTCGCGGAAGCGGTCGCTTTGCCCGAGCTGGAAACGGACGTTTGCCGCCGCCTGACTTAAGGTGGTATTGCTGACGTCGCGCGGCCGAAGCTTGAGCACGCGCGCTTCATCGGCGTTCAAATCGCTGCGTTTGCCGGCTGCCAAGCGCTTGAGGATGGCGCGATAAAAATCCTTGCGCGCCTCCACCTCGTACTGCCTTGCGAGGTACGAGCTGCCGGGGCGGAATCGCAGCACTTCGTAGACGACGCTCAAATCGCGATCATCGTGCACCAGGCCGGAAGACGTATCGACCTCCGTATAGACGCGCTTCCAGAATGCGATATCGGCGGCCAGCTCCGGCGGCGAGGCAAACGGTGTTTCGACGGCTTCCGCGCTAACCCACGCGGCCCAGAACAGGGTCGCGCACAATAACAGGACTTTCATATCGCCAGCCGACTCGTGTGGTAGAACGAAACTGGCCGAAAAACACCTCCGCTGTCTTGCGGAGGCATGAGGAAAGGCGGCCAGACCGAATTATTATCGGTCCGGCGAACTCCGGTCGGGGCGCCATTCGTGCGGCGCGTGTTGCCGTATGTCGGAAGTTCCCGCGTCGATCCGCCGGCAACCCCATTCAGGCTGATCAATAATCCGAATTATCTGGCATGCCGTGCAGGACCGCCTGCGCCTTTGAGCACCGCGTTCCTAGTCGCTCCAAACAATGGCCCGCGCACCCGCCAACCGGGCGCCACGGGCCTTTGCTGCAACTGGATACGCTGATCGCGTCAGATCAACTTTACGAGCGCTCGTCGGGTTCTTCGCCGATCTCCCACTGCTCGATGTGCGTCTCGATGATATCGCCGCTGGCAGCGTCGACTTCGACCTTCCACTCGGTATCGTTGTCGTCGACCACGTCGATTTCGTAAGTGGCGTCACCATTGGCCTCGATTTCGTACTCGACTTCCTTGACTTCGCCGGCGTACAGATCGGTGACGGTCTTGGTCGCCTGTTGTTCGCTGACCTTCGCGTGCTTCTTGAACTTCGGATCGCCGGCCGATTCGACTTCCTGCTCGACCTCGTAGATCATGCCGCTGGCGGCATCACACATGAATTCCCATTCCACGCCCTTGGCGTCGCGGACCTCGATCTCGAAGCTTGGCGAGCCCTCCTGAGTGACACTCAAATACTCGACCTTCACAAAGTCGTCCGTGCCCTTGATCTTGTAAACCTGCTTCAGGCACGTGCTCAGCTCGGCGGTGCTGTGGTCGTGACCGCCGTGGCTGCCATGTCCGGCCTGCGCGCTTCCCAGGCACAGAAGACCTGCGGCCACCGCCCCGATCGCGATGCCTGGCTTTCGATTCAGTAAAAATGACTCATTCATGGGAGGAATCTCCTTGCAGAGTTGAGAGCAAATAGACAGCCTGAGAGGGAACATTACCGCATGCTCCGCGTGCGGAGCAGGAAGCGTACGCCCATTACGCGGCGAAGGCAATTCCTTGCAGACAACATGGTATTAAAGCTAATTGTTGCGGGGCACGCGCTCATCCGGCTCCATGCCGATTTCCCAGTCTTCGACGTGCACCTCGATCACATCGCCGGTGATGGCGCTGACCTCGATCTTGAACTGGTGGCCGTCAGGATCGGCGATATCGAGCTCGAAAGTCGGGTCGCCATTGCTTTCGATCTCGTATTCGATTGCCCGGAGCCTGCCGGGATAGAGACCCAAGGCGGTCTGGCGCGCTTGCGTTTCCGTTATCTTCATACGCTGCGCGAAGAGGGGGTCGGCGGGACTTTCGACTTCCTGCTCGATCTCGTAGATGCGTCCGGTAAGCGCGCTACACATCAACTCCCACTCCCTGCCTCGCGCATCAAGCACCTCGAACTCGTAGCTGGGCCCGCCGCGATGCGAGACGCTGAGAAATTCAACCTTGACGTAGCGGCCGGCCTTGACCTCGGCGACCGCCGCCAGACAATCTTCCAGACGCACCATGTCTTCCGCCCGGGCGGAAGCACAGCATGCGAAGATCATGGCGACCGGTAATAAGTCATGCAAACCGCGTATCGTCTGTCCGCACGGATATGCAATGCGGCGATACAAACTCATGGCAAACACCGCTGCCGCAATTCCGTGCGGGTGCATGCAATCCAGCATGCCGGTCAACGCTAACGAGGACCCAACGCCATCAAATGATTTTCGGTTGAATACTTGCGCCGTGAAACGGGAGAAACTCCCGTTTTTCGTGACGATAGCAGGGTCCGACTAAAGATCCAGGATCTCCAGCAACTCGCGCTTTTTGGTCTCGTAGTCTTCGTCAGTGATCAAGCCCTTGCTGCGCAAGCCGTCCAGAATCAGGAGGCGCTCCTCCAGCTGAATCCAGCGCGGATCGCGCGGCATCTGTTCGGCGGGGGCGGCGATGGCGGGGGACGCGGCCGCGGGCCGAGCGGCTACCGGCGCGGGGGCAATCGCGCTGCGATCCAGGCGAATCCAGTCGGCGCGGCCGTCGACAAACGCGACCTGCGGCGCACCGATCAGCTCACCGCTGGTATCGGCGCTGGCGCTGCGTGAGCCGGGTTTAAGCGGTTGCAGATTCCGATCGACCTGCTCGCTGAAAAAGTCGTCCAGCTCCCCGAAAATCAGGTTAAGCGCATCGTCGCGGTAAAAGACGCGTGCGGTGGTCGCCCGGCGCTCGCTGCCGAACCAGGAACCGGCCCTGCGGAAGCTGTGAAACACGACATCCTGATCAGGTCGGGCGTCGCCCAGCGCCTGCGCCACCAGCACCGACAACCGCGGCAGCAATGTGACGGGAATCAGCGGAACAGGCTCATTGCCCTCTTCCGGTCTGACTTGCAGATCGCCAAGCCACCGGCGTATCTGCGCGGGTTTCAGCTCGACGGGATGATCGTTTGGCTCCACCGCGCCATCGATTTGGTCCTGCGGCTCCAGCCGCACATGCAGATAGGCGTCGTCCTTGTACACGCCGCGCGAGGTCGGCGTCACCTCGCCGGGCCCCGGATCATCAACCGTATCGCCGCTTTCAGAGCCAAAGGTTCCGCAGCCGGTCAGTAGCAACGCCATCAACGGCGGTACGATTGCGGCACGCCACGCTTTACAGGGCGAGGCGTGTGCGGAAACAGGGAAACGGCTAGGCAGAAGGGTCGGACGGCTGAACATGCGGAGTCTCTTCGTGGTGGCATGGCGGCGCGACGCGGATATTAATGCGCCGCTTGAACGTCGTTCGCCGGCAGTGTCTTGTCCCGAACGCCAGAATTCCTCTGGCGACGGTGAAGTGGCGCGCTTAGGGGTTCTATTATAACGACGCCACCGAGGTTTGCATGACATTGGCGGCGTCGGGCATGACGATGCGCCTCAGAAGGGGCCATGCGGTGCCTGCAAAAAACTACGGCCAGACTCGCGTCTGGCCGTAACAGGTTGCGGCTTCCCTGCGCTTGTTATTAGAAAGCTACGAAGGCGCCGACGTTGAAGTTCTCAGTCTCGATCGTGCCACCTTCCTGGTTCTCCGATTCCGCGTCACTGTACTCGGCCAGCAGGGTCAGGTTGGGCGTCAGATTGTGATACACGCCCAGGGTGTACTTGGAGTTTTCATCCAGCAGCGTCGGATCCGTATCGACTGCGTTGGCGTCCAGGCTGTTAACACCATAGTTCACGCCGAACTTCGTGTTGGCGATGGTGTAGGTCACCTGCGCCAGGTAGCCGTCCGAATCACGCGCTTCACCGGTGGGATCGAAGCCGTCGAACAGGAACCCTGTATGGCCCCAACCCTTGGTGGTGTAGTACGAGCCCAGCACGTCCAGACCGCCGAAGGTAGCCTTGGCGGTGACGTCGGCGGCCCAGGCGCGCTCGTTGTCCTTGACAACAGCGTCCGCGAACGTCAACTGGGTGGCGTCTTGTGTAATAAACGAACCCGACACGAAGCCGGGCACGCCGCCTGCCCACTCATACGCCAGCTTGCCGTGAAATCCCGGCTCCTCGCTGGTGCTGCCGGTCGTACCTGAAGAGAGACCCGATAGATTGAGAGAATCATACGGCTGGAAGATACCGATGGTGCCGGTCAAGCCGCCAATGCTCGGGGTCTGGTAGTTGATCTGCGTCGGCGTGTCGGTATAGATATAGCCGTAGCCGATCGAACCCAGAGTGGTATTGGCCGGCGCGCGCGCGGTTGCGTTAGTGGCGGGGCCCACACCCGGAATGGTCATGTCGTTGATGATCGCATCGAAACCGAACAGGCCGAAGTCACGACCGAACTTGAAGGTACCCATGGTCTCGTTACCGAAGGTCAGGAACACCTGACGAATATCCATGTTGGTGGTGCCGAGCCCGGGTTGAAACAGATCGCCCCTCAGGTTCGGTCCGTTGGGCCCGAAGTCGTTCGTGGCCACGCCCGGATAGAAACCGATCGTGGTGCCGATGTCGATGTCGTTCTGGGTGGTCGAGGCTCCGAAGACGACGGCCGCGGGCAGCAGACCCGTGCCGATCGACGACGAGTTGTCGTCCTCGACACCCAAGCCCGTCACCGGATCGGGAACGCTATTGACGCCGCACAGCAGACTGCCCGCGACCACGTCGGGGCTGTCGTCACACATGGTGTAGATGTAATGAACGTTTACGTTGCCGGTCGCGCTGAAGGTCCAGTCACTGGTCTGGAACTCCACGGCGCTCGCGGCCCCGCTGCTTAACGCGGCCGATGCACCGACCGCGGCGATTATCAGCTTATTGTGATTAATCATTTTGAGGTAACCCCCTGTTATCGATTGCAGGTTTAGCGAAAGAGCAAGCCTTACTTTGCCTTCCGAGTCTTGACTTTGAACCTACCCTGGCACTCCTTAACTTCAATGAAACGTAGCGTCCTTACAACAACAAGATACGTACTAGGCCCACCCTGGCTGAAACTGCCGACAGCAGCTCTTACACCATCCCAGAGCTACGTATCTTATGGGGCTGTTTATAGTTCATTTTTCAGCCCATTGCCAGCTTTTTCTAAAAAAAAATGCGGCCATGAAGCAAATTAGCAACGCATATCGCCATGACGCCCCGCACAAAATACTGTTGCACAATAAACACAAATCGGCTCCTTGCGCGTAAGCGCGCCGCCCGCGCCCGGCTATCGCGCCTTCAAGCTTTTGATTAAAAAAGAATGCGCAAGCGTCGTGCCTGCCTCTCAATGACTGTTCGAGGTCGAGCGAGAGGTTTCATGAGCCTGATCAGACGTGAATATCGCGCGCCCGACTGACAGCCTGGTGGATAAGCAGCCGTTATACGCCCTTGCCCCGCGGGCGGCGCCGTACTCATCGCGGAGGTCTTCTAGATCAAGGTAATCGGGGATTAGCTGAGGTACTGGTGGAACTTGATGTGCTCGAGCTCAACGATGTGTGCCGCCAGGGTGGCGTCATTAGATAGACTGCGCGTGTACAGGTCGCCGCACCAGGCGCACTCCACACACGAAATTAATGAGCGCCGCGTGTTCGCACGTGCGCGTAACAGCGCGCCTGCGTCCACACCAGATTGTCAAAACAGCCAGTTAAGCTGGGCGCTGACGATATCCGCTTCGAGCTCGTAGTTTCCCCTGAGCACGTGCGGCACCTGACTTTCCAGCGTGTTCTCGATCTCGGTATCGCTGATGAAGAGATGCGCGTAGCCGAGGTCCAGGCGCAGGTTTTCGACGGGGGCGTAGCTCAGCCCCAGCGCCAGCCACAGACGGTCTTCATCCGGTATGCGCGGCGTGCGGCGTTCCTTGTTCGGTATCGGCGTCTCGTCGTAGGCCACGCCAAAGCGATAAGTCCAGATCGTGTCGGGCTGATAACGCAGGCCAAGCGAATAACGGTAGCTGTCGTCCCAGGACTCGTCGGTGACCGAATCGGGCTGGGCGGGGTTATCGAACTGAACGCGCAGTTCGTCGAACTGGCTCCAGTCCGTCCAGGTCACATCGGCAAGCCAGCTCCAGGCGTCGGTGAGCTGATACAGCGCGCTTACTGAGAGACTGGCCGGCAGATCAATCTCGGCGCTGCCGCCACTGTCGGCGAACAAGCCAGACGCCGTAAAGGCCGGGCTGATATTCTCGAAGTCGACATCCCCCCGAGCCTCGATTTCTATCTCGGAACGATATGACGTACCGATGCGCAGGTTCTCGCTCACCGTGAACAGCGCGCCGAGATTGAAACCGTAACCCCAGTCGTCACCTTCAAAGCGGACCCTGCCGTCGGTGGCGGGATTGCCTGGCGTGCCAAGACCGATACCGCCACATGCCGCGCCCAGCAGACCAAGACAAATAGAGGATTGATCAATGGCGCTTGAGAGCTCGCCATCGAAATAAAGCGCGTTCAGACCAAAGCCCAGCGCCACGCTGTCGTTGACCTTCCATCCGATGTTGGGGTTGAAATTGACCGTGAGCACCTCGGTATCGATAGCGTGGTAGCGCCCGGCCCAGTCCTCCTCGTAGTTGGTCGTGAAGCCGAACGGGGCGTTAATCCCGAGACCGAAGGTAAAGCTGTCACTGAGCGGCTGTGCGTAATACAGGTTGGGAATCAGGATCGTTTCCCCGGCATCGCCTCCGTCGCCGCCTGACAGCGGTCCGTTACCGACCAGCGGGGTCAAGGTGGAGCCTTCGTTCTGAAACTCGATGCGCGGCACAATGACGTGTAACGCGGGGGAAAGCTGGCGACCCTGAAGCAGGGTCATTGCGGCCGGATTGAACCACACGGTAGAGGCATCCTCAGCCGCCGCCGCGGCGCCGGCAAAGGCATTGCCGAGGCCGCTCGCGCCATGCTCGGTGATCGCAAACCCCGCGGCCATGGCTTGCGTTCCCACGCAGTACGCGGATAGGACGACAAGGATGCTACCGGCTCTTCGCATTGGACGCCCCCCCTTATTGTGATAAATCTTATGGCGAATCGATTTGTTGCGACGAACGCCCGAAGACTGCCGACCAAACGACAAGGGGTAAAGGCAAGTCCGACGAACGGTAGCGGGCGACCGCCCGGCGGTTTTGTTGTGGAACGCGGAAGCGTGGCATCAACCCGGCTGGCAATGCCGGAGACGACCGATAAAACAGAAACCAAGACGACGTGGAAGAAAACGGTATCCTTGTCGCTTGGGTGACGGGCGGGGAATAGCAATAGTTAGGAATAGCTCTGAATAAATCCATCCTGGATTTCTCAGAGCACGGAAGGCGGGAAACGTGCTCCTGCAAATGGAGATGGCGCTTTCAACTCAGCAGCCGTTGAATAACGGCGGACGCCCATATACCGCAGACCTCTGGATCAATCAGCGGTCCTGGTTTAGAAAGAGGCGCGCAGGCCGATCCATCCGGCGCGTGGGGCGCCCGGACCAAAGAAACGTGGATCCTCGAAATCGTTCAGCAGCACTTCGCCCGGCTCCTCGCCCACGACGCCGAACGTTTCGTACTCTTCATCGAACACGTTCTCCACGCGGCCGAACACCGAGATGTGGTCGTTTAACCAGTATTCGCCGTTGAGATTCACGAGCGTATGACTCTCGACCTCATCCAGCTGGTTGGACTCATCACCTCGCAGCACCTGCTCGCCGTTGAAGATGACGTCGAACCCGACGCTTGCGTTCGACAGCACACGCACATTCGCGCCTGCCTTGAGCAGATGCTCCGGCACCAGCGGCAGGCGGTCGCCCGAGTTAACCTGGATCTGGCCGGCGTCGTTCGCGGCGGGGTGTTCTTCACTGGCGACCAGAAAATCGTCGCGGAATTCCGCCTCCAGATACGTGTAGTTGAAGAACCAGCCCACGCGCTCGAAGACCTCGCCGCCCAGACCCAGTTCCACGCCGCGGCGGCGCGTGTCGCCCACGTTGTCGAAAAACCCTTCGCCGGTAATATCGCCCTCGGTGATGAACAGGATGTCGTCCTCATTTTCGGTATTGAAGACCGCGAAGCTGTAACGCAAGGTCTCGCTTATGTCGCCACGCGCGCCGGCTTCAAAGGTTCGGGCCACGACCTCGTCCAGTGGCGGATCGGCCACGAAGGCATTCGGCAGGCGACACGGATCTTCCGGGTCCGCGCAGGTCAGTTCCGACGGCGTCGGCGTGCGGTTTGACTCGTTGTAGCTGCCGAAGAGCGTGAGCGCGGGCGCGAAGGTGTAGGTCGCGCCCACGGCGGGATTGAATCGGTTAAAGGTGTGATCGCCGTTCAATGCCGGGTCCAGACCGGACTGGTCTTCAATCTCGATATTGGTGTGATTGAAACGGCCGGAAAGCGTCACCGCCAACGCCTCGGTCAGCGACAAGGTGTCGGTAAAGTATGCGCTGTAGTTGCGGACATCGGACGTCAGATCCGTAACCTGGTCCTGCACAAAGAACCCGCTGCCGATGGTCTGGCGCGTGTCATCCAGACGGCCAAGCTCGGTGCTCTGACGGAAGTTCGTGTCACCAAAATCCGCCTCGACCCCGAGGATAAACTGGTTCTCGCGGCCAAACAGGTCTTGCAGGAAGGTGGTCTGAAAAGCGGCCCCGTAGCCGTCCTGATCGGTGTCGCTGCGGTTATTGGTGCCGGGGGCGATCCCCGCGTCCTCATCGCCGACGGTTGCGACATTGGATGGAACCGGACCCAGCACCGGGTCCACCGCTACTTCCTCTTCGTCCTCTTCTCCTTCTTCCTCTTCTCCGCCCCCTTCGCACACGATGGCCGGATTGAACGAGCACGGTCCGTAATCCGATTCGTCGCCGTTCAAGGTCTCGGTATCGCTCATGCGGTAATAGGCGTTGCCGGTGAGCACCACCGAATCCGTGGCCTGATGGGTGCCGCGCAGATTGAAAAAGGCGAGTTCATTGCCGGTGAAGTCCGGCCGCGTGAAGATCGCTTCACGATCCTGCGCCAGCAGCTCGACTGGCGTGGCGCCGTTGCCGACCAGCTCGGTCTCGGCGAGATTGACGCTTAAGTCGAAGTTGGTGCGATCGCTTGCCAGCCAGCTTAAGTTTCCGAACAGATTCTTGGCCTCGGTGGGCGAGAAGTCCCGCCAGCCCTGCTCGTCAAAGAACTCGCCGGTGATGAACCAGCCCCAGTCGCCATTGCTACCGCCATTCTCGAGTTGCGTAAACCAGCGATCGAAAGAACCGCCGTAGATCTCGCCGCGCGTGCCGGGATGACTGAACCCGGTTTTGGTCTGGATTGAGAGTGCGCCGCCCAAGGTATTGC
>JBOIDC010000022.1:0-52285 GCA_050740315.1 Gammaproteobacteria bacterium | reverse complement strand
TCCGAGCCGGCGCCGATGCAGTGCGGCACCTGATAAAAGCGGTTGCGCAAGGTCTTCGGCCCGATCTTGATCGGCTCGAACAGGATGTCGTACTTGGGATCACGTGCCATGTTCGTCACTCCTCACGTTGCTGTTATGGGCAAATGCCTGCTGTCACGGGCTTCGGAATGCGTTGTCGTCTGGTTTGGCTCCTAACGGAATGCCATTCTTTGCGCGCCGGGGACGCGCGACCAGCGCGCTCGCCTCCTTCAATCCTGGGTCGCCAGCCATAGGCATCCCAGTGGATCGCCTGAGCGGGAAAGTTACTCGGCCGTGCTGCGTCGACCGCCGACTGAAGGAGGCGCGGGGGTCCACAGACGTACACGTGTGCTCCGGGCGGCTGCGCGGACAACAGGCGGTTGAAATCGAGACGCTCGCCCTCGGTTGACACGTATTGCCTGAAACGCTGGCCGTGGCAGGCACGCAAGTCGTCACACCAGATCCCCTCGCGCCTATCTTTGAAGGCGTAGTGGAGTTCATAGGCGTCTTCATCCCTGTGCAATGCATCCAGATGGGAGAGAAACGCGGAGATTCCGCTGCCTCCCGCCACCAGGCAGTGGTGCGCCGCCTGCGGATACAACTCAAGGCCGCATCTCGGCTCCGAGACATCCACGATTTCCCCAGGCTTGGCTTCATCGTGCAACCAGCATGCTACGGAACTTTGATTTCTCGTGTGGCGTACTAAGATCTGATAAACGTGCGCGTCGTGCGCGGATCCCGTGAGCGAGAACGCACCAGCCTTCACGCCAGCGAGCTTAGGCACTTCGACTTTGATATGGCTGCCGGCCACGAACGGGGCTAACCGTTGGCCGTTGATCGGTGCCAGCATTAGGTGCCTAATGGCCCGCGCCACCTTATCGATCTGAACAATACGGACGCGCAATGGCGTATCTCCAAGCGGTCTGCGACTCTGGACTCAGGACTAGCTTCCCTGCTGTCTCAGTCGTAGCGGGTCATAAAACGGCGGCTGCCACACGTAGGCCTTACAGCTCACCTTCGGACCACGCACCTCGACCTCTGTACCTCGCGCGGCGAATTTCGGCTGCACATGCACCAAGGCCAGTGATTGCATCATGAAGCGGCTGTAAACCGGTGTGGTCACGACGCCGATCTCGCGGTCGTCTTTCAACAGTTTCGCCCCGGCCTCGACCGCCTGCTCAGTCTTGCAGATGATGCCCATTTGTTTGACCCGCGCTTTATTACGCTTTTCCTTTAGCGCCTGCCTACCACGGAATTCACCCTTGTCCAGATCCACCGCCCAGTCCATGCCGACCTCCCAGGGGGTGGTATCGCCTTCGGGCATATCGAACGGGTAAAAGAGCAAGCCACCCTCCACCCGGCACAGATCGAGGCAGGTAAAGGAGCAGGGCATGATGCCGAAGCGTTTACCCTCGCTTAAGATCGTGTCCCATATCTCGACCGCGTCGCCGGAGGCACAGAAGACCTCGTACCCGCGCTCGTGCGAGTAGCCGCCCCGCGAGATCAGGACGTCCTTGCCAAACAGCCTGGTCGGCTTGTGGCCGAAGTACGGCAACGCGGCGACGTCCATCTCGGCGTGAGGGTCGAGCAGTGCCAGCGACTTGGGCCCCTGCACCGAGAGAATGTGGACATCGCCGTCGCGCTCGACCTTCACGTCCTTACCTTTGGCGATCTCGACCATGACCTCCTCGGCGTCGCCAGCGCCGTGCGAGGCGCCATACTGATCGGGCGCATCGCAATACACTAAGAAGTCGTCCGTGAGCGCTCCTTGCTCGTTGACTAGACAACCGAGACGGGCCTGGCCAGGTTTGAGCTTGGACACATCCGCGGCCTGCATGGTGTTGAGCACCATCATGGCATCGGGCCCTGTGATCTTGATGATGCGTAGGCAGCTCACGTCCCAGAGACCGACCCGCGTCCTTACAGCTACGTGCTCGTCATTGGGATCGGTGTGATACAGCCATGGCACGCCCATGTTCCAGAGGGGCTCTTCGAAACTCGCCCCGAGGGCCTTATGCCGGTCATACAGCGCATTGGGTCTCAGCTCAGCCATTGTGGCCTCCTGTGGTCTAGCAAAGTCGATTTATTCATGAGTATTTCGGTTGGTTAGAACTGTGCCTGCTGTTTCTTTCATTGATGACATAGTAGTGCCCCAATATCCATGGAAACTTGGCAAAAAACCCCTATTTTTCCGCCTATCTTTCGGGCTCCGCATGAGCTTCTCTCAAATCGGATATCGTGGTGCCGACTGGATTATCCCGATCCTGAATGGTGACCGCGCTTCGCAGCGCTGCGGTGTAGGTGGCGAAGTGGCTATGAAAACGCCGACATTGGCTGCAGCGGCAGTTGATGACGTCGCGCAGCCGACCATGCACGCTGTAGCTGACCGCCCCGTACAGGCAGCGGCCGACGTCGCCTGCACCCCGCATCACGGACCTTTCGCGAGCCGCCGAAGCTTCCACAGCGACAGCCAGGCAAGCCCTGTTCCCAAACCAACCGCGGCGCCGGCCAACCCATAAAGCAGAATATACTCCGTGAAGCATCTGTTCTTCCCCTAAGGAGACAGATTCTTCGGCCTTCAGCCTCAGAATGACCGCTCACCCGATGTGTTAATCAATTCTTCAATTGTCAGTAAGTTGCGTAGGTTCGCGCACCGTAAGTCTCGCGATTAAATCATCATTTCCGCCTTGTCTGGCCGGGTCAATGATCCATGTCAGGTACTTCGTCCGGGGTAGCTGTTGCCAATTGCGCCGCCGCGCCGTTGCGGATGCTTGTCGTGCACGACCTTCGCGTACGCTGAATGGTTGTGAATGGATTCGAAGTTCTCCGCTTCCACGGTGTAAGCGAGAACACGCTCATCGGCGTTCAATTTGATCGCGATGTCGCGCACCACGTCTTCCACGAACTTGGGATTATCGTAAGCGCGCTCGGTGACGTATTTCTCATCGGGGCGCTTCAACAATCCATACAGTTCGCACGAAGCCTGGCGCTCGACCAGCTCGATCAGGTCCTCTATCCAGATGCACTGATCAGTGCGTACGCAAACCGTCAAGTGTGCGCGCTGGCTGTGCGCCCCGTAGTCCGCGACGCTCTTGGAGCACGGGCACAGGCTGGTCACGGGCGCCGTCAGCTGGACCCACACGCGCGGCTTGCCATCGACCAGCTCACCGCGGAAGGTCACCTCGTAGTTCATCAGGCTCTCGGCGTTCGACACTGGCGCCGACTTGGCGACGAAATACGGAAAGCGCATCTCGATATATCCGGCTTCGGCTTCCAGACGCCGCGTCATATCGGCGAGCATGGCCTTGAACGATGACACCGTCAGCTCGCGCTCGTGGCTGTTCAGTTGCGCCACGAAGCGGGACATGTGCGCGCCCTTGACGTCATGTCTCAGATTCACGTACAGGTTGAGGCGCGCCACGCTGTGTTGCGTCGCACCGGAACGGCTCGCGACCAGCACCGGATGTACGATGCCCTTGATGCCAACCTTGTCGATGGGGACACGCCGCGTATCGGCGCAGCGCTGCGTGTCCGGGATCGTGTTCAACACCGCGGCGGCGCGCGCTTTCACAGCCGCCTCCCCTGAACGTGCAAACCGGACGGACGTCGTTCCATTGATTGGCCTTCACAAGCTTTCATGGCTCGCATTGCGCTTTTCTATTGATCCTTGCGTAACTGCTGAACAACCGCGACCGTCGTTCCGGACAAGCGAGCGGAGCGAGCGCGCTCCGGAATCCAGGTTGTCATAGGTTGTTTTACTGGATTCCGGCGTGCGCCGGAATGACGGTGAGGGAATGGGCCCACCGTCACAAGTTATGCAATGTTCAGTAAGTTGGCGCGGGATCGGCCCGCGCGGTCGCCCAGTCCGGCTGAAACGCGAGCACCTGCACACTGGGCGGCATGGCCGGATTGAACAAGCGGTTGTGCCAGTAAGTGGCCTGATACGCGGGGTCGCGCTCGGCCAGCGGTTCCACAGCGCAGGGAATCAGGTAATACTGCCGCGGCTGCCCGAATTCCAGCGCGCAGACACCCGCGCGAACGACATGCTCCACCAGCGGCGAATCCGGCCCGAACAAGGCGGTCATGCGATCGGAGAACTCGCCAGGTCGTTGATAATAGTCCGCCGCAAGCAGCTGTAGTCCGCTCTCGCGGCGGCTGCGTGGATCCTGCGTGCGCAACACCATGTGGCGGAACTCGGGGGTCGTCGCGTACTGCTCGCGCTTGTTGATCAGCACCGTGATCCGCGTGAGGGTTTCATTCGCGACGATCAGCTTCGGCTGCATGGCGGGCGATGGACGACCTTCCTGCATGCGCACCGCGTTCTGCCGTGCGCGGCATTGCCAGCGCAGAAACTGATCGCGCAACGCCGCCTGCGCGGTCTGATGCCGGAGAACCTCGCCGTGCTCGCGCTCAGCCATGTCGGTGCGCATCGATAGCGAATATCGCGGCATCGCCGCTTTAGAACTTCGCGTAAGCCCGTTTCAGATCGACCAGCGGATGGTTGAGGGACATCTGAAACTTGACCAGCAACTCGCGCGCCAGCATATCGCGGTCCTGCTGGTTGTCCGGCAGCTCGATATCGCTCGGCACCTGCACCCAGCCGTTGATATTGCGATCGAACACCGCCGGCTTGTTTTCTTCGTAACCCATGTGCACGTCTTCCAGCCAGTTCAGATCCTGCCAGCCCATGACCTCGATATATTTCTTAAGAAACGGCGTGATGCGCTTCAGATCAGGCACCAGGTTCACGTCATAGCGATAACCGATGTGCTGCCCGATCATCTTCTCGCGTTCGGTGTCGACACCCTCGCTCTTGATGTAGTAGTTGACGTCTTTCTGCTCGGCCATGGTGCTGTCCTCAATAACGGGTCATGTCGGGGCGCCCGACGGTGTGCTGCGAGCCGGCCAGCGGCACCTGCGCCATCGCCGAGGCCTCCATGGTCAGCGCGGCCAGATCCTCGGGCTCCAGCGAATGGACGTTGGTCTTCGCGCAGGCGCGCGCGAACAACTGACACTCGATGGTGAGCGTATGTAAAAAGTTATAAACGCGCTCGGCGGCCTCGTCCGGATTCAAACGCTTGCGTAATCTTGGATCCTGCGTGGTCACGCCCACCGGGCAACGGCCCGTGTGGCAGTGATAACAATAGCCGGCCGGCACGCCGATCTCCTTGGGGAAATCGGCCTCGGGGATGTCCTTGTTGCAATTCAGCGCGATCAGTGCGGCATGGCCGATCGCCACGGCGTCGGCGCCCAGCGCCAGGGCCTTGGCGACGTCGGAACCGTTGCGGATGCCGCCGGCGTAGATCAGCGAGATCTCGCCGGTCTTGCCCACGTCGTCCAGCGCCTTGCGCGCCTGCCGGATGGCCGCGATGCCCGGCACGCCGGTGTCTTCGGTCGCCAGATGCGGACCCGCGCCGGTGCCGCCTTCCATGCCATCGATGTAGATGCAGTCCGGATCGGTCTTGGCCGCCATGCGCACGTCGTCGTACACGCGCGCGGCCCCCAGTTTCAGTTGTATCGGAATCTCCCAGTTCGTGGCCTCGCGGATCTCCTGAATCTTGATGGCAAGATCGTCGGGGCCCAGCCAGTCGGGATGCCGCGCCGGCGAACGCTGATCGATGCCCGCGGGCAGCGAGCGCATCTCGGCCACCTGGTCGGTGACCTTCTGACCCATCAAGTGTCCGCCCATGCCGACCTTGCAGCCCTGGCCGATGAAGAACTCGCAGGCGTCCGCCAGTCGCAGATGATGCGGATTGAACCCGTACCGCGACTGTATGCACTGGTAAAACCATTTGGTCGAATAGCGGCGCTCGTCGGGAATCATGCCGCCCTCGCCGGAACACGTGGCCGAGCCCGCCATGGTCGCGCCGCGCGCCAGCGCGGTCTTGGCCTCGTAGCTCAGTGCGCCGAAGCTCATGCCGGTGATATAGATCGGGATGTCCAGTTCCAGGGGTCGTTTCGCGCGCGGCCCGAGCACGGTCTTGGTCAGGCATTTTTCGCGATAACCTTCGATCACGAAGCGGGTCAGGGTGCCTGGCAGAAAGGTCAGGTCGTCCCAGCTGGGGATCTTCTTGAACAGCGAAAATCCGCGCATGCGGTAACGGCCCAGCTCGGCCTTGACATGAATGTCGTCGATCACCCGGGGCGGAAACATAAAGCTGGAACCGAGCACGTTCCGGTTGCGTTCCTGTTCGCTTACCTCCGGTTGTGGCTCGGTGTGCGGTGCGGGTTTGCTGTGTGCCGTCATATTTCAAACCTCTATTGTGTCCTCGCCGATGCGTCTCTGGCGCGAGACCATCGTGTCAGTGACGCTCGCGATGCTGCGATGCTGTCACTCGTTTGTGCGATGTCATTCCGGCGAAAGCCGGAATCCAGGAAGTCCATCCCTGGCGCTGGATTCCGGCCAATCCGTGGCCGGAATGACGACTGTTAACGATCGCTACAGCACCAGCTTCTTCTCGGCCGGCTCCAAATTGTCGTAGTTCCAGAGCTTCTTGCCCGACACGATCTTGGTCATGTTCTCGATGCCATTGGGGGCGTCCAGTCCGTAAATGGACAGCTTGTGCTTGAGCCATTGAACGTCGATGTCGGTCATCTCGCCTTCCACCGCGTCCACACCGAGGCTTTGCGCCTTGCCGCCGATGTAGATGATGCCGTCGTACATGGAGTCGCCCAGGTTGTTACCAGCGTCGCCCAGGATCACCATGCGCCCGCGCTGCATCATGAAGCCGGAATTCATGCCGGTGCGGCCGCCGACGATGATGGTGCCGCCCTTCATGTCGATGCCGGTGCGCGAGCCCACATCGCCCTTGCACACCAGGTCGCCACCGCGCAGCGCGGCGCCAAAGGTCGAACCGGCGTTTTTCTCGACCACCACGGTGCCGGCCATCATGTTCTCCGCGCACGACCAGCCCACCCTGCCCTTGATGCGCACGTTGGGGCCGTCGATCAGCCCGCAGCCGAAATAGCCCAGGCTGCCGTCGAAATTCAGTTGCAGGCGATTGAGAATCCCGACCCCCAGCGAGTGCTTGGCGCCGGGATTGCGCACCGTGATCGTGCCGAAACCCTGGCTCATCAACTCGCGGATGCGAAGATTGATCGCCTTGTTGTCCAACTCCGCGGCGTCGAGCTCCGCGGCCTTGTCGAAATCGACATCGAACGCGCCGGGATAGGTAAAGTTTTCCTCCTCGGACGGGTCGAAAAACACCTGCTGCGTGCGGCCCGCGAGCTGCTCATCGTGCATGCCCTGATCATGAGAGCCTTTCGCCTCTAGCTGTGCCATACGCGCACCTCGCCGTCGTAGGGGTCTTTGGTGTCGATCTCGTGCGGGAAGATGCTGCGGATCGCCACTTCTTCGGAGGCCATGGCGATGAAGTCGTCGCCCTCGTAGAGCACCATGGGCTTGGCCGCCATCGTGTCTTTGGCCATGCCCAGCGCGTTGCCGGTCGCGACCAGATAGGTGAACACGCCGTCGAAGGCGTTGACCGACTCCCGCATGGCCGCCTCCAGTTCCACGCCCTGATCCAGCTTGTCGGCGATGTACACCGCGATCAGCTCGGAGTCGCAGTCGGAGGCGAAGCGGTGGCCCTTGCGTTCCAGCGCGCGCCGCGAGTTCCAGTAATTCGTGAGCTGGCCGTTGTGCACCACCGAGATGTCGCTATACGGATAAGCCCAGTAGGGATGCGCCGAGCGGATATCGACATCGGACTCGGTCGCCATGCGCGTGTGGCCCATGGCGTGCGTGCCCTGAAATGCGCCCAGGCTGTATCCCTGCGAGACGGTGTTTGCGTCTCCCAGGTCCTTGATCAGTTCCAGCGCGTGGCCCAGCGAGAGGATTTCCACCCCGTCCAGATCTTCGATGTAATCCGCCAGCCGACCCAGATCACCGTCATAGGTGAACTGGTAGCGAAACGCATATTCGCGCGGCTGCTGCCCGGAAATCACCTTCGCGCCGAGCTTGGCCAGGCGCTGATCGACCGCGTGCTTGCGATCCTTCAGCGCCTGATGAATATCCAAAGCGCCCTTCTTGCGGCTGGCGGCGAGATCGGACGGCTCCGCAACCTTGAAACGCATCACGTATTGGCTGGTATTGGCCGGCCCGTAGAGCGCGTAACCGGTCGAGTCCGGGCCGCGATGCCTCATGGCCTGCAGCATCGCGGTCATCTCTTTGCCGATACCGGCGCTCTTTCCTTTATGTATCAGCCCTGCAATTCCGCACATGAGTCATTTCCTCCGCGTTAAGGCAGGCAGTCAATGTAATGCTCCAGATCCCATTCCGTGACGGTCGCCAGGAACGTTTCCCACTCGTCGCGCTTGTAATCCATGAAGACCTTGTACATCTCATCAGGCAGCGCCGATCTGGCGACTTCGTCCTGCTCTAGGGCGTCCAGGCCCTCGCCCAGCGATATCGGCAACTTCACGTGCCTGGTCTTGACATCCTCCATCACGTGATAGATGTTGCGCTGCTCCGGCTCGCCCGGTTCAAGCTCCCGCTTGATGCCGTCATCCATGGCCTTTAACAGACCCGAGCCGAGCAGATACGGGTTATGCGCCGAATCCACGGCCTTGTATTCGAACCGTCCCGGCGCTGAATTACGAATGCCGGCTGTCCGGTTCTGGTAACCCCAGCTGGAATACACCGGCGCCCAAAACCCGGTATCCAACAGGCGCCGATAGGAGTTCACGGTCGAGCACCCCAGCACGGTGAGGCCGCGCGCGTGTTCGAGCAGGCCGCCTAGGGCGAACCTGCCGGTTTTGCCTGGCTCTCTGGGGTTTTCACCCTCCGGCATGAAGGTATTCTGGCCGCCCTTGCTATAGGTGAAGGGAACCTCCATGCCTGGCAGCGATTCGTTACCGAGTCGCTTGATCTCGGTCTCGCCGCCACGCCACAGCGAGATGTTCGTATGACATGCCGAGGCGGATACGTGCATGAAAGGCTTGGACATGAAACAGGCAATCAAATCATGTTCTCGCGCTACCTGGGCGCAGATCTGGCGATAGGTCGTCAGCCGGTCCGCATTCCGAAATATGTCATCGAAGGTGAAATTGAGCTCCAGTTGACCGGGGGCGTCCTCGTGATCGCCCTGGATGATGTCCAGACCCATCTGCCTGCTGTACTCGATGACCTTCATGTACACCGGCCGCAGCGACTCGAATTGATCTATGTGATAACAAAACGGCTTGCTGAAGCCGCCGGCGGGTTTGCCGTTCTCGTCCCGCTTCAGCCACATCATCTCGGGCTCGGTGCCGGCCCGCAGATGCAGGCCTTTATGCTCCTTCTGAAACTGCTCGTGGATCCGGCGAAGATTTCCGCGGCAGTCAGAGGTGAGACAGGCGCCGGGATTTTCGGGATGCTCGCGGCCCCGGAACAAGGTGCAGAACACCCGCGCGACGCGCTTGTCCCAGGCAAGCTGGACGAAGGTTTCGGGTTCGGGGATGCCAACCAGTTCCCAGGCCTCGGGTCCATAAGCGATATAGTCACCGTGGCGGTCGATAAACAGGTTTGCGGTCGAGCCATAGACGAGCTGAAAGCCGTTCTCGGCGAACCGTTCCCAGTGGTCCGCGGGCGCGCCCTTGCCCATGACGCGGCCGGTGACCGAGACGAACTGAAAATAGATGTAAGTGACGCCCAGTTCGTCGATCTTTTTGCGGACGTCCTTAACCCGCTTGTCGCGTCCTTGCGCATTCACGAAGTCTTGTATGTCAGTCATTGATTGCTGCCCCTGTAGATTTGTCAGTTACTAAACGCTACCCGCTCAACCAGCCGCCACGGGCTCTGCTGGCCACCAACCCGGTCGAAGGCTAGCTCCACGGGAACGGACTGTGCGAGGTCGGATGGAGCTTGCCCTCTGCGTAGCGCGAAAAGCGGAACGGCTCGAGCAATACACTGCGCTCCCCGATGATCTCGGAGGCGACCAGCTGGCCGACGCCCAGCATTTTATAGCCGTGGTTGGAATCCGCGATGACGTAGCAGTTTTCGCAAAACACGTCGAACACCGGGAAATTGTCGGGCGTGAATGCGCCGATACCGCCGGAGGGCTCTTTCTTGTACAGCGATGATTTTCCTTCGAAGCGCTTCTGGCAGTGGGCCAGCGCGGAGCACCACATGTTCGCGAAGTTGTCGCCGACGATGTAATCGGGCGATTCCGGGCCGTAAGGGTCGACCTTCACGTCATCGGGATCGGTTTCGATCCTGTAAGGCGCCGCCCCGCCCTGCACGCCGCCGAAGTGAAAATCGGGTTTGTAATAAATGCCCCACAGCTTGCCGGTGATGAGCGAGCCGTCCTTGTCCGAATACAAAGGCGCGTCGCTGTCGACGTGTATCACCGGCGGAAACCGGCCGTCGTTGGTCTTCTGCAAATCGGGATCCACGCCCAGGGTACCCTCCTGCAGCGACCAGAACACCCACATGGGCACGTCCTTGTGCACGGTTCCGTCCGGTCCTTTTACCGCGATCGTCCTGGGCAGTTCGAGCATCTCCCAGATGCGCTTGACCCAGGGCCCGACGCCGATCACCACATAGTCACATCCGATCGCGCCCTGATCGGTCTCGACCGCCGTAACCGCGCCGCCGCTATCGCGCCTGAAGCCCGTTACTGTCACGCCGCTTTCGATGCGCGCCCCCTGCGCCGTGGCCTTGTCCGCCAGTCCGTGCATGCTCTCGACGTTGTTGGCGTAACCGCCGCGCTTCTCGTGCAGCACCGAGGTAATGCCCTTGGCCTGCCAGTCGTCGAAAATGGTGCGCATGTATCTCCGGCTGTCGGCCTCGCCTTCCACGAACACCGACTCGTAATCGATGTCGCGCTGTTGCTGCGCGATGGTGGCGACGTCCGCGTGCATGCACTCCGGGCTGATCTGCATGTAGCCGGTGGAGTGATAATGATAGGCCTCCGGGTCCGATTCCCACACGCCCACGCTGTGCGCCATGAGTTCCCGCATGGCGGGCTGAAAATAGTTGTTGCGGATCACGCCGCAGGCGATGCCCGACGCCCCGGCCGCGATCCCTTTCTTGTCGACGACCAGAATATCTCTACCGTCGCCTCCGCGCGCCTTGAGTTCCAGCGCGAGGTGATAGGCCGTGCTCAGCCCGTGGATACCGGCGCCGATGATCAGATATTTGATTTGGCTGGGAAGAGCCATGCCAACAGAATCTCCGTGTACGATGCCGCCGACGATACGTGGCGCGAAAATTGGTGCAGCGAAAGCGCCGCAAACCGATGATGCCTTGACGCGGCGGTCGTCCGATCCACACGCGACGGGGCTCGGCCCCTGCCGCGTTTCGGGTACAGCGGCATGATCGGTTTAGCGGCACGAAACCGTCAATCGCTCGTAAGACATACCCCCTAGGGAGTAGCGTACAATCTGAATGCTTGCCGGGGTTAGCGAGCGCGGAAAACCACTAGTCTTCTCCAAAGACAGCCTGCCACTGGCTAGGGAGAAATTGATTGCCGCCTGATGGCCAATTAAACGACGATGAACCTCCTACACTGCCTGTCAGATAAATTACCGGTTACTACAAATGGATGAACCACCGCTTCTGATTTGGACGTCTGCGAGTGCGTGCCATATCGGCAAGGTTCGGAAGGTCAACGAAGACGCCTGTCTCGATATGCCCGAACTGGGCCTATGGGCGGTTGCCGACGGCATGGGCGGACACCAAGCGGGCGATTTTGCCAGCAAAACGGTCGTAGAACACCTGCTTTTGCTTGGGTTAGCCGCTGATCTGAATTCCTTTGTTCAACAAATCAGGACGCAACTGGAGGTTGCCAATGGGGTTATTCGGGCAGAGTCCATAAGGCGCAACCAACCCGTTGGTAGCACCGTCGCCGTCCTGGCAGCGTATGGTTACACTGCCGCGTGCATATGGGCCGGTGACAGCCGCATTTACCGCCAGCGCGGGGGTCTCTTGGAACGCCTCACACAGGACCACAGCTTGGTGGCGCCGGAAACAGGTGCTTACGCGCAAGAGTACGCCGGCAACAACGTGATCACGCGCGCCGTGGGCCCCGAGGATGAGCTGAACCTCGATATGAACTTCACGGAACTACGGCACGGCGACACATTTCTATTGTGCACGGACGGCCTTTACAAGGAACTCGAGGAAGACGAATTGGCTGCTATGCTCTCCCAGCAGTGCACTTCGGAGAACAACGCCCATCAAGAAGGCGCTGAGGAAAAGGTGCGAGCTCTCGTGGATGCCGCTCTAGCGCATGGCGGGCACGACAACCTCAGCGCGGTGGTAGTGAAATTTTTCAGCGCGTTCTAGTTCTAGATGTTCAAAAACGTATGGCTAACCTGAACGCCGCACTCGAAGCTTTTCTTGCTGACCAGTTGAGCTTTGATAGCCTTCTTAATGAGGTAGAGCGTGCGTGTCGCGAGGCACCGGGACAGGCACCCGCGTTTCTGAAGGCCGCCGAGGCGTATTATCGACGCGGACGCCTGCCCCCGCAGATCTATCAGGCAATCAGCGATCGTCTGACCGATCAAATCGGTTCCGCGTCCGAACCGCTTGGCAGCGGAAGCTCTCCTTCGCGAACAACAGGCGGTAGTGCGAGCTTACCCCATGCCGAGACGCCGCCAACAGACAGCCCCGAATCTCATCTGATGATGGGGCAATCGGCGTCTTCCATCGATGACGAGCCTGCTCCGGCACGCTCCGCGCCGTTGCGCCGCACTGCCTCGGCTCCTATGCCAACCGACACCATATTTCGCCCACCCGGCACCGCGCTCGTGGGCATCGGTTCCACCATCAACCGGCGCTTCGTGCTGGAATGTCTCATCGCACGCGGCGGCATGGGCATTGTCTTTAAGGCGAAAGATCTGCGCAAGGAAGAGGCGGACGACCGTGACCCATACGTCGCGGTCAAGATCTTAACCGAAGACTTCCGACGGCATCCAGATGCGCTGATCACGCTTCAGCGCGAGGCCAAGAAGGCGCAAAAACTGGCGCATCCTAACATCGTTACCGTATACGACTTCGACCGCGACGGCGACACGGTGTACATGACCATGGAGCTACTCGAGGGTGAGCCGTTGCCCCAGGTGATCAAGCGGGCCTATCCCAGCGGCTTGCCTGCGAAAGAGGCCTTCGCGATCATCGAAGGGATATGTTTTGGTCTCGCGTATGCGCACAAGCAGCATATCGTGCACTCGGATCTCAAGCCGGGTAACGTGTTTGTAACCAAGGAGGGCGTCGCCAAAGTGCTCGACTTCGGCATAGCACGCGCGGCGCGGCAGCCCGGGCAGCTTCAACAGGACGCCACCGTTTTCGATGCCGGCAGATTGGGCGCCTTCACACCCGCCTACGCCAGTTGCGACATGCTGGAAGGCGCCGATCCCGACCCGCGCGACGACATCTTCGCGTTGGCGTGCGTTTCTTATGAACTGCTGACCGGTCGTCACCCATTCGCGAAAGCGCCAAGTACCCAAGCCCGAGATAATAAGGTTCAAGCCAAGCCACCTAGGAACCTGAGCCGCGAGCAGTGGCGCGGACTACTGCGGGGACTGGCGTTCGCGCGGGACCGACGGACTCCGACTGTCGAAGAGTTCCTGCGCGAGCTACGGCCAAAAACGCCAGGAAGCGCACGACGATGGGTGTATGGCACTGGCGGTGCCGCGTTAGGCATTGCCTTGGCGGCGTTTGTAGCCACGAGCCTGATGCAGAGCCAGGACGCCGAGATGAGCTCGGGACCGTGTGACGTGTCTCCAGGGCCGCTTGCGGCGCAGCTTCGGCCGAAAGTGCGCACTTTGCTCGAGGTTGCCAATGTGCATTTTCTCGTCGGTCGCATCATGGAACCTCCCGGCAGCAGCGCCTTCGACGCCTACCGACGCGTACTGGAGCTTCATCCACATAACGCGCAGGCCTGCGCCGGACTTGAAAGTATCGCACGTCACTATGAACAGCAGGCTCAAGAAAACATTGCGTCGGGACGGATTGATGACGCCCGAGTGCAGATCGACAATGGCTTGAGAGCACAGCCTAACGATGCGCGTCTACTGAAGCTGCAGCAGGAGTACGGCACGTAGGGTTGGCGCGCAGGCGCTTCAAACAGCCACTTCCAGAGCGAACGGCTCGCCCAAGCTCGGCCAAGACCGCACTCCAGATCTCGTGCCAGCAACAGCTGTGATCGAATCCGTCGAGCACCCTGAATCTTGCGCTCGGCTGACGCCCGGCAACGGTCCTGATCATCCACGGCGGCACAACTTGGTCTTCGCTGCCCGCGAGGTGGAGCTGCCAGATATTCGCGCTAAGTAGCGGCTGCACCGCGGGATTGAGCGATTCCGACAGCGGTGCGTAGCGGTGGTAGGTGGTCCAGGCATCGGTATCCAGATTACCCGCCAGGGTCACCACCGCCTGAACTTTGTCGAGCCGCTGCGCAAGCAACATCGCGAGCGCGCCACCGCCGCTGTGCCCGAACAGCATTAATCCCGAGAAACCGCCTGTGCGCGCAAGCGCATTTATGACTTGCGCCAAACTGCTTACGACCCGTCCGCCATAGCGCGCGCCCGTCCAGAGCGCGGTGCCGCATCCGGGCGACTGCGCCATGCCGAGATAACACGGCCGCCCTACGTACACGCTGGCATGGTCATCCAGCGCCATCAGCTTCAGCATGAGCGGCTTATGTGGCGTAGGATCGGCGGCTATGTAGCGACGGTATAGCCAGGGAGAACCGTCGCCTTCCAGGTAGATGTGCAGGATGCCATTCGGGTCGGCACCCTCGTGACGATACACGATGTGGTTGAAGTCTTGTCCCGGCATCACATCACGCTCAAAGCCATAACGGGCTGCTTGGCCATCAATCCACTGTCCAGGGCTCGCGCAGCCGGATAGACCGCATGCGCCGCCTGCGGTTACCAGAGCGATAAGGGTCATTACGAACGACGACATAACTCGTCCGGCGCTGTGCGCACAGAAGCTTCGTCCGCGCAGCATGCGCCATCCTTAGCCTTTAGATCATATCGAACCGATTGCGAGGTTTTGCTGACGCTACTATTCATACGATCATCCGGCACTTACGATAACCAGTTATTGTTCTTTATCCAATCCAGATTTGCTTGCGTGCCCGCACCCGGTTCGCTGCGCGCTGGCCGCCCCGCCATTGATGCGGCTAGAGTTTAGCCCAGCCCGGCAGCGGTGGTAATGCCTGTGAGCGACCGACCAGCGCCGATTCCTGCGGCCGGCGGATCCTGCGACAAGTGATTTTTCGGTTCGGCTCTATCTACGGGACGGAGCCATTCCTTGGCTGCTCTTGGGCGCGACCAGTGTTCAAAGGTCGCTACGACACCCGTTGCAGACCAAGGGCCAAGATGTGAACCGGCAGGTGCGGCCGGCTGCGCCTCAGTGCATCGCGCTGAGGCATCAGGTTCTGAGCGTGCTGCGAGTCAGTCGGACGGCGCTTCCTCCTACCTTCGGCTCGCAATGTTGGTCGCAATACCTGGCGAGGCGTGCCCCCAAAAGCTGGTTTCAACATCGGAGAAGATCCCCATCCCACTTAGCCTGCCGGCGCGCTATACTCCTTGTGCTAGGTGCCGCGCACGCGTATGCGGGAGGCCGACGATGGTCCGAGCTTCATTCAGTTCACTGAAGTATCACTTCATACCAGTACTGACAGGTGGCGCAATCACGGTACTGGTGCTGTCCGCCTGCCAGTCGCAGACCGTTCAGGACTTGCCCGCAGTGGCGCCAGTGGCGGCAGCCAGCGCCGATCGGCTCCTGCCGGTTGATTGCCTCTTGCCGGGACAGGTACGCAAGCTCGGCAAGCGCCTCACTTATCTGTCACCGCGCCGGCCGATAAAAACAACTGCTGTCGATTGCGAGATTCGTGGCGGTGAATACGTAGCCTTCGACAGAGCGGACTATCGGACGGCGCTCAATGTTTGGCTCGAAGATGCCAAAGCCGGCGATCCACAGGCACAGACCTACGTCGGCGAGATCTTCGAAAAGGGGCTGGGTCTCACGCCGGACTACGACGCCGCCCGTCAATGGTATCTGAAAGCGGCCAAGCAAAACTATTCACGGGCGCAGATCAACCTCGGCTATCTTTACGAAAAAGGGCTTGGCGTTCCGCAAGATACGGTTGAAGCGCTGAACTGGTACCGCAAGGCTTCCGGGCTGGAGGCCGATGAGCTGGAATATGCCTCGACGTTGGAAGTGCAGGCCAACGCGCTCGCAGAGCAACGGACTCAGCCGCTGCGCGAGGAAATCGAGCAGCGCAAACAGGAGGCTGATGCGCTGCGGGCGCAGCTGGCGGCAACGGCCGCGGAGCTGGAGGACCGGAAACTGAGTCTGGTAGACGCCGAAGGCCGCCTGGCGGCGCTGAACGCAAGGGTGCGGGAGCTTGAATACGTACCGCAAGGCGAGGTCGAGATTGGCGAGATACAGGTGGTCACGCGCGATCCCGCGGAGGAGACCGAGCTGCTGAGGCTCAAGGAGCAGATCGCTTTCGAACAGGCGAAGGTCAAGCAGCAGCAAGAAGAGATCGTCTCGCTCACGACGGAAATGACACAACAGAAACAAAGTCTCGGGAGTCAACTGGAGGCCGCGCAGCGCAATGAACAGGCGCTGCAACAGCAAGTAGTCGCCAGAAGCCAGGAGGCAACGGTGGCTGAGCGAGAGCTGGAACAGACCAAGAGTATGCTCGCCGGGCGCGAGGCAACCCTCCAGGCGTCGGAACAAAGGGTAGCGACTCTCAACGCTCAATTGGAGCAGGCGACCCAAGCAAGCGTCGACCATTCGGAGGTCGCCAGCCAGATTGCCGCCCTGGAGCAAGAATTGGGAATGGAGCGGGCGCGCGTCAAACAACAGCGTGAGGAGATGACGTGGCTTGAAAGCGAACTGGCGCGTCAGCATGAAGATCTGACGAGTACGCTGAGCCGGCAAACTCAGGAAATCGAAACGTTGCGCGCGCAAGTGATGGAGTCTCAACAGCAACTCGCTCAGGCGCAATCGCAAACGGTCGTGCTTGAGTCTCGCCTGGCGCAGGAGCGCAGCGAGGCCGAACGACTGAGGAACAGCGCAGCAGCCGAAAACGATGCCAAGGTCCAACGACTTGAACAGCAGATCGCTCAACGCGAAGCGGAACTGGCTAGCACGCGTACGCAGGTCTCCAGGCTACAAGAGCAGACAGATCGTTACCAGGCTGACCTCGCCTCCCTTGAGGCATCCGCGGAGCCCGTCGTTCTTGCCGGCCCGACCATCGAAATACTCGACCCGCCGATCGCGCTGACGCGCGCCAACGTTCCCAGCGTAACGCTGAGATCGCCGGTTAAGGCGCGCGATATCGTCGGCAAAGTCACCGCGCCCGCCGGCTTGTTTTCGCTCACCGTGAACGATCGAGCGGAAACGCCGGACGCCAGTGGCGCGTTTCGCGCGTCAGTACCCGTCGCGGAAACCGACACGCCGGTGAACGTGGCGGCGGTCGACCAACAGGGCCTGAGCGCCAGCGTCGATTTCATGCTCATCCCCAAGCTACGTCTCGCCAACACCAGCGAAACTGAGGCGCCAGATATCGCGGCTCCAGAGACAGCACTCAAGGCGATCGAGTTCGGGAAGTACCACGCGTTGATCATCGGCAACAACGAGTATCCGAACCTGCCCGACCTGGATACCGCCGTCAACGACGCCAAAGAGGCGGATGAACTGCTGAGAACTTTGTACGGTTTCGAGACTACACTGCTGCTGAACGCCGACCGCTACGCGATTCTCTCAGCACTCAATGATCTGCGCGGGACGCTGACGGAAAACGATAACCTGCTCATCTACTACGCCGGCCATGGAGAATTAGACCAGGTCAACCTGCAGGGTTATTGGCTGCCGGTGGACGCCGAGCCGGATAGTACTGCGAACTGGATTTCAAACATTGCTGTCACCGAGCTCCTCAATGCGATGTCGGCCAAGCATGTGCTGGTTATTGCGGACTCGTGCTACTCGGGCGCTATGACGCGCTCATCCATAGCGCGCCTGCAGGCCGGCATGTCCGACGAGACCTTTTACAAATGGATGTCGGTGATGGCCAAGACGCGCTCTCGTACCGTATTGACCTCCGGCGGTGAGCAACCGGTGCTGGACGCGGGCGGCGGCGAGCACTCGGTGTTCGCCAGAGCCCTATTCAAAGTTCTGCGAGAAAACAGCCAAGTCTTGGAAGGATACAACATATACCGCGCAATCGCGGATGAGGTGCAACAGGTCGCGGCAGGATTCCGTATCGAACAAGAACCGCAATACACGCCGATCCGGCACGCCGGACATGAGGCGGGGGAATTTCTGTTTGTCCCGATCAGGCTAGGTTCGTAGCCGCCAGTACACCCGATGAGGCCAACCTATGCACGCCCTGACAGCAGACCGCTTAAACCCGAAACGGTAATTCAACACTGCTGCTGGAAAGCGTTCTAAACAAGGGAGACCGCTCTACTCTCGCTACACGATCGACGTATCAAGAGTCACGTCGCCGAATGGGACACCGGCCTTTGCGCCATGATCCGTGTTGGCATCGAGATCATCCTGGCGCGCGCGCATGCGTCTGTTCGCCGCGGTCACCATACGCGCTATGTCGGTAATATCGTGCCCCACGAGATCACTGGCGAGCTGATCACCCTCCTCGATCGCGATGACGAGATGGCGGTCCTCATGCGCGCGAAGCTTCCCAAACATGCGATCCCACTCCGCCTTCGCGGCCGTTGACGCCTGACTGTAGCCCGTCCATCGCGGCAGACGATAGACCAGGTTGCCACGTAGGTTTACCGTGAGATCGGTGGAGTTGCCGCCGGGAATGCGGTCGGCGCGCAGGCTTCCTCCCGCCTGCCCCCACTCATCCAGTGCGTTCAAGCCCCGCGCCGCATCCGAAAGTGTCGAGCCGCGCACGACGATTTCCGGCGTCGCGCGCGGGTTGGGCGGGTTCCAGTCCTTAGCTACGTCGGCGATGATTCGCGAACCACCAAGCGGCACTGGATTACGCACGCCGACTGGCCCTGGCGTGCTGCCTCCGCCTAGTACGGCGAATGGGTCGTCGCCGGCCATGTGTCACTCGTCCCAGGATCGATCTCGGGAAATTTTTTCTCGTCGGCAGGATGCATCATTACGCTAATCCTTCGAGCGCTGTTGGGCGATAAACCCCAGCAATCGCTCCTTCAATGGGTCCTGAAGTTTCTCTATGTCTTCGACGTTGACGATTTCCTCGAAAGCGTCCTTACCGGATAGTTCGGTGCTTTCGATAAGCAGTCGATCCGGCGGAAGACTCATAGAAATTGAAGATACCATGAAGGTGACGGGCAAGGGGCCAAACTCTGGCAGGTGGTCGGTACCGAGCGGGAAGTGCAGATGTTCCAGCATCTGAGCGAGGCCAGGCCGCCTCGAGATGATCATCTGCATGGCAAGATAATGCAAAACGAACTGTTGTAACTCGCTTTCGTTGCGGTTGCGATCAGCAAGCAGCTTCTTGAGCCGTGTCGGTGTGTAATCGGCGTAGGTGATAATCGACTTGAACGGGCAAGTCACGGTAATCGGCCTGCTCTCACCCTCGGCCTTGGCGACATGAACATACTCCCACGGGGTCAGTTCAAGTGACGAAGTCATCTGCATCAATGGGGATTTCAGCTCCCTTGATAGATTGAAGGGCTGCTTGGTTGCTGTGCTTTCGTAAAGCTTTTGTAGCTCAAGGAAGGCTTGGTCGGCCCCTTTGACCGGCTCTTTAGCGCCGCCTTGGATATGGTCCCCGAAGACGGCTTTCTGCCGGAACAATGGAGTGAGGGTGGCGATGTAGGCGTTCATCTGCTCACCAATGATCTCCCCGATGCCCCGAGTCAGCTTTCTCAGCACCAGGAGTTTCTGTGTCGTGTAGCCCTTGTTCATTGGAGTGCTCCTTGAGCCGGCGGTTACAGGACGCTGCAAACTAGTGCGCTTGCGACAGTTGGCCAGCGGCGCGCACGGTCAACGCTACCGCGGCTCCGCCTCGGCTGCACCTGCATCTTTGTCTCTCAGTCCGATTGTACCGGCAGGATGCGCGATTGCCATAAAACTATCCGTCAATCCAGAGCCAGGCACTCACAGCAGCGAATAGAACGCCGACTAGCAGCCACGTCTTGCTCGCCGGCGCGATGCGGCCGCGATCGTGAGTCAGGCGGGTAAGTCCTACGAACAAGAATACTACGGAAAACGCGGCAAGGATGTATTTTGCGGCCACGCGTCAAACCGGCTTTTTTAAGAGATGAAGCGCCATCGCGATGCGCTGGGTGCGGACCAGTCTTCCCCTAGATGAAATAATCGTCGGCAGCACGGAGCTAGCCGACAAGAATGCTTTTGAAGAATTCGTCAATGCCGGCGGCATCGAGAAAGTCCGCGGTCCATTGAAATAAGGATTACTGGCTCTCGTCTACAGATTCGACTTGCTCTGCTGTGCCTTTATCCGCCTTTTAAGCAGTTGGCTATGACTCGCCCGTCGTCAGGATTGTCGCTATGCGCTTGACTTGCGCGGCGACTCGATTCCGGTATCCACAGCGAGCGCTGTATCAAACGCTCAAATTCGGAGCCCTCGCCCCCGCCACTACCGCGCACCCTGGCCTCGAATTCGCGATCAGGAATGGGTACCTGGAAATGGCTTCTTATGAACGGCGCCTGCGCCGCGGTCCACGGCAAATACTCCATCGCGATCTCGACTTCGTCCGCGACATGGAGCAGCTCGTGCTGCAGAATCAATGAAAGACAGCGTGGACGCTCCCGCGAGCGCTCATCCGCATAGACCCCGATCGTCACGTCGAGGCAGATGCGCCCGCCTTGATAGCGCCAGGATGATCCGGCGCGCTGCCACTGCCGATCGAAGTCTAGGAAACGCACGGCAAGATCGCTGTGCGTGTAACCGGCTGGAAAGTGCGAGAGAGAATCGCTCAGGTCGACATTGTATTCGTACTTCCGCCGCCGCTGCGTGGCGAGTCCGATCATGTCAGCCATGCTGGCGAAGAATGGTTGGCGAGGCGTTATGCCCGGAGGCACCTCAATGGGCGGATAAAGGCCGCGAGCAAAGAGTACCTCGTTCCGGTAATGTACGTTACCGCAAAAGACCGCGCCATTGGCGGAGGATGCGGCCATTTGCCGCAGCGACGATACTAATCGTCGAGAGCTTGGCTTAGAGGGATCGGGCATGGTCATGTGAGCTCTCCGATGATGCTGAACGCCAAAGTAGTTAGCGCCACGCGCCAGCGCAGCTCTTCGCAACAGAACCGGAAGGCTCGATGCTCAAGATGCATAACGCGCCATGGTTAACGCTTTGCGGTCACTCTACAGGCTGCGTGACCAGAACCTCAACGATCACGCCGCCAGGTACAAGGTTGTATGGCGCGGTCACAAGTCAAACGAGCTTGCTCAACCACCGTTGCTGGCGCCACGCGGGCGCGCTGGTGTTGAAGAGCGGCGTGCCGGGCTGTAGAAGCGAAAGATACAGCGCCGCCGCGATCCGCTGGCGCTGGTAGCCCTCTTTCAAAACCTTGAGGCAATTGGCCCGATTGACCGGTTCTCCCATGAAGTATCGAATACCCGGTTGAAATCGGCTCTTGTTTGCTTCCCACCACGCCCGAATCTTTTCAGGATCAGGCCACGGCAGATTATCGTCGGGGTCCATAGCGACATCTCCATCAGCGGGATTATCGTTCGGCCCCGGTTCAAAGCCGTCGGGCGGCTCGCGCTCCAGGCTATCGTATGCGGGATCGACCCCGGTAATAAGGGAAAATGATTCGCCTGCTAGCCGTGCAGTTTTCACATCCAGCATATGTTTAATGAGCCAAGGAACGTATGTTGGATCGCCGGCGACGCCGCTGCCCCGAATCAAGGAGCGTAGATCGGCTTGATCCCGCGACAAGCCCTGTAGCATTGCGTGCGCATCCTTGAGCTCCATCGCCGTCAGGACAAGTTGCAGTGCGCGCTCGCGAAATGGGCTGGAGTTGGGCTTCAGCACGGCGATCGCGCGATTTCGGTCGCCCAACAGAATCGCCGACCGCGCCGCCCAGTACCGACAGGTCGCGTTTTCGTCATCCAGGCGGCGCTGGCACATGGTGAGCACATCGCGGCTTCCGAGCTCGCCTGCTGCACGCAATGCACGCGCACCCAACTCGGCGTCCGCATCGTTAATGGCTGCGACGAGCGCCTGATGACCCGTGACGAAATGCATGGCGCAGCAGGCGATGCCGACACGGCGGCGAAAGGGGGATGGCGAGTCAAGCAGTTCCTTGGCCGTCCCTTGCAGGTGTTCGCGGGATACCCAGCCGAAAGCGGAGATCAGTCCGCGTTGCGATTCGGGCAGTGCTTCCGCCAGTGCGAGCAGTTTTTCCAACCGCTGCGTATGCTTCTCGTCAATCGCGCGCACCGCCGCCGCGAAAATCTCGCCGACCCCTGGTGTCTCCAGCGCCGCCTCACACAACCGCCATCCCTCTTCACCCGCGATCGCGAGACCATCGAGGTGCGCTGCCAGACGATCATCCAGACGCCGAAGATGGTGAAGCTTAACGTGCGGCGCCGCGACCAGGGTTGAACGCATGCTGCGCAGAAAGGCCGACTCTTGCGCGTGCTGCTGAATGATCAGCGGAATCGAAATGGCAGATGCGCTTGGCATCATCGCTGCCGATTTTGCTCGTCGGCGACGAACGGGTTTCGAATCGTCAGCTGACCATCGATGAGCTGGCCGTCTTGCATGTCCTCTGTATAGAGGGTCGAGCACCCCGCCAGCAGCGCCGATGCAACAACCATCGCGTCATAGATATGGAAGCTGTGTCGTTCCGATACCAACATCGCGCGATCATGGCCCTCGACCGTGAGCGGTTCGATCGCGCACACCGCGCGCACCTGAGCCAATATGTCGCGAACTTCGAGCCACTGCATCGCGAGCTTCCGCGTCGCCACGCTGGCGAACTCGTTGAGCACCTGCACACTGATGACGCCGCCACCGGCGATCACTTCCTCCGCCCGATCGGCCTTCGCATCGTCGGAAGACAGCAGGTACAGCAGGATGTTCGTATCGAGGAACGCCTCACCGCCGTACATTGGCCTCGATCCGGTCGAACTTGAAGTCCGCCGGCATCCGACCGCGATACTTCCTCAGGCGCGCAAGCACTTCTCGCGCTCCGGGTGTCTTCTTGATTTCGAAAGCGCGCGCGCCCGCCACATGAATCTCGATATTGTCCCCTTCCTTAAGACCGAGTATCTCGACCACAGCGGCGGGCAAACGCAAAGCCAGGCTGTTGCCCCATCTTGAAACCTGCATATCGTCCCTCCGTGCCGTATGGATATACATAATACATTGTATATCTTTCGGGTCCGTCAACTCAATACCGCATCGGTGCAGCGCCAGTGGAACTGAGCGACTTCTCAGTCATGCCTTACAGTAGCTGCGCGAACAGCCCGAAGCGCGATGGGCCGCGGCGATCCGCTGGACAATCCGAATTCGCAAAGAGAGTGTTTCAATCCGGAATACGGTGACCGAAGAAGTAGCGCACACCGGCCTCGTACTTCTCCGCTTCGCCGGAATCTAGGAACTCTTCAACAATGGCGGCGGCGGCCAGGGGCTGGAGCATGTAGTCCTTGTTAAAGAATGCTCCGCAATTCAATCCAGTCGTGGCCTCGAGCAGCATGCGCCCCTTCTCGATGCGATCCCCGCGCTCACCCCGCCGCAACCGGTCGAGAAGCCGCTGCGCAACATCCTTAATTACCAGCACTCGGCCCTCAGCGACCACGGACTCGTCGCGAAGTGCTTCGGCTCGTCGCAATGCCCGAGCCTGTTCACGAACCATAGCCATATAAGCGTCGAGATTCAGCCGAGTTTCCGGCTGCTCGCCGGGAGGGAGCGGGTCGCCTGGCACTTCGACGAGATCGGGACCGTCCCAAGCCGGACCAGGCTCCTGCTCGAGAAGCCAGGAAAGGCCGTGCCCCAGAAACCGCCGGAAGTCCGCCGCCACCATATCCGGATAAGCGGCGAGGATAGTCTCCACCGCCCAAAAGGCGCCGGACGACATGGCAGCGTCGCACACATAGAACCTCGAAGCCCCCGTGAGCCGCCCGCCGAACTCATCGACGAAGCTGCGGAGCGCGCGCATCGGCGCCGAGAATCCGAGTAGGGCCGCGCATGCAACCCAGAGACCCGGTACCTCGCGCAATTGGACGAGTCGCATTGGCACGTTCGCCAAATCGAACCTACCCTTCTGGAGATTGGCTAGCACGCAGGCCAGTACCTCGTCGAGATCATGGCTCTGCAGGTATCTCCTGTCGGTTATGTCAGCGGGCGGAGGACTCGCGAAGTGGAGCCCGTTGCCGCGCTCGAGGAACGTTCTCAATAGATAGGGCTGCATATCGCTCGGACCACTCTGTTGTCGCGTCAGCTTCGCCCCTGAAGCGCGCCCTGCAGGCGATCGATGCGCAAGCACTCCTCTGACAGGGCACCGTCTGGGATCATGTTGTGCGGGCTAATAGGACAGCCCCCAGCGTCAAGCGGCGTCATGTGGTTCACCTGGTCGTCGTCCGGTATGTGTCTGCCCGGAAACGTCAACCGAGCTTCGGCCCTGATAGCGTTTTTCACGCCCTTGGTCACCTCGTCGCGTGCCCAATCGGTCGGCGTCTTTTGCTTCGACTTCATGGTGCCATCGTCTTGCTTCACCTGTTTCGTCCTCTTGGTATTCGGAACGTCGAAATGTGTGCCACAGCCGACGTCAGGAGGCTTGTGCAAGTTAGGACAGTCAGAATGCTTGGTCTCAAGCTCCTTGAGCTCGTTCAATGCTTGTTGAGCGCGCTTCTTCTCTACCGCGGCCAGTTCGTCGCGCGGTCCTTCCAAATGAGGGAAGATATCGGGGGCGCCAAACTTTAGGGTTATGATCGCCTTATCGAGCCCAGGCTTACCGGCTTTGGCCTGATCCTCGACCCATTTGGGAAAGCCTGCGATCTTCGCATCCACCGCATCCTTTTTGCTTTGGTAGTACTCGGCTTGCGTCATCGGCGGCAACAACGGTTTGCCCGCATCGTCCTTCTGATTCTCGTGCAGAGGCCCCCTGCAGCACGGGCACTTGCCAGCCATGATAGACAATAAGGTCTGCGCTTCGGTTGTGATGACGGGCGCCGTGGTAGTAGCGCCACTTGCATGGTTACTTGTCGTAATATCCAGATGCCGACAGACATTCTTGCCCTCGATCTTTACATCCAGTGACCAAGCCTGGAAGTAGGTCTTACCGGTAATCACGTGGGTGACGACATTGGCCCCAAAGGTACGCGTCGCGGCCTCGTCGCCCAGCACCGAGGGCTTGTAGTACGACTGCTGTGCAAGCGCCGCCGGCTCGCCACCGAGCTTCACGGTTTGCGAGCCTTCCTTGAGGTCGGAAGAAAACGAAGTATCCGGATAAGGCACGGGGATCGGACCAGCGGGCGGCGACGGGGGAGACATGCAGACATCCGGGAATCGCGCGATCGACTTGTTCATCCCGGACTTTGCGGCGATTTCCCACGTACCTGCGTAGACCTCGTGCCCCATACCTGCAATCCTCAGGCTCCGACCACAGCGGCCGCCCTTGCGCCCGCCGCTGCGCTTCCGTGCGCGAGCGCAACTGCACCGGGGGCATAAGAACGTGCGAAGGCCTGTTCCGCCCAAGCGAACTGCACGAGGCCCGCGGCGGCGCCACAGTCGCCAACGAAGCCTGCCGGGTGCCATAGATCCTGGGTCTCGCGCGTTTTGCGCATGAGACGTGACTGGGCCAATACTAGCTCCTCAAACGCGTAGCTCTCGCCCGCGACATCGCTGAGTCTAAAGGCCACCTCGTGCATGGCAAGTCCCGCCTCGTCAAGAGCCGCCTTGCCGGCCGCGGCCATGCCCTTGCCCAGCAGCGGCTCCTCATTCAACACGGTGGCCGTTTCCTCGCCGAACCCTAAGCCTCGAACCGCAAGTTGCGACCGGGTCATGGATCGCTTGGTCACGAGCACCACGCACGCAGCCTCCCCGGGAATAACACCATCGGTCTGCTCAGAAGTCTTGAGACGTTTCGCCTGGTCGAGCCAGAGGAGAGTGCGCGCGTCCACGAGTGTGTCGCCCGCCACAATCAGACAGGCTTCGGTTCGAGCTTCATAGAGGATGCGTCGAGCGTGAGTCAGGGCCTCGAATGCGGATACAGGTCCGCGCGCAACGTGCATTGAGCCGTCGCGGCGGAAGGTGAGGCCAAGCCGCGCCTCGACCTCACCCACGATGCTGTTGAGCTTGGCGCCGGGGCGCTCGGGCTCGCGGGTGCAGAGGATGAGAGGTAGCTGCGTCGATGTCAGGCCCCCCGGCAGACGCGACTCAATGACCTCGAACGCGCGTGCGAGAAGCCCGATTACTCGCGCTCGCCCTCGCAGATCTTGCGGCAAGCCAGGCACGACCGCACCGATGATAGGTTCTCCGGCGTTGTCGGCATAAGGCAGCTCGGTGAATGCGTCGATGCCTGCTCGCATTGCGGCTGCCGCACTTTCTGGCGTAAAGCCGACCGGACAGACGAGGCTGAGGCAGGTGACGTATAGCGGTTCGGCCATAGGATTCAGCGCGACCTTTTCAGAGCCGTAACGGCCTCGCCCAGGTTGCTGTAGTGGGGCTTGCCGGTGGACGGCATGCGTTTCGGCTGCCCAACCTGGATCTCGCGCAGAGCGGTGATCTTGCGCGGAAGGAGCACCCCCACGCGACCAACCAATATTAGGCGCTTGGCGCCTGGCTCCAGGATCAACGTGTCCGGCGCCACCGCTGACGACTCGGTCCGATCGTCAAAGAAGAAGCGGACTGGAATATTCAGGGGCGGGAGCCGTGCTAAAAACTGTCCACCCTCGCTCATGTTACGGCAGCCGAAGGCGGCGCCGACCGCGAGCTGCGAGAGCTGCTGATCCAGAGGTGCTGACTGGAAATAGCGGTCGTCGAAATCTTCGGGCAGAAACGGAAGTCGCTCGTCCATCCACCGCTGGTCGTAGGTCCCGGCGAAACCGATCCTGGGCTGCCAGCCGCGGCCGACTGGCCCGAAGCCGATGGGCTCGGGCTTGTCGAACCAGGAGCGCATTCGGCTATCCAGCCGCTCAATGTTGGGAAGCGGTTGGCCTAGGATCGATCGCTTGTCGCCGTTGAGGTGAAAGCCGACGCCGACGAGGTTCCTTAGCTCGCTGCCGTTTTTGGTGACTTCCTCATGTGACTGGTCCGAGCCGCCGAACCCGCGGTCCCAAACCAGCGGCATCGTCGCGAAAGGGCGCGGGTGGGAGGGCTCGATCCCCCGAAGACCTTCGACCCATATCCGGTCACCGGTGACCACCGCCTGCGTGGCAAATCCGGGACCGGCGAGTGCAACCTCGAGCGCGGTCACGGCCTGGCCCTTCGGCGCGATCGCATTCCCGTTGACGAGCACGTCAGCGCGGGGTTTGACTGGAGCAAAGTCGCTTTCGTAGCGGATGGCCGTGGTCCCAGGATCACCATGATGTTCATCCGCATAGACGAAGGGTGCCTGCTCGCCCGCGGGTTGGCATTCACCATCTGGGGCAACGTCAAAGGTTGCTTTGACGACCACCACGCAGCGCTTCACCCCATCTTTGTCCGTGGACGCAAACAGCTCAGCCAGAAAGGGGGTCGTGTTGGAGGTGATCTGCACGCGTCAGTGCCTCAGCAGAACTGATGAACGTTCCGGACGTTAATTGAGTTGCACAGAGCCGCCCTTGATGCGGTTCACTCCTGAGGAGCGGCTGAGAAGATATGTGCCTTGAATGAGCACCTTGCCCGCCTTGGTAAGGGTGATACTCGCCTGCCCGCAGCGCAGCACAAGTTGTTCCCTGGCGGTGACCACCAGACGCTCTCCATCGGCATCCACCTCGACTTGGCCTGGCTTTTCCGGCAGTTCAGACTCACCTCGTTGCAAACAACCCAGCACGATGGGACGCGATGGATCGGCATTCTCGAACGCAAGCACCACCTCGCGACCGATATGCGCGCCATGCAGGTCTAGCGTTGCGCGCGCCTCGATTGCCGCTGCGCTCGGCTGGCCCGAGTAGATTACAAGTGGTCGAGCATCCTTGAAGCCGATCAGCATTCCAATTATCACGCCACCGGGGACGGCCGAACATGGCACGTAGGACTGCGCAGCCTCTCCTGGAACTTCAGGAATTTGATGGATGTCTATCGCACTCATATGTTTTCACCCTTGCCGTAGCTCTACTGGATAAGCGCATCAGCACTCAAATGTCAGCACGATTTTATATGCATCAGGCCGGTTCCGGATAAGGATTGACCTGGCGCCGCCTGGCCTCACCGCGGAACGCCATAGAGTCGATATATTTCACCCTCTAGCTGACCGAGGAAGCGCTGAATACGCTCAGAAATGGTGTCTTGCGTGGCAATGTCTGGACAGTTGCTGTAAGCACCCCACGTCCCGCCGCCGGCTTTAATTACTTCTTCGACGAACGCGACACAGTTATTAGGGAGTACCAACCACAGCCACGCTTTCGCCATCAGTCCTTCCAAGTACAGCAAGGCTCCTTGCGGATTGGGCAGGGACAAATATCTACGTCGCAGCTCAGTCTTGCCCGCTTCCTGCAAATACCGCTGGTAGCCGGATTCGGACATGTAGCGAGGATAATCGTGCGGATCCGCAACGTGGAAATAGTAGCCACCACGATTCAAGGTGTGGAGTAGCAAATGACCGCAGACGTTCGGACCGTCTCCCCTTACCGCAACAACTGCTACCTTCGAGCAATCGATTTCAATCAATCCGCATTGATCAAGCACTTCGCCGCTGTACGCCATGTTTGATTACCGTTTCTAGGTCAATTTATCAAGGGCTCACAACAGACGCGTTACTGAATAAATGTGTCTTCCCGAGGGGGCAAGGGATCTCTCGAACGGCTCGGCAAGAAGATTCCTCGCCCTGCTCGGAATGACAACGATTATCGCATTCCCGCTCGGTCAGTTGTGAATTGACGAATCATAGGTCACGGCCAGTCAGTTCTGCAGAATCTTCGAGCCCTTCATCACGATGTTGTCGCTTGCCTTCACGTTGATTTTGCCGCTGCCCTCGACCGTGATGTCCTTGCCTTTGATCACGATCGTCCCATCTTTCTTCATCGAGATGCTCGCGCTACCGGTGGTAATTGTCACGGAATCCCCGGCATTGATGATCAGATTCTTGCCGACCTTAAGTGCATTGTCCTTGCCAATGTCCGTGCTGCGGGCGCCCTTGACCGAGCGGGATTCGTCGCCACCAACGCTCATTGAAGCGTTCTTTCCGACATCGACCGACTGGTTCGAACCGACATCGACCGACTGATTCAGTCCGACGTTAACGGTCTGATACGCACCCACCGCCACAGCTTGAAATGCGCCGATCGCCACCTCCTGCGCAGCGCCGATCGTGATGGTCTCATTTACACCGACGGCATGCGTGCGCTGCAGGGCAACGGTTTTCGTCTCGCTCGCGCCCACGCTGATCGACCGGTTGCTGCCGACACTCACCGTCTCGTTCGAACCTACAGTCTCGGTGCGGTTGACGCCGACCGCAACGGTCTCATTGTTGCCAATGGTGATCGTTTCATCGACCGTAACGTCCCGGCTGCGATTGTTGAGCACGTGCTCGCGCAGGTCGTGCTCGATGGTCGAGTCCATGTCGTACTGGCCGTGCACGCGGATTAGCTCATTGCCCTTCGTGTCGTCCATCACCAACTCGTTGTAGCCACCGCCTCCTTTGGTGCTGTTGGATTTGGTGCCACTGATGACTTGCCCGCCTGGCAGACCGTAGGGGGGCATACAGTCGGCATTATAGGTTCGGCCCGTGATGATTGGCTGGTCGGGATCGCCTTCGAGAAAGTCGACGATTACCTCTTGGCCGATGCGCGGGATCGCGATTGAGCCCCAGCTCTTGCCCGCCCACGGATGCGAGACGCGCACCCAGCAGGAGCTGTTCTCATCCGACTTGCCATAGCGGTCCCAATGGAACTGCACCTTCACGCGACCGTATTTGTCGGTCCAGATCTCTTCGCCCGATTTGCCGACCACGATGGCGGTCTGCGGCCCCTGCACGAATGGCTTGGGTGTGGTGCGCGGCGCACGGAATGGCTGTTTGCTGTCGATAACGCTAAAGGTGCACGCATAGTGAGGGCCGGGCTCACCGGCCTCCATCGTCTCGTATTCGTCCGAACGCAGCTGGTGAGTTGCCGATGTGATGAGATACTCGCGATTCTGATCGTCACGCGGGTAGCCGGTTAACTCGAACAAACCCCCGACCGCGAGCCCGCGCGCGTCGCCCTCACCGTGGATCACCTCATGCTGCGCCTGCAACTCCTCGATGCGGGTTTTCGCGTACGTTTCCCCATCGGCCGTTTGCACATATTCGCCCGGAGCGTCATATACCTCGTAATCCGCGAGCGCGTGTTCGCGTTTGATGACCGATTTGACTTCGAGAACCGCCTTCGGCCTTTGAAAGTCGAAATCGTTCAAGGCATAGGTACCCGGCTGTATTTCTTTGGAAAGAAACCAGTCGTTGATATGTTCTTCTCGCACGACATTGTCCGACGGCGGATAATACGGCACTTGCTCGTAACCCTCGATCAACTGATGCGAGCTATACGCATCGCACAGGACCAGCGTGTGCTTGCCGTCCGCATGCTTAAAGAAGTAGTAGATGCCTTCCTGCTCCATCAGTCGACTTACGAAATTAAAGTCGGTCTCGCGGTACTGGACGCAGTAGTCCCAAGGGCGGTAGTCCGCGTTTAGGAGTTCATCGAAATCCGAAAAACCATGCTCCCGGAAGATTTCCTTAATGATGTCGGGCACGGTCTTCTCTTGGAAGATACGGCAGTCTGCGGTGCGCGTGAGAAACCACAGCCAAGGCTTGAGCGTGGCTTGGTAACGGGCGTAATCGCCCACGCGCCCGATCTGGCTGAAGTTGCTTACGTAGCCGTTGAAATAGCGCGCCTCGCCCTCCACCAACGACAGCTGCACCGTCATCGTCTGGCCGAGCAGATCCTCAAACTTGATCTGCTCGTCGCCACTTAAGAGATCGAGCTCGAACTCGAACGGACGGCCGAGCTGTTCGGTGGCGGTCATCGTCCTGAGCAGCAGGACGTCGTCACCAAGCGGGGTGGTGATAGAGAGTGTCCTGTCTGCTTGCAGCGCAGTGGTCACCAACACTTCCTCCGATTGTGCGAATTAGCAATGGCCTTATTGACACAAAGCTTGTCAGCCACTCTGCCGTCCGTCATTCGAACTTGGCGTTTCCACGCAGGCCATTGGTGCGTGTTTGGCATTAGCCGCGCTAGAACTCTAACCTTAAGCCACCGATTACGCCGCGATTCGTTATACCGCTCAAGCCCTCGACGGTCTCAAAGTTAACAAATCCCTGCACGCCGTTGCGAAACGTGGCGGAGAGGCTGGCGCCGATTGTGAAGAAGTCTTCGTCGGGGTCTTCGGTGGGTATGACAAAGTTGGAAAGATTGAAAGGATCGTTCACGTACACTGCGCTGATCGACTCGCTGTCGTTTCTGAATTCGTGGTCCCATTCTGCATAAACCTGCGGAACGAGGACGCCCGTCTCGATGCTGAGTGCGTAGGCGAGTTGCGCGCCGAAGGCGGACTGCAGTGAGGTCACGCTTTGATCGCTGACCCGCAGGTTCAAGCCGTCCGCGCCGGTCTCGGTGTAGCCGTCGATATCGAGATCGATGTATTCGAGGCGGCCGTAAGGAGTTACCGTCAATCCCCGTCTTTCAAGGTTATAACCGGCGCCAAGGCCAATGGTGTATTGGTTTCCGTCCGTCTCCCCGCTCGCCGTGCGGTCCAGGTCTAGCGTAACGTTGGGATTGTTATTCGGGATGATGATGCGCCGCGTCGTCTCGAATTCGTTGCGCGAATAATTGGCGTGCGCATCGACATAGAATGGACCCTGGTAATACGTTCCAAATAGTGAGCCGCCGTAGGTATCGGTGTCCGAGTCGCCGCCAGGACCGGTCTCGAAATCGGCGTTGGTCTGGGAATAATTGACTGCCAACCCACCGACCCAGTTATCGGTAAACCGGTAATCGATGCCGCCGACCAGCCCGAAGTTGTCGAAGTCGAAGGCGTTCTCGCGGCTCGTCGCATCCTTGTCGCCCCAATAGTAGCTGCCGTTTAGAAAGGCGCCGAGCCGCCCCTCAATGCCGTCGTCACCGGCCGCCCCGCCGGGTTCGCCAACCAAGTCGGCGGCGGTCATGGTTCTTCCTTGAAGGTTGAACTGCATGCTGCTGAGCTGTATTCCGGTTGCGCCCGCGCGAAGCGCGGCAAGCCGCGCCCCGATCGCATCGATTTCCCCCGCGCCATCGATGTCGACCACGCTTGTGCCTTGCGCGGCCGCCTCTTCGTGAGCGATCGTCTGCAGCGCCTGCCGCAGTTGTGCTTCATTGATTCCCAGATTTTGGTCCAGTACCTCGGGATCACCGCCCTGCTGAACGGCAGCCGTTTGCACCATGGCGGTGCAAACTTGCTGCAGATCGCGTTGGACAGGCGTGAGCTCGTCCATCCTCATGACCAGCGTCGGACAAACGTTCATTATCCCGTTGGCGGCTGCTTGTTGCGGCTCGGTCAGGCCGGAAACGTCGGGCAGGGGGCCGTCGGGCTCGGGGCCTTCTTGGGCTCGGACGGAATTAGCGACCAAACAACAGGCAACCGCTATGGCGAAATGACAAATTCCTTCACTGCGCGTATTCATGTTACCCCCTCAATTGTTAGTTGAGCCGCTATCAGACCTGCAATGGAAACGGCACTGAAATGGCAGATTTCGTAGTGGCCCAGTCGTCCTCGCTTTATGCGTACCTACTATTTCATCAACTGAACTGGTAATTGAAACTCCCGTCCGACGCCGTCACATGAACGCCACTAACCGGTTGACCCTTTATCATTCTGGTCAGGAACTCCTCGCTGAGCGCGGGTAGCACGCTATTGGTCAGGATTGCATCGACCATGCGCCCGCCGCTCTCAAGCTCGGTGCAGCGGCTGGCGATCAGCTTGACGACGTCTTCGTCGTAAGTGAACGGGATCTTATGGTTCTGCGCAATGCGTTTTTCGATACGGCTCAACTGCAAGCGGACAATGTTGGCGATCATCTCGTCGCTGAGCGGATAGTACGGAATGACGACCAGCCGCCCTAGCAGCGCAGCGGGAAAGACCTTAAGCAAGGGCTCACGCAAAGCCTTGGCTATGCCCTCGGGTTCGGGCATTAGCTCGGGATCCTTGCAGAGATTCATGATCAGCTCCGAGCCGACATTCGAGGTCAGCAGAACGAGCGTGTTCTTGAAGTTGATCAGCCGCCCTTCGCCGTCTTCCATTTGGCCCTTGTCGAAGACCTGGAAGAAGATCTCGTGCACATCCGCGTGCGCCTTCTCGACCTCATCCAGCAATACCACGCTGTACGGCCGGCGGCGCACGGCTTCGGTGAGTACGCCGCCTTCGCCGTAGCCTACGTATCCGGGCGGCGCCCCTTTGAGCGTGGAGACGGTATGGGCTTCTTGAAACTCGCTCATGTTGATGGTGATAACGTTTTGCTCGCCGCCGTAGAGCGCCTCGGCCAGCGCGAGCGCGGTCTCCGTCTTGCCCACACCGCTGGGGCCGGCGAGCAGGAATACGCCGATGGGTTTATTGGGGTTATCGAGCTGTGCGCGCGAGGTCTGAATGCGCCGCGCAATCATTTCGAGCGCATGACGCTGGCCGATTACGCGCTTGTTGAGCGCATCGGCGAGGTTCAACACGGCTTCAATCTCGTTCTTGACCATGCGGCCGACCGGGACGCCCGTCCAATCCGAGACTACCGAGGCTACGGCCTGGGCGTCAACGCTCGGCAGGATCAGCGGTGACTCGCCCTGGAGTTCCGCAAGCTGAGCCTGAAGATCGCGAAGCTGGGTGAGGAGTTCCAAGCGCTCTTCCCCGGATAAATCGCCCTTCGCACCCTCCCCCTCGCCCTCCCCCGTCGAGGGGGAGGGTGTTGATGTTTGGCCTTGTTCGGCCTGAAAGGACGGATTCTGCCGTTCTCCCTCTCCCCTCGCGGGAGAGGGCTTGGGTGAGGGGGGTGGGGGATCCGATGAAGACACCTGCGCGTCCACCGTCTCGCCGCCGCCGCGCAGCTTGCCGCGCAAATCGAGCACCTGATCGACCAGCCCTTTTTCCGACCCCCAGCGTTCTTCCAGCCTTGATAGCCGATGATGCTCGGCCTCGAGTTTAGGCTTCGCGTCGGCCTCACGCTGCGTGGTCTCGACCCCCACCGCTGCCTCACGCCCGATGATCGCAAGCTCGGTTTCGAGCGCTTCGATGCGGCGTCGGCTATCTTCGACCTCCGCCGGCACCGCGTGCAGGCTGATGGCCACCCGCGCGCATGCAGTATCGAGCAGGCTGACAGATTTGTCCGGCAACTGCCGCGCGGGGATGTAGCGATGCGACAGCTTGACCGCCGCCTCCAGGGCCTCATCCAGGATCTGCACGCGGTGATGTTTCTCCATGGTCGATGCCACACCGCGCATCATGAGGATGGCCTTGTGTTCGCTGGGTTCCGAAACCTGCACAACCTGAAAGCGGCGGGTGAGCGCGGGGTCTTTCTCGATGTGCTTTTTGTACTCGGCCCACGTGGTCGCGGCCACAGTGCGCAGGGTGCCACGGGCAAGAGCCGGCTTGAGAAGATTGGCCGCGTCGCCTGTGCCCGCGGCGCCCCCAGCGCCTACCAGGGTATGCGCCTCATCGATAAACAGGATGATGGGTTTCACGGAGGCCTGGACTTCCTCGATGACTTGGCGCAGACGCTGCTCGAATTCTCCTTTCATGCTGGCGCCTGCCTGGAGTAGCCCTACGTCCAAGGCTTTCAGACTCACATCTTTGAACGGCGGCGGCACGTCGCCCAGGGCGATACGGCGCGCGAAACCCTCCACCACCGCGGTCTTGCCGACGCCGGCCTCGCCAGTAAGAATCGGATTGTTTTGCCGACGACGCATGAGGATATCGATGACCTGCCGAATCTCTTCGTCGCGCCCGACGATCGGATCGATCTTGCCCTGCCGCGCCTCCTCGGTCAGATCGACCGTGAATTTTTTTAGGGCTTCCTGCTTGCCCATCTGCGCCGGGGCCATCGCGCCGCTGGCCTCGCCTGGCGCGCCGGCACCGACCTGAAATCCGTCGCTGGCGCCAAGTTTCTCTTCCGGCGATCCGCTAACCACCTCGGCAAACCGGTCGGTGAGCGTGTCCAGCTTGACCTTGTCGAATTCCTTGGAGATGCCCAGCAGGGCATGGCGCAGGCTGCTGGTCTTGAGAATGCCGACCATGAGATGGCCGGTGCGCACCTGCGACTCGCCGAACATCAAGGTGCCGTAGACCCAACCGCGCTCCACGGCCTCCTCGACATGCGAGGAGAGATCGGAGATCGATGTCGAACCGCGGGGCAAGCGATCCAGCGCATCGGTAATGTCACGCGCCAGGCGCGCGGGTTCGACGTTGAACTGCTTGATGATCTGGTGCAGATCAGAATCCTGAAGCTGCAAGATCTGATGGATCCAGTGCACCAGCTCCACGTATGGATTGCCGCGCAGCTTGCAGAATACGGTGGCGCTCTCGATGGCCTTGTAGGCGACCCGATTCAGTTTGCCGAACAATGCGGCGCGGTTGATCTCGCTCATTGCTAACTGTCTCCTTATGGTATCCAGCGGGTCACCGCCGTGGGGCTAACCCCCGCCCTCGACAGCTATCTACCCGACGACATCCCAGGATCGACCGTTTGGCCGGGGTCCGTAGACGCGCCACACAGTGGGTCGCCACCCGGAACGATCAAGCAGCCGTTGTTTTGCTCCGCATAACTATCGTTAACGTACAAATACATCAACGGACCTAGGTCGAAAGGCCGGCCAAAGGAACCACCCTCGAGGACGCTCCGCCCGAAGTAGCGCACTTAGTCGATCTGCCGTACGAGAAGCCCATAAAAGCCCCCTGTCGTGATTGTAGTGAGGCGCGAAACGTTGCACCTAACAAGGATTCAGCACCAAATCGTCCGCGTCAGTACCTGCCGGTCGCGGCACTAGCCAGGTGGACCAACCCAAAGGGTTTTCGTCACCGAGCCGCCACGTGGGCACCTCGTTTCTTTTCAGCATCAAGTTTACATCCCACGCCAATTCGAAACCCATGTAATTTCTAACCAGCGCGACAAGCCGCTTGAGACTATTGCCGCCCGGCAGCATGTGGCGGTAATCCACCAGACCCATTGGCCCCAGAACGATGCGGAACTTCGTTTGACAGTCCCATACCCGCGCGCCGAGTAACGCGCTTGCCCCGAGCGCGCCTGGAGACTGTCGAGATCCCAAGCGCCAGCGCGCCTCATGGGGCAACGCCATCCAATGGCCGATAAACTCGCGGACGCAGACCGGCAGCCTGAAAAAATCTTGGAGTATGGCGCGTAGCCCCTCGGGGTGCCGTGTTTGACACGCGAACCGGCCCGCGTAAAACAGCTTCGCATGATCCTCGATCTCGTCGCGATCGCGCAGCGACGGCATGCCGATCCCGAACAGCGCGCCCACATAGACGCCGAAACGGTCCGACTGCGGCCGGTCCAGATTGACGGCCGGCTGGCCATTAGCCCACGCGCGATAGAACAAGGTCAGCATGCGATGATGAAACACGTCCAGAAAACGCGCGAACGTCGGGTCGTGGGCGTGACGCTGGCGCTCACTCGCGTACTCGGTGAGGTGTAACGGCAGGGCGCCGTTGGGGCCGAACAGACCGAAGAAATAGCTTGTCAGGCGCGGCGGGCGCCCGTGTTCGCCATGAGCGAAGCCGGCCAAGGTAGACGGCGCGAAGGCGAGAGAGGGTTCCTGACCCAGCCGAATCGGATCGTCGGCCGGGCGTACCGAGGTTCCCAACCGCGGACGTTCCGCGTGCGCGCATTCGAGCCGGCGTAAGGTCGAAAAGAAGCCGAAGGCGTTGGGCTCGCGCGCCAACGCCTCGAACAGTTTTACAGGATCTCGCGCCTGCCCAGGCTCACCGGCCATCGCATAATCTCGCCGCGGTCCGAACCACGGATCACGGTCTCAGTGAATGAATTTATGGAAACGTATTTCGCGAAGAACTGCTCCAGAACCGCGCCCAGCAGGAATACACCCGTGCCCTCGAAGGCCCCCTCGTCACAGATCACCGTCACCTCCAACCCGCGCGCAACGGTAATGGGGCCCGGGGTGGGCACTCTGCGAATGACGGGTCTCGCGCGCACGGACCGCACGCCCTCAATTTGCTTGCGAGTCGGAGCCTCGGCTACCTCGCCATAGAGCATCAGCAGATCGCGCAGCGCCGCAGCGCCTTGCCGTTCATCGCTATCCATTAACGATAGATAGTTCAGGGACAGGTGACTGATCAGACGCCACGCCGTTTCGCGTTCGGCCGCCGACGGTCTGGGTTTGGTCGGACCGGACAGGATGCGCACCCGACTGACTGGCGCGCCGGATTCCAGCGTGAAGTCCGTCTTTCCCTTGCCGACAGCCAAGCGTAGCGGCAAGTCCCGATTGGTACATAAGGTGTTGACGGCGAGTTGACGCAGATCGCTGCGGTACGGCGCCTCGCGGGTATCCACCAACGCAGCATAAACTTCGCTGCCAATGTAACTGGATCGAGGCCCCTTGGTGCGTTGCTTGGATGACAACTGCCGCGGCTCGCGATGCAGCGTGTAAAAGGCCTGGTGTTCGTGATGCGCGGTCAAATCGTTGGAGGCATAGAACGGCAGAAACTCCTGTTCGAACTCGGTGCTGGCGCCGTAGCCCGTCACGCCGGTGATCGCGAACACCTCGAAATCCATGGGCCGCGTGCGATCCGGCAGCACGTGGTATTCATGTTCGCGTTCGTTCAGATGAATGCGATCGGCGCGCTTGGGAAACAGGTTGATCGCCGGCGTGCAGAACAGCGCGAAATCATCCACGCTCAAGGTGTGCTCGAGCGATGGCTCGCCGCTGTTCAGCAAGACGATCAGTTCCAGCTCGCTGCCGCCGCACCGGCGCACGGCAATTTCAAGCCCGCCCAGCGACACGAACAGGTAGCGGTCCGGAAACACGAAATACTCGTGCAACAGACGGTAGCCCTGAAAAGAACGCGGGCCGTGGGGCAGCAGCGCCTCCTCGTCCCTGAATCCCACCCGCCGGATATGCGATTTGGCGATGACCTCCTGCCACGGCGCCCGGCGTTCGTGCGGGCGCGCGACCACGCCCAAGGCGTTGGCCAGAAACTGCTCGTAGATACGCATGCGCCGCTCGTCTGCGCGCCGCAGGTAAAGCACCAGGGTCTCGAGCGACAGTTTGTCGAAGGTTAGACCACCGGTAGCGCGAAGCACGAGACGGATGCCCGCTTTCACCCCTTGCACATCCGGGATCTCGAGCGCGCTCACCGCGCCCCCGGTGGCAAGATACTCAGCCGCGGCCAACTCCAGGGGCCACAGCGTAACGTCGTGACCCGTGCGATATTCGCAGGCAGTCTGGTCGCCCTTGCCGAGCAGGCTCCGCAATGCGGTGTCCCGGGGAACGACGATACCTTGACTCAGCGCGCCCTCGGCCAGGTCCGGCTGTAGCTGCACCACGGCCATCGACGGCGCCGGCGCCAGATAGTGCGGATACACCAGCTCCATGAGGTGCTGGGTAAAATGCGGAAACTCCGCGTCGACCTTGAGCTGCACACGCGCCGCCATGAACCCGAAACCTTCCAGCAGGCGCTCCACGTACGGGTCCGCGCATTCAAAGCCATCCAGACCCAAACGCCCGGCGATCTTCGGAAACTCTTTCGCGAACTCGCCGCCCATCTCGCGGATGTACTGCAGCTCGCGGTTGTAATACTTGAGCAGGCGGGGATTCACTAACGCCGCACCCCGTCCGGTGCCAGAGACAAACCGGACAGCGCACTGTGGCGCCGGCGTGCTTTTGTCAGCCGCGCGCTCACCAGAGCTGGACCCAATGAACCCATAGCGGATTGATATTCCTTTCTTCTCGCCTGATCGCCCTCTTGAAGAATACCTGCTCCAGTTCACCGGGTAACCAAGGCGTCTTGGGCGAGCTACGAGACAAGGAGCTTCGCAAAGGCTGGGACGCGATGCGTCCGCAAAGACCCGTTAATTCTTGGCCATGCGGCAACGTGAGCACCACCTGCTCTCGTAAATCGTTCCAATCCTCACACACCGCCGTCAAAGCTCGGTAGTGCAGCGGGAGCGATTTGGCACGTGACAGGACGTCCGCCGGCATCCAGCCCTCAAACATGTCCAGACGTTCGATCTTCGCGAAGATGGTGTGCAACGAGGTTTCGTCCAGCCACCAGCATCCATATGGATCGGCCATTTTCCCCTTTGTCTCGTCCCATCCCGCCACCCGGTAAAAGGTGTGCGGCCCTTTGAACCGCACGACCGACATGGGCCAGCGCTGGTCGAAGCCGGACGAAACGTTGCCCACGGCGATGACGGGAATCGGCGAAGTACGCAGCCAGCTTATCGCATCGGTGTGCAGGGTTTCCTTCATCGCTCTTCAATCCGCTTACATGGGCGCGCGACGGCCAGGCGCCCATCGCAGCCTAAGAGGTCCGCCTTCCTCCAGCATCCAGCACTTCGACGTTGCCGGACTCGAAATCGATTTCAGTCTTGAGGTACAAGCGCAATGGCGCGGGCTGCGCCCACAGCTCGCCCTCGATGTCGAAGGTCATGGTGTTGTGATCCATGCGGTCATCCGCCACCACAACCCGCACCTTGAGTGTGTTCCTGAGTATGCGCGGCTCAAACGTCAAGATCGCCTGCTTCAGCTCGCGCTCTATGGCGCTGACATCCGCACCGGATACGGTCAAGCCCGCCATGTCCGGCATGCCGTAATTCAGCACCGACTGCGCGACGAAAGGGTATGCGCTCAAATCCTCGGTCGTCGCGAGGTTGCCCGAATTCAATAGCCACGCCATGTCGCGCAGCACGCCCTCGCGCAGCTTCTGTAGGGACAAAACACGCTTGTCGCGCGATTCCTGCGTCTTGGTGGGCTCCTCGTCGGTAAGCCGGTCGAGGAGCGACGGCTGTAACCGCTCTTGCTGGGTCAGCTCAGCCATCGTTCGCCGGCGTCTCCAATTCGATGTGACGAATGTCCATAAGCGCGTACTCGCCCGCATCCGTGGCCAGCATGCGCTGACCGATGCCGATGGAGAGATCCGCGAATGGCGTTCGCCAATCAGTTTTACGCGCGAGACGCACCGCATCATCCTCGCTCAAATGCGAATCGGGATAGCGGGTGGGGATCAGACCAACCGTCTCGCCGCCATTGACCCAGGTAAATTGCGCCGGCGTCCAGACGACATCGCGCAGATCGGCCGGGGCTTCGATCCGAAGGCTTCGGATCCGATGAAACGGCACCCAGTAGTAGCGCCCATTGACGATCGCTTCGAGCATCGGACCTAACCGTGGATCCGCATCGGCGATCCATTCGAACGGCTGGTCCTCGACAACCCCGCGCGTCGTCGGCGCCAACTCGAATGCCTCCTCGCGGAGCGTTTGCGCTTGCGCATACCGCGCCTGCGCGGTCAGGTGCTGAGCCTGGATCATCAATGCAACCCAATGTTCAGGATCACCGAACACCAGCGGCGTATGCTGTCCCGCGAAGATCTCGGCGCGCAAAGCTTCGCAGCGCAGCGCCTCGCGGTAGGTCTGCGCCATCGCCAGCGCCTTGCCATCCAAGTCGGCCGCGACGTTGAGCTGCGTGAGCGCACGCTCCCAGTCCCCCGTGACGGCCAGAAGTTGAAACAGGAAAACCCGGTACGATGCGTTGGAAGGATCGTTACGGACCAGTGTTTGAAGCTGAGTCAACGCGCCGCGAAGATCACCTTCGCGCAGACTTTGCTCCGCCAACAGCGTATTCGCGCTCACACGACTTGCCCGGTAGCGCCGTCCCTGGCGGATTAGGGTAAAGGCTAGACTTTCTTGTTCGCGGCGATATCGAAGCCGCTGGTGATCGCGGCGTCGCCCGTGCCATCGGGTTTCTGCGGCGTGTATTCGAGCTCGTACTTGGCGAAGTTGAGCGCTACATTTTCGGTTATCCGCTCGTCTCCCGACGACCCGCCGGTCGTAACATTGCTGACCAATACATCCGTCATCTTGAGCTTGTAGTACTCAAGCGGAGTTTCGCCTGCTTTGCGAACTGTAAGTAGCGCTTCCGGGTGATGCTTGCCAACTGCGCAGGCGTCCAACAAGTTTGGCGTCGATTTATCCACGTACTTGGTGATGTTGATGTCCTGTACGCTGACCTTACCGGCGCCGCCGCCGGCCCCTTTGTGGGTCGTGCCCGTTTGCGACATACCCCAGCTCCAAGCAAGCACATCGATCTCTTCCTTGTGCTTGTCGTCTGCGGATTCTCCCTTTACATCCCCGATTTTAATGAACATATCGACAGCCATGACCGGCCTCCTTTATTTCATTCTCGTTGCTATGGATGATACGGATCGGGCAGTACACACTGCCCGGCTCCACCACCTACTATACGGCTACGCCGTGCCGAATACTGAGTCCTCCGTTGTGGCTCACTGGGCAATCTGTACGTCAAAACGCCTCACACGCGGGTGATCATTGCCCCTTTACCGAGGGCAGTTTAGACACGAGGCGCAGGGACACCGTCAAGCCCTCGAGCTGATAGTGCGGACGGAGGAAAAACCTGGAGGTGTAGTAGCCGGGATTACCCTCGACCTCCTCCACGACGACTTCCGCGGCCGCGAGCGGCTTGCGCGCCTTTAGCTCCTCGGACGAATGTTCGGGGTCGCCGTCCACGTACTGCATGATCCAGGTCTGCAACCAGCGCTGCATGTCCGCGCGCTCCTTAAACGAGCCGATCTTGTCGCGCACGATGCACTTGAGATAGTGAGCAAAGCGGCAGCTCGCGAACAGATAGGGCAAACGCGCCGAGAGATTGGCATTGGCGGTGGCGTCCGGATCGTCGTACTCCGCCGGCTTTTGCAAAGACTGCGCGCCGATGAACGCGGCGAAGTCCGAGTTCTTGCGATGGATCAGCGGCATGAAACCGTTCTTCGCCAACTCCGCCTCGCGGCGGTCGCTGATCGCGATCTCGGTTGGACACTTCATATCCACGCCGCCATCCATGGATGGGAAGGTGTGTACGGGCAAGCCCTCCACCGCGCCGCCCGACTCGACGCCTCGGATGCGCGAACACCAGCCGTATAGCTTGAAAGCGCGGTTGATGTTCACCGCCATCGCGTAGGCGGCGTTGGCCCAGGTGTACCTGCTGCTATCAGCGCCCTCGGTTTCCTCCTCGAAGTCGAACTCCTCCACCGGATCGGTCTTGGCGCCATAGGGCAGACGCGCGAGGAAGCGTGGCATGGCGAGGCCGACGAAGCGGGAATCTTCCGACTCACGCAGCGAGCGCCACGAGGCGTACTCGGGCGTGGAGAAGATCTTGGTCAGATCGCGCGGATTGCTCAGCTCCTGCCAGCTATCCATCTGCATGACCGTGGGCGCGGCGCCGGCAATAAACGGCGAATGCGCCGAAGCCGCGATCTGCGCGATGGAGCTCAGCAGCTCGACATCGGGAGGGCTGTGATCGAAATGGTAATCCCCGACCAGGCAGCCGTAGGGTTCGCCTCCGAGTTGCCCGTATTCTTCTTCATAGACCTTCTTGAAGAACGGACTCTGATCCCAGGCGGTGCCCTTGTACTTTTTAAGCGTCTTGGCCAGATCCTTCTTGGAGACGCTCATCACCCGAATCTTGAGCATCTCGTCGGTTTCGGTGTTGTTCACGAGATAGTGCAATCCGCGCCAGGCGCCTTCGAGTTGCTGAAACTCCGGCTGATGAAGGACCTCGTTCACCTGCTCAGTCAGTTTTTTGTCGATCTGAGCGATGATCGCCTGGATGGTATTGATCGCATCCTGAGAAATCACCGAGGCGTTGGCGAGTACCTGTTCGGCTAGCGTCTTGACCGCGTGCTCGACCGCTTCCTTGGCGCGCTCTGACTTGGGCTTGAACTCCTTGTTTAACAGCGCGCTGAACTCGTCGGCCTCGAGCGCCGTCTTTTCGGCTTGAACCTGTGCTTGGGTATCTGGCGTCGCCATGGCTTACTCCTCCGACTTCGCTTCGGGCGCCGAGATCTCTTGCGGCTTCGGCGCGGAGGCGAGCGACTGTAACAACGTTGGGTCGTTCATGGCCTTGGCGATCAGTTCCTCGGCGCCGGATTTCCCGTCCATGTACGTCAGGAGATTGGCCAGTTGCGTGCGCGCTTCGAGCAACTTCTTGAGCGGCTCCACCTTGCTCGCCACCGCCGCCGGCGAGAAGTCGTCCATGCTGTCGAAGGTAAGCTCGACATTCAGATTACCCTCGCCGGTGAGCGTGTTGGGCACCTGAAAGGCTACGCGCGGTCTCATCGCCTTTAAGCGGTCGTCAAAGTTGTCGACGTCAATGGTCAGAAACTTCCGCTGGTCCGCCGGTGGCAGCGCCTCAGCCGGCTTCCCGGAAAGATCTGCCAGCACCCCCATGACAAACGGCACCTGCACCTTTTTCTCGGAGCCGTATAGCTCCACATCGTATTCGATCTGTACCCGGGGCGCGCGGTTTCGAGCGATGAATTTCTGACTGCTTTGTTTTGCCATGATCACCTCCTTCCCCTCGACCCTAATTGGACGACGAGGACTAGAATGAACGACCAATACTCGCTTTGGCTTTGAAATAATACCGAGCGGATACTTCCCAATCGGCTACGCCTACTCCTTCTTGTCGCTGCCGCTGATCACCTCCGCCTGTCCCACCCCGGCCGGCGCCAGATCGCGCATGATGTCCATGAAGCTTTTTGAGATCAACCGCCGCGCGCGTTTGAGCAACAGCGGAACCGGACTCGAGGGTTCGTGACGCTCGAAGTACTCGCAGGCCTTGTCCAGCAGCCGCGCGACATCCTCGCGGGTCGCGATCTCGCCGCTGGCCGGTGCCGCCGCAAACGCGGCGCCGACAGCCTGCGGGGTAGCACTCGTGGCGGGTTCGGCGGCTTGGCTGCCTGCTCCTCGGCGTGTCAATTGACCGCTCACGACCTGGTGAATCTCCTTTAGCAACTTGGCAAGCGCCGACATATTCGGCGCCCGCTCGGCGCCGACCTGATCTGTGACGAAAGCCTCGATACCGCTGATATCATCCTGTGAGGCGCGCATCGCATCCGCGAGCGCCTGAAGATTGCCGAGGTCGGAATCCTGAAACGCCGCCTCGATGGTCGCCATCTGCGGGGCCGCCTGATCGCTGCCGGGCAGTGCAGGTGCGCGGCCGGAAGCAATATGGATGTCGCGAAGATTATAACGGCCCAAGGTGCGCGATGAGGTCAACGGCGCCTGGCGCACGCCCCTGAGCGCGATGGCAGGGTCGCATAACGACATCACAATATTCATACGCTGCGTCGGATCGTAATCATCCTCCTCATCCAGTTGAGGATGCAGCGGCGCCCAATATCGCTCTAGAAGGCCGCGCACTAGAGCCAGGCCCTCGCGTAGCCCAACCAGTCCGTCGGTGAACAGCAATGCTTGCGCCAGGTGAGTGGCGACCCTTAAATCCTTGGTGCGCGCCAATAGCGCCACGGCTTGGCGCTGGATATCCCGCCAATTTGGTCCCTCGGCCGGCGTCGATCCATCACCCAGTTGCTGTTCGGGCGTGCCGCGCACCGCCTGCTCCAGCTCGGTAAAGGCTGGGTCATACTCGAGGTTCTCGCCGCACGGAGCATCCGGGGCTATCTCGACGAGGAGCGCTTGAACGTCTATCACTGCTCGTGCCCGAGGCCCGTAATGGAGTCTTGTGCGGCTTTGCTTATCCCGTTCATCCTTTGCGTCTCCGCACTGAGAGTTATAGATCAAAAACCGACCGGCTGCTAGTAATTGTCATGGCATCCCCCGTTACTCACGCGGGTATGTCCAGCGGCGGCTCCGCCTGCGTGTCGGTTTCCGATGCTTCCACAGCGGTGCTAGGGTGCGTACGCCAACGGGCATCCAGCATCCCTGCGAAGCGATCCGGCGAGGGCAACCCCTGACAGACGAGCAGACCGGACTCGATCCGTTCCGAACCCTTGGTCCACCAGATACTCGGGCTGTCGAGGCGTTCATGCACCAGGTGAGCGAGTAACAGCGCCGCTGCTTCGGTAACTGCTGGTGTGGCAGGAATAGACCATCCCGACGCCTCCTCGAAAGCCGTCACGCTGGGAAGCGTGGGGGATGCATCGAGACTCCAGCACGGTGTCAACGTTTGGGCTTGAACGTCGAAGCTCTGCACATCCGCAGCGCCGTCGCCCAGTGTGAAGAGGAGCGTCTCCTCGACGCGATCGAACCAACCGGCGCAGTCTGCCGCGCCACATATGGCAGCGAAAGGATTGCGGGCATGCTTTGCGGCCATCGTCAATGGAAAATAGCGCCCTACTTTATCGACGCTTGGCATCAGCGCGCCCGCCCATGCGGACTGACCGCAGACGCCCGGCGCCAGCGCAAATCGCCATATGGGGCCGCTCAAATAGGCAGGCAGCCAGTCTCCCTTCATCTGCGCCCTGCTGGCCGTTATCGCAAGCTGAAGCCACTGATCCCAAGGTTCAACGAATGCGCGCGGCAGGCGGCGGGTCACAAAATCGCCGAGCGCGGGCAGCTTGCCGTAGAAGCCAGGGGCGTTGTCGTCGCTCATTGTCCGGAACGAACGACCCTTTGAACGCGGCCCCGTCTGTTTAGAGCTGAGCGGGGCACTGGAACTCCTGCAGTTCGGTCATCGAGAACGGATTGATGACACTGCCGGCGAGGATCTCGTAAGTGGCCATGCGACCGTCAACCGAAAACGTCGCCCTGAACCGTTCGGCAGAGATGGGCTCCAGTCGCGATTGATCCAGGATGCGAAACCAGGCCCACGTTCCTTCCTGGGAATGGACATGGCGGGTACCACTTCGATCTTCGAAGACCAGTTGCGTCTGGGTGGTTCCGTTAGGCCCCGGCCACTGTGCGCTGCTGACCATCATTGGCCCGAACCGGTATTCAAACTGCTGCCCATCGATATCCAGCAAGAACCTCGACACTTGGCTGTCGAGAAAAAGCGGCTTCAGACTGAAGCTCACCGTTGGGCTCTGTGCCCCGCTCGGGAAGAAAATATCCTGAATTAACTTGGCGCGCTGAAACTGCTGCAAGGCACTGTCGGAAAGCCCGACGCCCGCTGGCAGCCATGCCCACGGACGGCGTGTCGTATCCACCAAAGGCGCGAGGTGAGTCTGAAAGAATTGATCCATAATCCCATTCGGACCGAAGAAGCGACTAAAATCCTGCAGGGTGATTTCTTGAGGACTGGACGCGACCAGCGGATACCGGTTGGCCACCATCGTCTCGCAGTTGGGCAGCACCTCGGCGGCATATAGCTGCTTTATTCGAGCTCGCGCGCTGGCTCTCGCCTCGGCCTCGGCCTCGGCCTTGCGCCTTGCTGCTGCTGCCTTTCGCGCTTCGGCTTCCGCCCGTGCCGCCGCTCTTCGCGCTTCGGCTTCCGCCTGCGCCGCCGCTCTTCGTGCTTCGGCTTCCGCCTGCGCCGCCGCTCTTCGCGCCTCAGCTTCCGCCTGCGCCGCCGCCTCTTGCGCGTCGGCCAAGGCCTGCGTAATCGCATTACTGTCGCCGGCGAGTTGCTCCATCCAACCTCTAACCGGCTCGGGCAAACCTATCGCCGCTATTTGCACGTCGTTGATGACCGCGGCGTCGCCCCCGGCCTGGATTCCCGGCTTGATCGCCCCGCTATCTAGCGACCTGAAGTAGCCATACAGCTGCGATATCAACGTCGACACATTTTCGATCGGCGCGGGTGCACCATCGTGGCTGCGTACCAGGTCGGCTACGGGTTTAAAGGTCTCCGCAACCCTGCGACCCGGCTCTACTAGCGTAGACGCGCCTGAGCTGAACGCGTCGTCAACGCCCAGGAGGCGCGTCAATCGACCGAGTCTCTCTATCGTACCGGGAGCGCGTTCGGCTGCTTGCTCGGCCGACTGTGGAGGTAGTAGCGTCGTATTGCGCTCGACCGCCTGCAGCAGCGCGCGCATCGGAGAAGTGGGTCCGGCAAGCACGCTTAATACTTCAGCAGCCTGCGAGACACTGCTGAATCTCACCAGTTCGATGTCATCCAAGAGCTGCTGCCAGATCCGCGTATACTCATCCAAATAAAGTTCGTTGACCTTTTCATCGAGTTGGTTCAGCGTCTCGGCGTCGAGCTCGTCGTTCCCAAGGTTCAGGACCCAGCGTTCTTCCCGAGTTTCGTTCACTAGCGACCGACTCTCTATGGCGAAGCTTTTAAAGTAGCCTTCGTAGGTAAACAGCCCGGGAATATCCTCATCCAGACTCTGCCCGCTGGAGCGTACAAATACTTTGCGTCCATCCAGGCCTACGGCGTTGGCGACCCTGAAAGGCCGCTCATTGCGCGCGAGATAATCGCGCTTCAAGCGCACGTAGACGAACTCGGCTAGCGGCATCTGCCGCAGGCTGGTGCGGGTCTCGGCTACCAGTCGCTCATCCAGGTTCACTGGCTGGACGCCTGCCTCCAGCAATGCATCGAGGTGTTTCAGAAGCCTTTGCTGCTGTTCGGCCGGCAGGCCGGACTGCTGCCAGGTCACCCGCATCCACAGACGAACTTGCTGCGGATCGAGGCGCTCCGGGCTGCCCAGCATGAGATAGGTCTTGAGCGCCTCGTACTGAAACTCGGGATCATTCACACCGCTTTGTAACTGCTCCTTGAGCGCGCGGGCCATCAGCGGCACGAAGATGGCGTTCATCTCGCGCGCATAGGCGTCGCGAGTCGCGGTGGTCAACGCCGCCCCTTGATACAGTCCCATTCTCATGTGCAGGGGCGCCCCGCCCTTGGCGACTTGACCGGCGGTATTGATCAATCCTTGCAGCTTATCCAGTCGAGACAGCACGTTGTCGACCGTGAGGCCAGCCTGCGGCGGCAATGAGGAAGCCTCCTTGTAGCTCAGCACGTGCCGCTTAACGTGGCCGAGGTACGTCTTATTGGCGGTGTAACTGCCCGTCCAGGCCAGCACCGCGAGCGCGGTGATAGCTAGAGCGCCGATGTACGCGGCGCCGTGGATCCAAGCCCTGCTGGCCTCAAGCCGGCGGTTCACCCCCGATAACTCCGCCTCTGGGAAAATGACTTCCGTAAAGAGGCGGGTGATGAAGTAGCTGCGACCTTGACCGCCGTAGAGTGGCGCCTGCTGGTCCAGTCTGAAGGCGCGCGCCAACGATCCCATCAATCGGTCGATGGGCGTGCCTTCCTGAGTTCCGCTGGTGAGATACACGCCGCGTAGCAACAGCGGCGACCCATAGCGACTCGGCTGAAAGACATCGGCGATAAACCGCTCTAGCACCGGTTTGAGTTCAGCCATCTGGCGCGGAAACACGTAAAGCAAACCGCGCCGTTGAACGTCGCGCTCCTGATGAAGCCGCGCGAGCAAGCGATCATTCAACCGCTGCATCAACGCATCATATTCCGCTCCGAAACGCTGAATGCCGGCAGCCTCATTGGCGCCTTTTCCCAGTGGAAAGGTCATACCCCAGACTTGTGCGCGCTCTTCTCGCCCAAGGTCCTCGAAGAACTCCATAAAACCGGCGACGAGGTCACACTTGGTGAAGATCAAATAGATGGGGAAGCGAATATTGAAATGTTTGTAAAGCTCCTGGGCGCGCTGCTGGATCGCCTGCACGTGCAGATCGCGCTCGTGCTCGCTGTGCAGCATGAGATCAGTGAGGCTGACGCAGATCAGTACGCCGTTGATAGGCCTGCGGCGTCGATGTTTTTTCAGCAGCTCGAGAAAACCGGCCCACGCGCCGCGATCAACCTCGGCATGACTATCCTGAGTGACGTAACGGCCGGCGGTGTCCAGCAGTACCGCCTCGTTGGTAAACCACCAGTCGCAGTTGCGCGTGCCGCCGACGCCTTGCAAAGCCTGTTTACCGAAGCGTTCAGAGAGCGGGAACTGGAGCCCCGAATTGATTAACGCCGTGGTCTTTCCGGAGCCGGGCGGGCCGATGATGATATACCAGGGCAGCGCGTTCAAATTCCTCCCGCCCCGCAGCCCGCGAGATTGCCGTAGTGTTTCCAGGGCTTCTTCGAAGCGTTCCTTAAGAACGGCGAGCTCCTCGGCTGATTGGTCCGGCGGCGCGGGCGCGGGGGCCACCAGGCCCTGCATGATCTGATTGTTCGCGCGGGCATTTTGCGCCTGTTTGCGCAGGTTATTGAGGCCCCACACGACAACGATCGCCAGGATCACCACCAGGCGAACTACTGGGTCAACCAAGGGCTGTGTTCCGCCGACGGCAATCAGCGGTCCGAAGAACCAGATGAGCGATGCCAGTACGCCCAACCCGAAGAGCGAGATCAGCCAGCGCTGCTTAAATACGGAAAATAGTCTCTTCATCGATTTGCACGGCGCCGTTCAGGGCAGCGCTAGAGCACCAGGATTTCGACCCGGCGATTCCGCGCCCGATTGGCCTCGGTGTCATTCGGCACCAACGGTTCGGTATCCGCGCGGCCCTCGACCGTAAGCGACGGTTTGTTCATGTATCCTGCGAGTATTTGCGCCACGGATCCCGCGCGCGCGCGGGATAGCTCCCAGTTGGATTTCCATGCCAGTGAGCGCATGGGCACGTTATCCGTATGACCGACAACTATGACTTGCGCGGGGTTTGCCTGCAACGCCTCAGCGATCTTCTTAAGCAACGGCGCGTAGCTCTCCGTTACGGTCGCGCTACCAGACCCAAACAGACCATCACCGGTGATGATGATTTTCGCCCGCCCATGCTGCAGGTCTACCACATCCACCAGACCTTGCTCCATCTCGGCACCCAAGAAGGCGCGCAGCGCCGGGGCCTTTGCCAGTACAGGCACTTCCTCGGGAGCCGGCTCGTCAAGGATGGGTTCAGCGCCACGTTCACCGCCGATTTCACTGAGCGCGGCGAATACGGGATACGACGCCTCGTTCAAGCTGAGCCGGAACCAGACGAAAGCGACCACCAGCGCCGCCGCTGCCAGCGATCCTACAACCCACAGCGGAACGTACCGCATAAGTGGATTGCGACGTCGTTCAACCCCGCGCCAGTGCAGCGATAGCTCGCGCTCAAAATCACCGCGCTGGCTGTGAATTGCGGCATATAGGTCGTCCTGGATCTGCCGCAGCCGAGCCTGGCCACCCTCCGTTACGCGATATTTGCCCTCGAAACCCAGCGCCAAGCAGACGTACATAAGTTCCAGCAGATTCCGATGTCGCGCGGGCTCCTGACTGACACGCGAAAGAATCTGAAAGAATTTCTCCCCACCCCAAGTTTCGTTATGGAAGGTGGAGAGCAGGGTCTGCCGGCTCCAGGGGCTATCGCTCCCCCACGGGGTGCTCAACACCGTTTCGTCGAGCAATGCGCAAAGCGCGTAGCGCGCGGCTAGCACGGTCTCGGGTGCGGCCCCTGTATCGCGCGCTGTCTGCTCGAAGGCGCGGATCTGCCCGACTACGTGCTCGCGCACGCCATTGACGTCCGGGTGCGATGTCGTGCCGCGCAGCTGATTGACCAACGCGAGCAAACCAGTGGCAGCGTTGGTGAGTGGATTTAGACCAGGACCGTCCGCTGAAGCTCGCGGTTCTACCCCGCCGGTTGCGCGGGCGGGACTCGGCGGCACGGGCGCGGATTGCGGCGCGGCGGTCCGTTGCCCCGGCGTAGGTTTGATGACGGTGCGATCATCGGCGCCGGGGCTTGCGAAGGGATCGTCAATCGACATGGCACTACCCTCTAATCGCCCAGAACTCCATTTGAAGACCGGGAAACTCGCCGCCGATGTGAATTGCGAAGCCACCCGAGGTGGCGAGTTGCTTCCAGTATTCGCTCGCGCGGTCCAGCTCGAAGTAGACGTAGCCCGCATTGTAGGGGATCTGTCGCGGAGCAACTGGCAGCGGCCTAATCCGGATACCGGGCAATTGCACATTGACCAACTGGCGGATCTGCTCGGTCGGTCCGATCTTCACCTGGGTCGGGAAGCGCCTGCGCACCTCTTCCGTCGATACCGAGGCGTGCACCGCAAGCACGTAGGTCGCGTGCGCCAACAGCTGGCGATCGGCTATCGGCGATACGTGTACGCCGAACTTGCGTTCCTCCAGCGGCAGCGCGATGGCATTGGCCTCCAGCACCATACTAAGCGACTGGCGCAGATCACGCATCACCGGCGCGAAAGTTGCCTGCAGCCGGTGATGATCGTAGGTGGGAAACGCTTCCGGCCGTTTGCCCGGCTTCGTAAAGGTTGCAAGCTCTCCGGCGATTTCAACCGCCAATCGATAGAACCCCTCTGGATGGACCGCGGCCGTAGCCGCAAGGTGCGTGACCAGCGGTTCGTAACGATTGACGACTTGAAGCAAGAGGAAGTCCGCGATCTCGGCCACGCCGCTGCGCCCCGACGCCGACACGCGGCCCGCCAAGGCCTCTCCACGGTGATGCAGCAAGCCTTGTAACTCCCGGATGAAGGCCATCAGCGGCGGGACGGCCTGACAGTTCAAGGCCGGAATCATGAACTGCTCGTCGAGCATCACGGTCTGATCCGATCGGCACTCAACGATCCGCCCCACGCTTAAGTGCGCATACTCCTGATGGGGCTCGGACTGTAGAAGCACGCGCGTTCGCAAGCGACCGATCTGTAAGCTCGCGAGTACGTCAGCGCCGGCGTTCGAATCTCGCGCCTCGTACTCGGCTAACCGGTACCGGGCCAGCTGATTCGGATCATCGCTCGGGTCAGTTTCGGAACTGCCGCTGCGGCGCATCGGTAGACACAGACAAACCTCGACATCCCGCGCGGTCGCCGGCACATCCAGGGGCACGGGAGAATCGTCACCCTCGGGGATATTGAACGGGGTGCCATCCGGAAACACACCGCAGGCGCTGCCGATGCCGATCTTGCCCAACGCGAGCATCTGCTGATCTAGACGCAACTCCTTGAATCCCCATGGATAAGCGGCCAGTGGGCCGCAGCGCTCCTCGACAAAGTGCTCGAGATAGCGGCTCTGCTGCTGGAAATGATGAGGGCGCATAAACATGCCCTCCGACCAGATCACTTTGTTGTGCCACGACATGGGCAAGCCTAATTATCGATCGAGATCGACACCGTCTCGCGTCCCAGCTCGATGCCAAGAGGATACTCCTCTTCCACGAGCAGCACCTTGGTCTCCTCGGACAGTTCCATCAACGCCCGCCAGCGCGCATGCTCGATATCGCGGAAGGCGGCCATCGCTGCTATATACTGTGTCTCGGGAGCTATCATGGC
>JBOIDC010000021.1:5000-52452 GCA_050740315.1 Gammaproteobacteria bacterium | reverse complement strand
GTCATGCATTATCTGTTGATGACCTTGACGGCCGTGACGGCGGTGGCCTCGTTCGAGGCGGTCGGCAGCATTCTCGTGGTCGCACTGTTGATCGCGCCGCCGGCGGCCGCTTACCTGCTCACCGACCGGCTGCCGGTCATGATCGGGTTGAGTCTCGTGATCGGCGCGGCCGCGGCAGTGCTGGGCCATGCCGGCGCGCTGGCGGTGCCGGCGGCTTTCGGTTATGGCAGCACCAGCACCGCCGGCATGATCGCGGTCGCCGCCGGCGTATTGCTGGCGCTGGCCGCGTTGTTCGGGCCGCGGCACGGGGTAATCAGCAACATCGTGCACCGGCGGCGCACGCGTTCTGCGATAAGCGCCGCATCCTGACGCACTGTCGTTGCCGCGCGCTGCTTTGCCGGCATGGACTGGCAGCTTGCGTTATCATCCCGAATCCGGCACCCGCGCGGTTCCCTCTCCAACGTACGACGACACGCGCCCTAAGCTCATGTGCGGCATTTGCGGTGAATTGCGTTTCGATGGTGGCGCGCCGGACACGGCCGCGCTCATGGCCATGCTGCCGGCGTTGCGACGGCGCGGGCCGGACCACGAAGGCATCTATGCCGACGGGCCGCTGGCGCTGGGACACCGGCGCCTGTCCGTCATCGACCTGTCCTCGAACGCGCACCAGCCGATGGTGGACCGGGAATTGCGCATCGCGCTGGTATTCAACGGCGTCATTTACAACTACCGCGAGCTGCGCGCGGAGCTGCAGGCGCGGGGTTACGCGTTTTTTTCGCAGGGTGATACCGAGGTCATCATCAAGGCCTACCACGCCTGGGGCGCGGATTGCGTTACGCGCTTCCTCGGCATGTTCGCGTTCGCGCTGTGGGACGTGCGTGCGCAAGGCCTGTTGCTGGCGCGCGACCGCTTCGGCATCAAGCCGCTTTATTACACTATCAACGACAAATATCTGCGCTTTGCCTCCAACACGCAGGCACTGCTGGCGGCGGGCGACGTCGATACGCGTATCGATGCGGTGGCGCTGCATCATCATCTGACTTTGCACGCGGTGGTGCCCGCGCCGCGCACTCTACTCAAGGGCATCCGCAAGCTTGAACCTGCGCACACCTTGACGGTCGCCAAAGACGGCGCGCGACGGCTCGAGCGCTACTGGACACTGGAAGCACGCCGCCCGCCGCCAGGTCGAACCAATAAGGGGCGCGGCGAGGAAGAATGGCTGGAACTCACGCGCGCGGCCTTGTGCACGGCGGTGCGGCGGCGCATCGCCGCCTCCGATGTGCCGGTCGGCGTGCTGCTGTCGGGGGGGCTGGATTCGAGCCTGCTGGTCGCGGCGCTGGCAACCTCGGGCGTACGCAATATAAGTACCTATACCGTGGGGTTCGAGGATCAGCCCGAGGAGAAAGGCAGCGAGTTCGAGTTTTCCGACCGGGTCGCTGAACGCTTCGACACGGATCACCACAGGTTTCACGTGCCCAACCGCGATTTGCTCGATCGTCTGCCCGAGGCAGTGGACAACATGGCCGAACCGATGGTCGGTCAAGACGCCGTGGCATTCTACCTGCTGGCCGAGCAGGTACGCCGGGACGTTAAGGTGGTGCAGACGGGGCAGGGCGCCGACGAGGTGTTCGGCGGTTACTTCTGGTATCCGCGCATGGACGCCGAGGCAGGCGATGAACTCAGCCGATTTCGCGAGCATTACTTCGATCGCACGCACGCCGAGTTCGCGCAGACCGTCGCGGCCGAATACGTAAACGAGGATTACACTTCCGCGCTGATCGCGCGATTGCTCGAAGAGGCGCCGGCCGACACCTTTCTCGACAAGGTCTTGCGCCTGGATGTCACCACCCTGATCGTCGACGATCCGGTCAAGCGCGTGGATAACATGACCAGCGCCTGGGGCCTGGAGGCGCGTGTGCCGTTTCTGGATCACGAGCTGGTGGAGCTGGCCATGCAGATGCCGCCGGCGCTGAAGCTGCGCGAAGGCGGCAAGTTCCCGCTCAAAAGCATGGCGCGCGGGCTGGTGCCGGATGTGGTGATCGATCGCCCCAAAGGTTACTTTCCGGTGCCGGCGCTCAAATACGTGCGCGGCGAGTTTCTGCAATTGATGATCGATACGCTGAATTCGAACCAGGCGCGCGAGCGCGGCCTGTTTCAGCGAGAATACGTGCAACGACTGCTGAGCGAGCCGGAGGCGCATACGACGCCGCTTAACGGCAGCAAACTATGGCACCTGGCGCTGCTGGAACTATGGTTGCAGCGCAACGTGGACAAGGCGTGAAACGGTGGTCACAATAGCAGGCTACATTACATTCAACATTCGACTGCGAGGTAAACCGATGGATGCACTAGACCGTATCAGAGGGCAGGTGGAAGGCAATCCCGTCGTCATTTTCATGAAAGGGACACCACAGTTGCCTCAGTGCGGTTTTTCGAGCCGGGCCGCCGAGGCGCTGAAGCGCTGCGGCACCGAGTTCGCCTACGTCAATGTGCTGGCGGATCCGGAGATCATGCAGAATCTGCCACGCTACGCCAACTGGCCGACCTTCCCGCAGATTTACATCAACGGCGAACTGGTCGGCGGCTGCGACATCACCCTGGAATTGTTCGAGAAAGGCGACCTGCAGAAGATGGTAACCGAGGCGGCCGCGGCCCATAAGGCGGCCAGCAACGCTTAGAACGCGGTTGCGGAGCAGGAGCACCTGCTCGTAACCGGGATCATTGCCTTAATCGCCGTTAAGGGCCGCCGCCAGTTTTGATTCACGCGGGCTTTTCTGCGCGCCCAATGTGGCATTCCACATCGGCGGGCCGGCGGCGGCTTACCGGCCGCAATTTGTGCGGCGCCACACGCAGCGCGCGCGAACATTGCAGCGGACCGCGGCTTGTGCCTATCCCTCGTGCGGCGTCGCGAGCCAGTCTTCGCACGCGCGCTTGTCCGCATAGCCCGCCGCTTTCGCCTCCGCGAGCGACTCCAGTTCCCGCCAGCGATTGACGATTCTGCAAAACAGCTCGGCGGTCTTCTCCGCGTCGTAAATCGCCGAGTGCGCCTCCCCCTTGTCCCACGGAATACCGGCCGCCTGTGCGATGCGCGCCAGCACGGTCTGGCCGTAGGCGACCGCGCCCAAGGTCACCGTATCCAGGCTGCTGAACGGGTGAAAAGGGCTGTTCTTGAGGCCGGTGCGCGCGATCGCCGCGTTCAGAAAACCGAGATCGAAATGCGCGTTGTGGCCGACCAGAATCGCGCGCTGGCAGCCGTTGTCGCGCACGGAGCGGCGAACTTCCTTAAAGATTTGCCGCAGCGCGTCTTCTTCGGGGACGGCGATGCGCAACGGGTGCCACGGATCGATGCCGATGATCTCCAGCGAGGCCGGTTCCAGATTCGCGCCTTCGAACGGCTGCACGTGGGCCGAGACGGTGCTGTCGCGATGTATCATGCCTCGCGCGTCACAGCGCAGCAGCACCGCGGCGATCTCCAGCAACGCATCGGTACGCGCGTTGAAACCGCCGGTCTCCAGATCGACCACCACCGGCATGAATCCGCGAAATCGTTTGCCCAGCGGCACGCTTTCCAGTTCATCAACCATCGGCACAGCTTACCGGAACGGTGCGGTCAATGCGAAGCCGCTGCCACTATGCCTACGATTCCGCCAGCCGCCAGTGCACGGTTTCGCCGGCGCGCAGCGGCACCAGCATGTCGCGGCCGAACGGGTATACCGCGGGCACTTGCCAGACGTGCTGCGCCAGAGCAATCGTATCGGCATTGACCGGTAGGCCGTAAAACGCGGGGCCGAAGCGGCTCGCAAAGCCCTCGAGTCTGCCCAGCGCGCCGGCCGCTCGGAAGGCTTCGGCATAAAGTTCCAGCGCCGCGTGCGCAGTGTAGATGCCGGCGCAACCGCAGGCCGACTCTTTGGCGCCTTTTGCGTGCGGCGCACTGTCGGTGCCCAGAAAAAACTTCGGATTGCCGCCGGTCGCAGCCGCGATGATTGCCTGCCGGTGAGATTCGCGCTTGAGCACCGGCAGACAATAATGATGCGGCCGCAAGCCGCCGGCGAACAGCGCATTGCGGTTGTAAAGTAAATGTTGCGGAGTGATGGTGGCGGCCACGGTGGCGCCGGCGTCGGCCACGAATTGCGCCGCGTCGGCGGTGGTGATGTGTTCGAGTACGATCTTCAATTCGGGATAGCGCGCGTGCAACGGCACCAGTACGCGCTCGATAAACACCGGCTCGCGGTCGAAGATGTCGATATCGGGATCGACCACTTCGCCATGCACCTGCAGCACCAGGTTGTGCCGTTGCATGGCCTCGATCACGGGATAAACGCGCTCAACGTTCCGCACACCGGCCTCCGAGTGCGTGGTGGCGCCTGCCGGATAGAGCTTCACGCCGTGCACGATGCCGCTGCCGGCCGCGCGCGCGATCTCGTCGGTGGTGGTGTTCTCGGTCAGGTACAAGGTCATCAGTGGTTCGAACGCGGCGCCGTCGGGCAAGGCGGCAAGCATTCTCGCGCGATATTCCCGCGCCATGGCGACGGTGGTGACGGGCGGCTTGAGGTTGGGCATGATGATCGCGCGGGCGAAGCGCTTTGCCGTGTGCGGCAATACGGAAGCCAGCGCGTCGCCATCGCGCACGTGCAGGTGCCAGTCGTCGGGCTTGGTGAGGGTCAGTTTCATGGACGTGGAATGCGTATCGGCGTGGTTGTTCTATGATCATTATAACGAGGACGTCGCGGGCAGTGCCTGTTCGGTTTGACCCGCTCGCCCTAAAACACGATTATGATGCCTTGAGTCCGCGCTCCATGGGCCGCGCGTCCGAGAAGCGGCCTGCATTGCATAGCTCGCGGACGGCTGCGAAAAGTGATAGGCGTATAAGACCGAAAATCAGCCGGGATCATTCATGTTCGTTTGCCACAACAGTCCATGTCACTGACCATCGAAGTCCGGCGCCGTCTGCTGCGCGAGATGCTGTTCGCGCGGCGCTTCGAGGAGCGCTGCTACGAGGCGTACGTCGAGCGCAAGATCGGCGGCTTTCTGCACTTGTATCCCGGCCAGGAGGCCTGTGTGCATGGCGTGATGGAGGCGGCGCGACCAGGCTTCGATTACGTCATCACCAGCTACCGCGATCACGTGCACGCGCTTAAGTGCGGCGTCGATCCCAAGGCCATCATGGCCGAACTGTACGGCAAGGAGACCGGCGCCAGCCACGGGCGCGGCGGCTCCATGCATATCTTCGACGTCGAGCGCCGTTTCATGGGCGGTTACGCGCTGGTCGGCGGGCCGTTCCCGCTGGCGGCCGGCATGGCCAAGGCGCTGCAACTGAAAGGCGCGGAGGAAATCGTCGTGGGTTTCCTGGGTGACGCGGCCAACAATCAGGGCACTTTTCACGAGACCCTGAATATGGTGGGCTTGTGGAAGCTGCCGGTGCTGTACGTGTGCGAAAACAATCTCTACGGCATCGGCACGCGCATCGACCGCTCCACCGCGGTCATCGATCAGTACAAGCGTGTGTGTGGCTATAACTTTCCCGCCGCACAGGCCGACGGCCAGGATGTCGAGGCGGTGTTCGAGGCAGCGACAATCGCGGTCAATCATGTGCGCGATCAGCGCGCGCCATATTTCCTGGAGTTATTAACCTACCGCTATCGCGGGCATTCGATGTCCGATTCCAATGTTTATCGTCAGAAGGACGAAGAGCGCCGCTGGAGCCGCCGCGATCCCGTGATCCTGCTGCGCGACCGGTTGATCCAAACGGGCGAACTTACCATTGAGGATTACAAGGCGCTGGATGACGAGATCCTGGAGCGTATCGAGACCGAGATCATCCCATTCGCGGAGGAGTCGCCCGAGCCGGATGTGGCGGAGCTGGAAAAATATGTCCTGGCCGAGAATGACCCCTGGGTGCGCGGAGGGCCTTAGCTGTGGCGCAGATGATGATCTGGGAGGCGATCCGCCGCGCGCACGACGAGGAAATGGCGCGCGATCCGCTCGTGATCTGCATGGGCGAGGACATCGGCGTCGCCGGCGGCACCTACAAGGCCACGCAAGGCCTGTACGCGAAATACGGCGCCGCGCGCGTGATCGATACGCCGATCTCAGAGAACAGTTTCACGGGCTTGGGGATAGGCGCCTCATTTCTGGGCGTGCGGCCGATCATCGAGATCATGTCGGTCAACTTCGCGTGGCTGGCGCTGGATCAGATCGTCAACAGCTCCGCCAAGGTGCGCTACATGTCCGGCGGACAGCTCACCGCGCCCATCGTGGTTCGCTCGCCTGGTGGCACCGCGCATCAACTCGGCTCGCAGCACTCCGCGCGCATGGAAAAGGTGTTCATGGGCATCGCGGGCCTGCGCGTGGTGAGCCCATCCAATCCCAGGCAGGCCTATGGTCTGCTCAAGTCCGCTGTGCGCTGCAACGATCCCGTGTTCATCAGTGAGCACGAGCGCATGTACAACATCAAGGGCGAGGTGCCGGACGACGAGTTTTTCCATCCGCTCGAAGGCAGCGAGGTCGCGCGCGAGGGTCGCGACGTCAGCCTGTTCGGTTACAGCATCTCGGTGCACTGGTGCCTGGAGGCGGCGAAGACCATGGCGGACAAACACGGCATCGAGGCGGAGGTCATCGACCTCTACGCCTTGTCACCGCTCGACCGGGAAGGCATCGCGCGTTCGGTCAGCAAGACCCACCGCGCGCTGATCGCCGAAGAGGCCGAGCCGATGGTAGGCGTCGGCGCCGAGGTGATGGCGATCATCAACGAGGAATGCTTCTTCGAACTGGACGCGCCGCCCGTGCGCGTGTCGGCCAAAAACGTGCCGATGCCCTACAACCACAGCCTGGAACTGGCCGCGATCCCGAACGCGAACGACGTGGTCAAGGCAGTCATCAAGATGCTTGGTAAAGAACCGTAGGCGCGATCTCTCCAGATCGCGGCGCATCATTGCAAGCCATTTGCCCTTGGAGTCTAATAATCACAAAAGCGATGCTTCAAAGCATCGAATAAATTCCTTATCCAGCTGTTTGCCTTCGTTGGGGAGCCAGTCCATGGACAATGACGCCAATAAGCCAGCAAGCGACCGTCCGGATTCCGACCGTCAATCAGTGGCACGCGATACCGATTTCCAGATCGTCGCCGAAGATGCGCCGGTAATGCTGTGGCTGGCCAATGCGGAAGGGAAGGTCGTCTTCACCAACTCGAAATGGAAGAAGTTTGTGGGCGCTTCTACGAGCAAACACGTGAGCGGCGATGCCTGGGTCACGGCCTTGCATCCCGATGACCTGGAACGGAGCCTGAAGATCTTCGAGGAGGCCTTTCAGTCGCATCGATCGTTCGAGATGGAGTACCGCCTGCGCCGGGCTGATGGTCAGGTCCGGTACGTGCACGACACCGGTGAGCCCTACATCAATAAGGAAGGGAAATTTGCCGGATTCATCGGCTCCTCCACCGACATCACCGACCGCAAGAACCACGAAAACCAGTTGCGCCTCTCGCAACTGGAGCTGACGCAGCACAGTCAGGAGATGCAGCTTATCAACGAGCTGAATTCTTACTTGCAGGTATGCCGCTCCCTGCAGGAAACCCACTCCATTGTCGAGCATTACGCACGGAAGATCTTCGCCGATTACTCGGGAGCGCTGTATCTGTTCGATGAAAATCACAGCGCGGTCGAAGCGGTGGCGCGGTGGGGCAATGCGGAGGATTCCGCAACGACCGTGATTTCCCCCGACGACTGTTGGGCCCTGCGGCAAGGCAGGGTGCATGTGGTCGATGGGTCGGCGGACGCGATCGTCTGCAACCATGTCACCAAGAGCCCTGATCAAGCTTACGTCTGCGCCCCGGCGATCGCACAGGGCGAGATGATCGGCGTGCTCTCCGTAATGCTCGGCGCTGGAAACGCCAGGGACAACGCGGGCCTATTGCGGAAGTCCATGGAATCTCGAGCCCGCCTCGTGTCGATGGCGGCGGACAATCTGGCCATGGCGCTGGTCAGCCTCAAACTGCGCGAAGCGCTTCGCAGCCGGTCGGTGCGGGATCCGCTGACCCAGCTATTCAACAGACGCTACCTCGATGAAACCCTGGTCCGTGAATTGTCGAGATGCAAGCGGTCTGGCCAGGAACTGGGTGTGATCATGGTCGACATCGACCACTTCAAGAAATACAACGATACCCACGGGCACGATGCCGGCGACTTCGTACTGGTGAGCATCGCCGAGCTCGTGCGCTCGAAACTGCGGGTAGAAGATGTGGCCTGCCGCTTTGGCGGCGAGGAACTGGCGCTGGTCATGCCGGGGGTATCCAAGGACGCCGCCGCCGGGCGGGCGGAATCCATGCGCGAAGCGACCGAGCGGCACGAATTCGTTTACAAAGGGAAGAGCCTGGCGGGAGTCACCATCTCGCTAGGGGTCGCAAACTATCCTGCGGACGGCGATACGCCTGCCGCTCTGATGAAAGCCGCCGATTCGGCGCTGTATCTCGCCAAGGATTCCGGTCGCAACAGAGTGGTGGCGGCGGCCGGCGGGGCAGCTTGACGACGCCTTGCTCTCGTCTGGCGGGAATGGCAGAAGATCCGTGCTGTCCAGTGTCAGATACGAAAATGGCGCTAACAGCCCCCCCAGCCGCTCTTGGATCGCGTAGAGCGGAACGCGCGGCGGTGCCGCCACACTGAGCGTAATCTTGCTCACGCTCACGAGATGGACCCCGCTGGCGCTGGTCGATAGCGAGTCTTCCGGCCGATCCGGCAGCTCAAACCGCATCGCTCCACTCAAGGCCGCAGCATAAACTCCTGAATCTGCGCCGCGGTCAGGGCGCTATTGAACACGCGCACATCGTCCATCGTGCCGTTGACGAAATTCGCCGTCACATCGTTGGACGGGACGTGCTTGGCGCCGACCGTCAGTGGGTTTTTGTTTACGCACGCGCCGTCAGGCGCTTTGGCGGTTTTCGCCAGCTGGCCGTTAACGTAGATCGCGAGCCGCGTGCCGTTGTAGGTGCTGGCCACATGCGTCCAGGTATTTTCGGGCACCGTGACGGGGCTGTCGGTGAAAATCCATTTGCACGTCTTGCCGAAAAAGCCGCCTGCCCGGACCATGCGCGTATCCATGCGGATGTTCAGCCAGTACGCTGCGGCTTTCTCCATGATCTCGGCGTTGCGCTCGCCGGTGGGGGAGTACTTAATCCAGGCCATCAGCGTGTACCGTTTTACGTCGAGCGGATTCGCGTCGCCGACGTTGATGAAATCATCGACGCCGTTCATGGCGGCGCCGTAACCGTGTCCCGAAAGGCTGAAATCGATATGGATATCGCTGCCGGTAAACACGCCGTGCAGATTCTTGCCACTGGTATCTGTGGCACGGGTCGCGGACGGGTCTTTGAAGAGATATTCGAGCACCTTCGCGGCGTTGGATATCTGCGGGCACAACACACATAGTGTGGCGAACGTGGTCAACAAAATGGTTTTCCTGTTCATTTCCTTGGCTCCTGGTTGAAACTCGCTGTATTGCTTGTCGCGCCCGCCTCGCCGGGCGATGATGCTGATAACATTCGGTTATGGAGATAAGCTCATTGCGATTGGTAGCTCGTGGTAACTGATCGGGCACACGCCTGACGTTTGACGAATGGCTGGACGTTGATCGCCGTTGCTTGCCTTGCGGCCACGAGCGATCGCGCCGATCATTGGCAATGACCGGGGAGACAAACATGGCCGATCCGCACGCGATCAAGATGCCGCAGCTTTCGGACACCATGACCGAGGGCGTGGTCGTCAGCTGGGAGAAAAATCCTGGCGACAAGCTCGAACGGGGCGACATCGTCGCCACCATCGAAACCGACAAGGCGATCATGGACGTGGAGGTGTTCCGTGCGGGCTATCTTTCCGGCCCGCTCGCGGCGATCAACGACGTGGTGCCGGTAGGCGAGCCGATCGGCTATATCGCCGCCACGCCGGAAGACGTTCAGGCTGACGCTGCCGACAGCACCGCGTCCGCGGACACGCAACAGCGAGCCGCGCAAGCGCCATCCGAAATCCACGCAGCGGATCGTGCGCCGCGCCATCTGGAAGCCGTAAGCCACCCGGCGGCGGGCGACGGTGCGCCGCCGGCGCACAGCGATAGACGGCCCGCGCCGCGGCCGGCAAACAAACACGCCAGCCCCTACGCGCGCAAGCTCGCCGCAGAGCGAGGGATCAATCTCAACGCCGTGACCGGCACCGGTCCGGCGCGCATGGTCGCCGCGGCCGATGTCTTGCAGGCGCAGCCGCTGCAGCGCCCCGATAGAATCACGCCGCTGCCGTCGCCTTATGAAATGCCCGAGGTGCAGGTGGCGGGCGAGGGCAGGCCCATGTCGGCGATGGAGCGCGCGCTCAGCCACAAGATGACCGCCGCGCTGACCATGCCCACATTCAACGCCACCGTGCTGGTGCGGCCCGACGCGCTGCTGAACGAGGCAAAGCGGCTCGGCGTCTCGGTGACAGTTGCGATCGCAAAGGCCTGCGCGGTCACGATCACAAGCCACCCGACCATCAACTGGTGTTACCAGCCGGTCGATCGGATCGTCGAGCGGGACCACGTGGATATCGGCATGGCGGTCGCGACCGAAACCGGGGGCCTGGTCACACCGGTGCTGCGCGGCTGCCATTCGCGCGATCTGATCGAACTGAACGCGGAGTGGAAAGCGCTGGTGGAGCGGGCGCGGCAACGGCGGCTGCGCCAGGAGGAGTACAGCAACGCGACATTTCAGATTTCGAATCTGGGCATGTACGGGGTCGCGCAGTTCGACGCGATTCCTACGCCGGGCCTGGGCGCCATCCTTGCCGTCGCGGCGGCAGGCAGTGAAGGTCTGCCCTTGACGCTCACCGCCGATCATCGCGTTATCAACGGGGTCGATGCCGCGCAGTTTTTGAGCACGCTCAAGCAGAACATCGAGGATCCGGCGCGCTGGCTGAGCTGACCGCTGCGAATACAAGTTCTCCTTCGCCCGCGGACGGGTAAGTTTGGGAGAGGTGAGCATTCGCGGTGAAGCTCCCTATCTGTCGGTGGAGAGTCCGTACCAGGCTCATTGTTATTAACGCGAGATTGTTAACGACGTTGTATCCGGTGGCCGGGGATCGAAACCCCGGCCACGACCCGTACATGCCTTACGGCACACCGAGAACCCGTTCGCAGTTAGCGGCTTTGTCGCCAGTGGCTGGCGGTCCGCCGTCGCAGCGATCGGTGCCGACGCCGCCGTCCATCGTGTCCCGTTCGGAACCGCCGAAGATGCGGTCGTTGCCGTCCACACCCAGCAGCCGATCGGAGCCCACTTCGCCGTAGATCCGGTCGTTGCCCGGGCCGCCGTAGACATTGTCGTGGTCCTTGCCGCCGCAGATCAGGTCATCGCCTTCCAGCCCTACCAGCCGGTCGTTGCCCGCCAGTCCCTGAATCACATCGCGCCCGGCCGTGCCGACCAGATAATCGTCATTTGCTGTACCGACGATGGTCGCGACCACGCCTTGGCATTTGGCGGAAAACACCGGCGGTGCGCTGGCGACCTCGAACGAACCGATGTCGCAGGCAACGCCGCCGTCGCCATCGCCATCGCGTGGTCTGGATATACCGCGCTGATCCACAGCAGGCGGCGGACAGGTGCCGTTGTTGATCGCATCGATGGCGGGGCTGTCGGTGACCAGCGCATGGGTTCGCGTGGTACCGCCGTTGCTGGCGAGGCTTCGGTTGAGGATCGCGCTCAGCGTCGTGGGTGTATCGCCGTCCGAAGTGGCGTTGATATCGGTGCCGCCGGGCGCAAAATTCACGAAGGCCTGTGCATTCGTCGAAGCGCCATGCCCGAGCAAATTGTAATCACCGGCCCTGATGACAGCGTTGTTATATACCTCCCTAGCGGTGCTGGCGGAGTTGCCGGAGATCAAGCTGCGATTCAGTTCCACCAAACTGTTGTTATAGTTGGAAACACCGCCGCCCGAGGCCGCGGTATTGCCGGTAACAGTGCTGTGTACGAGAAAGACGCTCACGCTATAACCCGTACGTATCCCGCCGCCGCCATCCGTGGCTTTATTGCCCGAGATGGTGCTGTTGGTGATGCGCATACCGCTGTTATAGCCGACATACACGCCGCCACCATGATTGGCGGCCGTGTTGCCCGAGATGGTGCTTCCAGCGACCGTCATGATGTAGAGAGTGTTGTTATTGCTCGCAACGCCGCCGCCGCTTCCGCCTGACCGGTTGCCGGAAATGGTGCTGTTGATGATGGTGAGTCCAGCGTCCTCGTCGGTGTAAACACCACCGCCGTGACCGGAGGCCTGATTGCCCGACACCGTGCTGTTGGTTACCGTGAGATCAGCATAGGCATAGTTGTGCAGGCCGCCACCAGCCCGCGCCGCTTTATTGCCGGAAATCGTGCTAGCGACCACGGTCGCCGTACCAAGTTCAGCAATAAACAGGCCGCCCCCGTCGCCGAAGCCGGGGTCGCCGGTGGCGTCGGGTGCGGCGACGCCGCCGGAGATTGTGGCTTCCTGCAGGCGCAGATTCCCGTATGGCGCGACGGCCAGGATACGGAAGTCCGGAGCACTGGCCCCTCGCCGGATGGTGCTGCCGTTGCCGTCGATGGTCATGACGGTGCGGATGGTGGGAAGGCCCGTCGGCCCGAAGCTGACGTTGTTGACCGTTGTCAGCGTCACCGTGCTATTGCGCGGCAGAACGATCCGGTCCGCGCCGCTTCCGGGCGTGCAGAATCCGCGAGGCGAGGCATCGTTATTGGCGGACACGATGGCCCTGGCCAATGTGCATTGCCCGCCGACATTGATGGTCGCGGCCAACGCCGGTTGAGCGCCCAGCGCCGACAGCAGCGCCACGCCGGCCAGCGAGTGCTTCCACTGCCGTTGAATCAAACGCCGCTGTCGTCTGGGTAACGCCGTGAGTGTTTTGTACTGCGCCTTAAAACCAGTCAGCAACGTGTGTTGCGAGACAAGCGGCTGTTGGCCGAGCCGCAGGCTGCGGCACGCCTCGGCAAAGTGATCGCGCCAATCGACTGGCTGGCAATACGGTTTGGGAGTAATGCGGGTGTGACCGATACTGTTCATTTTTCTATGCCTCCTGGCAGGATTGACGCATCGATCTCGCTGCATCTCAGCGAGTTTGGGAAATTAATCACAAATCGATGCGAAAAACCCTACGCGGTCGCGTAGTTTTTTTGATGATGCGGGTGGAATTTACAGAGAATCAATATGGGCGTGGATATAGCCCTGGCGAGAAGCGGCATGCCGGGGGAACAGGCGGGAAATAGAGTGAGCGCGCTGACACCGGCGTTGTGCCGAGCATCGAGCAGCTCACTCGAGACTTGCAGCTACAACGATGCGCGGGATGCGCGGCTGAGCGGATTAACCGGGACCGGCTTGATGGCCGGGCGCTTGCGGCACTTGGATGGACGCCGCCACGCAGGCATTCACGGCGGCCCGAGAGCCTCTAGGCGCCGATGTAAAGGTGGCGCCGTTATTCGCGAGTCTTGGACCCACTACTCTGGCGAGTGTTTGAGCACGATGTCTGTGGTGCCCAGCGTGAAATTTATTGCACCGGCATTGCGGCTGTGCCCGAAGATGTTGAATCTAGCTCCGCGATGACTGGATTTGGCACATCCCTGTGCCAGGACAATCGTTGTGCTAATTGAAAGTTTGCCAGGTGGCGTGATTTCAGGGAATGTTGCTGACGCTCTCGCAGTTCTTGGCCTTGTCGCCTGTTACCGGTGCGCCGCCGTCGCATTGATCGCGTCCATCGCCGCCGTCCAGCCGGTCCAGGCCGAGCGACCCCAGTAACACGTCGTTGCCATCACGTCCTACGAGACGATCGTTGCCCAGCGCTCCAAGCAGCTTGTCGTTGCCCGACCCGCCGTAAATGGTATCGTCACCGCCGCCGCCGCAGATCACGTCATCGCCCTCAATGCCGGCGAGCCGGTCGTTGCCGTTCAAACCGTGGATCACGTCCCGGCCGGGCGTGCCGATGATATGATCGTCACCGTCCGTCCCCACGATTGACGCGGGCAGGCCTGCGCAGAACACTTTCTGCACGGGCGCGGCGGCAAGCTCGAACGCGCCGATATCGCAGGCCATGCCGCCATCGCCGTTGCCGTCCTGCGGCCGCGCAACGCCGCGCTGATCGGCTTCAGGACTCGGACAAGTGCCGTTCACGATCGCGTCAATGGCAGGGCTGCCGGCGACGAGCGGGTGCGTTAGCGTCGGCCCGCCGTTGTTCGCGAGCGTGGGGTCAAGGATCATGGCGGGCGGGTTGATCGGCACGATGTCGCTGTAGCCGGGCACAAATCCGCTGGCATTCGCGTCGCCGCTGTGCCCAATCACATTGTAATTACCGGCATTGACGATGCCGCTGTGGTAATCGGACGGCAGCACGAACAATTCGGCATCCGTTGCCGCGCGGTTGTTGCTTATCAGGCTGGCGGAAAGATTTAACGTGCCGTCACGCCAGAGATACAAGCCTCCGCCTTGCGAAGCGATATTGCCGGTGATTGTACTGTTTTGCAGCCTCAGGGTCGCATCGAAATCAATGTAGGCGCCACCGCCCTGCCGTGAGGCGGTGTTTCCGGATATGGTGCTGTTGCTGATCGTGAAGGTGGTGCCCGTGTCAACATATGCGCCGCCCCCGTTACGCGCGACGTTGCCGGAAATCGTGCTGTTGGTGACATGGACCGAAGCATTAGAGTAACCGGTAACGCCGCCGCCGCGGCCAATGGTTCGGTTATTGGAGATCGTGCTTTTGGCCACGTTAACGTAGCCGCCTTCGGCATAAATCCCGCCTCCTGAAACAGTCGCGAAATTGCCTGTAATTGTGCTGTTATTCAGGTTCAGCGTGCCGTAGTAGCTGAGCACCGCGCCTCCGCGCTGGCGCCGCGCCAGCCCTCCGGAAACAGTCGTATTCTGCAGTGACAGGCTGCTGGAATCGCTTAACGCAAAAATTCGAAACGCGGGTGCGTTGGGGTCTCGTCGTATGGTACTGTTGTTGCCTGCGATGGTAACGCTTCCGCGAATTACTGGAAGTCCGGTGGCGCCGTAAGGCGCGGTGTTGTTGATCGCGGAAAGCCAGTGTGTACTGTTGGCTGGCAGCACTATCGTATCTGCTCCGCGGCCGCTCGCGCAGCCGCCGAAGGCTCTGTCTGCGTTCGCCGAGACGATCGCTCTCGCCAAGGTGCACGTGCCGCCGACGTGGATGGTCGCGGCCAGCGCGGGCTGGGCGCCGATCGTCAGCAGCAAAGCAACGCCGGCCAAGGATCGTTTGCATTGGCGCTGCAGGCCGCGGCGCGAGCGGCGCGGCAGCGTCTTGAGCTGGGCGTAGTGATGGATAAACCGCGGCAACAGGCTCGCTTCATGTCGCAGCAGTTCTGTCCGCGCAGGGCTTCGGGCCAGGAGCGCGATCTGTTCCTGCCAGATCAAGAGTAGCTGGCGATTGGATTTCTGATCATCAAAGCATCGATTCATGCGCGTGCCCTCGGAGAAAACCCGGCTATGGTTGTTCCATCTCGACGCGCGGCCAGCTCGCGAGTATGCCGCGCAGCTGTGGCCGGGACGTCGGGTCAAGCCGGCGCGGTTACCGGCTGGAGTACAAGCTTAGCGTTTGGTCGGAAAAGAACTGGGTAGCGCGTCAAGAAAGCGACAGCTTGCCGAGCCACACCGTGGATCGATCTGCCTTACCGCCGGAAAAGGGCCAATTACGAGATAATCTTCTGATTAGGGCTGAACCGTCGAGAGGCTGTGTTGCCTGAGGCTGTACCAGTGTGAGGTGGGAGACTTGCGCGCGCAAGATTGCTGCGCATCGCGGCACGCCGTGTTCAACGGCGATGTCCAGGCCGCGATCGCGAAGACAACGCTACAGAGGATCGGGTAGGGCACGCCGCTTTTATATTTATCGCGTGCCTTCGCCATCGCCAGCCGTCGCAGACGTTTGCGGCGCGACATCTTTTAGCGCCTCGTCCGGCACCACGTAGGAATACGAGAGTTTTTCGTCTTCCCACTCCAGCACTTCAGGAAACCGGATACCGTGCAGGATCTGCACGGCAAAGATCTCCTGCACGCCCGCCTCGAAGCGCAGAAATCCCACGGTCTGGCCGGTTTCGATGTGCACCACCCAGACGCCGCAGGTGCGCTCTTGCAGCTTGTCGGCGATCGGAATGCCGCTGAAGGTGGCTGACTCGCGCACCTGCGAAAGTCCGATGAACGCCAGTGGGCCGATGAAATCGATGCCGCGGGTGAAGCCGGGCACCTCCGCGACCGTGCGCCAGCTGCGGGTTTGAGGCTTCACCACCGCCAGACGGCCGCAACCGGATTCCAGCACCCACAATTGATTCTGATACCAGCGCGGCGAATGCGGCATGGAAAGCCCGCGCAACAAGACCTCGTTGCGGTCGACGTCCATCAGAATGCCGCCATCCGCCTTGTTCTCGCGCCAGCCGCCGGCGGTATCGGTCGCGCCCAGCGCGGTGACATATTTCGGCCGCCCGTCGACCATCGCCAGCCCGTTTAAGTGGCATCGATCTTCCGGCGCGAGCGCGCTGATAAAATGCGGCCGCCAGCGCGGATAAAAGCTGTGCTCCGCGTCCAGGGTGCACAAGCATCCGAAGCGCGTGTTGACCAGCCACAGCTCGCCGTCACGGTCGTAGGCCATCTCGTGGATATCGATGTCGCCGGTGACGTGGATGCGCCGCGGGAGATAGCAGGCGTCGTGCCGGCCCGCGGGTTCGAGCTTGGGCGCGACCGCCGGCACGTTGCGGTAATACCAGACCGTGTTGGTGCCGCCGATCGTCAGGCGCGCGACATCGGCCGCGATGCCCATCGGACGCACAAAGGGGCGGAAGTGCGTGTTGAGCGCGTTGCCGTCCTTGCGTACGACAATGACCTTGCCGGCCTGGTAGGTGGAGACAACCAGGCTGATCTGCAACTGCTCGAACAGCGCCGGCAGATTGCTGGTATGCACACTGCGCAGCGCCTCTTCCGGCGGCGCGGCGGCGTCGGCTTGTGGTTCCGGTTTTTTGTTCATGCGTCTTTCCTTAGTCGATGCCGGACGGCGGTTGTCGATTGCGGATCACCGCTTCAAGCCCGTCCAAGCGAAGTTTGGCAAATGCCGTTATAATTCCGCGCGCCCCATACAGGCAATCCGTCCAGGCAAAAGACGAACGGTTAATGGCTGATATCAACAAAATCGTGCTCGCCTATTCCGGCGGGCTCGATACCTCGGTAATTCTCAAGTGGCTGCGCGAACGATATCACTGCGAGGTGGTGACGTTCACCGCCGACATCGGACAGGGTGGGGAGATTGAGCCCGCGCGCGCCAAAGCCCAGGCCATGGGGGTGCGCGAAATCTTCATCGAGGACCTGAGCGAGGAATTCGCGCGTGATTTCGTGTTCCCGATGTTTCGGGCCAATGCCCTGTATGAGGGCGAATATCTGCTCGGCACCAGCATCGCGCGGCCGCTGATCGCCAAGCGGCTGGTGGAGATCGCGGCCGCCACCGGCGCCGATACGATCGCGCACGGGGCGACCGGCAAGGGCAACGATCAGGTGCGCTTCGAGCTGGGCGCCTACGCGCTCAAGCCCGGCATCAAGGTGATCGCGCCATGGCGCGAATGGGATCTCAATTCGCGCGAAAAGCTGCTGGCGTACGCACAGCAGCACGGCATTCCGGTCGAGCAGAAGCGCGGGCAGAAATCCCCGTACTCCATGGATGGCAACCTGCTGCATATTTCCTATGAAGGCGGGCCGCTGGAAGACCCGTGGGTGGAACCCGAGGAAGCCATGTGGCGCTGGACGGTAGCGCCCGAGCAGGCGCCGGCGCAACCGACGTATGTTGAACTGAGCTTCGGGCGCGGCGATGTTGTCGCGATCGACGGCGAGCCGATGACGCCGGCCCAGGTGTTGCGGACCCTAAATCGCGCAGGCGGCGCCAACGGCGTGGGCCGCGCCGATATCGTCGAGAACCGCTACGTCGGCATGAAATCGCGCGGTTGTTACGAGACGCCGGGCGGCGCCATCCTGCTGCGCGCGCACCGCGCCATCGAGTCGATCACCCTGGACCGGGAGGTTGCGCATCTGAAAGACGAACTCATGCCGCGTTATGCCAGCCTGATCTACAACGGCTACTGGTGGAGTCCGGAGCGGCGCATGTTGCAGGCAATGATCGACGCCTCGCAACACCATGTGAACGGCGTGGTGCGGCTGAAGTTGTATAAGGGCAACGTTACCGTGGTGGGGCGCAGATCGGACACCGATGACCTGTTCGATCAGTCCATCGCCACGTTCGAAGACGACGCCGGCGCCTACGACCAGGCCGATGCGACCGGGTTCATCAAGCTCAACGCGTTGCGCCTTAAGCTAGCGGCGCGCAGGCGCGGCTTGAGTTAACGATTCACCGCGGGCTGGTGACGCAAGTAACGCCACATAGACGGACGGGATCTGCCTGAATGAACGATGGCCCGATATCCAGATGGCGCGGCGGCCTTGCGGCGCTGTTGTCCTGTGTCGTCATATGCGGTTGCGCGACGACCCGCGGTCCGCCTGACGAAGGGGATCCGCTCGAACGGTACAATCGCGCGGTCTTCAGGTTTAACGACGCGCTGGATCGCGCGATACTCAAGCCGGTTGCGCGAGGTTATCGCCGTTATACGCCGGAACCGTTCAATATCGCGATCAGCAATTTTTTTTCCAATCTGGGGGACGTCGGCGTCGCGGTCAACAATCTGCTGCAGCTCAAGGTGGTGAACGCGGCCTCCGATGTGGGCCGGCTGGCAATCAACTCGACCCTGGGGATTGGCGGGCTGTTCGACGTTGGTTCGCGCTTTGGACTGGGTAAACACGAAGAAGATTTCGGCCAGACCCTGGGATACTGGGGCGTGCCTTCGGGGCCTTATCTGATGCTGCCGTTGTTGGGGCCCAGCACCATCCGCGACACGCCGGGCCGCGTGGTCGACGGCTATCTGGATCCCGTGGTGTATCTGAATGGCGATGTGGAGCGTATCGGCTTGATCGGCGTGCGCTTGGTGGATTATCGTGCCGACCTGCTGAGTACGGAAGAAACGCTGGACGAAATCGCTCTGGATCGCTATATCGCGATCAGAAACGCATTTCTGGATCGGCGTGAGTTTCTCGTATACGACGGCGATCCGCCGCCGGACGAGGATCTGATAAGAGAACTGGAGTCACTGGAATAGCGCCCGCGGGCCGCGGCCTGTCATCGTCAGGTGACCCAACCGGCCGTACCATAATTGTTACACCCGCGTTACAATGCATAGGCGCGTTCCAGCAAGGGCTTAAGCGCCGGCTCAAGCAATGTCGGATTGCGGCAACAAGATGGTTCAAACTGTCAGCGCCAGGCGACAGGACATTACCTAAACAACCCTAAAGGAAGCCCTGAATAAAATCCATCCTGAGTTTCAGGGCACGGAAAGCGAACTATGTGCCTACGAAATAGACTTGGCGCTTTCCTTCATTTTCAACGGCCTACGGCCGTCAAATTGGCGGCACTTCCATGTACCGCAGGCACCCTTGGAGAGAGGTTCCCTTGAACAGGAGTTCCGGAAATCTGTAGCATGCTTGCGCGCCCGGGGTTTTCGGCGGTTGGCACGTCGGTTGCAATTGGGTACAGTTCGGCCAACTGAACTTTATCCATCACTGCCTGAAGCAGCCACATGTGTCGTCCGTGAAACCTGGACCGCGATTCATATCGAATTTGAAGCGCGCTTATCGCGAACTCTACCGGTTGCGCGCGTCGCCGCTGCCCACGCGAGAGGTTGCCGGCAACAATGATTTGACGTTAGGAGATGACTGCATGGGGTTGCCAGCAAACCGCGTCGATTCGGGTTCAGTCCATGCGCAACGCAAGCGCCGCATCGATAAATCCTCCCGGTTGATGGCAAGAGCCAGAAGCGTCCTCGTTCGCGGTGTCAAGCGCAGCTATTATCTCACCCAGCTGCATCACCAGCTCGTTTACATGCGCGGTGATCTACGGCAGCAGGAGCCGATTATTGTCTATCAGCGCGGCAAGGTCGGCTCGTCCAGCGTATACGGCACCTTGCTGAACACGGAGCTCGGCCGCCCGGTCTTTCACGTGCATTTCATCAATGCCATCGAGCGCAGGCACCGGCAGATATGCAGCGATCTGAAACTGACGCCCAGCGCCTATTTCGCGCGCAGCCGGCATCTGGTGGTAAGTCAATACCTGAGCAAGGAAATCAAGCGAGGTTTGCGGGGCAAGAAGTGGAAAGTCATTACCTTGATCCGCGATCCGCTGAAACAGAAGATTTCCTCATTTTTTCAGCTTATTGATCTGATCATCCCCGATTTCGAGCAGCGCTGCCGTGACAAGACCCTGTCCGTCGAGGCCCTCACAAAAATTTTCCTGGAGCGGTACCAACCCGACCGCAGGCAGAACGACTGGTTTCACCGCGAACTCCAGCCGGTGTTTGACATCGATGTCTTCGCGGAGGATTTTCCCCGCTCGCGGGGTTACCAGATCTATAGTGGCGAACGCGCTGACCTGCTGTTGATCAGGCTCGAGGATCTGAGCAGGTGCGCCACCGAGGCGTTCGGGGAGTTTCTGGGCCTCACCGACTTCAAGCTGATCAACGAGAACATTACCGGCAACAAGGCCTGCGCCGCGGTCTACCAGAAATTTGCGAAGACAGTCGTGCTGCCGGATGCTTATATCGACGCCGTATACGATTCAATCTACGCCCGGCACTTCTATACCGACGCGGAGATCGAGCAGTTCAAGGCCCGCTACCGCCGTCGCGTCGCCCGGGCGTAGCCGCACGTTGACCGCACCGCGTAGGCGATCATTCAAACGGTTTCGCAGTTTCGGTCGCGACGCCAACCTGTAGTATCCTACGATATCGCGTCTGCCCTGCGGGGCCGTCATCGTTTGCGGTGCGGCGCCTGGTCGACGTCCTCGTTTCACATGCACGTGCCAGATTTATGAACGATCGCGTACTGGAGACACTGGCCGCCGGTCATTATGCCGGCAACCTGGATGCCGAGCCGGGCGAGACCTACGATCCGCGGTTCGAAACCATCGTGCAGGAGATGCTGGTGCGCCTGGGCGAAGACCCGTCCCGCGAGGGGCTGGAGCGCACGCCGCAAAGAGTGGCCAAGGCGCTGGATTTTCTCACCAGCGGTTACAGCATGACCGTGGAGGAGGTCGTGCGCGGGGCCGTGTTCGATGAGCACTGCGAGGACATGGTGGTGGTCAAGGACATCGAATTCTACTCACTGTGTGAACATCACATGCTGCCGTTCTCCGGCCATGCGCACGTGGGTTATCTGCCGGACGGCAAGATCATCGGCTTGAGCAAGGTCGCGCGCGTCATCGATGTCTTCTCTCGCCGCCTGCAGGTGCAGGAGCGGCTAAGCCGCCAGGTCGCCGACGCGCTCATGTCCACTCTGGGCGCGAAGGGCGTGGCGGTGGTCATGGAGGCCAGTCATTTCTGCATGGTCATGCGCGGCGTGCAGAAGCAGGACGCCCGCACCGTAACCAGCGCCATGCTGGGCAAATTTCGCGAAGATACCCGCACGCGCGCCGAATTCATGGAACTGGTGCGCCGCGGCTGACGGTGGGCCAGCGCGATTATTGGGACGGCGGCGCGCTCGAACGGCGCCCGACGCAGTGCGGCGGGTCATCTGGATACAAGACCGATAAAAGGATCTGCATGACGCTTAAGAACGTATTGCTCAGCGGGTTGTTGCTGCTGTCGGCCAGCGTTGCCGGCGATGCGGCCGAGCGCGCCCGCGAACCGCAGCCGCTGGGCATTGCGATGGAAAACTACGACTACCCTTATCCGGTCAAGTACCTGGATCTGCGGATTGAAAGCCAAGGCCTGCGCATGGCGTACATGGACGTGAAACCCGCCGCCGGGGCCAACGGCAAAACGGTCGTGCTGATGCACGGCAAAAACTTCTTCGGCGCCTACTGGGCCGATACGATCCGATTTCTGACCCGGCACGGCTTCAGGGTGCTGGTACCCGACCAGATCGGTTTCGGCAAATCGGCCAAGCCGGATATCTATTACACGTTTCATCTGCTCGCGCAAAACACGCGCAGGCTGCTCGATCACTTGCGCATTGACGAGGTTGTGGTCGCAGGGCACTCGATGGGCGGCATGCTGGCCGCGCGCTTCGCGCTAATGTACCCGGAGATGACCTCGCAGCTCGTGCTGGAAAACCCCATCGGCCTGGAAGACTACCGGCTGAAGGTGCCGTTCAAGACTACGGAGGAAGTCTACCAGGGCATGCTGGGCTATACCGAAGACAGCATTCGCGCCTACCACAAGACCTACTATGCGAAATGGCGGGACGAATACGAGGATTATGTTCAGGCGCATTACCGCTGGACCTTGAGCGGCGAATATCCGCGCCTGGCGTGGGCCGCCGCGCTGACCTCGCAGATGGTGTATACCCAGCCCGTGCTGTACGAGTTTCCCGCGATCGCGACGCCGTCGCTGGTGGTGATCGGCCAGGAAGACCGCACGACACTGGGCCGCGGCGAGCTGCCGCCAGAAGTGCTGGCGACCACGGGCCAATATCCGCAGTTGGGGAAGAAGACCGCCGCGGCGCTGCGTAACGCCAGCCTGGTGGAGCTGGAAGATATCGGGCACATCCCGCACCTGGAAGCGCCGCGTCGCTTTCACGAGGCGCTGCTGGATTTCCTCCGGTCATAAGCAATCCGCGGCGCACGCAAGACTTCCGATCATGCAGTGCGTGCATCCCACCGCGTTCGTCGCGGATGGCGCGAAACTCGGCAACGACGTGACGGTCGGCGCCTTTGCGATGATTGAGGCGGGCGCCGTTATCGGTCCGGGCTGCACCATCGGCGCGCACGCGGTAATACATTCCGGCGTGCGCATGGGCCGCGATAATCGCGTTTATGCGCATGCGGTGCTGGGGGGCGAGCCGCAGGACGTAAGCTTCCGCGACTCGGACACCGGTCTGGAAATCGCTGACAACAACGTTTTTCGCGAACATGTAACCGTGCATCGCGCCACCAGCACGGACAAGCCGACCACGATCGGCTCGAACTGTTATCTGATGGCCTACAGCCACGTCGCGCACGACTGCCAGCTCGGCGACAAGGTCACCTTGACCAATCTGGCGACCTTGGCCGGCCACGTCCAGATTGGCGATCGCGCGATGCTGGGTGGTCTGGTGCCGGTGCACCAGTTCGTGCGTATCGGCAGCCTGGCGATGGTGGGCGGCAACACTGGCGTGCGCAAGGACGTGCTGCCATTCAGCCTGGTGGCCGGCGAGCCGGCACGGCATTACCGCCTCAACACGGTAGGCCTGCGGCGCGCGGGCGTCACCAGCGAACGTTTGCGCACGTTGCAGGCCGCGTTTCGCGCGTTGCGCCAGGGCCGCGATCTGGATGCCTTGCCGGACAGCCCGGAAATCGCGCTGTTGCGCGCCTGGCTCGCGGCGCCGTCCAAGCGCGGTTTGACGGGCTTTGCCAGCGCCGGCAAGGCCGCGACCACCCGCAGACCGGGCGCCGAGTAACAGCGCGTGGACGCCGCGCGCGCCGTGCGCCGGATTCCAATCGGCCGTGTAAGTCCGGGGTTTTGGCATGCTATCCTTCGCCGCGTGTACGCGCTGATCAAACCCTTTGTCCGGTTATGTCTGCTCGATGCCAACCCACAGGACCTGCCGGCTTCCATGCTGCTGCTGGCGCTTTGCCTTGCCGGCTATCTGGCGATAACCACCTTGATCGCCGTGCCGGTCTACGGGTTTGGCATAAGCCTGTTGCAGGGATTCATCGAGATACTGTTATTGCTGGCCTATACCCAGATCGCGCTGCAGATTCGCGCGCGTCCCGAGCGCTACGTGCAGACGGTCATCGCGCTGGCCGGCGCCGGCGTGATCATCGGGGCGGTGGGCCTGCCGCTGATCTATTCGCTGTACCGGTCGGTGCAGATGGGGGGCGTCAATTCGCTCACGCTTTTGTCCTACCTGCTGGTGCTGGGGTGGCTGCTGGTGGTGTATGGGCACATCTTCCGCCACGCGCTGTCCACCGGGCGGCCGTTCGGCGTGCTGGTGGGCTTCGGCTACATCGTGCTGACCTCGGTGGTGATTGAGTCGCTGTTCCCCTCGATGAGAAGCTGATGCGCATCCACATCCTAGGCGTGTGCGGCACGTTTATGGGCGGGGTCGCGCTGCTCGCCCAGCAGGCGGGGCACAAGGTTTCGGGCTCCGATACCAACGTCTATCCGCCCATGAGCACCTTGCTGGCGTCGTCGGGCGTTACCTTGTGCGAGGGTTACGATCCACGCCACCTGGAGCCGGCGCCCGATATGGTGGTGGTCGGCAACGTGATGTCGCGCGGCCAGCCGGTGGTGGAATATCTGCTCAATCGCGACATTCCGTTTACATCCGGCCCGCAATGGCTCAGCGAATATGTGCTGCGTGAGCGCTGGGTGATGGCGGTGGCCGGCACGCATGGCAAGACCACGACGGCGAGTATTCTCGCGTGGATCCTGGAATACGTGGGGCTGGCTCCGGGGTTTTTGATCGGCGGCGTGCCGGGCAACTTCGGCGTGTCCGCGCGCTTGAGTGATGGCCCGTTCTTCGTCGTCGAGGCGGACGAATACGACACCGCGTTTTTCGATAAGCGCTCGAAGTTCGTGCATTACCGGCCGCGTACCCTGGCGCTCAACAATCTGGAATTCGATCACGCCGATATCTTCGACGACCTCGCGGCGATCAAACGCCAGTTTCATCACCTGGTTCGCACCGTACCCGGCGAGGGTTTGATTGTGTGCAACGGTGAGGACGACCATCTGCGGGCGACACTTGACATGGGTTGCTGGACGCGACGCGAGACCTTCGGGCTGAACGGGGAATTCGACTGGCGGGCGCGGCTCATCACCGGCGATGGCGCGCGCTTCGATCTCACGCACGACCATCATCCGCCCATGCGCGCGACGTGGACGCAATGCGGCGCGCATAACGTCGCCAACGCCGTGGCGGCGGTCGCCGCCGCGCACCACGCCGGCGTGCCGGTAGCGCAAGGCATCGAGGCGCTGGCGAGGTTCAAGGGCGTCAAGCGCCGGCTGGAGATGCGCGGCCGGTTCGGGGGGGTGACGCTGTACGATGACTTCGCCCATCATCCCACCGCCATCCGCGCGACGCTTTCCGCTTTGCGCGCGCGCATCGGCGACGCGCGCCTGGTGGCCGTGCTGGAGCCGCGCTCCAACACCATGCGCATGGGCGTGCACAACGAGACCTTGAGCGAGTCGCTGGCCGCCGCCGATCGTGTGCTCGTGTACCAGCCGCCGGAGATCGACTGGTCTGTGTGCGAGACGGTAGCGCCGCTGGGCGCGAAGGCGCGCGTGCTGGGCTCCGTGGAGGCGATCGTGGCGCTGCTGGACACGGAGCTGACGGCCGGAGACCACTGCCTGATCATGAGCAACGGCGGCTTCGGCGGGCTGCATACGCGGCTCGCCGACGCGCTGGCCGCGCGAGCGGGCTGAGGCGGGCATGGGCGCGCAGGTAACAAGTCATACGGCTCGCTGGCGTGTCTGTCCGATGCACGCATGCGTGCCTGATCGCTGATCGCTCGATGCCGCGCTACAGCAAGACGATTGCGCTGGCCATCACCGGAGCCTCGGGTATCGCGTACGCGCTGCGTTTGCTGGAATGCCTGGTTGCGGCCAAGGTGCGCGTGTATCTGATGATTTCCAGGCCGGGACAGATGGTGATCGGTCTGGAATCGAACCTGAAACTGCCGGGCCGTGCCGCGGAAATCCAGCGATTCCTGACCGAACGCTTTCACGCCGCGCACGGGCAAATGGAAGTCTTCGGACAGGACCAGTGGACCGCGCCGGTCGCCAGCGGCTCGGGCGCGCCGGACGCGATGGCGATATGCCCCTGCACCACCGGTACGCTGGCGGCGGTGGCGTGTGGCGCCAGTCGCTCGCTTCTGGAGCGCGCGGCCGACGTGATGCTGAAGGAGCACAGGAAACTGATTCTGGTGGTGCGCGAAACGCCGCTGTCCGAAATTCATCTGCAAAACATGCTCACCCTGGCGCGCATGGGCGCGGTCATCATGCCGGCCAATCCGGGCTTTTACCATCGTCCGCAACAGATCGAAGGCCTGGTCGATTTCATCGTCGCACGTGTGCTCGATCACATGGGGATCGAGCACACGCTGTTGCCGCGGTGGGGCGTGGACGCGGAAGATCCGGCATGATGGAAGTGCCGCTATTCCCGCTCAATACGGTCGTGTTTCCGGGCGGCGTGCTGCCCTTGCGCATCTTCGAGCCGCGTTATCTGGACATGGTGAGCGCCTGCCTTCGCACCGACACGGGCTTCGGGATATGTCTGCTCAAAAGCGGCTGGGAGACCGACCGTCATGCACGCATCCATCCGCTCGGCAGCTTGTGCAAGATCGTGGACTGGACGACGTTGCCGGACGGGTTGCTGGGGGTGACCGCGCAGGCGACCGGCCGGATTCGCGTACTGGCGTCGCGAGTGCGCAGCGATCATCTGATGGTTGGCGACGCGGAATGCCTGCCCGACGAGGCCGCGCAACCGTTGCCGGCCGAGTTCGCGCCCTTGAGCGCGTTGCTGCGCCAGCTCATCGCGGAGGTCGGGCCGCCCTACGACAAACTGCCCGCGCATTACGATCAGTCGGGCTGGGTGGCGGGACGTCTGGCCGAGCTGCTGCCGCTGGAACTGGCGATCAAGCAGCAATTGCTGGAGACCGACGATCCGCATGCGCGCCTGGCCCAGCTGCGCGCCGCGCTGTCGAGCATGCATTACTTATCGGGATAACAAACTTCATCTTGTCGCGCGACGCGTTCGGCCACGCGGGGCCGCGATTCTGGATTAATCGAGCGCTGACTGCGCGCTGGCCAACCGTACGCGGCAGCGCTTTGGGAGGGCGTCATGCTTTTCGTGTACACATTATCGGATCGATGCCTGCGACAAGCCGTTCACGCGCCGCACGAACCGCTGCCGGACGACGCCGTGTGGATCGACATGTTCCAGCCCACACAAGAGGAAGAGCGGGCCGTGGAGCAGGCGCTGCGGCTGGATGTCCCGACTCGCGAAGAACTGGAAGAAATCGAGATCTCCAGTCGTCTGTACCGCGAAAAGGATGCGATGTTCATGACCGCGACCTTGATCGCGCAGGCCGACACCCCGCGCCCCGAGACCACGGCCGTAACGTTCGTGCTGGCGGGCCAGCGTCTGGTTACGGTGCGTTACGCGGCGCTGCGCTCGTTCTCCATGTTCGTCTCGCAGCAGCAGCGTCGGCCGCGCGCTACGGCCAGCGGCGAGCTGGTGATGCTCGGCTTACTGGACGCGATCGTGGATCGCATCGCCGACCTGCTGGAGCGCGCGGGCGGCGATCTGGACGCGGTGTCGCTGGAAATCTTCAGCCATAACGGCAGCGGCGGACCCAGGCGACGTGCGGGCGGTCTGCAGGAAGCCTTGCGCCGCATCGGCCGCAACGGCGACATCACCTCGAAAATCAGCGAGAGCCTGGTGACCCTGGCGCGCCTGCTGTCCTTTCTGGGGCAGGCCAAAGACAAGCAGAATTTTCGTAAACTCCACGGCCTGCTCGAAGTCCTGGACTACGATGTCCGCTCGCTCACCAGCCACGCGGCATTCCTGTCGGGCAAGGCAAATTTTCTTCTGTCGGCGACCTTAGGCATGGTCAACATCGAGCAGACCGATATCATCAAGATCTTTTCGGTGGCGGCGGTCATGTTTCTGCCGCCCACCCTGGTGGCCAGCATTTACGGCATGAACTTCGCGTTCATGCCCGAACTGCACTGGACCTTCGGTTACCCGCTGGCCGTGCTGCTGATGATCATCTCGGCCGTAATTCCATTTACGCTTTTCAAAAAGCGCGGCTGGCTGTAGCAAGCGCGAACGGTATTGCTAAAGCGACCTGAGCACGTCGCCGGCGGCGGCCAAGGTCGCCTGAATATCGTCTTCACTGTGCGCGCTGGACATGAAGCCCGCTTCGAACGGCGACGGCGCCAGATAAACGCCTTGCTCCAGCATGCCGCGGAAAAACGCCTTGAACCGATCCCGGTCGCAGGCGATGACCTGCTCGTAACGCGTGATCTGCCCGGCGTCGGTGAAGAAGAATCCGAACATGCCGCCCAGACGGTTGGCCGTCATTGGAATGCCCGCGGCGGTGGCTTCATCCAGCAAGGTGTCCACCAGCGCGCCTGTTTTATCGGCCAGGTCCTCAAAAAAGCCCGGCGCCGAAATCAATTCCAGGGTCTTGAGTCCGGCCGTCATGGCTATGGGATTGCCTGACAAGGTGCCGGCCTGGTAAACGGGCCCCAGCGGCGCGAGTTGTTCCATGATGTCCCGCCGGCCGCCGAACGCTCCGACCGGCATGCCCCCGCCGATGACCTTGCCGAGGGTGGTGAGATCGGGATTGACGCCGTAATAGGCTTGCGCGCCGCCCAGGCCCACGCGGAAGCCGGTCATGACCTCGTCGAAGATCAGCAAGGCCCCGTACGCGTCGCATACGTCGCGCAGGCCTTCGAGGAACCCGGCCTCCGGCAGCACGCAGTTCATGTTGCCGGTCACCGGCTCGACGATCACGCAGGCGATGTTTTTACCGTCCTGTTCGAACGTCTCGCGCACCTGCGCGAGATCGTTGTAGGCGAGCGTGGTGGTCAGCCTCGCCAGTGCGCCAGGCACGCCCGGCGAGTCCGGCACGCCCACGGTGAGCGCGCCGGAGCCGGCCTTGACCAGCAGCGAATCGGCATGCCCATGATAACAGCCCTCGAACTTGACGATCCGCTCGCGGCCGGTCGCCGCGCGCGCCAGCCGGATCGCGCTCATGGTCGCCTCGGTGCCGGAATTGACCAGGCGCAGCATCTCGATCGACGGCATCAATGCGCAGACGCGCTCCGCCAGGGCAGTTTCGATCTCGGTGGGCGCGCCGAAACTCAAGCCCCGCGAAGCGGCATCACGCACCGCTTCGACGACTGCCGGATGCGCGTGGCCGACGATCATGGGCCCCCACGAGCCGACATAGTCGATGTAACGCCTGCCGTCTGTATCGAACAGATACGCGCCGGCGGCGCGTTCGATGAACGGCGGGTCCAGCCCCAGGCCGCAGAACGCGCGCACCGGCGAATTGACGCCTCCCGGAATGCGTTGCTGCGCCTGCGCAAAGAGGTTTGCTCGATTTGCCATTGTCAATGCCAGCTTATTGATGGAACAGGGCGGCGATCTCGCGCGCGGCCGACTCGGGATCGGCTCGTCCGAATACGCCGCTGATTACCGCCACCAGGTCCGCGCCCGCGCGGATCAGCGGCGCTGCGTTGGCGGCTGTAACGCCACCGATCGCACACACGGGAATGGCGAGCGCCGCGCGCGCGCGCCCCAGTAAGGCCAGATTCGCGGTGACCGCATCCGGCTTGCTTGGCGACGGAAAAAAACTGCCGAAAGCGACATAATCAGCACCTGCCTGGCATGCCTGCTCGGCCCGCAGCAAATCATTGTAACAAGAGGCGCCAATGATCGCGCCTTTACCCAACGCGGCGCGCGCCGCCGCGATCGACATGTCGTGCCTGCCCAGATGCACGCCGTTCGCGCCAATCGCGCAGGTCAGCTCGACGTCGTCATTGATGATCAGCGGAACGCGATAGCGGCCGCAAAAATCGACCAGCGCCGCCGCGCGCTCGCGCCGCTGCGCTGCCGTCGCAAGCTTGTCGCGGTATTGAATCATCCGCGCGCCGCCCTTGATGGCCTGTTCAACACGTGCGATCAGGTCTTCGACCGCGCCGGTACGCGGATCGGTAACCGCGTAAAGTCCACATGGTATGTTTGGATAACGCATGCCCGGCCGCCGGGGCCACGAGCTGTCGATCACCGCTGCGCCCAGAAAAACCTCTGCGGGATGTGCTGGCCTTTGCCGATACGATAACCGTTTTTCAGCGCCTGCCAGGTATAGTCCTGCGCCTTGCGGATGGCGGTGAACGGCTCATTGCCCTGCGCGAGCAGGCCGGCGAGCGCCGCGGCCAGGGTGCACCCGGAGCCGTGATAACGACTGGGCAGGCGTTCCCATCGATAGCTTTCAAGCGCGCGATTGTTGCCGTACAGCACGTTGACCACGTCTTCGCTGTCGCTGTCACCGCCGGTGATGAGCACATACTTCGCGCCATGCGCGAGCAGCGCCATTGCGCAGGCTTCGAGCGTGTCGCCTTCCGGGGCCAGCGCGCGGGCCTCCGACCGATTCGGCGTGGCGATCGTCGCCTGCGGCAGCAGCAGCGAATTGATCGCGGCCGCCGCGGACTGCTCGGCGAGCGCGCCGCCGCCGCCGGCGACCAGCACGGGATCCAGCACCACCGGTAGATCGGGATACTCGGTCAGCAGGGTGTGGATCGCCTCGATGATTTCCACGCTGCCCGTCATGCCGATCTTGATCGCGGCCACGGGGATATCCTCCAGCACGGCGCGCGCCTGTTGCACGACCAGCGCGGCTTCCAATGGCGTGAAGCCGACGACGTTGCTAGTATCCTGCACCGTAACCGCCGTGACGACCGGCGCGGCGTGCGAACCCATGCTGGCGATAGCCTCGATATCGGCCTGCAGCCCCGCCCCGCCGGTTGGGTCCAGGCCGGCCAACACGAGTACGACCGGAGGCTGCGCTCGCGCGTCTGTCATCGATTGCGGACTCCTGCGATACAACAGGTTTTATCTTAACACTACCAACGTTCCCATTCGCGGCAGCGGGCCGCGCCCCATGCCGCTCAATCTCAAGGTGCTATCGGTGGAAGACTACAAGACTTACATGTGCACGGTGTGCGGATTTATCTATGACGAGGCGCAAGGCTGGCCGGAAGACGGCATTCCGCCTGGCACGCGCTGGAAGGACGTGCCGGAGACCTGGATGTGCCCGGAATGCGGCGCGACCAAGGACGACTTCGAGATGGAGGAGATTTAACCTGGCGTAGCGTGGTCTTTGTGACGACACAGTACCGCTTCTACGGATCTCGTCTCAGCTCATCCCAGAAGCCTTATTAATCGTCCCCGCCTGACGGGCGATGAACGCCGTCTTGGCGGATTGCTCCAGTGAGCTGGTCCATTTATACGCGAGGTCCAGGCTTGCGCCGCAGGCGTAAACGCCATGGCCGCGCACGATTCCGACGGGATGCCCGGCCAATATGGCGGCGACCCGCAGGGGCGCGTCGCGCAGGTAGTCCGCATACGGGATCGTGATCACCGGCACCTTGCGGAAATATAACTGCCCTTCGAAGTCCACCGGCGTGAAATCCCCGCCATCCAGCGTTAACGCCACACTGTAAGGCCCGTGACTGTGCAGCACCGCGCGCGCCTGCGGATTCTGCTGATAGACGTGCACGTGCAGCGGCGCATCCAGTGAGGCGCCTTGCCCGCACGCGCCATGGATATCGCAGGCGACCAACTGACCCGCTTGCAGCGTATCCGCGCAAGCGCCGGTAGGCGTGACCCAGACGGTGTCGCCGTCGCGTACCGAAGCATTGCCGCTGTGGGAATCGTTGTATCCGTAATGTCGCAACCAGCGGTAATACCGCACCAGTTCGTCGCGCAGGGTCATCGCGTCATTATCAGTCATCAAAGTGGCTTCCAGGAAAAATATTTTGCGCCTCGCCGTGACGGGATTGCCGGTCGTTGAGACTGCGGCAGGCATGCTTTAGGATGCCCGATTCTACGTAATTTCAAAGGTATCTCATGTCAGCATTGATCTGCGGCTCGCTCGCGTTCGACACCATCATGGTATTTCCCGACCGGTTCAAGAATCACATTCTGCCGGAGCAGGTGCACATCCTGAACGTTTCTTTTCTGGTGCCGGAGATGCGCCGCGAATACGGCGGTTGCGCGGGCAACATCGCGTATAATTTGAAATTACTGGGCGGCGACGGCAGGCCCATGGGCACGGTCGGCCGCGATTTCGATGTCTATCGCGGCTGGATGGATGCGTGCGGCATCGACAGCGAAGGTATCACGCAGATCGACGACGCCTACACTGCGCAGGCGTACATCACCACGGATCTGGACGATAATCAGATCACGGCGTTTCATCCGGGCGCGATGAATCACTCGCACGTGAACAAGGTTCCGGCGGACGCGGGCATCACCATCGGCATCGTGTCGCCGGACGGTCGCGATGGCATGCTGCAGCACGCCGAGCAGTTCGCCGACGCTGGCATCCCGTTTATCTTCGATCCCGGCCAGGGCATGCCGATGTTCGACGGCAAGGATTTGTCACGCTTTGCGAAGCAGGCGAGCTGGCTGGCGCTCAACGACTACGAATCCCAGCTGATGCAGGAACGCACCGGCCTGTCGCTTGCGCAACTGGCCGAGCGGGTGCGGGCCGTTATCGTCACGCGCGGCGCTCAAGGATCGCGCGTTTACACCGATGGTGGTCACATTGAGATTCCGGCGGCGCCGACACTGGGTGCCAAAGATCCCACCGGCTGCGGCGATGCCTATCGCGCGGGTCTGCTGTACGGCTTGATGAACGATTTCGACTGGCAGACCACCGGTCGGGTGGCGGCGCTGCTGGGCGCGATCAAGATCGAGCAGTACGGCACGCAAAATCATCGCTTCACTCAAGATGAGTTCGCAGGGCGATTCAAGAACGCGTTCGGCTATGACTTCTGAGTTTTCTTCGGGCGCGGCGTCAGCAATTACAACCAAATGTCGGGCTTACCTGTGAATGGACGTTGGTTCCGCGTGCGGATCGCGTAGCGAGATCAGCGGCCAGCCGCGTTCGCTGGCGTGCCGGGCCAGCATCTCGTCCGCATCCACGGCCACCGGATGCGAGACGCGCTCCAGCAGCGGGATGTCATTGTGCGAGTCGCTGTAAAACCAGCTGTCGTTCAGGTCGTAGCCCGTCTGCGCCAGCCACTCGCGCAGGCGCGTGATCTTGCCCTCGCGAAAACAGGGCACGCCGTCCAGTGCGCCGGTATACCGCCCCTGCCTGAATTCGGGCTCGCTGGCGAGCAGGTGATCCACCTCCAGGGCGCGTGCGATCGGTTCGGTCACGAATCGATTGGTGGACGTGATGATCACGGGCACATGCCCTTGCGCGCGATGCTGCTGAATCAGCGCGCGCCCGCGCGGCAAAATGATGGGCGCGATGCGCTCTTCGACAAAGCTCGCCCGCCAGCGGTAAAGTGCGTCCAAGGGATTCGCCGCCAGCGGCTGATAAGCGAACCGTGCGAATTCATGGATATCTAGCGTGCCAGCCTTGTACTGGGCATAGAAGCGACGGTTTTCCTGTTCGTAGGTGGCTGCCTGGACCACGCCCTGATCCACCAGGAAACGGCCCCACTCATAATCGCTGTCGCCGGCCAGCAAGGTGTTATCCAGATCGAATATGGCCAGACTCACAAACCCCTCACAAATTCAGCATGGGCAAAATGCTTACCGCCAATCGCAAACGCCGCACTATACTTACATAAGAGGCATCCGGCGAGCGCTTACACCGATCGCCGCCTTGAACACCTGATGGGCAGCTTCATTGCTGAACAGCGGGTGTTGTGGAACAATAAAAATCAGATGTGTGAAGAGAAAACGACAAGTGATTGATGCGGATGGATATAGAGCCAATGTCGGCATCATTCTGAGCAACCTGGAGGGGGCCGTACTGTGGTGCAAGCGCGTTGGACAGGACGCGTGGCAATTTCCACAAGGCGGCATTCTCAGTCACGAAACGCCACGGCAGGCCATGTTCCGCGAACTGTGGGAAGAGACGGGGTTGCTGCCTGAGCACGTCAGAGTCATGGGTTGCACCCGCGACTGGCTGCGCTACGAACTGCCCAGCTATCTCGTTCGTCGCCGCTCGCTGCCCTATTGCATCGGGCAAAAGCAGGTCTGGTTTATCCTGCGCCTGATCGGGAACGAGGGTTGCGTCAAGCTGGATCGCTCGGTCAAGCCGGAATTCGATAGCTGGCGGTGGGTGGAATACTGGCATCCCATGAACACTGTGGTGTTTTTCAAGCGTGATGTCTATCGGCGGGCGTTGAGCGAACTGGCGCCGCTGCTGTTCGGTGTCGGGGGGCAAGCCAGCCCGCGTGATACCGAAGGCGCAAGCAAGTCAGCGGTGGAGGATTGATCCATATCTTTATCCGCTGGATGCGACCCGGCCGCCGCGGCTCCCCGCTGCCGGTGACGGCCGAACACTTTGACGCAGATTTAACCGGCTCCGGCGCGTGCCGCGGCAGACATCGATAAATCATCACCATGCTCAGCACCTTGCGGCATATCATCCAGGAAGTAAACGACGCGGTTAATCTCGCGCAGGCGCTGGATATCATCGTGCTGAGGGTCAAACAGGCGCTGTCGGTTGACGTTTGTTCAGTATATCTGGCCACGCCCGGCAAGGCGGAGCTGGTGCTGATGGCCACCGAGGGGCTCAATCCCGAGTCGAAACGGCGGGTTAGACTGAACTTCAGCGAGGGCCTGGTAGGTCTGGTGGCGGAGCGCGCCGAATCGGTGAATCTGGATGACGCCGCCAACCATCCGCGGTTCAAGTATTTTCCGGAGACGGGCGAGGAGCGTTACCACGCGTTTCTGGGGGTGCCTATCGTTCACCATCGCCAGTTGCTGGGGGTGGTGGTCGTGCAGGCGCGCGCGATACGGCGGTTCGACGACGATGATGCCTCTTTTCTGATCACGCTGGCCGCGCAGTTGTCGGGCGCCATCAGCCATGCCGAAGTAAGCGGAGAGATCAGCGCTTTGAGGGGAAGCGCGAGCGAGGTCGATGTCTTGATCAGGGGCATCTCTGGTGCCCCTGGGGTGGCGATCGGCACCGCAGTAGTCGCGTATGCGCACGCCGATCTGGAGGCGGTGCCGGATCGCACGCCGGATGATGCGGCACGCGAGGAGGCTTTATTCCGCGACTGCGTGTTGCGCGTGCAGCAGGAGATGCTGCAGGTCAAGGAGCGTATGGGCAGCGTGTTACCCGCCGAGGAGCGGGTGCTGTTCGATGCCTACGTGATGATGCTGGGCAGCGACTATCTGGTCGATCCAACCATCGCGCGCATTCATGGCGGCAGCTGGGCGCAGGGGGCGCTGCGCGATACCATCCGTGAAATCGTGCGCAAGTTCGCGGACATGGACGATGCGTATTTGAGCGAACGCGCCGACGATATCTGGGACCTCGGGCGGCGCATCCTGGTGCATCTTCAGCAAAGCCACAACACCTGCGAACCGCGCCAGCCCGAGCATATCGTGCTGATGGGCGCCAATGTCGGGGTCGTCGAATTGGCCGAAATTCCGCACGAGCGGCTGGCGGGTGTGGTCTCCGAAGGCGGCTCGAGTTCATCGCATGTCGCGATTCTTGCGCGCGCGCTTGGCATTCCGGCCGTGATGGGCGTGGCCGATCTGCCTGCGGGACGGCTGGATGGTCGTGAGGTGATCGTGGATGGCTACGCCGGCCGCGTGTTTATCCAGCCTAGCGAGCAGGTGCGCAGGGAATTCGAGCGCCTGGCGCGTGAGGAGCGCGAGTTCGCGGCCGGACTCACCGAGTTTGCGGAACAGCCCGCGGTCACCAAGGATGGCGTGCGCATGCCCATTTTCCTGAACAGTGGCCTGCTTGCGGATATCGACACCGCCACCCAGCGGCACGCGGACGGGATCGGGCTTTACCGCACCGAGTTTCCGTTCATGATCCGCGAACAGTTTCCCAGCGAAGACGAGCAATTCCGCGTCTATCGGCAGGTACTGGAATCAGTGGCGCCGCGCCCGGCGACCTTGCGCACCCTGGATGTGGGTGGCGACAAGATGCTGTCGTATTTCCCGGTCAAGGAGGACAACCCGTTTCTGGGCTGGCGCGGGATCCGCATCATGCTGGATCACCCGGAGATCTTTCTGACCCAGCTGCGCGCCATGCTGCGCGCGAACGAGGGGCTCAATAATCTGCAGGTGCTGCTGCCCATGGTGACTTCGGTCAGTGAAGTCGACGAGTCGCTTCGACTGTTGCAGCGCGCCGGCCAGGAACTGAGTGACGAGGGGGTGGCCGTTGCGATGCCCAAAGTGGGTGTGATGGTCGAAGTACCTTCCGCGGTATATCTGGCCGGGCCTCTGGCCCAGCGTGTGGATTTCTTGAGCGTCGGCACCAACGATCTAGTGCAGTATCTGCTGGCCGTGGACCGCAACAACTCGCGCGTGGCCGACTTGTATCACGCCTTGCATCCGGCGGTATTGCGTGCGCTGCGCGAAATCGTCATCGGCGCGCACAAGGTGGGCAGGCCCGTGAGCATTTGCGGCGAGATGGCGGGCGATCCGGCCAGTATTATTCTGTTGCTGGGCATGGAGATCGACAGCTTGAGCGTCAGCCTTGCGAGCCTGCCGCGGGTGAAGTGGGTGGTACGCAGCTTCAGCCGCGCGGACGCCAGGGCCTTTTTCGACGAAGCCCTTGATCTTCAGGAGCCGGATCGGATCCGTGAGTTGCTGAACAACGCCCTCATCGACGCCGGTCTCGGCGGGCTGGTGAGGGCAGGTAAGTCGTGAAGGGTTAAGTTTGCTGATCGCCGTCGTTTGTGGTCAATCCACGGCAAGCTGGCTGGTCCTCGCTAGAACTCGTACTTGTAACCTATGGTGAATTGACGCGGCCTGCCGGGCCGTGCTCCGAACGGCCGGCGTGAGACGATGTCCGCCTCATCGAAGATGTTCAGAGCGCCGGCGTATACCTGGCCGTTCGCGGTGATGTTGTAACTGCCCGCGAGATCGACAATAGTCTGAGGATCGGTCAATTCCACATCCGGTACGCTGCCCTGGCTGGCTGAATCGCGCATCTCTCCTGTGTATTTGGCAGAAAGATTGGCCTCCCAGTTGCTGCCGTTGACGCCGAGCCGCAAAGCGGCCTGGTGTTCGGGCAGATAAGGCAGCTTGTCGCCCGCATCAACGATTCCATCATCGCCGCCGAACTGGGAAAAATCCGACTCGAAAGTGTTCTGGAACTCGGCGTCGGTGTACGTGTACACGAGGCTCACGGGGAAGCGCAGGCCGTTGTCGGCCGAAAATTCGTAGCCAAGTGTGGCCTCCGCGCCGAGGATTTCGACCTCGCCACCGTCGAATTCCTCGTCCAGCTGCGCTTCCGCGCAGCCGCTCGAGAAGGTGCAGCGGCCGAGCAGATTGGAATAATCATTGTAGAAGCCGATCACTTCGCCGCGCCAAGTGTCCTGCGAAAAGCGAAAGCCGGCCTCGTAATTGATGCTTTCCTCCGGGTCGGCTTCATCGGCTTCGCCCGGCGCATTGGGTGCGAAGCCTCTGTGTATGCCCGCCAGCAGCCCGAAGGAAGGCGTCATTTGATAGAACACGCCGGCCCCGGGCAGCACCACGTCGGTCGAATTGCCGGTCGTCGAGCCCCGCAGCCGGTCGTCCAGTTCGGTATCGATCAACTCGGTACGCACGCCGCCGCTCAACGTAAATTTGCCCAGGGTGAATTCATCGTGCACATAGGCGGCAATGGCCTCGGCCGAACCGGTTTCATCGGCGGTAACGTCGGCGCCACCGCCATCGCTCACCAGGCGGCCGCTCCTCATCAAAAAGCCATCCTCGGTGTGCAGGCGAACGATTTCGTCCTCGTGGTAGCGTAATCCCACTTCCACGTTATGCTCGACCGCGCCGATCGTCGGCCACCACTTTCCGGCCAGCTGAACGCCTTGGGAATAAAACTGGCGGTCGTTCGTGCCGATGATCAGTGTCTCGGGATCACTCAAGGAATCCCGCTCGCCCCGCAGAACATCGATGAAAATCGCGTTGGTGCCGGAGGCCGGGTTCGCGAAGATTTCGTTCAAGGTCAAATCGTTATCGAAGCCGTTGAGCTTGCCCCAGATGCGATCGAACTCGTTCCGGTAAAGCGTGGTGGTCAGCTCGTAGTTGGCCCCGAAGTTGATGTAGTGACTCAATTGATACTGTTGGTGGTCCCACTCCATGCGATCGAGCTGACTGGCCGCATAACGGCGATAGGGCGTATTCGTGAAGTCCTCGTCGGTGAGTCCCAGATAGGTTTCATTCGATACCTCGTCGGCGTAGCCCAGCTTCAGCTCCAGCTCCTGATAAACGGCATCGCCCGGATCCGAATTGACGCGCGCCTTGACCATCGCGTCGTTCTTGTCGAAACCCGTGTCGCCGCCGCCGTCCAGGTCTTTGAAGCCGCTGCTTTCCAGGTGAACGCCCTCGACCAGCATGCCGAACCGTTCGCCGCTGTTGCCGTAATAGCCGTGCAGCTTGCCGAAATCCTCCTGGCCCGCTTCCAGGTCGACTCCGCCGCTGGAATCTGAGGGGATGGGCCGAGTGATCAGATTGATCGCGCCGCCGACGGTATAAGGTCCGTGCTTGATGGAGGCCGGGCCCTTGAAGACCTCCACCGAGGTGATACGTTCGAACGTGGGGAAATAATAGGCGGCCGGGGCGGCGTAGGGCGCCGGCGCCAGCAATATGCCGTCCTCCATCAGGGTGACCTTGCTGCTGCGATCCGAGTTCGCGCCGCGTATGCCGATGTTTGGCCGCAGGCCGTAACCATCCTCCTCGCGGATGTAGACGCCCGGAACGCTGGCAAGCACGCGATGCACGTCGTCGTACTTGAATTTCTGCAGCTCCTCCTCGTCGATGACATGCGCGGCGCCGGGCGCGGTCAGCACCGCCTCTCGATCGCCGATGATGGTGATCGTGTCCAGCCTGATGGATTTGTCGTCTTGCGCGCTGCTGACGCCCCCGAGCCAGACGGAAAAAACGAAACCCAATAGAACACGATTGGCGATGTGGATCATGGCCGCAAGCGGGATGGATAAGATATGAGCGCGGGGAAATGCCCGTCGCTAGTCGCTATCGATAAAACGGGAGCGCCACGCGGCGGAGTTAGACCAGCAGTAATCCGTCCTGCCGAACCAGCGAAAACGGCGCGCGCCGATAAAGTCGTATACGCCATCGCGCAACGAGCGCGGCACGAACAGGAACAGCGACAACAGCGGCCACGGTGCGCGCAGTTGCCTAGCCACGCGCAACGCGGCGCTGGACTTCAGGTGCGCACGGTTGTTCTCGATCAGCACAAAGCTTTCGAAGCTGTCGCGCGGCAGGCGGTGCCGCTCGAGCAGCACTTGCCCAACGCGCGACTGCAGGCTCGCAAACTTGAATCGCGGGCGGCGCTCGTGTTCGAGCACGAATCGAACGGAGCGGTTGCACAGCGTGCATTCCCCGTCGAACAGGATGAGGCGGGCCTGGTCGTAACGCGTCATCGCGCGCTCCACTGGTAGGTGAGCGTGTTGGGCGGAATCAGTTGCAGCGGCGGCTCACGGGGCGCATCCGTGATCCAGGATTTGGGCGCGAAGCCATCGGTCTGGGCGGCAAGATTGACGTGCGGATCGATCAACAAGCGCGGCGCTCGGCCGTTGAGGGATACCCTGGCCTCTGCTCTAACTTGCACGTCATCAAAGCCGCTGCGCTCGTAATCGCTGGCGATGTGATGGGCGAGCTGCAAGATCAGATCGGGCTGGGTAGCGAATTCGCGGTCCTGATAACTATTCAGGTACTCGCGAGGACTCACCAACCACTCCCGCCCCGTATGCGGATCGCGCAGATGGTAAGTCACCATGCCGGTCTTCTCCCGCAGCATGACTTTCCAGGAATAGCGCATGCCTTCTTCGTTCCACAGCACGGTGCCGGGATACAAAAGGTGGCGCAGCGGAAACATAAACTGGAAGGCGCAGTATGCGGCCACCGCGGTGATCATCGCGCGGCGCGGCCAGGTCAGCGCTGGCGCCTGAATACAACGCCGCGGTTGCGACGGCGTGTTGTTCGGCATCCATTTGCGCGGCCAGCCGGGCGAGAAAAATACCAACACCGACACGACCATGATAATCGGGAACATGCCGATGTTGAAAAACACGTGCGTCATGAAGTGAAACATCACAATGACGCAGAACGCAACCGGACGCGTGCGCTTGTTCAGCATGAACGCGATGATGAAGGTGTCGAACAGAAACGCGCCCCAGCTCATCGCGTAATGCACCCATAGTTCGTCCAGCCACGGGCCGATCAGCGGGATCTCGCCTCTGGCCGTGAGCCAGATGTTCAACGGCTGCGCGTAGAGCAGCCAGTCGGACTCCAGCTTGGCGATGCCGGCGTAAAAATAAAGGACGCCCACCTGAAAACGAAGTAAATAGGTGTTCCAGGCCGGCAGGCTCTCGGATTTGATTTGGGGTCTCAGCCATGCGTCCACCGACCACGCCCGGTGCAACGGCATGAAGATCATCAGGAAGCTGAGCAGTGCGATAAAATAATAGTGGTTGAGGTAATTGGAGACGTCCATCAACTCGGCGTAGGCGAAGCCGAGGAAGAACAGCAGGATGCTGGCGCGGTAAAGAAACCCGATCGCGATGAACAGCGCCAGCATCGCCAGTGCACCGAAATGAAGATGAACCCCCCAGTCCGGCCATACTTGCACCCACTCGAAGCCCCAGTATTTGAAGAAGAAACCGGGCTCGACGTAGAGTTTGTCCACCCAGCCGTTGTGCATGAAGCGCAGCGTACCGGCGAACATCATCAGTCCGAACAGAATTCGAAATACCGCCAGCGAGGCGATATCGAAGGGTTGATAAAGGGCGCGCATCAGCCGATACCCATGTCGGGGCGGCGGGGCCGCGGCGCTTGTCGGATTCATCGGAGATTCGGCGCGGGCTGACGACTGCTTTCAGTAATCAAAACCGCCGGTCAACGGTAGACGCCGTGGGCGCCCGGCATGGCGGCTTGTTCCAGTCTCGCCAAGTGAGCCTGCCTGCCGTTCAGTCGGTATCGGACGCCGACGAGGCCGGCGCTTCGAGACCTAGAATGCTCAGGAACTGGTTTCGCAGTCTAATGCTGATTGGCTGCAACCTTAGCTCGTAGACATCGTCGACGGCCCTGAAATCGGTCGCCAACGCTGCGTTCAAGGTGCCGTCGATGCTGTCGACCGAAGCCACCAGCGCCCGCAGTTGTGCGGCCATCTGATTCGCAAATACCCTCTGACCCAGCGACGCGAGAAAGTCGTCGAAGCCGATCGCCAAGGGATTGCCCGGAGCGCCGCCGTGAAAGCCTTGCTGAAAAGCGATGAAATTCTGGCGCAGCATCTGCTTGGCGTGACCGCTGTTGTAAATAAGCGCGTCCAGCCTGCCGTTGTTGGTGCGGTCCTTTAGCGACTCGAGTTCTTCGGGACAGATCTCGCCCGGCCCGCAGTTGTTGTCGAACTTGCCCAGCGGTTCGCCCAGCTTCATCTCCTTGACTTCGTTCTCGAGATAAAACATGGCGTCGGACACTTCGTTGATGGCCGCGTGCGCGGACGGGAAGCTGCTGCCGGGCTGGCCGGCGGTCGCCAGGTCGCGCAGATAGTTGCCCCGACCTGGCGCCCAGGCGTTGACAAGCGCCTGGGCGTTGGCCTTGACGTGGCGAGCCGCGGCGATCGCATACTCGCAGCGCGCCGCCTCACGCGCCGCTAGGGGGCGCTGGTTCCATCCCCGCGTTACGGCGACTTGTACGGGGCAGGTATGGTTTTTGCCGACGGCGAACAGCAGGTAGCCGATGGCCGGCAGCCCCCGCGAATCCACGGTCGTCGCGTTGATGCTGAACGGCGTACTGCCATCCGGATTACGGTTGTTTTCGAAATTGACCACGTTCTGGTCGACCGAACAGGTGTTTTCGAGCGGCCATGAATAGATGTTGTTGCGAATAACGCCGCCGTTCATGGCCACGGGGCCGAACTGAAACATCTCCGCGATTTGCCATTGGTTCATGGCCGCCCGCCACGCTAGGCGCGCGGCGGTGGGATTAGCGCTAGCGAACCTGGTTTTGGCCGCGGTGCAGTAGGCGTTGAGCGCCCCGCCGAGCCGTGCGGCGCTCAAGTTGAATCGATTATAGGTTGGCAGCATTACATTTCGGCCGATACTGGCGAGCAACGCGTTGCGGCTGAAAGCGCCGGGCGCGGCGTGTACGTTGCCGACCCCGGGGCCCCAGGCAAGCATCGCCAGAACGCCGACCCACGCGGCGGCGGTCAGCGCTCGCGCGGTCGTGGAACTCGACGTTGAACCTGAGATTCGCATCGCGGGCTTCTCCTTTTCAACAAACGGTTTGTTCAGGCAGACCGGGCCCGCCTTATAACTGTCATGCTGATACGCGCCAGAGGCTACCAGCCGTTTTCACCGTTCGCGTCGCCGACATTGGCGGGCGCGAACGCGTACGCCTGGGCGACGATCGCGCGCGCCTCGCGCAAGGCGTTGCGGTAGCCTTCCACCCGTTCGGCGGCCCCGCCACAGGGGCAATCGGGCGAACCTTCGTAGTCCTGGCCGTTCTGGCTGCCGTCAGCCAGCACCGGCGCGTCGCCCAGCAGTTCATGAACCTGGTCAAAATCCGCGTCGGACAGTAGCGCGTAAGGGCTGAATTGCAGGCTCAAGGCAAATCCCTTCAGCTCACCCCAGACCTTGGCCAGATCCGTCAGGTTGCCGGTGCTACCCGTGCTGGCATCGTATGCCGGGTCGTTCATGGCCTTGAGCGTGTCGTTGATATAGTGCACGACGGTGGCGGAAATTGACTTCTCCCAGTTCTCGAGCGCGATGTCGCGCTGCGCTTCCAGCGCCGTGAATTCTGCGGTGGTCAGGGGGCCATCCGCCCGGGCAATGATTGTGCGCCCCGCGACCAGCGCGTCGAACGCGCCCTTCGTGAAATCGGTGCGCGCGGCTGGACTGCTGCCCAGATCGCGTTTCGCGGAATTCTGTGAATGTCCCCAGTTGTATTCGGAATAGAGATCGATCACGCCGTCGCCGTTGGTGTCGTTGGCGATATCCTCGGCGATCTGTTCGTCGCTCAGATTATTGAAGTCACGCGCGGCGCCATAATAGCCAAAGCCCTCGTCCCAGTGATGCTCCAGCGTTGTAAACGGCTCCGTGCCATCCTCTTGCGCGTTGTTCTGGGCGCGCAATCCCTCGTCGGAATTCAGATAGTCCTCCGCACCCTGCGAATATGCCACTGCGCCGAGCAGAAATTTTTGTACGAGCTGCCGCAGGTCCAGCCCCGTAGCGGTCACGGTTGGGATGTTGCCGGGGTTGGGGATGTTGTCGGTGGCATTGTCGGCGATCACATCGAACCAGTATTCAACCAGGCCCTCCGGCGTCTGCGTTGTCAGGCCGGTGGCCCATCCCTTGAGTTCGCCCCGGCGCAACGGGTTATCGTTGCCCGCGATTTTTTCACTCAAGGTGGTCGCCGAGGAGACCATGGCGTAGGTTGGCCCCGGCGTCGCCGGCGGCGTGGTCTCGAGCAGGTAGGGCGCGTTTTCGCCCGCGGCGGAAAAGCGATAATAAAAGTTCAGGTTATCGCGTATTACCTGTGGATCGTTTGCGGGACCGCCGAAGCCGTCCTGACCTTCCTCTATAGCCTCCATGTACGCGGTCAGGTCAGCGATCAGCAGGTGCCGAAAGGTTTGGCCCGCATAAGCCACGCTGCTTGCACCTTCTATAAAGCGGCTGTCAAACGCGTAACTTCCTGCGGGCGCCCCGTCATCGCCAGGAAGTCCAGCGTTGTCGTCTCCGTCTCCGCCGCAGGCGCAAAGCAGGGCGGTCAAGCCGGAGATGAGGCTGGATCTGAGCGTTCTCTTCATAAAGCACCCCCCTGAAACTGCCGATTCAGTGCTTGGCTGGCTAACCCGAAAGAACGCCGAGTGCTGGCTATGCCGAAGTGGTTGTTGATAATGAAGCTGTTTTCACACAAAAGCAATAGTACGAACGATAGTCAATAATATGCGCGAATGCATCGCATTAGCCTCGATGAAGAGACGCCGAAAAAAGGAGTTTATGCGGGTTTGACGATGGCCAGTATGGTGATACTGGCGAGGAAAATCACAGGAATTTCATTGAACCAGCGATACCAGACATGCGTATGCGCATTGCGCCCGTGCTTGAAGTCAATGGCTAGTTTCCCACACCAGACATGATAAACCACCAGCCCGGCGGCCAGCCCGAGTTTAGCGTGCATCCAGGTCGCGGATGCGTATAGCGGCCAGTTGGCGATCAACATCCACAACCCGAAGCCGATGGTGGCAGCCGCGCCCGGCGTCATGATGCCCCAGAACAGCTTGCGCTCCATGGTGACGAAGCGACGGTGGCTCACATTGTCGTCGCTCAAGGCGTGATAGACGAACAGACGCGGCAGATAGAAGAGTCCGGCGAACCAGGTCACCATGAAGATGACGTGCAAAGCTTTTACCCACAGCATCGGGCGCGACCTGAGTTGCGGTGCAAGATGAGGCGCGAGCGCGCTACAAGCGCGACGCGCGAGCGGGTGCTTCTCGCCGAGCTTACATCATCGATTGCAGGTAGTTTTCGATGCCGACGCGGCCGATCAAGTCAAGCTGCGTTTCCAGCCAATCGATGTGCTCCTCTTCGTTATCGAGTATGTACTGAAACAGCTCTCTGGAGACAAAATCGCTGACGGATTCGCAATAGGCGATCGCTTCCCGCAGAACGGGCACCGCTTCACGCTCAAGCTGCAGGTCACATTCGATCATCTCGATCGGGCGTTCGCCGATCTTGAGTTTGCCGAGGTCCTGCAAATTCGGCAAACCCTCGAGAAACAAAATCCGTTGAATAAGCTTGTCAGCATGTTTCATTTCGTCAACGGACTCGCCATATTCCTTCTCGTTCAACTTCTCCAAACCCCAGTCTTTGTACATGCGCGCGTGCAAAAAGTACTGATTTATCGCCGTCAGTTCATTTACAAGCGCCTGATTAAGGTACTGAATAACTTTCGCATCGCCTTTCATGTGGTTTCCTCCGAGCCGGGAATATGGTAAGCGGCAACGTCATGCATGCGAGCCGCTGGCTTGCACGACCACAATGTAGCATCGGAGGTTTAGTCATTCAAGCTAAGTTGTTGATTAACTTAGCTATTAGGAAAGCAAATAAGAGCGATTTATATTGCGGTATGGTGTGCTGGAGGGATTCCGCGGGGGCGATAGACTCGGACCGCTTACGCTTGGGCCGGCAGCATCGCGTCTGTTTCAATGATCACACCTTGCTGCGCCTCATCCATCGCATGTTCGGTTAAAATAGCGCGTGCGCACTGGCCGCAGCGGCCGCAATGATTTGCGACACCCAGACGCTTACGTAGTTCGTGCAGCGTGCAAGCCCCTTGGCGGATTTCAGCGCGGATCTGATGGTCGGTGACTGCGTTGCAGAGACAGACATACATGGTGTCGGCTCGTCTATGAATTCTTAAAGCTGTTTGTAATATCAATGAGAATGATTGTCAATAGTGCGTTAAGCAAATAGTCTGTGATTTACTACCGTCAATCGAGGCACTGTGCTAAGGCTATTTAATGACGGGTGTTTTCAACGTATTTGAACATGAAGAGGTTTTACGGTGATCAAGGCGGGTATTGTCGGGGCGACCGGTTACACCGGCGTCGAGCTCGCGCGTTTGCTGCTGATGCATCCACAGGTAACGCTTGTCGCAGTTACTTCTAGGAGCGCCGCCGGAAGCCGCATAGAAGACCTGTTTCCAAGCTTACGTGGCTACACCGATTTATTATTTGTGGAGCCCGCCATTGAAGCGCTGGCGAAGTGTGACGTGGTATTTTTAGCGACGCCCACTGGTGCCGCCATGGAACAGGCGCCAGCTTTGCTTGATGCTGGCGCGAAAGTAATTGATCTGGCTGCTGATTTTCGTTTGAAAGATCCCGATTTATGGGAACAATGGTATGGTCGTCCGCACTCGTGCCCGCAATTGCTGCAACAAGCGGTGTATGGTTTGCCGGAAGCCAATCGCGATGCGATCCGCGCGGCGCGGCTGGTCGCCAATCCCGGTTGCTACCCGACCGCAGTGGCGCTCGGCTTTCTGCCATTGATCGAGGCACAGCTCGTCGACTTGGATCACTTGATCGCCGACGTCAAGTCCGGTGTCAGCGGCGCTGGCCGCGAGGCGCGGGTTGGCAGCCTTTTCTGCGAGGTGGGCGACAACTTTAAGGCTTATGGCGCCAATGGCCATCGGCATTTGCCGGAAATCACGCAGATACTGGCGCGTAGTGCGGGCAAGGATGTGGCAGTAACCTTTGTTCCTCACCTGGCGCCCATGATCCGTGGTATCCACGCCACTTTGTATGCGAGGCTGCGCGCGGAGGAAGTTGATCTGCAAGAAATTTTTCAGCAGCGCTATGCCGGCGAGCCTTTCGTTGACGTCCTGCCTGCGGGCAGTCATCCAGAGACGCGTAGCGTGCGCGGCTCAAACCAATGCAGGATTGCGGTGCATCGGCCGGGCGGTGGCGATATGGCTTTAGTGCTTTCGGTTATCGATAATTTGGTCAAGGGTGCCGCGGGGCAGGCGGTACAAAATATGAATCTAATGTTTGATCTGGATGAGACGCTGGGCCTGATGGAAATTGCGTTGCTGCCGTAATTTAAAGCTGAACCATCTAGCGCGCCGCGCAGTCATTCAATATATTGAAATAGAACGCGGTTTACATTTCGAGCACTTAATAGAGGTACCTTCATGAATACCGTTGAACATGACGTGGTTGATCCGGCGGCCTCCGTTATACCGGCGCCCGTTAATTTTACCGATGCCGCAGCCCGAAAGGTAAAAGAGCTGATCGAGGAGGAGAGCAACGACAAGCTCAAGCTGCGCGTATTTATCAGCGGGGGCGGCTGCTCAGGATTTCAGTATGGGTTCACGTTCGACGAGAATATTCAGGAGGGTGACACGCATGTCGAGAAAGCCGGTGTGACATTACTGATCGATCCTATGAGTTTTCAGTACCTGGTCGGCGCGGAGATCGATTACACCGAGGGTCTTGAAGGCGCGCAGTTCGTGATTCGTAACCCGAATGCCACGACCACCTGCGGCTGCGGATCATCTTTTTCGGCCTGATTAGAAGGCCAGCAGATATCTCTTTTGAGCCGGAGGGGACGCCGGCCACGCTATTTCATCGCGATTCTTTCCTGCACGTAATTGTCTAGCCGCGCTTGGAGTGTGGCCGTGGCGTTCTGGAACCGCGCCATTTCCGCTGCGGGCAACGGTTCTGCCGCAGGCAGGGCGACTGTCAATGGATTGTGATGTACGCCATTTATGCGGAATTCGTAGTGCAGGTGAGGACCGGTCGCGAGGCCTGTTGAGCCGATATAGCCTATCGTCTGCCCTTGTTGCACCCGCCGCCCAACCGAGGTATTGCTGGCGAATGCCGACATGTGGCCATATAGCGTTGTATAAGTGCTGCCATGACGCAGGATGATCGTATTCCCGTAGCCGCTGATATAACCCCGATCTTCCACTACCCCATCGCCGGTTGCCTTTATTGGCGTTCCGGTTGGCGCTGCATAATCGACGCCGCGATGCGCGCGGATCGTGTTCAGGATCGGATGCCTGCGGTTAAGATCAAAGTGAGAACTGATGCGGGCGACATCCACCGGGGTGCGCAAAAACGGCCGGCGTACACTTCGACCCTCTGGCGTGTA
>JBOIDC010000020.1:0-52640 GCA_050740315.1 Gammaproteobacteria bacterium | reverse complement strand
ACCCCACCGGGCGGCCGAGCGCCGCCGTGCTCTTCAATGCGCTGAGTCCGCCCCCGCGTAGTCGTTTCGCCCAGGCGCTGACCGCAGAAGGCCGCACCTCCAACCGTCGTGCGACCTCGGCTTGCTTTACCCCTTTGAGCAACCAACGCCCCGCCCGCAGGCGGCGGCGTTCCAGTGCTTGCTGCTTGGTAACCTGCTTCATCGACCCCTCCAGTGTAGCGCCTAAAGGATCGGACCAATGCACACCAAAAAAGTTCACCCATTATTCAAGGCTCAGTAGAGTGGCGAGGAGAATCAGGCGCACCCCTAATCCCGTCAGCCTTTTCCCGCTTTACCGAGCGTCCTCCGGGCGACTCGTTGCTGCCCCTCATCAATAGTGAGTCTAGTCTCGGCCTGACCATAAATCGTCGCGTTATCGGTGATACCCATATCACCCGTTCAGGTGAGCTTTTGCGCGGCCAATGGCATAAGATTGAGCGACATCGCACGAACTGAAACGTCCATCACGAGAGCCCACGTGACGCGATTACCAGAGTTCCGGATGAGCAAATCCCTTGTTTCCCGCGTATCCATTTAGGCGAATCTGGAAGACTCGCGGGCGGCTGATAAATCACCGGTATTCTCGATAGTCAATCAGTTTTTAGGCCCTGCGCGGCGGTCCTGAAGGCCGCGCTGAACATCTGGAGCAAGTTCAGCGTAGAAATAATGGCAACGGCGAGCTTGCCCGCGTACCCACCGATCTGCTCATAACGCAAGTAGGCGGAGATCAGACTTGAAGGCGTGGTGGAGCAATCATCCGTGAAGCACCTTATCTCACGTGCAAATGGTACGTCACATCTTGCTGAAAACCGGGAATTGGTTCGTTCGTACTTAGGTCACACAAATCGCCCCCAAAGTGAAGCGTGTGGTCGCCCCTGGGAAGACGCAGCATGACCCAGAACCCATCTGAAACTGCTCTGTTATCGACCGCGCCTGGCGTACCCGGAAAGACAGAGTTCCTGATGACCTCGTAGCGGAAGGTCGGCGACTGAGTCCTGGCAATGGCAATGTTAGCCCGTAAGGTGGAACGTCCGTCCACGGTGCTGAACAGGTTGCAAGCCCCGCCGTTGATGCCGAACACGGGATCAGAGACATCGCTCCACAAGCGATCCAATAACTCTCGCTTCTCTGCTACGGTGAAAGGGAACGGCGGGGGATCAGCAGGATCATTGAAAGCGAAGATATTTAAAAGCGGATATAAGATCTCCTTGTCTCTGGGGACGGTGCACTCGCGCACCACCGGCGGTGAAGGCGGGTTGATGCCACCTGCTCCTGCGAGAAAGAACACAGGTGCAGACTTGGTACCCGATTGCCCAATCCTGCAGTTGAGTTGCCCGTTGCTACCCAAAGGGTTCCTCTGGGCGGGTATGGCTGTAAGCCACTGCCACCACCTCGCAGACCACTCGCCGTAGGTCAGTCCGTGTATCTTTGGCTGTCCTTCGTCGTTCAGAGCGTAGACGGATGTACCCGCCCCCAGCAGTACGAGTACTAACAACAGCTCTGTTACGTGTCCCATCTTCATGATGCATCCTCTTGGTTGATGAGTTCCTATCCCGATGCCTGAATCAGCATGGCGTTCAGGAACCCCAGTTACAGTCTTGCGAGCCGAGTGAGTGTCACCGGAGCCGGCGCCGCCGTTGCAGGTGTCAGTGCCATTGCCGCCGTTCATAAAAGTGCCTGTTCATAGCAGTGCCTTGGTCGTTCACGCGGCCACACAAAAGAAAACGGCCACCCCCGCGGAATGACCGTGTGTCTTCGCTCCTACACTACGGCTGTCTCGCCGTATAGTTGTGCTTACGCAGCCTCTCTAGTCTAGGGAATATCCGTCTGGGCCGCGCAGTTTTGGATGGCGCCCTTCTGCTGACCGCTGATGACGCCTCTGGTCTTCAGATCGTTGAGCTGGTGCGCCACGCAGCTGACGAAGTCCCCGTGGTTGCTGGCGTTCTCAGCACAGTCCGCGTTCAGATCCGAGATCGTGCAGCCGCTGCCTGCCGATACATTAGTAACGCCAGACTCGCAGTCGCCGACCACCACAGTCGTGCTCAAATCGGACTCAGGACAGCTGTCCCCTTCATTGACGGTGCCATCCCCATCCACATCATCATCACAGACATCGCCCAACGCGTCATTGTCCAGATCGGCCTGATCGGCATTGGACGTGGATGGGCAGTTGTCGCTGTTGTTTCCTACACCATCGCCGTCTAGATCGCCATCGCAGGCATTGCCCTCGCCATCACCATCCGTGTCGGCCTGATCGGGATTAGCCGTGAATTGGCAATTGTCATTGACATCCAAAACAGTATCGTTGTCGTCATCGGCGTCGCAGGCATCGCCCTCGCCATCCCCATCGGCATCCACTTGATCGAAGTTGGCGATCAGCAGGCAATTGTCCACGGCATCGCTGATGCCGTCCTCGTCGCTGTCTTGGCAGACATCACCCACGCCGTTACTGTCGGTGTCCTTCTGATCGGGGTTCGGATCGAACGGACAGTTATCGCTACCATCTCGAACGCCGTCGTTGTCGTTGTCATTCTCGTCGCAGACATTGCCCACGCCATCGCCGTCATTATCCGCTTGGGTGGGATTGGCAGTAAGCGCGCAGTTATCACTGCCGTTTAGGACACCGTCACCGTCGATATCATCATCGCAGGCATCGCCCAATCCATCACCATCGGTATCGGTCTGGTCGGCGTTGGCAACGAGCGGGCAGTTGTCATCACTGTCGGCCACACCATCGCCGTCGCCGTCAACAGCTGCCGTGACCAGCTCAAAGGAGCCGATATCGCAGGCCGCGCCTTGCGGCCTGCTTTCCCCGCGCTGATCGGTGTTGGGGGGCGGGCAACTTGGCCCTGCCGCATCGACTGCCGGGCTACCGGCATCCAGCGCATGAGTTTGCGTCGGGCCGCCGTTGTCAGCGAGGGGATCCAGGATGGCGGCTAGGGGCTCGCTCGGCACGATATCCGTGGCACCCGGGCTGAAGTTCGCCACGCCCGCATTGCCGCTGTGCCCGAATACATTGTAGTTGTTGACAGTGACGATGCCGTTGCCGGAACCGTTGAATATCTCCGGCGCGGTGGGGGCCGTGCTACCTGAAACTAAGCTGCGGACCAACGTAAGATTGGCGCTGCCGGCGACGAAAATGCCGCCACCTTGTAGGCTGGCACTGTTGCCGGAGACGGTGGTATTGGTCAGACGGAGGGTGCCCCCATGAAATATGCCGGCGCCTACATTAGCAGAATTACCCGAGACGGTGCTGTTGGTCAGAGTGGCGCGCGCCCTGTTACCGACTATCGACAAGCCGCCGCCATTGAGCGATGCGCTATTGCCGGAGATAGTGCTATCTACCACGGTCAGTGTTTCGCCGCGGGTGCCGTCAAAATACATGCCACCAGCGCGGGCTTGGGGGCCACCAACTACCTTATTGCCCGAAACAGTGCTGCGGGTCAGCGTTACCGATGCACTACCCGAGGAGGTAGTCGGGCTGTGCAAACCACCGCCAACTCCCGTGTTCCCCCCGCCGGCAGAATTATTGGAGATCGTGCTGTCAGTGAGACTAACCGTACCGCCGGAATTTCGGACACCACCGCCGAAACCGAAGGCAAAATTGCTCGAGATAGTGCTGTTGGTCACATTCAGGGAGCCACTATTATTGAATACGGCACCGCCCGCTACAGCGGTATTGCCCGAGAGAGTTGTGTCGACTAGGCTAACAGTGCCACCCGAATTAAATATCGCACCGCCCTGGCGTTCACCGGGAGTTGACCCTGAGGTTGTAGGCAGTCCTCCGCTCAACGTGGTCGATTGCACCGTCAGAACTCCCGCGCTAGTGACCGTGAAAAAACGAAAGTTCGGTGACCAGGTCGCACGCGTAATCGTGCTGTTGTTGCCTTCAATGGTGATCGCGCTGGTAACCGCGGGTAGGCCGTTAACGCCGTACACGGACGAGGAGTTGTTGACGCTCGTGAGCGTGTGTGTGCTGCCTGCCGATAACTCTAAAGAATCCGCTCCGTTGCCGGCACTACATCCACCCGTGGCCACGTCGGAATTGGCTGCTGTGATGGCATCTACCAGTGTACACGCCGTCCCATCCACGCTTATGGTGGCGGCCAACGCCGGTGTCTGGCCGAGCGTCAGCAGCATCGCGATCCCTGCCAATGATCGCTTCCATTTGCGTTGTAGCGCCCGCCTCAGACGCCGGGGTAAGGCCTTGAGGTTGCTGTAGTGTGCCTCAAAGCGCGGTAACAACTCTCGCTCGCGAGAGACGAGCTGTTGTCCTAGTCTTGGATTGCGGGCTAGCTGCTCACGCCATGCGACCAAGATGCTGCAACCCTGTAGATCGATAAATCGTTGTTGCTTCATGTTCGCCTCCTCCTGTGAGCTGGATCTACTACGATTCCGACAGGAGGCGCGTAGACAACAGCTGCTAAAATTAACGCAGTAGACTTATTCCGCCTCGCAGCGGCGACCTCATGCGAAGTCGGGAGTGGCGCGAAAGACTTGCGCTGTTATGGAGTCCATTAAGGGGTTATTGCCTCTCTGAGCAGAGCCAGACGAGGTGTTGATGGGTAAGGGCGCCTGCGCTCAGGCGGCCAGCGCCCGTGCGCTGGTAACGGGAACAATGGCGGCAATCGTCTTAGGGCCAGAACCGAAGATGACGCACATATAGCCTCCCTAGAAGGCAAGCAGACCTGCGCCTTCACCAGATGTCCTTAACAATAGGCTGTGAGGTGTCCCTGTCTTGCGACGGGGCGTGCTTAATTCACGCTTACGGGTTCTTGCTTGGAGGGTCGTCGACGAACTCGACTTCAGGACAGCGGCGGCTCTTTACGCTTTCGCTCGTGGGAGTGACTTTAAGTATTCAGTCTAGTGGGTGATGAGCTCCGATATGGTTGTTTCAGATGGTTCGTTACACACGGTATCTATAGATCATAACGGCAAGAAGTCAAGATGATTAAGCCCCGCCGAAACGGTGCAACAGAAGGATTTCGTGTCACGCCGCTGACGCGCGAACACACCACAGTCTCGCCCCCGTGTCGAGATAACAGTATCTACGCGAGTGCTCATCTGCCTTTGCGGCCAATCGCAAAACCTTTTACCGCCTGCATAAATTGCCGCGGGGCGACAGAGGCACTGTTGTGATGGTCGCCGCCGGAAAGCAGCACGATACGTTTCGGTTCGGGAGCGGCTTCATAGAGGCGCTGGCTCATGGAAGGCGGAATGAGCGTGTCGCGGCTGCCGTGAAGGAAAAGCACCGGCAACTTCAGGCGCGCGACTTTGCTGATGGAATCAAAGCGCTGCGTGAGGATCAGGTCGAGCGGCACGGCGCGGAAGAGCAGGTCGCGCCTGGCCAAGTCACCGATTGAGGTAAATGCGCTTTCGACGATCAGGCCGGCCGCATTCGGGCGACGCAATGCGAGGTCGATGGCAATGGCGCTCCCCAGAGAGTGGCCGTAGATGAAAATGTTTGGCGGTTCGATGTCGCGATCTTCAACCAAGTGCTGCCACATAGCCTTTGCGTCGGCGTTGACGCTTTCCTCCGATGGGAATGCGCCGTTGCTTCGTCCATAGCCGCGATAGTCCATCAGGAGAACCGACATGCCCAGCGACTGGAAGCGCGCCGCGTGTTCTGCATTGGCCCCAATGTTGACCCCGTTGCCATGTAAATACAGCAGCACTTTCTCGGTCGCACCCGGAATCCACCAACCGTGCAGCTTCTGGCCCTCGACGGTCAGCCACGGTTCCTCGAACTTGAGCCCGTAATCAGCAGGCGTGTAGTGGATCTCAGCTTCCGGAAAGAAGATAAAGCGCGCCTGCTGCGCCCAGAGGTACACACACAGAAGGATGAAGGCAATGAACGCAGCGCAAACGGCGCGAAAGGCGCTGCGGCGAATCGAGGCTCCGTTCACTGGTGGCCGGCACGAGGGCCGAGGCGGCCAATTTCGTAGCCTGCCGGATAGCTGCGGTGAATTAGCTCCGTGCGAAGGCGCGGCTGCTGCCTCACGGGAAGCCAGCCTGAGAGTCGGCCGCGCAGGCGCAGTGAGCCGGTCACCAGTCCGCGCATGATTCTCGATGGTCTCGGAAAGCCAAACGCCTCGATCAGCGTATCGTCCAACAGTGCATGGATCACGCGGCGCACCAGCGGACGCGGCAACCAGGGAAACCAGGCGGCGAACATCTCCCGCGTGGCAGTGCCGACGCGGCGGTTGGTTTCCGTGTAGCGGAAATGGCGCCGCTCGTAGTCGCTGTTGAACTGCTCGAACTCATGGTAATCCCGCGGGATCGAATGAATGTGCATGCGGTGCCCGACCTCACGCCAGAAATAAAACAGCGCCAGCCGTTCGCGCTCCTGCATCGGCCGCCATGCAAAACGCGCGATCCACCGGATCGGCTCATAGATGAAACTGGACAGCACGTACAGGAAGTCGTCATTGGCGATCCGGAAGCGACCGTGAATCGCGTTGATGCGCTCGATGGCCGCACGTCCGCGCTCGCTTTCGTAGCCGTGCTCTAGAATCTCGCTCACCAGCAGGTCCGTGTCGTCATAGCGCTTCTGAGCGCGGCGTATAAATTCGCCGGAGCTATTGAGCAGACGCGAAATGCTCGGCACGCAGAAGGTGCGAAACAGCGCGAATTCCAGCGCCCGCGTGAAATCGAACGGGAACTCGTAACAGACGATTCGCCGCACTATCTGCTGAGGCTCACACCGCGCTTGCTCGGACATTGCGTCACGCGCCTGACTATTCATGCGCACGCAGGATACTCGGCGAACAGGAAGCGCGACGGTTATCGTCACCGCGCGGCAGCCGACACTCGATGGGCCGGTACTTGCCCATGGTGGCTTCGTCACCGGCAAGCCGTTGCACAACGCTGATCTTGAGCGGCGGCAATTCGAGCCGGTGCTTTCCAAGCGTCGCTTCAAACCACCGGCGCACCGTGGCCGGCAGTTCAACGGCGGCATCATTCGGCGGGACGAGGCACACGCGGATCCCGCGGGTGTCCTGAATCACCTTAATCTGCCGCGCCTTGGTCGCCTCCAGCAGATCCTCGATGAGCGTCGGATATCGAAACTCGACCTCTTGCCCCAGATGGTTCGTCAAGCGCAGCGCGTCTTCGACGCGACCTTCGATCGCACGCACGCGCCGGAACGGCGGAAATCCAGCACCGAGAGGCGAATCTAGCGTGAGCCGATCCGAGAGCCGATAGCGGATCAGCGGCTGCGTCATACGATTGAGGCAGGTGATGAGCAGATGATGCCCCGGCTCCCCGTCCGCAACCGGCCTCTCGTTCTCGTCGACGATCTCGACCAAGGTCGTGTCTTCAAGCAGATAGCGACTGTCGGGCGTTTCGGCCGCAAGCGCGCCGGTCTCGGTGGTGGCATAGAGGTCAAGCACGGGACAATCCCATGCCCGCCGCACGGCCGCGCGCAGTGTCGATGAGACGGCCTCGCCGCCTGCGATCACGCGGTCAGGTCTGATGTGCAGCGAACCTGCCACTGCCGCCTGCGCGAGCGGAAGGATCACTGACGGGTATCCGAACAGCGTTTCGGGCTGAAACGCCTCGAGCTTACGCGCGATGCGCTCCAATGACTCCTGTGGATCGATGGTCAAGCGCCGCAGTAGTCCCACGTCGCTCCAGCGAGTGAGTCGGCAGGAGATGTGAAATGGATTGGTCGAAATGAAGGTCGCCATGCGCTGCTTCGGCCACAGCCGCAGCTTTTGGCCCATCAGCTTCTGGCTGCGCAGCGCGGCCGCGATCGTGTGAATCCATTCGTGGTGCGAATACACGATGAAGCCGCGTTGCCCGGTCGAACCACTCGTCTGCAGGATGTGGAATCGATCCAGAAAGCGATCGTCCGGCGAGGCTTGAGTCAGGAAAGGCTCCATTTTCCGCAACTCCAGCGCCGGGTCGATCACCGCCTCGTCAAACCGCTGCATGAGTTGGTTTTTACTTACCGGAGGTAAATCGGTGAGTGGAGCGCGGGCGAGATCGATGCCGCGATAAAGTTCGCGATAGAACGGTGCGCGTGCCGCCGCCTCCTGCGCGATCCGGCGCCAGGATTGCTGTTGATAATCCTTAAGTTGTTCTGCCGACCAGCGCAACGCGGGGTCATAGCGGCGGTGCTGCCAGTAAAGCGCGCGCAACACATCCGGAAGCTTGCGCCATGTCCTAGGATTGGAAACTTCGCTCGCGTTCATGGCCGACGGACCTTACACACTGCTACTGCCCTTGTTGACATGACCGGCGCCGGTGCTTAAACGAACCTCTTATTAATTCAGAGGTCCCTGCGGTACATTGAAGTGCCGCCATTTTCGACGGCCGCACCGTTGAAAATGAAGGAAAGCGCCAAGTCTATTTCGCAGGCACGTTTCTCTGAAAAATCCAGGATGGATTTTTTCAGAGCTTCCGTTAATTGAGTACGACGTGCTGTCGTAATTGATTATACGTTGCGGCAAGCCGGGCGGATCACCAGCGCGCATATAACGTTGCCGCCATGTGGCTTGTTGAGTAGCATTCTGGTCATCGCGAGCACCTCAATCGAAGGCTTGCAGCATGTGCCCGCCGCACCGGCTACAAACTGTCCTTCGTGAGGGTCGCGCACCGCTCTGCGGAAACCCGGCGTCGGCAAATACCTCCGCCGCGAAGAGGCCGAAGCGCGGGCGCAACGCCGCCCGCGGTCATGATGGCCTGAACCCAACGCATTTGCATCGAACGACCACGCGCGCCCTGGGGCTGCCCGCCACGCCATGGGCTGATGACGCTAATGATTCAGCAATAAATTGGGGAGGCGCGCATGCGTTACGGCGATCTTTTTCAGTTCGAGCCAATTGAGTCGGTCATTCAGCTTCTGGATGCCAATCGGTCGGACAAGAGTAAGAAGCTGGTGTCGAGCTATGTCATCTCGGACGACATGGCCGAGCGGATTACGAACGTGATCGTTCCACAACTCAGCTTCGATGGATCCGTCGATCACAAGGGAGTTCTGGTAGGGGTCGCGCAGCGATGCCGCGGCAAGGACTCGACCAAGCTGCGTTTTATTGTTGAATAGCCGTAACACGAACTTCGTGTTACGCTGATATAGTGTCATGGTAAAGCGCGGTGAAAGTACATGCGAAACGTTACGATAACCTTGAATGATGAGGTCGCCGACTGGGCGCGGGTCTGGGCGGCGCAGCATAACACCAGCGTCTCGCGCATGCTTGGCGAGCTGCTGGCCGAGAAGATGGCCTTTGAGGAGCAATATGCCGTGGCCATGGAGGAATTCCTCGCCGTGGCGCCAGTAAAGCTATCGAGAACGAAGAGCGCCGGTCAGTCCTATCCTGAACGGGCCGCGTTGCATGAGCGATAAAGTATTCGTCGATACCAACATTCTGCTATACGCCCGCGACGCCGGTGAGCCGGCGAAGCAGCCGACCGCGCAACGCTGGCTATCGTCGCTCTGGCGCCAACGGACAGGGCGTCTGAGCTACCAGGTACTGCAGGAGTATTACGTCAACGTGACGCAAAAGCTCACCCCCGGACTCCCGGCGGCCCGCGCCCGCCAGGACGTGCGCAATCTCGCGCTGTGGAATCCCGTCGCGGCCGATCTGGCGTTATTCGAATCCGCCTGGGCGCTTATCGATCGTTACCGTTTTGCGTGGTGGGATGCGCAGATCGTCGCCGCTGCCCGGCGGGCAGGTTGCGTTCTGCTGCTCTCCGAGGACATGCGACACGGGCTGGACGTCGACGGTACGCGGATCGTCAACCCTTTCGCCGACGATGCGCCGGCGCCCGATGCGATTTGAGGCGCCATGCCGCCCGACCAAGCTGGCGTGAACGATTCTTTTCGGTTCCGGGACACGCTAGATGGCGACCCTACTGTCGAATGTCTGGGGCTGAAATTCCCCAACGAACAAGCCCGCCGCGAGCACTTTCTTGGTCTATTGCGCGAGAAGCTGAAGGACCCGGAATTCCACAAATGGGGTATGGCAATTGCCACCCACCCATTCTTCGGCAAAATTGCGGAAATCATCGGACGGCTTTCCGCTCTTCAGGGTGATTGCGCATCGACGGAAGTGCATCGACGCATGATGGAACATTATGGCGAACGCGAGGGTACGAGAAGGATGACCAATATGGTCATGCAGAGTCAGGCGAGTTGGGGCGCTATCCTTCGCACTGACGGCGGCAAACGTATTATCCGCCAGTCACCAATGGCGGTCAGGAATGACGAATTCATTGCGTGGCTGATCGAGGCGGTTTTGCGCTATTCCGATCGCGCGTTGCCAACCGCGGCGCTGCAATTCTTCCCCCGTCCTATACCCGCTCCGACTGGATCGGCCCTTGTCGTTTGTTGCTTCCTCCAGCCCTCACTTGGATGTCAGAGAGGAGGGCCCCTCAACTCTGCTGGTTTCAGTCCGATCAGCGCCCCCATAACTGACAAGGCTAGGGAAATGTGATTAAAAACGCCGCGGAGGTTTCGCGTCGCCATCGATCAATGGTGCAGTGGAAAACGCTCTGCTTTGGCAGGCAACGTCTATCCCGCGGCGACGTGATGTGATGGAGCAAGGGTCATCGCGAGCACTTCAACCGAAGGCTCGCGCCATGTCCATGCCTCTGCGGCGATAGGGCGCCACGCTTCATCGAGCCGTTAACCCTGGCGAAGCCTTCACCGCGTTCCTGGAAGAGCGCCGACAGACTTAAGGAGGCTCTCCACAAGCACAAAGTCGTCATGCCGGCGAACGCCGGCATCCAGAGAACAGCTGTTTCGACTGGGTTCCGGCCTGCGCCGGAACGACGGAACCTGCGCTTCAGTCACTTATGCAGAGGTTCCTTAAGGCTTAATGGCGCTATCGCCAGGAGAACCATGATGACGCTTCACGGCAAAACCCTGTTCATCACCGGCGCCTCGCGCGGCATCGGACTGGCCATCGGCAAGCGTGCCGCGCAGGAGGGTGCCAACGTCGTGATCGTCGCCAAGACGACCGACCCCAACCCCAAGCTGCCCGGCACCATTTACAGCGCGGCCGAAGAGATCGAGGCGGCGGGCGGCCGGGCCCTGCCGCTGTTGGTGGACATACGCATTGAGGAGGCCGTGCTCGCGGCCGTGGCCAAGGCGGTGGCAATCTTCGGCGGCATCGACATCCTCGTCAACAACGCCAGCGCCATCAGCCTGACCGACACCGAACACACGCCGATCAGGCGCTACGACCTGATGAACGACATCAACGCGCGCGGCACCTACCTGTGCACGCAGGCCTGTCTGCCGGAACTCAAAAAAGCCGCGCAGGCCGGGCGCAATCCGCACGTGCTGAACATGTCGCCGCCGCTCTCCATGGAGACGCGCTGGTTTGCGCCGCACACCGCCTACACGATGGCCAAGTACGGCATGAGCATGTGCACCCTGGGTCACGCGGGCGAGTTCCGGAAATATGGCATCGGCGTCAACAGCCTGTGGCCGCGCACGGCCATCGCAACCGCCGCGCTGCAAATGATCCCCGGCGTGGACCCGGCGCTGTGCCGCAAGCCGGCCATACTGGCGGACGCCGCTTACCTCATCCTCACCGGCCCGTCCACCATCACCGGCAACTTCTACATCGACGACGCCCTGCTCGCCGAGCATGGCGTGACCGAACTCGACCCGTACTCGGTGACGCCGGGCACGAAGAACTTCATTCCGGATTTTTTTGTGGATTGAGCAACCCGGGTCCCGCGCAGACCATGATGGCGCTGGCTCATGATCGGCAGGGATTGTAGACACGTACGCGCTACATCAGGCGAGACTAGCACCTCCAGCAGCCTGCCGGAAGGCGGTTCCATGTGAGCGTTGGATTCGCCGCGCGACCGAGCATGAATCCACTGAGCCATAGATTAGCCCACCTTGCCGCTATCGAAGGACCCTGATCATGGCATCGCTGCGAAGGACCTCCGGCAAGCCGCGCGGCACGCTCGCCTGCGTGGCTATAACCTGCATCTTAGAAGTTCACGCTCGAAGTTCATCTCCGGTGGCAGGCGGTCGTGAAGTTTGCCGAACAGCTCCTCGTGGTCCCGCACCTCACTGCGCCACTGAGCGACATCGACCCACTCCAGTTCTTCGAACTTCGCGCGCGAGAAGTCAAGACCCTCCCATTGCAAATCCTCGTAATCCGGAATCCAGCCGATGGGCGTCTCTCTGGCCCCTGCCCGGCCGTGCACGCGATCGACTATCCACTTGAGCACCCGCATGTTTTCGCCGAATCCGGGCCACAGGAATTTGCCCTGCGCGTCTTTACGGAACCAGTTCACGTGAAACACCTGGGGCGTGACGCGCAAGCCGCGTTGCATCTTCAGCCAGTGGCGGAGATAGTCGGCCATGTTGTAACCGCAAAACGGCAGCATCGCCATCGGGTCCCGCCGAAGCTTGCCAAGCGTCCCGAATGCGGCCGCTGTCATCTCCGATGCCAGGGTGGCGCCGGCGTACACGCCCGCGGTCCAGTTGAAGGCTTGATAGACCAGGGGAACCGTTGTCGAACGGCGGCCACCGAAGATGAATGCGCTGATCGGCACGCCGTTCGGATCGTCCCACGCCGGGTCCACGCACGGGCACTGCGACACCGGGGCGGTGAAGCGACCATTCGGATGAGCGGCCGTCGCGCCGGTTTCTTTTGCGATCTCTGGTGTCCAGCGCTGACCCTTCCAGTCGAGACACTCGGCGGGCGGCTCGTCGGTCATCCCTTCCCACCATACCCCGCCTGCTTGTGTCAGGGCCACGTTGGTAAAAATGGTATTCCGCGCGATCGTCTTCATCGCGTTCGGATTGGTTTTGTCGGACGTACCGGGCGCAACGCCGAAGAAGCCCGCCTCCGGGTTTATGGCGCGCAACTGGCCGCTGTGATCCGGCCGTATCCACGCGATATCGTCGCCCACCGTGGTCACCTTCCAGCCGTCGAACCCTTTTGGCGGGATCAGCATCGCGAAGTTCGTCTTGCCGCACGCGCTCGGAAAGGCCGCCGCGACGTATGTCTTTTCGCCGCCGGGACTCTCGACGCCGACCAGGAGCATGTGTTCGGCCATCCAGCCCTCGTCGCGCCCCATGTTGGAGGCGATGCGAAGCGCGACGCATTTCTTGCCGAGCAGCGCGTTGCCGCCGTAGCCGGAGCCATAAGACCAGATCTCGCGCGTTTCCGGGAAATGCACGATGTACTTCTCGCGCGGGTTGCACGGCCAGGCCACATCTTGCTCACCTGGCGCCAACGGCGCGCCCACGCTGTGTACGCAGGGTATAAAAGGCCTTTCCTGTCGGTCGATCACGTCGAACACCGGCTGCCCGATGCGCGCCATGATGCGCATGTTCACGACCACATAGGGCGAGTCAGTCAACTGGACGCCGATCTGCGACAGCGGAGAACCGATCGGCCCCATGCTGAAAGGCAGCACATACATCGTGCGGCCCTTCATGGCGCCGGTAAACAGCTTCTGCAACCGCCTGCGCATCATGTGCGGGTTTTCCCAGTTATTGGTCGGCCCCGCATCTTCCTGTTTGAGCGAGCAGATGAACGTGCGATCCTCCACGCGCGCGACGTCGCTGGCGTCGGAACGCGCGTAGTAGCATCCCGGCCACGCTTCTTCGTTCAATCGGGTAAACGTGCCGGCCTCGACCAGTTGCGCGCACAGCTGCTCGTATTCCTCCTGCGAGCCATCGACCCAATGGATCGCGTCCGGCGCTGCCAACGTCGCCATCTCGTTCACCCATCGCAGCAGGTTTTCGTTACGCGACAAGGGCCGGGCAGTGGTCGAGTAAGCGATGACCGGATGCGCCTGCTCCATACGCTGCCAGTAAACGACGTAGTCGTTAAACGCCGGTTCCGTCAGCAGATTCGTCACCTTGCCGTCGCGCACGGTAAAGACGTGCGCCCAGTCCTGTTCGAACTCGCGCCCGGTGCCTCTGACGCGCCACTTGTGGTGTCCCAACGTGACCACCTTGTCGCCTTTGGCGATGAACTCCTGCCGCTCGAACTGCCACATATCCTGGGTATCGGCGATCGATTTGAACAGCTTGGCCACCTCTTGAGGTCCGCGCCCTTTCCCCGCGAACGGCACGTTGTCTATTTCGGCCAACTCACATTCGACATCGTCCGCCAGCAGGCCGAGGAGAGCCTGGATGTCCCCGTTCCTGCAGTTCTCATAGACTCGCTGCACCACCCGTCTGTTCTCTTGTTTGCTCATGCCGTGCCGCCTCCGATCTTGTTAGGGAAACCGTGAATGAATCCATCCAGGATTTTCCGAAGAAAGCGAAAAGCGCGCCCGGTCTGGCACACGGGCTGCGTTTTCAACGGCCGCCATGAACTTGGGGCCGTTGAGAATGCCGGCGCTTTCGGGCTGCGCGATCACTGCTGCGTCAGTAAGCCGGGCAGACCTGTATAGTGCGTTATCGTGCCTGGTTTCAGGTACTGGGCTCGTCCTGCAGTGCAGCACTCCTACCCGCGCTGGTTGCTTCGCTTCATACTGCAGAAATCCCCGAATCAGTGCGGGATTCCTTGATCGATAAGTGGATGTGATATCGATTGTGAAGATTACACCAACTCTAAGGGCTTGGCGCAAGCGCGCCCGGCGTGCGGCCGACGCCGCCAACCGCCGCGTTGGTGAAACGACGCGGCGATTCGGCGCTCATCTCGATCTGTTATCAGCTATCTGCGCCCTGTCCTCTATTCCGCGCCTGTTTCCCTGCACGTTCCCGTCAGGCTCCGTCGCCCAGACCTCGCTGGCGCGCATGAACGTCATCGCAATCCGCGCGGATCTGACCGCCTGCCATACACGCCTGCTCCTTGTTTCGCTCATTGACCAGCAGTGGCAGCGCGGCGCCTGTCACAGCGACTAGGCCATCGATCAAACCGATCGGCGCGCTGCCGAGCAGGCCTCGAAGCCCGGGCGTAACGGCGGCCAACAACTGCAACGCCATGGAACCACCCACGGCGGCATCAAGGTATCGATTGGGCGGCCGCCCGGCCGGATCGAACAGGCTGGTGCGTTCCGAGCGACAGCTGTAGGCGTGCAGCAATTGTCCGAGCACGAGGGTCAGGAAGGCCTGCGTGCTGGCGCGCGGCCCCACCCCGTAGCGCATCATTCCGTACGCGTAGCTGCCCAGTGTCCCCGCGGTGATGATCGTGGACTCGCGGCTCAGGCGGCTGAAATCCCGCCGCCGCAGTATGGGCTGCTCGGGATCGCGCGGCGGGCTTTGAAGCACATCGGCCTCCGGAGGTTCCATAGCCAGAGCAAGTGCGGGAAAGACGTCCGTGATCAGATTGATCCACAGCAGTTGCATGGGGGTCAGCGGCTGGCCTAAGCCCAGGAGCACCGCCGCGAGACACACCTCGATCTCGCTTAAGTTGGTGGCCAACAGGAAATGTATGCTCTTGCGGATGTTGCCGTAGATCGTGCGCCCCTGGCGCACGGCGGTCAGCATGGCGTCCAGTCGGTCACCCTCCAGCACCACGTCCGCCACCGAGCGCGCCGCTTCGGCGCCGCCGATGGCGATGCCGATATCGGCGGCCTTAAGCGCGGGCCCGTCATTGACCCCATCGCCGGACATGGCGACCACCCGACCTGCGCGTTGAAACGCCTGCACGATTTGCAACTTCTGTGCGGGATCGACTCGGGAAAAGATGTGCGCCCTGTTCTTGGCGCCTACCAACGAGTCGAGATCGAGCGCCTCAAGACGGCTGAAATCGATGAGCTCCAGCGACCCGGCGCCGTTGAGACCGATTTGTCTCCCCACCGCCAATGCTGTCGCGCTCTGATCGCCGGTGATCATCACAGCCTCGATGCCGGCCCCGCGAAAAGCGCGCATGAGCGACCGTATGCCGGGGCGCAGCGGGTCGCTAATGCCCACCTGCCCGACCCAGATGAGGCCCTCCTTATGCGGTTTGCGCTCGCCCTCGGCGTACGCCACTCCCAGCACCCGCAGCGCCTCGCCCGCCATGCGCTCATTTTCCGCTTTGATTCCCGCCCGATCCGCGTCCGAAAGCTCGGCGACAGCCCCCTGATCCAACCGCCAACGACACATCGAGAGCACCTGGGCCGGGCTTCCCTTGACCGCGACCAGCTGCTGACCGCCGGCCAGCTCGTGGGTGGTGCGCATGTACAGGCGACCCGTGGAGCGATAGCGCGTCTTGGCGAGCGGATGCGCGCGCCGTAGGGCGATGGGATCGATGCCGGCCTTCAAAGTCAACTCCAGTAAAGCGGCCTCGGTACCGGAGCCGTCGATCTGCGGCCCCTCGTCGCCGGCTTTGATACTGGCCTCGTTACACAAGGCGAGTAGACGCATCAGGCGCATCAGCTCCGGCCGGCGGGTCGGATCGATCGTCGCGCCGGAAACCATAAAGCGGCGCTCGTCGATCTCGATTCGTTCGGAGTTCAGGTGGATCGCGGTCGCCGACATCCGGTTCAGAGTCAAGGTGCCGGTCTTGTCAAGGCACAGAACCTCCATCGCACCGAGGGCCTCGACGGCGTCGAGCCGCCGAATAAGCACCCCATGACGGCGCATCTCGCGGATGCCGAGCGCCAAGGTCGTGGTCGCCACGGCCGGCAGGCCCTCCGGCAGCGCGGCCACGGCCAGAGATATCGCGGACTTGAACATCTGCAGCGCGCCGTAGCCGCGCATCAGGCCGATCAGAAACATCGCTCCGCACGCCAGACTGCTGAACACCACGAGTTGCACACCCATGCGCTCCAACTGAATCTGCATCGGCGTGTCCGGGGTTCGAGCCTCCGAGGCAAGCTGGTGAATCTTACCAATCTCCGTGTAAGGCCCGGTCGCGACCGCGACGCCGACCCCGCTTCCGCCGGTGACGCGCGTACCGCGGTAGGCCATGTTCTTACGCTCGGCGAGCGGCACACGCGCATCCAGAACGAGCTTGGCGGATTTAGATACGGGTGTGCTCTCGCCCGTCAGTTGCGACTCATCCAAGGTCAGGCGTTTGGTCTTGATTAGGCGCGCATCGGCCGCGACGTACTGGCCCGGCGTGAACTGAAATACGTCGCCCATCACGACTTTCTCGACGGGGATTTGGCACGGCACCTGGTCCCTCAGCACCGAGGCGGCAGCGAATTGGGCCCGAGTCAACGCGCGGATGGTGTTTTCGCTCTGACGTTCGGTCATGTAGCCGATCGCGGCATTGAGCATGACCACGCCGAGGATCGCGACTGCGTCGACCAGTCCACCGGTCATCACGGACACGCCCGCCGCGACTCCCAGCAATGCTACCGGCAGGCTCTTGAACTGGTCGACCAACATGCCGAGCGCGGAGCGGGGACTCGCCTGCGGCAGGATGTTACGTCCCAATCGCGCGAGCCTTGCGTGGGCCTCTTCACTTACCAGGCCCGTGGCAAGGGGCGTATGCAGTTTGTCGAGCACCGTGTCGCGGTCCAGCCCATGCCATCGAAACTGGGGCGGGATCTCGCCCGCCTGAATGTCCGCCGTAACGCGTACGGCCTCAACGCCACCGATGGGTATGTATTCAGTAAAGGGGACGGCTGCGCGGGCGCCCAGACTAACGACGGCGTTGGACTCCTCTACTTCATGCTCGACGAGCGCGAGGATATCCTCTGGTGTTTGGCCGGCGTCGTAGCGCAGCAGCAGGCTGCCCGTGAGGGTGCTGGCGCCTACCGATTCGATGCCTTCGAGCGCTCCGAGCCGCGCCTCGAGCCGCAATTTGAACGCGGCATCGGCATGATAAAGGCTTGCAACCTTGAGTCGGATGCGCCCCGGCACGGCGGTGTGAACGGGGACTACCTGCGGCGAGTCGAGAAGACTTGCAGTCACTTTCCGATCCCCTGTAGAACGACGGCCGCGCGGCGCGAACCGTCCAGCAGCCGGGGGACAGCGAGCCGAGACCCGCAGCAGCCGAGACGCGTCCCGGAGCCGACGATCCCGGTCGCGGAAGCTTACGGAGCACGCGTAACAGGCGTGTTACGAAGGCGCCGTTCGCGATTGCGGGCCTGAAAGTACCGGCGTATGCTACATCTCTACCGCCCATCGTTCAAACAGGAGGTTTATTATGGCTTGGCATGATCCCGTGACAGAGTTTGCACCCAACGCCCTAGTAGGAATTGGAATCATTCTCGCCGCGCCCATCGTCTTTCCCGTGGTGCGCGACGTACTGCGTCCAGTGGCAAAAACCGCGATCAAGGGCTATCTCACGCTGCAAGATACGGTGACCGAATGGGCTGCCGAGGCCGGTGAACAGGCCAGCGACCTGTGGGCCGAGGCAAGCGCGGAGCATGGCGCACCGGCGGCCGCCGGCGACACATCCGCGAGGACACGGAGCTCAAGTACGGCAGGGGCGCCAAAGAAGTCCACTGCCGGCGGTGCAGCCAAGAGTTCAGGATAAGCGCGCCTCCGCGCGTCGATCGGTCACATAGCGCGGTGATCGACTCGAACGATAGTTCAAAAATTCGGCCCGAGGGAACGCCCTCCCCCGGGCCGAGTCGCGTGTAACATGCGCGCGATCCGAAGATCGACGCGGCGCGGCTGAGCGAATCCAATACCTTCAAAAAACTTTAACGTCCCATGCTACCCACGGCGCGCGTGTGTCACGCGATCCCGGGCAGGATCCGGATACGGGTGCCGGACCGGCGCCAGGATCACGCGTACTTCCTGAAAGCACAGGAAGAGCTTTCCGCCTTCGACGGGATCGATAGCGTCGGCGTGAACCCGGTGACGGCGAGCCTTCTTATCCACCACCAAACAAGCGAGCAGGCGATCGCGCAATTCGCGCAGAGCCAGGGCCTGTTTCGGATTGCAGAACCGGATGACACGGATGCCGAACAGGAGTCGATATCGCAGCGTGCCCACGGCACGCTGCGCGCCCTGGATCAGCGACTACGAAGATTAACCTCAGGCGGTACGGACTTCTGGGGCATCGTATTTCTCATCATGACGGCGCTCGGCATCAACGAGTTCGTCAAGGGAAATGTGGCCGCCCCGGCGACCAGTCTCATCTGGTATGGGATGGGCGCCTTGATGCTCGCTCAAAGCAACAAAGACGCGTCTTAGCGCCCGCGCGCCGTTCGCGAGGGGCGGTTCCTTTCACGTGTTGTTGCGGCCCTGGGTCCACGGCCGCCCTTACCCCTGCAGTTCGTCACTGCCGCGCTCGCCGCGCAGTTCCCACTCGTCGCCCAGCCGGCACAAGGCCGCGTTTAACATCAAACTGTAACACGCTCGTGCTTGAATCCTCGCCGATGAACGAAGCCACCGCGTTTTTTTGGAGGGCAAATAGCATGAGACCGTACATTCACCATGTGCAAGGGCGCCTGCGGATTCGATGTCCGAGGCTCAAACGCAATCAAGCGCAGGCCGACGAGGTTCAAAAGATACTTGAGTCCCGAGGTGGCATACGCGCGTGCGAGATCAACGTGCTGACGGGCAGCGTGCTGATCCGTTACGACGCGGCCTTTACCAGCGCCCCGGGTATCGTGGAGTATCTGCAAGGACTGGGGTACGTCAGCGATAACGCGGAGCCTACATCGATAGCGGCGCCTCGGCGCTCGTGGGCCCCCGAGCTCGGCATCGGCAAGAAGAGGCTCGCCGGTGCGCTCATGAATGCTGTCTTCGAGCAATTTGTAGAGCGCTCCGCGGTCGCCCTGATCAGGGCCGTCCTGTAGCAGCAGCCCCTTAAGCAGCGTGCGAGTCTTCGGCTGCCGGCATCGATGCCGGCGCTTAAGTCTGCTTTCCCTCTCAATCTCTCCTTTCGCGTGAGCCGCGACGCTGACGGTACCGTGAAGCCTGTCGCGGCGCCGTCTTATGCCAGCGCGATGTCGATCCGGGCAAGCCATCTGCCATAAAGCGCGTTGGTCAACCGCTGCATGGCCGCAACACGCGCCTCCAGATCGCGGCCGACCTCTTCGACGGTCTGCACGCTCGCCGATACGAGATCGAGATCGTAGCCGTAAATCTCCAGCCACTCCCGCAAGAGTTTCGCCGTGACCTCGACGTGCGCCACGGTCGCGATCATGTTGTCGATGACGAACGCCTGGTTGGCGCAGAAGCGGCTTTCGTACAGCGGTGTGGCGCCGGGAGGCAAGGTAAAGGCGTCGTGGTGCCAGATGAGAATTTCCAGGCTGCGGGGCAGGTCTGAGAACCAGTCGCGCGTGATCGCGTTGTCCAGCATGGACACGCGATGCCAGCCGATTTCTTTGGCGGGCATGGGCGTGACTTCGCCGCCCAGCGCCTTGCTGATCAGCTGCGAGCCGAGACAATGGCCCAGCACCGGCAGTTCGCGTTGCGCGGCATGACGGATCAGGCGCAGTTCTTCGGCTATCCAGGGCAGCGGATCGTTGACACTCATGGTGCCGCCGAGAAACGCGAGCCCTGAAACGTCGTCGGTCGTTTGCGGAATCGCGTGCCCCTGATCGATGGCGATGAGCTCGTAGGGAACTCCGCGGCGCTCCAGCGTATCGGTCAGGTGGCCGGCACCGATCCAGTCCTCGTGTCTGAAGATACGGATGGGTTTCATGAGGTTTGCACCATACCGAGCCTCGATCGGCGCCGCACTACCCCCAACGTGATACTCAGCACGAGTAATTGACGGTTTCCGGCCGCGGGCGAATTATCACGCTTACCGAAATCTCGTGGTGGTCGCACGCGGCGTGGGCTTGCCGCGCAGTTGATCTGACCGGTGCCCAAGCGCGTTTCTCGACCACAGACCGCTCCCACGAAATCTATGCGATGAGGAGAAAATCATGGGCATTACGCGTCGAGACCTGTTGAAGGCCACGGCCGCCGGCATGGTGCTGGGCGGCATCGGACTGCCGCGCGGTGCGCGCGCCCAGGCCAATACCGTCAAGATCGGCTTCTGCGCACCGCTCACCGGCGAAGTCTCCGCCTGGGGACTGCCGGGCCTGTACGGCTGCGAGGTGTGGGCCGATCGAGTCAACAAGGCCGGCGGCATCAACATCGGCGGCGAACCACACATGGTCGAGTTCGTCTCCTGGGACGACGAATACCTGCCCGACAAGGCGTTGCAGGGCTATCGAAAACTGATCGCCGAGGACGGCGTCAAGTTCATCATGATGCTGGGCGGCGATCCCATGGGCGCCGTGGTGCCGTGGATGAACCGCTACCGGATGTTGACCACCACCCTGCTGCCCAGCGATCTAAGCCCCGATACGCCTTATCTGCTCGCGCCCTGCGAAGTGCACCCGATCTACAACGTCACCGGCGTGCAGTGGATGGCCGAGCAGTTTCCCGACCTCAAGACCGTGGCGATGTGCGCGCAGAACGATTCGCTGGGGCTGCCCTCGGTCGCGACCTATCTGGCGGCGTTCGAAGGCGCGGGGCTGGAGGTCATCGCGAAGAATATATTCGATCCGGCCACCACCGACTTCGCGCCGATCGTGAGCTCGCTGCTGTCCAAGAAGCCGGACGTGGTGTGTCTGGACACCTGCTACGCCGACTACGTGAACCTCATCACCGAGCAGCTGTTCCATCAGAAATACGACGGCAAGATCATCTCCTGCACTTATGACAATTATCCGCGCATCGTCGAGAAGACCAGCCAGGCATTCATGGACGGCGTGATCTTCCAGTTCCCGGACTTCGACGATCCCGCGCTCAATGCCGAACAGGTCAACTTCGAAGATCCCAACAGCTTTTACGAAGCCTACAACGAACGTCGTCCGGGCACCTGGACCGCGGTGTCGTGGGAATACGCGTCGATCATGGACTTGTGGAAGGCCGCCGCCGAAAAGGCCGGCAGCATGGAGCCCATGGACGTACTTGAACAGATGAAGAGCGAGCAGACCGCGCCGCACATCTTCGGCCCGGCGCAGTGGTGGGGCAAGGAGCTGTGGGGCATCGACAATGCGCTGGTCGGCGCCTGGCCGGTGGTCGTGATCAAAAACGGCAAGGCGCGCATTCAGGAGTACAAGAGCATCCCGGCGTGGTGGGACACGCACGCCGATTTGATGCTCAGGCACATGAAAGAAATGAACCTGCTCGCCGCGTAATCGCGACCGGCGACGACGGATGCGCTGCTCGCGATCCTGCGCGTTGGCCGCGCATGCCAAGTCAGCGAGCATGAGAGGAAAACCCGCTTGGAACTGATCCTGCAGACCGGCGTCAACGCGCTGGTCACCAGCGGTTTCTTCGCCCTGACGGCCGTGGGGCTGGTGCTCATCTTCGGGGTGATGAACATCGTCAATTTCGCGCACGGCGAGCTGTACATGGTCGGCGCGTACACCGTGTGGTTTTTGTATTCGATCAGCGGCTGGCCGTTTTTCGGCGCGGTGCTCGCGGCGTTTGTCCTCGTCACCGCGATCGGGCTGGTAATGGAGCGATTCCTGTTCCGCCCGCTGCGCGACAATCCGCTGGGTGGTCTGATCAATTCCATCGGCGCGCTGTTCATCCTGCAGGTGCTGGCGGTGGTGCTCGGCGGCGTGGGCCTGATGAAGCACGTGCCGGCGGCGTTTCCGGGCACCACGGAATTCTTGCCCGGCGTGTACGTCGCCGATCAGCGGCTCGTGTCGCTGCTAATCGCGGTGGCGCTGCTGATCGCAATGTGGCTGTTTCTCACGCGCACCAGACTCGGCTGGGCGTTGCGCGCGGTTGCTCAGGATCGCGAGGCCGCGGCGCTGCAAGGCATCAGCATCAACCGCATCTCGATGATCGCCGTCGGCATGGGCGCGGGACTGGCCGGTATCGCCGGCGCACTGGTCGCGCCGATCGCCAGAGTGGAACCGTACATGGGGCACGGCGTGATCATCACCGCGTTCATCGTCACCATCGTCGGCGGCATCGGCAGTCTGAGCGGCGCGGTGCTGGCGGCAGTGCTGTACGCGTTTTTCCACACCTTCGTCTCCACGTATTACGACGGCACCGTGGCGACCATGCTGGGGCTGGTGATCATGCTCGTGGTGCTGATCGTCAAGCCCACCGGGCTGATGGGCGCAAAGGTGAGCGAATGAGCGATGAGTAGAAGTTATCTCACAAGCGTTACCTCCCCTCACCCCAACCCTCTCCCCTCCCAAGGGGCGAGGGAGTTTATGAAATGAGATCTAGTCGTATCTTCCTCATCGTCGGACTCATCGCGCTGTACGCGTTCCTCGCTGTGCTGCCGTTTAAGCTCGCGCTGCACCACCAGGATTTCATGATCTTTCTGCTCATCAACGTGCTGGTGGTGGTCAGCTATCGGTTGATGACCCTGACCGGCGAATGGTCGCTGATTCACGTGGTGCTGTGGGGCGCGGGCGGCTACGCCAGCGCGCTGTTCTCCAAGGAACTTGGATTGTCGGTGTGGCTTGCCATGCCGCTGGCCGCGCTGACCACGGCCGGCATCGCGTTCCTGTTGAGCTTTCCCCTGTTCCGCATGAAAGGGTTTTATTTCCTTATCGGCTCGTTCGCGGCCGGCGAGGCGATCCGCCTGAGCTGGAATTATTTCACCGTGCCGTTCGGCGGGCCCAAGGGCATCCAGCTTGTGCCGTCGCCCACCATCACCTTGCCCGGCTTCGATACGATCGAGCTGTGGAACACCATCCCGTATTATTTCCTGACCCTGACCGTCGTGAGCTTGTGTCTGCTGATCCTCTATCGGCTCGAGCATTCCCGCATCGGGCTGACGCTGCACGCGGTGCACTGGCGCGACGCTCTGGCCGAGTCGGTGGGGGTCGATAACTGGCGCTACCGCACCCTGGCGTTCGTCGTCGCGTCGTTTTTCGCGGGTCTCGCCGGCGCGCTGTTCGTACATTACCTCGCCTCGCTCAATCCGAACCAGTTCGACGTGAGCATCATGGTGTACGTGCTGGTGTGGGTCATCGTCGGCGGCACGCGCACCTTCGCCGGGCCCATCATCGGCGTCACGGTGCTGTCGGTCGCCAACGAGTTTTTTCGCGCCAGCGAGGAATACCGGCCGCTGATCTACGGCTGCATCCTGATCCTGGCGATCCGCTTCCTGCCCGACGGGCTAGAGAGCCTGCCGCGCAAGATCGGCGCATGGATGGAACGCCGTCGCGACGCGCGCGCCGCTGCGACAATCGACGAGCGGCCGCCGGCGAAGACGGTCCAAGGCTAGTGTGCTGTCCCCTTAACAACTGCCATAAGTTCGCCGTCATTCCGGCGAAAGCCGGAATCCAGAAGCCCATCCATGGCGCTGGATTACGCAGACCATCCGTGGTCTCCGCCCTGCGGGCCAGCCTGCGGCTGTTCAAAATCGTTCCCGACGATTCTGTCCGGCCAATCCCTGGCCGGAATGACGAGTCTGGATATGTGTCGATCTTTCACGGGACACCACACTAGCCGTGTCAATCATTCAGGTACAAGGCGTCACCAAACAGTTCGGCGGCCTGACCGCGCTGAACGACGTCAGCTTTGCCGTCGCGCCCGGCGAGATTCGCGGCCTGATCGGACCGAACGGCGCGGGCAAGAGCACCCTGTTCAAGCTCATCGCCGGCTTTTATCACCCCACCCGCGGACAGATCCTGTATCAGGATCAGGACATCGTCGGGCGCAAGCCCAGCACCATCGCCGCGCTGGGCGTGGTGCGCACCTTTCAGGAGACGACCTTGTTCAAGGAGATGACGGTGTTCGACAACGCGCTGATCGGCTGTCATCTGCGCGCGCGCACCAATCTTTTTGCCGCGCTGCTCGGCATGCGTCGCGAGCGTGAGAATCAGGCGCGCGGCAAGGCCCTGGAGATTCTGGACTTCATGGGCCTTACCGACCGCAAGGATCAACTCGCGCGCAATTTGCCGCTGGGTTCGCAGCGTGCGCTGGCGGTAGCCATTGCGCTGGCCTCGGAGCCGAAAGTGCTGCTGATGGACGAACCCTTCGCGGGCATGAATCCCGAAGAGACCAATCGCATGATGGCGCTCACGCGCAAGGTGCGCGACTCCGGCGTCACCATCATTCTGGTCGAGCACGACATGCGCGCGGTGATGGGTCTGTGCGGTTATCTGACGGTGCTGAACTTCGGGCGGCTGCTGGCGGAAGGCACGCCGGAACAGATCCGCGGCAACGCCAAGGTCATCGAAGCCTATCTGGGGTCGGCGTACCGTGCTGCTTGAGGTCGACGACATTCACGTTCACTACGACCGCGTGCCCGCGCTCAAGGGCGTGGCCCTGCACGTGGACGACGGCAGCCTGGTCACCTTGATCGGCTCCAACGGCGCGGGCAAGAGCACGACACTCAAGACGATCTCCGGACTACTGCATCCCACGTCGGGCGCGATCCGCTTTGAAGGCAAGGCCATCGACAAGGTGGAGCCGGACCGCATCCTGCGCTTAGGGATCGCGCACGTACCGGAAGGTCGGCGCATCTTTCCGGGGCTCTCGGTGCGCGAGAATCTGCGGCTGGGCGCCTTCACGCGCAAGGACAAGCCCGCCATCGAACGCGATCTCGAAAGCGTCTTTGCGCACTTTCCACGCCTGAAGGAGCGCGAGCATCAGACCGCCAGCACCTTAAGCGGCGGCGAGCAGCAGATGCTGGCCATCGGCCGCGCGCTGATGTCGGATCCCAGGGTACTGCTGCTGGACGAACCCTCGCTGGGGCTCGCCCCGGTCATCGTGCAGGAGATCGCGCGCATCCTGGTCGAGATCAACAAGCGCGGCGTGTCGGTGATTCTGGTGGAACAGAACGCGGAGCTGGCGCTGGAGCTCTCGCAGTACGGCTACGTGCTGGAGACCGGCAAGATTGCATTGCACGGCGAATCCAGATCCTTGATGGACAACGAGCACGTGCGCAAGGCGTATCTCGGCATATGATGTCGCATGCAAGCGAAGAGCCCCGTATCGAAGACGCGAAGCCGCCGGGTCAGTCACGCGATCCGCCGCCAGACCCGGAATTGCGCTGGGTGGAAATCTGCGAGCGCGCCGCGCGGGCGTTCGCCACAGGACGCATTTACGCGGCGGCCGACTACTGGCGGCAGGCGGGCGATCTGGCGCATGTATTCGAGTCCGGCGATCCGCGTCGCGCGGCAAGCCTCAATAACCTGGGCGTGGCTGCCCGCTGTCGCGGAGATCCGGCTCAGGCCAGCGGCTGGTACCGTCAGGCCGAGGCGGCGTGGTGGTCCGCAATCGACGGCGTCCACCACCTGCGGCCGCTGCCCCGCGCGCGCAGCTCGCTGTTTCATCTGCGCATGGAGACCAGACACCGGCGCGATTATGATCGTTCATACATCGACCGATACCGGCTGTGGCTGGGCGCAGGGCTTGCCGCCACCTTGAACAATTCGGCGGAACTGATACACGTCGAAGGTCACATGCGCGACGCCGAGCGAGGTTATCGCCGCGCGTTGTTGGCGCGTTCGCTGGCCGGGCTCGCCGGCGATGGGGGGCCTGCGATGATACGCGCCAATCTGGAGAGCCTGCCGAACGCAACTGCCCGCGCGATTGCGGCCGCCGATGCAATGCAAACCGCCGCTTGCGCGCCCGGATTCACCGCACAGGCGGTCGCGAAAGGCTGGCTCATCGACACCCCGCCCGTGTTTACCGACGAAGGCCGGCTGATGGCGGCGCTGCTGTGTACCAGGCTTGTCTTGCATACGTCGCTGCCGTCCATCCGGGACGACGCTTAGCCGCGTTCGATCGGAGTTTGAAAACTCGTCATTGGCCGCGAATGAGCGCGTGATGCGGCCGATGCCTTCTCATTACCGCTTACTGGATCAACACCGCTCGTTATATGGGCAATCATGAACCTGAAGCCACCCGACAAGCTGCTCGCGCAGGCCGCGCGAACCGCACGACGACGTGGACGTTCGGTGTTCGTCTATCGCGGATCGTCGGGCTGGCTAATCGCGATGACCATCACTGACACGCATGGAAGCTCGGAGGTTATCGAAGTGCCGGCCCAGACCGATGATCCCGAAAGGCGAAACCTGGGTGGTTGCTGACGCCGACGGATAAGCGGTGACCGACAGCACGTCAACGCCGCTGAACGGACGGGTCGTCGTCGTCACCGGCGCGAGCCGCGGCCTCGGCCGTGCGATGGCGCTGATGCTGGCCGAACGCGGCGCCTCGGTAATCGTCGCCGCGCGCAGCACCGATGCGGCAACCGAGGCGACGCTTACGATCGAACAGGCTGTCCGGCAGATCGAAGCACGCGGCGGCACGGCGCTGGCGGTGCCAGTGGACGTGCGCGACGAGAATCAAGTAAGCGCAATGGCCCGCCAGGTGCTGGATCGCTTCGGCAGGATCGATGTGCTGGTCAACAATGCTGGCCTGATGCTGGGCGATATCGCCTTCGAGGACATCGCCCCGGATGCGTGGCAGACCGTCATGGATGTGAATCTGCGCGGCGCATTTCTATGCTGCCGCGCGGTGCTCGGGCCCATGCTTGCTCAAGGCGCCGGCGTCATCGTCAACATCACGTCGGGCGCGGCCGTGCGGACCGGATTTCTCAACCTCGCGTACGGCGTGTCCAAGGCCGGTGTCGACCGGCTGACCCTGGGTCTCGGCGCCGAATTCAAGGATCGCGGCATCGCCTGCGTATCCCTCTCGCCGCCGTTCAGCGACACCGAAGGCGTGCGCGAAATCTATCGGGATCGCAACGTCGCAGCGCGAGCGCCGGCGCTGACCGCCGAGGCATTATGTCGCCTGTTGACGGATGATCCGATGCAGTACGCGGGGAAAGTGCTCTCGGTGCGAGAGTATCTGGCTTTACAGGACCATTGACTCGTCGAAGCTGGCTGCCGCCTTGCTCCCCACTCTTGTCAGAACCTCCGGCGCTCACCGCCACAATCACGACACCCGCCATCACCGTGAGTGGGCATAGAAATACGACCGATCGGGGCACGCTGGCGGGCCTCAAATGTCAATGATCCTGAACAATCCTCGGCGATCTTCCGCCCACTATTCAAGCACCCAAACGCCTCGCTCTCGAATGGCGTCGTACATCGCATCGGGGGCAAGATCAGCGCCGTTCGGCCATTGCACGGCGCCCATGATGACAGCCGCTCTGGCAAAGAAAGCCGACTCGCGCAGCGGCTCGAAGACCGTGCCAGCCACTTTCAGATCGGCTAGAAAGCCGTCCAAGTGGACTTCGCCCGTCGTTCCATCTACGAACTCGGCCCGCAGACGATGATCGGTCAGCACTTCGACGGTTACAGCGCGCCACGGCACGACATGCCGGATAGGAGGAACTACTTCAGAGGCTTGATCGGCTTCGGAGTTTGCAGCTGACGACATAAGTTCCAGTCCTCTATGAGTTCGTCGCGATGATCCGCCGCCCATTCCAGCACCAGCGCCATAGCCCGACGCGGTAAAGAGCCATGCAACACGCGCAGCTCTCAGAAATCAATAGGCGCCTCATGTTGGCCATATAGCGCTGCTCCGTTGGAGCCGCACCTAGACACTTGCCCGTGGTATTACCCGGTTGCTGATGACTGCGACCAAAAAGATCATTTTTTGGTCGACGCGTCGATGACCATCGCTCTGATACCGTCGACTTCTGGGTGCAACGCAATAAGCTCATTACAGATATCCTGCAAGCATGTCTGCAGCTGCAGTGGGCTATTAGGCACCATACCGCAGCGCCGGCGAAGCTTGCGCTTGATAGCACCAAAAGAATCCGGGCCGTACCATACCACCGCGTAGATACCATAGCGCGCTTCCGGGTCTTGCAGATATTTTCGTGTGAGCTGTTCTTCAGGAGCTGAAAGCAGCTCTTTATGCTGCTGTCGCTTAACCTCCACATACACTTTGGATCGTTCGTTGTTGGGCAGAACACACGTTACAAAGATATCCGGAAAATTCCTTGCGGCTTCGAGTTCGCGACCACAGACAAGACGCTGCTGCGCAATCGTGGAGTGGTTCATTAACTCGTTGGCGAGTACGATCTGTGCCATACGCTCTATCCGAGGCTTCTTGTTATCCGCCCATAGCAACTCTTTCAAAGGTATCTCTCCAGATTTTAGCTTATCGCGAACCTCCTCCAATGACTCGCAGACCAAGGCGAAAAGCTCGGCCGGGTCTCTAACTGGTTGAGCACCTTTGGTAAGAACTTCGCGCAGGTGTTCTGGGCTTAAGGGCCGCCACATCTGCTCAGCGTGATTCTTACTCCAGACGTCCTTCCAGGCCAGTAGCCTCGCGCGGCCAGAGTCCCTCTCAGCGTTGCGGATGAACTCATCCAGAGTGAGACCGGAGGTAGCGGAACCGCCTTCGGCGAGACGGCGGAACGTATCCTCGCGTAGGTGCCCCATTTCCCAGCTATGTTTGGATTGATCGTCGCCGGTGTCAGCGACGCCCCACTCGAGATCATTCTCGGGCGGGTAGCTCCTATAAAGGTCAGGCAGGATCTCCAGCAGACTATCTTCCGTAGTCCAGCCGGGCCAGACGTGTGGGCTCGCGCCTAAGTGAACGTGCGCAACTGCCGACATCCACCTCCGAAATTTCGTTGGTCGATCGTCATCGCTTAAATAGCGTTCGTTCAGCCACTGCCAAGCCTGAGTGGATTCGTGCCGCCAAAGCAATGCAAGTAACTGCAATGCTTGCCACTCCCGGCCTTGATCAAGGTGGCTCCTGATAGATGTAATCAGCGTTGCAGCCTCTGAGACTGATAATTGCCCTGCCGCAACGTAGTTCCAGAGCGGTAAAGTGACTTCGGTCCGCGCATTCGGATTACATAGCAAGAACCGATAAACAATGCTTCGGATCGCTAGCGTGTAATCGACTCGGCTTAGATGATTTGCCAGCCGGGGATAAGCACTGGCTGAGCTCGCCTCAAGTTGAAGGACGCGGGTCAGCACCTCGTCAGCGCCTTGCGGCTCAGCCTCCACAAGCGCTGCGTACCATGCCGGCAGACGGTTCATTTCCCACAGGCCGGCTACTAAGGCCTTTCGGCGCATGGCCGTAGGATAATCCCTCCATTCCATGCCGTCCCTGGCTATCCGGCTGTCGACCGCGACAAGGACTACAAGGGGCCACCATGGGATCTGGCTCTCAAGGTATACAGCTTCCAGCGCGGGTGGATCTTGGTCGCGCCAGTAGGCATCAAGACCCATTACGAACGACCCACCAACTGACGCTCCGAAATCTGCCTCAATCCGCCTGTTCAGGGGTTCCTCTGAATAGTCATCGTGCCAGTGTCTGCCGACTAGATACTCGATCAGGTTTTGCTGGCCAGCCTCGATTGCGGCCAAATTGCTATTGAGATGACGATATTCCGCTGCGCGCTGCTCTGCTCGTCGCCTCTTGCGCTCGGCCTCCTTCTTTTTCCAACCGTTAGCATCGGAGGGGAGTCGATTGACCTTTGCGTCTTCCCACAGTGCGGCGATTACGGGAAGTTGCGGACAAACTTCATCAACAAGCCAGTTTGTGACGTCTTCCGGATAGCCGGCTTGGTTCCAGCTACACTCGAACAACCACCAAGCGGCCTCAGCGCGCCGGGTTTTCTTTCTTCCAAGGTCAAGCAGCGTTCCCTGCCAAAAGTTCAGGTCGGAGGGATTGCACCAGCGCGTCGCTACCGCGCATGAGCTGCCATATTTCCTTGGTTGGGCCGCCAGGCTCGGCTGCTATTCTCTCAATGCGGCAAAGACATAGTTGTTGCCGCAGTCCTGGGTTTTGCTCTATGAGCTTATTGATTTCCCTCTCGTCCCGGTCCCGGACGATCCCGTAGTTGCTCGCCTGCTCTAGTGTTGCAAGCCACTTTTCGAGTTTTGCGGCTTCCCAAGATGTCTCGTTCCACTCTTTCACATGAGCGAGCAAGTATCGGCTGAACTCCTGCGCAGGATAGAATCGATCCGATTCGCGCGCTTCATAAAGCTCCGCTATGAGCGGCCAAGGCTTGATCGAGCTGAGCATCGAAGGAGGCTAGGAGCTCCGCGCGACTCCCATGGTTCATGGAGGCCGCGAGCTCGAGGACAAACATGCGGTAAGGGCCTATGTGATTATCCGGCGACGGCATTCTAAGGTACTCGATCAAAGCCTGAACGTCGATGTATTCGGGCCACAGCAGCGTCAATGCGGTTCCGCAGAGATCTTTATCCGGATCTTCTTCGCTCGGCAGATCCAACCACGCTTTCAGGCAAGTGAGCTGCTCAGGCGCCATTGCAGCTAGCGCCTGAGCAGCGTACCGCCGAGTCATATTGATCTCACCACCATCATTGATAATCGAGATGAGCGGCTTTATGAGAATAGGCGCACGTCCCCGACACATCACCTTCAGCGCAAGGATACGGAGGTTAGTGCTAAAGGAGGTCGGGTCTTCAAGTACGCGCTCGAACCGGTCCTTTAATGCTGCCGTCGCCAACTGTTCCGCCGCGCGCTCATAAGGTCTATCATCAAACCATTCGCGGGTCGCATAGCGTTGCTGCAGCCAATCCCATATCGCGATCTTGTCTTCGTCCTTAAGATCCTCAATATGCTCGTTCAAGAGCACAACCGGCGCTCGTCGGCCAATTACACCGCGAAAACTGGTGTTAAGCGTGCACAGCCATCCGGCTAAGCCTGCCAGTCTCGGCACGACTTCATTGTCCGCGAGATGCGAGAAGAACAGATCAACAACCCTGTTAAGCTTGATGGACCCGGCACGCAGACACCCGTCCAGGTGTTTTGCGGCCTGATAGTCAGTAAGGCCAGGCTCGGAAAAGCGGTATTGATGATCGGCGAAGCGTTCAAAGACACCCGAATTGAACAAAGCAGTCTCCACCTCGCTCTGCGCACTCATAAGACCCGCAGGCACATGCTCTTCCTTGCTAATGTTGTACTGCGCGATGACTTCCCTTCCTGACAGCAGTACCGCCGCGGCATACGAATCCGCTAAGTCGTTCATCACTTGTAAAGGCACGGGTGCCGTCTTCATGTATTGATGGAATTCATTCCACTCCTGAAGTCGATTGTCGATGTCCCGTTCGTACAGCGTGCGACCGCTATCTGCAATTCTCCCCGTCCGTTTAAAATCATCTATCAGCATGAGTAACGTTTGTGGTCGCTGCAGCAGCCGCAATGTTTTCGGCGACAACGTCTTGAGGATAGTGCTGTCTACATGATGTGCTCGGCAGTATTGACGTATCGCTGTGTCAGTAAGATCGAGAAGACATAGAACGATGCTCCCGCCAACACGCTGACTCAGCTCACCAGCCGTGCTGGTCGCTTTTGTGTTTGGGGTCGATCCGGCTTCCGCTGGGGCCCGGCTCTCCTCCACCGGAGGGAAGAAGTCATTCCAAGCTCCTGCGTCAATCCGCAACCATTCCGACTCGCGGCAGGATACGTGCACTCTGAGACGGTTAGTTACTGCTGAAGGTAGTCTTTGTAGCCAACGCAAGATGGCTTTAATTACACCGGATGCGTTATATTTGCCCTCATCCGTGCCATCAATGAACAGTTCGCCTTCCGCTTCGCCCGACAACCACTGCTGCCATCGAACACGGGTCGGACGATCAAATCCTTCTTCAGGCTCGACAGAGCGGACCAGTTCGCGTACGTTCAGTACGAATCCGTGGTTTACGCGGCTGGCCTGAAACGTGAATTCTTGCGTCTTTCCGTGGCGAGGCGGTCCGAGCACTACGATAGAGCGATAATTCTTGAAGTAATCCCACCGTCTCGGCCTAATGAAGGTGGACGAGTCTTCCAGGCCAAACTCCGCGTCCTCGTCTCCATAGATGAGGCCGTTCCAGCGAGGCACTTTATCTCGCTCGCTGAATGGGCAGAAGACACGCTCAATGTGCATGAAGGAGTTGACGTTGTTAGCTGGCAAGAATCAAGTCGTGCTCTTGTCAGCTTACCAGCGTTGGCTGCGACAACAAGAGCACTACATGCTGCAGGATCCGCTTGCAATCCCTCGCGCTGCTCCGGACGCGATCCTCGATCTGGGCCGAACCGGAATGGAGGCATTGCTGGAAGGTCTCGACGTGTCAGTCAATAACAATCAGCCGTGCTGATGCAGCGAACGAAAAAATCTATCGCCGCAGGCGTGAAAACGTAGCGTAGCGTCGCTGATTTTTGTCCAGGGTACGATTTTCCCTTCTCTTGCGGATTATCGCGCCGACCGAGGCTAGTGAGTGGACAGCGTCGCAACACCACCGATGATCAGTACGATCCCGCCCCACTGCCGCGGGGTTATGGTTTCGCGCAGAATAATCCAGGCGAGCAGCACCGTGACCGCGCTGAAGGTGGACGCCACCACCGCCGTAATCTCATTGCCCGCACCGCCGCTTCCGGCCAGCAGCGCCAGGTAGGCGCCGGCATCCAGCACGCCTTGCAGGATCAGCAAAGGCCACCAGCGAAACGGGATGCGCGGTGCGGTGCGACGCCATGCCAGCAGGAGCATGGCCGCCGCCAGGCTGACCCAGCGGGCCATCCACACGGTCTGCAACTCGCCGTAGATCGGCTGCGCGTATTGCGCGGCGGCCACGGTCAGGGCGAACGCGAACGAGGCTGCGAGCGCGATGATGATCGTGCGGCGGAGATACGCGCGGCCGTGCGGCTGGTTTTCGAGCCCCTCCGCGCTCCGTGCCACGACGATTAGGCCGGCCATGACCGCGAGCATTGCGAGCCACTGGGCAAACGTCGGCCGGGCGCCCAGCATCAGCGCGAGTGTGACGTTGAACGCGGGATAACTGCCGACAATGGGCGCGACGACCGCGACCGGCCCGCGGACGAGACCCCGGTAGAGCAACAGGGTCGCGACCATGACGCCGAGCCCGGTCAACACGATCAACCACCAGCCCGCTGGCGCCCACACCAGCGGCGCGCCGACCAGCCACACGGCTGCGCTCATCGCCACCGCGCCGACGCTCAACATCCCGAACAGGGCGATCCGGTACCCCAGCGCGCGTCCGGTAAAGCGCGCGATGAAATCGGCGCTCCCCCAGCACAGCGCGGTGGCAAGTCCCCAGATTGCGTTCAACGACTCTGCAAAGGCGTCGAAACGTGGTTCGAAATCAACGGGTCGACTGGCAAAGCAGCCGATGCAATGGATTGCGCATGCTGCCGGCGGGCGTGGTTATCCCGCCGGCAGCGCGGCGGGCGCGACAAGTCGAACCGCTTGGCGCTATTCCGTGCGCTCCTCCTGGAGCGGCGTCTTGCCGCTCAATCTCCGGATCTCATCCCACTCGCGGTGTTCGGTGCTCAGATTCCAGATATGCCAGCCGATCCAGAACGCCATACCCACAATCCACAGCAGAAATTCCGATCCCACGAAAGGATAGATGGCGCCAATCTCCGAGATGGTCCCGGCCCAGTCCTGAAAATTACCCGTCGTCATGGTTCAACCTCCAGCGGTGGTCGCGGCCCGCGGGTTTGCGCGGGCGCGCCGCGACCCTGCGCCCGGCTGAGCGAATCCTGCAGTTCCTGCTGGTCCGCATGTCGTCCGTGTATCTGCGACATGTCCAGACCGGCCACTTCGACGTCCGGCGGGATGCGCAGCGCGCCGAACGCGTTGATGATCCTCGCCGCGACGTAACCCGGGATGAACCCCAGCAGACCGAACATGATCAGCGCGCCGATGAAGTTGCCCAGCGGGTTGACATGCGCGTAATCGGGATTCGGCGAGGCGGGATAGCCCCACAGCACGAAGCCGGCGATGACGACGCCGAGAAAACCCGCGTAGCCATGCACCGCCACGGCGCCGACCGCGTCGTCGATCTTGAAGCGTCGCTCCACCCAGAAGTGCAGCTTGTAGATCACCGCCACGCCGACAGCGCCGATCAGCAATGCCTGAACCGGATGATACAGATCGTTGCCGGCCGACGCGGTGATGATGCCGGCAAGCCCCCCGGAATAGGTCCAGAACGGGTTGCCCCTGGACATCATGTAGCCCACCAGCAGGCCGCCGGACAGCGACATCAAAAAGTTCACGGTGATGGCGGACAAGGTGGTCGGGGCGAGATAGATGTTGGTTCCCGAGAAGAACGCGGCATCGCCCGACTGCACGTCGAAGATCGGAATGTTGCAGGCGACGTAAAAGCCCCAGAAGCCCGTGAAGATCAGAAACAGACCCACCGCGACCAGCCAGGGATTATGCGGGTTGATGTTGCGCGGCGTGCCGTCGGCCCTGAACTTGCCAATACGCGGACCGAGCACGACCAGTATGCCCAGCGCGAAGCCGCCGGCAACGGCGTGAATGACGCCGGAAGCATAGGCGTCGTGATACCCGAGCAGTTGCACCATCCAGCCGTCCGGATGCCAGCCCCAGGCGGCGTCGATGATCCAGAACACCGAGCCGATGAGCACCGCGAGCAGCCAGAAAGCGGAGGGGCGAATACGCTCGATCACCGACCCGGAGACGATGGAAGCGGCGGTCCAGGAAAACAGCAGGAAGGCCGCCCAGAACACGCCGTTGAGCCGCGCCCACAACGCGGTATCATCCGCCGTGAGCGTCTCCTGCACGGGCGGACCGCCCATGTGCGGCGCCATGGCCTCGCTCCAGCCCGTGGCCCATGGCGCGTCCACCACGCCGCCCGTGATGCCGGGGCCGTTGGCAAAGGCGAAGTAAATCCACCAGCCGAAGAAGAAAAACGTGACGGTCACCAGCGGGATGACCATGGTGTTCTTCATCAGGGTGTGCAGGTGATTTCTCCACCGCGAGGCGCCGACTTCGTAAACGCAGAAGCCGATGTGGATCAGGAACATGAAAACCACGGTCACCCAGTAATAAAACTCGGTGAAGATTATCGTTAAAGAGGCCAGTTCTTCGTTCATCGCCAAACCCCCTTCTAACCTCAGCAGTCCAGGGTGTGATCCCGCTCCCACGCGCTCAGATGATTCGTATAGCCGTTCCATTCGGCCATCTTCAGTTTCACATAGCTGTCGATGATCTCATCGCCCATCGCTTGTCTTAGAAGCTTGCTTTTTTCGGTCAGGCGCAGCGCGTCGAGCAGATTCAGCGGCAGCTTGCGGACGCTGCGCAGCTTGTGGCCCTCGGCGGCCATATCGATATCCAGCCGCCGTCCCGGATCGCGCTCGTTCTCGATCCCGTCCAGACCCGCGGCCAGTACGCCCGCATGGGCGAGATAGGGATTGACCGCGCCGTCCATCAGGCGCAATTCGAAGCGGCCGGCCTCGGGTATGCGCACCAGATGCGTGCGGTTGTTGCCGCTGTAGGTCACCGCATTGGGCGCCCAGGTGGCGCCCGACCGTGTGGTCTGCGCATTGATGCGCTTGTAGCTGTTGACGGTCGGGTTGAAGATCGAACACAGCGCCTCCGCGCTGTACATGATGCCGCCGAGAAAGCGGTAGCCCATGTGACTCAGACCGAGTTCGCCTGCGGGATCATCGAAAAGATTTCGCCTGCCCTCCTGGTCCCACACCGACACGTGCATGTGACAGCCGTTGCCGGTCAGTTCGCCGAACGGCTTGGGCATGAACGTGGCGCGCAACCCGTGCTGCTCGGCCACCGACTTGACCATGAACTTGAAGAATACATGGCGGTCCGCGGTGGTGAGCGCGTCGGCGTAATCCCAGTTCATCTCGAACTGGCCGTTCGCGTCCTCGTGGTCGTTCTGATACGGCCCCCAGCCGAGCGCATTCATCGCATCGCAGATGTCGGCGATGACGTCGTAACGGCGCATCAGCGCGCTCTGGTCGTAGCACGGCTTCTCCTGCGTGTCCCTGGAATCAGAGATGGCGCTGCCGTCCGGATTGATCAGAAAATATTCGCACTCCACACCGGCCCGCGGGCGGAGGCGCTGGCTGGCCGCGCGTTTGAGTTGCCGTTTCAAGGCGATCCGGGGCGAGGCTTCGACGGGCTTGCCGTCCATCCAAAGATCGCCTGCCAGCCAGCCGACCTCCGGCTTCCAGGGCAACACGATCAGGCTGTCGGGATCGGGAATGGCGAACATGTCGGGATGCGCCGGGGTCATGTCCAGCCAGGCGGCGAAGCCCGCAAAGCCGGCGCCGTTGGCCTGCATCTGAGCGATGGCGCGCGCCGGCACCAGCTTGGCCCGCAGCACGCCGTACAGATCGACAAAACTGATGAGGAAATAGCGGAGGTTTCTATCCTTGGCGAACTTTGCGAGATCATTGTTCATGTTATTTTCCCGTTGGCCGCGCATCGATGAACGCGCTCGGCGCGCGCATCGGGTTCGGCCGCGTAGCGCGCTAACGGCGCATGGGAAGGCTCGCCGGACGGGCAATGAACGGCGGGTTCATCCCCGGGTCTTCAACCCCGCCTGACATCGGCCTGAGACGCCCGGCCGCTCGGCGCCGCCTTGGGCTAAACACACCCGCGTTCCGGCCTTCATTGACGCTCCTTGTTGCAGTCGCGATTTTCCGCCCATCATGCCTCGTTGGCATTACGGATCAATCGCCCCTTCTGGGTACTTCGTTCGAGGTATGCGCGAGATTGCGCGAAGCCGGTAAAATCGGCCGTGCCGCAGGCCGATGCGAGCGCGCGGCGGCGGATTCACGAGCATGCAATTCAGTCGCGCAAACCGTGCGGGCGCTTTTCCAGGTCGTCGGCAAGCACGTAATAGTCGCCCCGATCGTCGATATAGATGTGGGTTGTGGTCTGAAGGCCCGTCGGCTGGTCGAGCGCGCCTGCGGCAATACGCAGCAGATCGGTGCCATACTCGTCCCAGAACAGGCTGGATCCACACCGGCTACAGAAGCCGCGGCGCGCCTTGTCCGACGAGGCATACCACTTCAGTTGTTTGTGCAGGTCGTCAATGGTGACTTGGCTTCTCGGCGCCGCCGTGTAGGCCGCGACGTGTCCGTGAAAACGCCGGCACTGGCCACAGTGGCAAATCACGACGTCGCGCAGTAAGCCATCGATCGTATAGCTGACCGCGCCGCACAGGCAACGGCCGGCATGGGACGTGCCGCTTATACTTTGCTCAGTCATCGCCGCCGAGTGGCAATGCCAACTTTCGCCTGAACGAAAGCTTCACCCCATACTACCGAGACTCGCGAGCGAAATAAGGCGCGCGAGGTCAACGTGGTCCGTACTGCCCTGGGCCATCAGGGCGTTGTAGCCTTGCCACCGAAATCCGGACTGCTGGAGGCGCGTATCCAGCCCTGCGGACCGCAACGCGTCGGTCACGATCTCGATACCAGTGGAAGTCGCCGCGACGGCCGCCGATAGTACGGCGGCGATATCGTCTTCCGTGCCGTTGTCGTCGGTGTTCTTGATCCAGGGTCCGAGCACTCGCATGGGCCCCGGCGCCTGTAATAGCGCCACGCTCGCGCCGCCGCTATAAACTTCGCCATCGACGGCGAGATGCTTGAGCAATCCGCGCCGCGATCCACCCCAGGCGCGCGCGTCAGCGGCGATGATCGGCTCCGCGCCCCCAACCGTCACCCCAGAGGGCGCATCAACGGCCTCTCCCTCGCGCGCCCAGCGGTCAATGCCGTCGATCATGCAAAACCCGCGACGCTCGTACAGCGGCCGTCCAAGCGTGGAGGCGGTAAGCCACAGGCAGCGTGCGCCGCGCTCGCGCAGGCTGTTTATCGCATGATCCAGAAGCGCACTGCCATAGCCGCGCCCGCGCCACGCGCTCGCCACCAGGAGATTGCCGATCCAGCCGTTACGCTCATGATTTACGGTAGTGACGAAGCCGCATGCGCCCTGGTTTGAACGCAGGACAAAAGCGGTGTCTGCAAATGCGCCGCCGAAGAGTTCGGTCTCCCGATCAGTGACGCGCCAGCCCTCGGCTGCCGCCAGCCGAAGAAAGGTATGCCATTCCCCGTCCCGTATGGCTCCAATCCGTATACCGTTTCGGCCTTGCACTATCAGCCTCTTGGCCGCGCGCTGGGCGCTGTCATGAAGCGAGGTGCCTGCCGGTTTCGGTAACGCTTTGCCAGTTTGTTATCTCGGCTGCGAGGATACGATGGACGGCAATGTCGGCCAGATTCGCTACGGACGCAAGCTCAAGGCCGTGTTCGTAGTCGTCCAAAGCCGCCGGCAGCCTCTCGTCGATCACCGCCTGCACGGCCCAATCGCGCCACGGCGCCATCGCAGCCTGCAGTTCGTCAAAGCTGGCGCCTTCCAGATCTGGACGAAAGTCCGCCAGTCCGGACAGGGCGAGCATTTCCCGATCGACGTGATGATGCTGCGCAAGCTCGCATCCCAACTCAGCGGCCCGCGCCCGCAACAGGCTGAATGGATCAGCCTGCTTCGTCCACACTCGCAGGATCTTATGGCAACATAGCAAGCGATACGTATCGCTGGGCGAGTTACGCGCCTCGCGGTACAGCGCCATTATTGGCCAGTAGGGTTCCGGCAGGATCTCGCACGCCGTTAGCTCGAAACTCTCGGCGCTCGGACGGTGAGGCAGCGCCCGCCAGCGCGCGTCGTGGTTCAGATCGGCCACGCGAAACCCGAGTATCGCAAAGCCACGGCCCTTGACCGCAGACCAGAAACTGAGTATCCGGGACACGTGACTGTGGCAGCGCTTGAGCGCTGTTGCTGAGCTTGATTCCTGTATCCGGCAGATGATCTCGGTGAGTTGCCCCGTCTCGTTCGGGTAAAAACCCACGCTTATGGCAGCGCCGTCCTCAGTGGCGGGAACCCAGTGCGGCTCCTTGAGCTGGAGCTCGACTTCCCACTCCCGGGTGACCCGGTTGTGCAGATAGAAGCCGATCAGGAACTCGCGCTGCGTTTCATCAGAGAGCGATTCGTTGATACGTTCGCGGTCGCTCTCCGCTTTCCACCGCACCGGCAACGAATAGGGAAACCACATACCGGAGGTCCTCGCGCGGGGATTCGACGAAATCGCGCGCTCTATTGCGGGTATCCGTCCAGACCGACTCGTCTCTTTTCCCTGTTCAACTGCAGATGGTGTGGCAATCCACCGTGGCGAGTATCGCGGCGACAGTTATTCAACGATCACCGTGCCCTGCATGAACGGATGGACGTGGCAGTAGTAGCGGTACTCGCCGGGCTCGCGGAAGACGACCGCGATTTCGCCGCCTTGACCCACCAGCGGGCTCGCCACATCGCCTTCGGGAAACGTCACGTCGTGGTCGACGCCGTCCCGGTTGGTCCAGAGCACGGTGGTTCCGGTCGAGACTTTGACCCGAAGGGGGCTGAACTCGAAGCCCTCGATCCAGGCGTTGGCGACAGGGTGCGATTCCCCGGCTAAGGTCTGAGCTGAGACGAGACCCAAAGCTTGCTCATCGCCATGGGAAACACGCGCCAGTACCGTCGTCAGCGAGAAGCCCAACATAAAGCATATGCCGGTCAATCCTAAGCCGACATAGGGCAAGCCGCGGCGCACTGGCTCCGCAGCCGCCTTTGTGGCGATCCGTCTCCCGGTTGGTTCAGCGCTCATCAGGCGTTATCTAACCGACGCCTATGATCGGATACAGCGTACAGTGATAGCTGCTACCTTCTGCCCCGAAGCACCAGATGATGTCGTTGCTGTACTCCGTCCGGTAGACCGGCAACTTGCCTTCCGTGTTGTAGCAGCCGCACCGTGGACAGATACTCTTGCCGCAGCAGTCCCGGTAAGCGATCAGGTAGCTCTTGCCATCATCCGGGTTGTGACAGCTCGCGACCCACGAGCTGGGCGATAACGTAGTGCCGGGCGGGCAACTCAGCATAGTGCCGCCGCAGCAGCCGCAGGCCTGTCCGTCGAGGGAACAGGCCCGCCAGTAATCACATGCATACTCGTCCACACTCTGCGGCACCCATCCCGTACGTTCGGTCGCTCGCGCCGTGCCGCTGCGCCGGTCGACCGGCAGCAAGGGCAGCAGCATGGCGCCGCCCACTATCCCACCCAGGCGGCCAAGAAACCCGCGGCGTGAAGTACCACGCGCGACGGTGCGGGTCAGGCTCTCCACCACTTCGTCGAATCTGTTGCTCATCGGTCGATTCCTCCTGCTTGCCAGACTGTCAGTTAGCGCCCCGCGCTTGCCTCGGCGGCCGTGCGGCCATGTTGGGTGTCGCCGTGCTCGTGCTCATGCCCGCTACCTGTTTCTTCGAGGTAATCCTGCAGCGAGGCGTAGTTCATTGCCTTGGCCTCGATCAGGCTTTCGAGATGTTCGCGCGTGTTCACCAGCCCCTTGGCACGGATCACGCCTTGGTTGTCAATCAGCACCGCGTAGGGCACTCGCCCTATCTGGTAACCAATGCCAATCTCGGCCGATACCACGTAAGGGATATTGTCAATTCGATGCTGACGCAGAAAACGTTCATGTTCCTCCCGCGCACCGTCGCTGACGACGATTACGTCGAGATGCTCCTCGCGCCCCAGGGCTCGCATGGTTGGCAGCAGCTTGTTGCACATTGGGCAGGACGGGGCCAGAAATACCAGCAGCATATCGCCACGCGACCCGCGCGAACCGCCGATTTCCACCCGTTTTCCGAAGAAATCCTCGAGCTGAAAGGCTGGCGCCTTATCGCCTACTTCCGGCCCCTTGTCAGTCACCATGGCGCCCAGCGGCGCGGAGCGCTCATGCAGAAGACCGATCTGCCGGGCGAGCGCCAGCACCGTGGCGCCCAGTGCTATGGCGATCACCCACAGGAGGACATTGGAAACGAGTAACGCTTCAAGCATCGTGCTTACCCCGCAGGTTCAGAGTTGTTATGCGACCGTCGGCTCTGTGCTGCGAGCACGGTCGCACCCATGTAAACGAAGACAGCCACCAGCGCCGCCGCCAATCCGACCAGCCAATCAAGCCACACTGCCGCGCCTGCCTGGGGCGCACCCCACGCCAGCCACGCCGCCAGTATCATCAAAGCCAGGTTGCGCACGATCAGGCTACCGCTCAAACGCTGTTTCAGCACGGCACTGAAGCAGCCGCAGTCAATCTCACGTCGTCCGCGAAGAAGATTGATGGCAATGGCGATATTGAACACCGCCAGTAGCAACACGGCGCCGATCGCCGCGTACGGGCGCGTAACGGCGAATGCGAGCCCGAGTCCTGAGGCGAGTTCGGTGAGCGGCAATAGATAGGAAACCGGCGCCACGGCAAAACCGGGCAGAAGCCGGTAGTTGTATACGACGCCTTCGAAGGTCTCCCGCGCACGCAGCTTGGACCAGGCGCCAGTCAGGAAGACGAGCATCAGGATCGCCTGGGCGAAGGCCAGTATTATCGGATGGTGTAATACACCGAATAAGACGATGGACGTTCTCATCTCACTTGGCGCTACTGATCTGCTGGCCCCTGACGAGCACGGGCTCATGGCCGAGTTGATCGATGAAACCGTGTAAGGCGCCAGTCTTGGCGTTGTAGATCGTCAATTCCGCATGATGCGAGGACAACGCATACAGATACGATGGTGAGCCCTGATCGACGTGTAGCGAGCGCGCTTCGTGCGCGAGATGGAGCTCGTTGACCTTCTTGCCATTCGTGGTGTCGTAGACCCACACATAATTGCTTTCCGCGTGCTGGCTCCAGCGGGCGCGCTGATCCATCAGCACATACAGAAGCTTGTTTTTCGGGTCGTACGTAGAAACCTGCCAGCCGCCCGGTAGCCAGCGGGCTTCACGCTCTTCTTTCGTTACAAGGCTCCAAGACTTGCCAGGCTTGGGCTGATCGCCGGAAATATCCACCGGAAATACCTTCCCCCAGAGGCTGACGAAAAACAGCTTGCCGCTCTGGGGGTCGAACGCCACATCATCAAAGGTGGGTTCCTTGACGGGATCGTGGAAGGGCTCGGTCGTGGATTTTTTTACCTGTTTGCCATTTTCGTCGAAAGTTACCTGCAACAGCGAGGCGTCCCGACAGTGCATCACCACGCGACGGTTAGTGGCCGGGAAGGCGTAGTAGCACTGGGGCGTATCGAGGGTGCTCAGGTACTTGCCGGCCTTTAGATCGACGATACCCACCCCATTGTTCGGCACGAACTGATAAAAGAACAGGTATCTTCCATCGGGCGAGATGTGTGTATAGCTGGTCACGGCCATGGCAAGAAATCGGCCCTCGGGGATATCGATCGCTCCGGTCTGCTCGAGCGTGCGGGGATCGTAGACCCTTATCAGGTCGTTGCGCTTCCCGTAGCTGTAGTCGGAGTAATGCGTGTCGGCGACGTAAAGCTTACTGCCATCGGGAGAAGTCGCCGGTATCGCCAACAGGCCCGTGTCGAGGGTGCCGGCATATGTTCCGCTCTCTCCGTCTATTGCGAACTGCTGGGTGAAGACTTCGAAGGCCCGCGGGTCGTCCACATAGACCCGCCTTGTATCAGGCGGAGGAAGCTTTTCCAGCGTCACCTCATCCTGGACGGGTTGGAGTAATTCCTTCGCCAGGCCCTTTTCCGCTCCCTTCTGCGCGAATGTAGGGCTTGCCAGTCCTGCTGCTATAAGAACGGCAGCGACCGCCGTGTACGCGATCGCTCTGCTCGGCCGCTGCACATTGTTCGAGATCCGATTGATGGGCTTCATGATGGATTACCTCCTTCGCTCAGAAGACGAAAGGTAGTTGTCGAAAACCTTCAGGCCACCCCTAGCACAACAAAGGCTGCGCCGGCCGTCGCAAGCAGCAGCCCGTCGGCGGTGACGGCAGTTTGCTCATTCGAGGCAAGCCATGCCTGCACCCTGTGGTCCTGGATCGGCAGCGCGTTGATCAGAAGAGGCGCCCATCGGCCCAGGTTGAGCGCTGCGATAAGCCATAGCGCCTGGTATGGTGACCCGCTGACCACGGCGAGACCGACGACGACGTAAATGATCGGCGTGCGCACGTAGGTCACGAAGTTGAGTCCAAGTTGAAGGCCATAAATGAGGCCGATCTTCCACATGGCGTAGTGATTGCGCGCGCCGTGCGACACCTGGACGCGCCGTTGCGGATAAGGCATGCGCAGCAGTTCAAGACAGTGCAGGCCATAGCCCATCGCCAGCAAGCCGACGAACGCTAGCGGCCAGCCCCCAAGCCCATCGAGAGGTAGCAGCCAAGCGAGCAGGCCCAAACCGCCGCCGAGGACCAGGGCTCCGAGCGCGTAGCCGAGCGCGTGAGTTATGAGAGTCGGAATCCAGCGTGCTACCGATTGGCCGCTGTAATGCCCGTGCGGTCTCAAGAGGCTCAACGACGAATAGCCGCAAGGGGACCACGTCGACAGCAAGCCGCCGGCGAAGGCCAGAAAAGTCGCGATCGGCAATGCATTCGCTTGCCCGCCTGTTGCGAGCAGTCGGTTGGCTGCATAGGCGCCCGCCATTAAGCCAAACACCGCCAGCAGCAGTCTCGCACCGCGACTGGCCTTGGGTGGGAAGTGACGGCGGTCCTGCATCTCCGTAGCCGCCGTACGGCCGCGGCGCGACATGGCCGCATTCTCGGTTCGAGGCAGTTCAGTTGCAGTTTCGTACATCGTCGTTGCTCCCGGACGTGGACATCGGCCCGATGTGGCGGGCACACGGTCGGGAAGTAAGACAACAATAAACATGCCAGGGACGGCTATGTCTATAAGCTATTGAAGTTTAAAGACGAGAGTTCAATTTCCGGGAACGTGCAGCCGCCAAAGGGACGGAAAATGGGCCTAAATGGGATCGCGCAATTGTGTAGTGGAGAAGTATGGGACGCTATTCAGCCCGGGGACTGCCGCAGGCGTGCCAGATTGGCCGAGAACGCTCGCGCCTTTTTGCGGCGACCCGCAGCGACGCGGATGCTCCGGCTGCCGTCCACGTACGTTACCGGGTCTGTGGTAGCCTATCCGCACGGCTCGCCGAGGCATACGAATAGAGTCCTGCCGTCCCTGCGTACGATAGACTGAAATGGTCACGTTTGGGTGCGCCCGTAATGCGCCAACTTCGTAGCCAAACGGCTCGGTTGCACGCGAGACTCGGCGACATTGCGCACCGCCCTTTGAAGATGAGGCGCCGGAGACTGGAACCGCATTTCGCCAATCGCTACCACGGTCTTGCTTTGAGAGAAAATCACAGCCTCAAAGGTGGCAAAGATTGGGGGTTTTTTGTCAGGTTTTCGCACGTGTTACACAACTACTATGTCATCAATGGAGCAAGCTGCCTTCAGCCGACAGGTACAGTTCTGGTCGCCACCCATGAAAAGTCGTTAGAAGTCCTGAGGGCGCTTGGATTTCGCAGGGCGCGAGAGGCGTGAGGAATTATTTTCGGTTTTTCCATTGTCGGCGGCGGCCGGATACGATGGCCGCTCTTATCGCGAGAACCGCTGATGCAGAGGCTCCTTCGTCAGCCAGCCGCGCTTCGACTTAACCCGGACCACGAGGTAGCCATAAGGGGCCCAACCATGCCGCAGACGGCATCACTCAATCGCAAGCTTGTGCTGGCGATCGCGACCTCATTCCTGTTGTTCACGACCCTGGGATACGCGACAGCCCGCAGCTCTGGCCACGAGCAGCGCGGGCCGCACGGCGCCCTTGATATGGAGGCACAAAAGGCCATCCTCGCCCAGCTCCTGCCCAAGCGTGACGTCTCTCAACCGCCGGCATCGGTGGATCCCGAGATTTGGGACAAGGTCGTGCCTGCCGACAACCTCATGACGCGGGAGCGGGTCGGGCTCGGCAAGAAGCTGTACTTCGACAAGCGGTTATCCAAGGATGGCACGGTAGCATGCGCGACCTGCCATGACGTGACGCGCGGCTTTACCGACCAGCGCGACACCTCGGAAGGCATCGGCGGGGCGCTGGGTCAGCGCAATGCGCCGACGACGATGAACGCGTTTTTGATGGACCCCCAGTTTCTTGACGGCCGCGTGCCGGGCCTGGAGGAGCAAGCCAAGCTGCCGATCATCAACCCGATCGAGATGGGTATGCCCAACGAGCAGGCGGCGATCGATGCGATCAAGGACGATGCCGCGTATCAAAGACTATTCAAGACGGCTTACGGCAGTCGGCCCAACTACGAAGACTTGGCTCGGGCGATCGCGGCGTTCGAGCGTACGCTCGTATTCCTTGCTGCTCCTTTCGACGCGTATGTGGCAGGGCGCCCGAAAGCCATCTCGGGCGAGGCCGAGCATGGCTTACAGCTATTCTATGGCGCGCGCTGCATCAGCTGCCATCAGCTGGATCCCGCCAGCCCGCTGGGCACCGACAACGCCTTCCACAATATCGGCGTGTCTGCGCGCAACAAGAACTTCAATGCGCTCGCTCGAGAGGCGCTGCAAACATTGGAAAAAGGCGGCATGCGCATGCTCGATCGACTCGCGACCGACACCAAGTATTCTGAGCTCGGCCGCTTTCTGGCGACTGGCGATCGCTCAGACATCGGTGCCTACAAGACCTCGCAGCTGCGCAACATCGGCCTCACGGCACCCTACATGCATGACGGCTCCATGAAGACGCTGTGGGATGTGATGGATCATTACAACAAAGGCGGCGAGCCGCATCCCTATCTGGATTCCGGCATGGTGCCGCTGGGCCTGAGCGAGGCTGAGATCGACGCGCTGGTCGCGTTCATGTTCACGCTGACCGACGAACGCTTCAGTGATCAGAACCAGAAGATCATGGAGGAACAGCGCAAGCTGGCGGCGAAAGAGCGTCCTTTCCGTGATACCGACATGCCCTAAGATTTTAGCCTTCGAAGAGGAGACCTGCGAACCCGAATCGCACGGCGATAGCATGTGCCGGCGCAGGGTGGTTGACCGTCTCGCCGTTAGTCACGGCCGCTGATTTGCTCGCAGGACCGGCGTGTAGCCGCTCGCAGCTGCAGTGGGCGAGCCCCGCTAACGGCGGGGCATATTGTATTGAGTAAGCACCCTCCACCTGTTCGTCCCTGACTAACCGCTGATCTCGGCCGAAGATGCTATGTCGATCTCTTAAGCTGCCCACGGCGGCGGTATCCCGAATCGCAAGCAGCGTCCGCTACGGCAGTTCTGGCATACTTGCGTGAGCATACATTCCGGCCCACAACCGAAGCGGACATGCGGACATGGACGCTGCACGAAAGCGCCCGGCGGCAGCCGGGCGCGCCACGATGCTAACGGGCCGCTTTCACCTGCGCGGGCTGAACGACATCGCCGCTGTCGTTGCCCCACGCATTACGCACGTAGGTCACCACCGCGGCAATCTCGGCGTCGTCGAGCTGCCCGCCGAAGGCGAACATCCTCGAATTTGGAATGCCATTGATGACAGTCTCCAGTTGGTCTTTCACCGAACCAAGCTGCATCTTGCCATCCTTCCAGAAGCCACGCGCCTCAAGCGGCTGCGTCACGAAGGGTGCCGCGTCAAACGCGGCGCCATCGACCAGCGGAGGATAAGAGCCGGGAAGTCCCATCCCACTCGCTTGGTGACAACCCGCGCACGTTTGGTTATAGACTTCCTCGCCCTTCGCCATGAGGTCATCTTTCGACAACTGGGCGCCCGCTGCCATGGCTGCCCCCCCGGTCCACAGCAGAGCTGCAAGCGATAGCGGAATTGCGGCGATGGATTTAACCGCCCGACGAGCCCCGGGAACAGGCTTCGTCGAACAGATCCTCTGGTGCGGATATTCAATACTGGTCAGCATGGTCGATCTCCTCCTTTTTTGAACGTCAATTAACAATAAGTCGCTAACAAGGTCGCGCCTCTTAGCGTTTCTGAGCCGGCTCAGCGCGGCCGGTGGTCATCAGTCTGAAACTGGTGCAGGTATTGGGGCCGACGGTGGCCATGTAAACGTGAATGATCAGATACGTCGTGCCCAATATCCCCAGCGCGTAGTGCGCCAGCGCTACGGGCCACAGGCCGTCGAGGCCTAACAACGAATCGGGAACGAACGCGGGATAATAGAGATAGATAAGACCAGTCACGATCAACAGCGGCAGGAGCGCGAAGACCACGATCAGGTAGGCGAGCTGCTGCAAGGCGTTGAACCGGGTCTCGCCGGGCGGTACCGCGGGGCCTGGCGCATCGCGGCCCATATCGATCGAGTAGAAGATCACCTGCGACTTCACGCGCCGCCACAGCCCGCGACGAGCAGGCATGTACTGTCGCCAATAGCCGGTAGCCAATAAGAAGACGAGATGAGCACCGTACGAGACGGCCAGCAGGATGCCGCTCACATCGTGCAGAGTCGTTGCCGCCGCATAGTTTATCGGCGTGAAACCTGGGGCGGCGAAATGCAGGACGAGACCGGTCACGGTCAAAACAAGAAAAAGAAGCGCGGTGATACCATGCCAGAGTCTGATCCACAACGGCACCCGCAGCACGCGTTCACTCATCGGCGCCCCTCTTCGTTGTCGTCGGCTTGCGGCGTACAAACCGCATGACGCCATGTGCGACCACAAGCAGTAACGCTCCGCCCACCAGAAGATAGGTGACGGCATCGAGCGGCGTGTAACGCGTAGCGCCCATGACGTAGCTATCGCGCATCATGGCGGGATGGGTGAAGGCGGCCGTGCGCCCCGCCTTTTTCACGTAACGATAGAGCCGCGCATGCACCGAATCGCGCGTGTGGCATGACTCGCAGCCCGGGGCCTCGTCGCCGAGCGGCAATGTGTGTGAGACGACGTGCTCAATGCCCGAATGGCAGTCGTAACAGCGCGTATTGCGAAGATGTAGCGCGGTGTGAGGAATCGAGGCGTGCTCGGCCACGAGGTTTGGCTCGGCCGCGTCGATAAGCCGGGCACCGATGGTGTCGACCTGGCCTCGGGGGTCGGCGGCATGACAGTTAAGACACATCTCGTTGTGGTGCTCGAGGATCGCCCGAGGCGGGCCGAGGTGCGCCGTCGCCTCGAAGTAGTGGGGATGGTGACACTCCACACAGCCGAACTTCTTGGGATGCTCGGTGAAGTGCACCGTGCTCTTGAACTCTCGCTCGATCCTTCGGAAATGGTAGGGCTTGTCCTCTCGCGCACCCTCACCTTTATCCCGCGGATGGCAGTCCTTGCACCGCAGAATCCTCTTGTCGAAGTGCGGAAAGCTGTCAAAACCTTCCACGTGGCATTTCTTGCACGCGACATCGGCGTGATCGGCGGCGCGCTTGGCCGCGATGTCCATCAGCGTGTCTTTTTTCTCGTGGGTCAGGGGATCGGTGAAAATCTTGGCATTGCCCGAGTGACAACCGACGCACTGGAAGCGCACGCGATCCTGGAGACTCATGACGGCTGCTACCGGAAATGCCGCCGTCAGCAACGCCAACGCAGCAAGCACTAGCACAATCCTCGTTCGAGTACTACCAAGCAAGACACCAACCATGGGGAAGAGATTGAACGCGCGGGTAAACCCCGGCCGCAGGCGCGCACTATCCGTCAACCACGAGCCTGCTGACGTAAGGGCTGGGGGACTGTGGCCTCCCTTATAGGGTCGGGCTGACTCTCCTGGGGCTGCTCCCATATTCCAGTGTTCCGGTACCGTTTTCCTCCTTGCTTCCATTTCCTGGCGAGCCATTTTTGCTACAGCTACAATATCCATGCCGGAACCGAATCAATCGTCGAATCGACTGCGGATCAATCGCTTACCTTGAGCGGAAAGGTAGTAAGCAAAAAATGGGGCGCGGATGGGTCGAGAATGGGGCGCAATGGGGCACCCATTGCCAACTTGACAGTGGAACGCCCGGTGCGCCGTTGCTAAAGGCTATCAACCTGCAGGCGTGCGCTTCTTCCCTTGGTTGTGAGGCGCACACCAGAGCGCCCAAGCCCCCACTCGACGAGCCCGTCTGCACGTAAGGCGCGAAGGCGCGTGCGCACCGCGCGCTCGGTGAGGCCAAGCCCCGCCTGACGCACCTTTTCTCGCAACGAGCGGCGCCCGATGGCTACCCCTGTGTGATTAGCGCTTTCGATCAAGGCAAGAATAGCGCAACAACCTTCGTCGAGCAGGCTGGAACAGACGTCTTGGGCGTATACCATCGGCTTGCCTGCGGGATTCGCGGCGCGGGGAGCGATTCCATTTAGCCCTTTCTCAGCATCATTGATCTGTACGTATGGCTGGATGTGAGGCGGCAGATCGGCAACCGTGAACGAATCGTCGGTTATGGTGGCCATGTACCTGAGGCAATGCTGCAATTCGCGCACATTGCCCGGCCATCGGTAACGGAAGAGGTAGTCCATAACCTCGTCCGGAAGCGCGCGCGCATCGCCAAGCGCTTTAAGGAAATCTCTCGCGAGCACTACAATATCTTGCCGGCGTTCGCGTAAAGGCGGGATCCAGATCGGAATGACGCACAAGCGGTGATACAGATCGCGGCGGAAAGCACCCTCCATTATCAAGTCTTCCAACGGCCTGTTTGCCGCCCCCATCACGCGTACGTCAACAGCAACGGCGCGGCTGCCTCCCACCCGCGTTACCACGCCTTCTTCAAGCACTCGCAGCAACGCCGCTTGCATATGAGATGACATGTCGCCTAATTCATCGAGGAATAAAGTCCCCCCATGGGCGCGTTCGAACAGGCTGGCACGGCCCTCTCTACGGGCGCTTGTGAACGCGCCGCCGTCATAACCAAACAGTTCGGTCTGAATGAGGGATTCCGGGATGGCAGCACAGTTGATCGGAATGAATGGTCTGTCAGCCCGCCCCGACACATTGTGCATGGCCTGCGCAAACAGTTCCTTCCCGGTACCCGATTCACCGACGATCAAGACTGGCGCATCGGATTGGCCAGCGCGTAGAGCCAACTGCCGCACCTTCTCGATAGCCGGGCTGTCGCCGATGATGTCGGTGAGACAGTGCTTCGCGCCAGTGGAGAGTACATTTCGCACAACCCGGTGCGTGCTCTGACTCGCGCTTGATGGCGTCAGTATCACCAGCGTTCTGTTTGGCTGTTGTGCCAAGCGCGCCACCCGCACGACCGCGGCATGACCATTGATCGTCACCTCTTGCTCGATGCTCGAACCGCGCGCCACGGTCATTGCTAACTCGGGAAATATTCGCCGTATTGATCCGCCAAGGATATCGGCGATCGATATCTCTCGTAAGTAAAGCTCTACAGGGCCGCTAATGTCGACCACGGCGGCGTGCTCATCGAGCTGGATCATCACCTGGCTGCAAACCGACGCTGCCGTATCGAGGTACTCTTTCGCCTCGCTAGCTGAATCAAGCAAGATCTCCAAATCCGCCGACACAGGCGTCGCGCAGCTCAGATACTTGCGCATGGCCTGATGGATCTCGCTGTTGAATCGGCCCAGTCGCCTTGCCAGGTTGAAGATAACGCCGGGGGCAATCATGGGCAGCTCGATCTCTCGCTCAGGCGACATGTCCCGCGTCTCGCGACCACATATCTGTAAGCGACAGCATGCCTGCCCTGCACCCGTGTCAGCGACGCCATCATCAGCATTTGTAACTTGGATGTCCGGCCGCTGTAGCTGTTTGAGTGCGTTCCGAAACACGCTGGCGATGCCCCAATCGCCATTTAACAACGTGACTGCCGCACCACGTGGCGTGGACGACATGATCTGCCAGGCCTGTTTTGTCAGCGTATATCGGAGCGCGACGACTACAGGCCGTTGGGGATCGGTGGCTTCTTTGTGCGCCAATGGATCACTTAAGATCAAAATGTCCGAGCACCGTCGTAAGTTGAGCCGCTGAGACGAGACGAAGAGTTCGGCGTTTCGTTCGACGAATGGCTGCAGGATGGACTGGATCCATGCCGCCCGAGCCGGAATGCTATCCTTGATCAGGACTGCGCCTCGAGGTGTCAGCCGCCGTTCGGGCTCAGATCCGATCACTTGGCCTTGCTCCCATGTCCGCTATCTCGCGGGCCAGCGCTCCCGTTCATCTATGGATGCGCAAGATGTGAATTATGGTTTGCCTCCTAACGATAATGAGCGAAGCGGCCGCCATGCGTCCCATTCCTGGAATCGGAACCGGGATCACCATCATCCGCTTCGCGGAAACCCCGGTGCGCGTCATATGTGGAATTCTCTTGCGCTACACCACCAACAATTCTCAAGAAGAGGTAGCACCTTCGAGATAGCCATTCACGCTGTAGTCGCCATCACAGCGGACCGCTCGGATCAGCACAGTCCTTTCCCCTGGCTCGATTACCGCGAGAGCCCCTTGCCTTTGCAGCTATCGCCGGCGCTTTCGATCTGTCCGTTAACGCCTCAATACAAAAATCACATAATGCAACATTGTTTCTGCATGTTCACTTGCTTGTAGTACGTGCTCGCTAGATTTAAGGCCACATTATCTGTCGCAACTTTTTAAAGTCAATACTTTTGTGCAATTCTTTTTCCTCTTGTGCAACTTCTTGTGCGACCCTTTCTTAGAGAAGTTGAAGCCGGGGCAACAGGCAAGACTGGTTGCCGTCACTATGGGATTTCCGAACAGACGTTGTATCGCTGGAAAGCCGGGTTCGGTGGTATGCAAGTCTCGGACGCCCGCCGGCTCAAGCAGCTTGAGCAGGGGAATGGCCGTCTGAAGCGTCTGGTCGCTGACCTGGCATTGGTTGGGAGTCGTGGAAGGCGCTACTCGAAAAAAAAACTGGTAAAGCCCGCGGCCAAGCGGCTTGCGGTGGCACCGGATTTCGTGCCCAGGGTTACTCCGAGAGTTGGGCTTGCGGGCTGGTACTGATCCTGTCGTGCGGAGGAAGGTCAATAGCCCAGAAACATCTGAAAGGTAGACGGGCTCGCGGCAGGATGAAACAACGGGTGACGGAATGGGGCCTGACATCGATTTGTTTACGATCGATGGGTTTTTAGCCACAATCGTCTTGTTTTTCTGCCCAGCGGGCGAAGCTTTCCTGTCTTTTCAGTGAAGGCCGCGCGAGGTAAAGAATGGAAAACAGCGTAAAGATCCGCCGGTATTGTTGGCAGTGTTCTAGTGTGCTGTCCCGCAAATAACCGATACATGTCCGGACTCGTCATTCCGGCCAGGGATTGGCCGGAATCCAGCGCCAGGGAGGGACTTCTGGATTCCGGCTTTCGCCGGAATGACGGCGAAGTTACGACAGTTACTAATGGG
>JBOIDC010000019.1:0-52803 GCA_050740315.1 Gammaproteobacteria bacterium | reverse complement strand
CCCGCGCCCGCGAACTCGATCATTTCCGGTGACAACGCGCATTGCTTGAGCGCGGATGCGCGAAGTGAGTTTCGCCGACGCGCGGCGACGGCTCCTTTCGCTTTTGGCTAGCTATCCCGGTAGCGAGCGGTGATGTCCTGATACGCATCGATGCGCCGGTCCCGAAGGTAAGGCCACGTGTGGCGAATCGCCGCAGTGCGCGTCAGATCGACATCGACCACGAGCACCGATTCCGCGTCGTGCGGCGCTTGGGCCAGTATCTCGCCCTGCGGCCCGCAGGCGAAGCTGCCGCCCCAGAACTGCGCGTCGAGGCCGGCGCTGGAGCGATCGCGCTCCAGCCCGACTCTATTGCAGCATAACAGCGGCAGACCATTGGCGATCGCGTGCGCGCGCTGGATGGTGCGCCAGGCGTCGTACTGGCGCGCGTGCTCGTCTTCAGTGTCTTGGGGATCCCAGCCGATCGCGCTGGGATAGAGCAGCAGCTCGGCGCCGGCCAGGGCCATCAGACGCGCCGCCTCAGGAAACCACTGATCCCAGCAAACCAGCACACCAAGGCGGCCAAGCGGCGTATCGATCGGCCTGAAACCCAGATCGCCCGGCGTGAAATAGTATTTTTCGTAATAGCCTGGATCGTCCGGAATGTGCATCTTGCGATAGATGCCCGCGATGCGGCCGTCGGGCTCGATGACTACCGCGGTGTTGTGATAGATGCCGGCGGCGCGCCGCTCGAACACTGACCCCACGACCACCAGGCCCAACGCGCGTGCGGCGGCGGACAGTTTCTCCGTGGTGGGACCGGGGATGGGTTCGGCCAGCTCGAATTTGGCCGGGTCTTCCGCGTTACAGAAATACAGACTGGTGTGCAGCTCCTGCAGCAGCACCAGTTGCGCACCTTCGCGCGCGGCCTGCTCGATACCGCTTATGCTGGCCCTGAGGTTTTGCCCATAGTCATCGCTGTTCGCGTGTTGTACCAGTCCCGCTCGCATCTGTCTGCTCTCAACTCAACGCCGGCCGGCAGTTGCATGGTCATGCAATGAAGGCTGCCATACTGCTGGATGAGCGCGGTGCAATCAATACCGACGATGTCGCGAGCGGGGAAAGCCGCCGTGAGCCGCTGCTGGGCAATCTCGTCGGCGGGATCGCCGTAGATGGGCAACAGTACGGCGCCGTTGATGATCAGGAAATTGCTGTAGCTGGCGGGCAGCCGCTGACCGTCGGCGGCATGATTCGGCGCCGGCAAGGGCAGGGGAATTAGGCGATATGGTTGGCCTGCAAGTGTCCGGAACGTGGCCAGCTCGGCCGTCATCGCCTTTAGCGGAGCGTAGTGCGCGTCTTTCGGCTGATCGCAGGCGGTGTACGCGATGGTCTCTGAATCGCAAAAGCGCGCCAGCATGTCGATGTGGCTGTCGGTGTCGTCACCGGCGAGGTATCCGCGCGCCAGCCACAACACCTGTTCGACGCCCAGATGTTTCCTGAAGCGCGCCTCCAGCATGGATCGATTCAAATCTGGATTGCGGGTCGGCGACAAGAGGCATGCGCGCGTGGTCAACATGCTGCCCGCGCCGTCAACATCGATGCTGCCGCCCTCCAGCACCAGCGAGATTCTTTCCAGTGCGATATCGCCAAATGTGCCTGCGTCGTGCAGGGCGCGAGTGAGCGCGTCGTCCAGCGATGCCGGATATTTGTCGCCCCAGGCGTTGAAGCGGAAGTCCAGCAGTCTTGACGTGCCGTCGCTCAGTACCGTGAGCGGTCCGTAATCGCGAATCCAGGTATCGTTGAAAGGCGCGACGGCGAAACGCACGGCCGCGAGATCGAGGGCTTCCGCCTGCAGCCGTTCGTAAACCTGGCGCCGGTGCGCATCGTCCGTACAAACGATAAGAACCTGTTCCCGCCGCGCAATCTGGCGGGCGATCTCCACATAGGCGCGCTCGACGGCGGGCAGGGTATTCGCCCAGTCGGTCTTGGCGTGCGGCCAGGCCAGCATAACACCCGCTTGCGGCGCCCATTCCGCTGGTAAACGTTGACTGAGTGGCATCAACCGGTAGCCAGTCGATGCTATTTCGCCGGCCGGGCCACGGCGTGCAATACGTGCTCGCCCTCGAAATACACCGAGTAATCCGGGTAGTCCCAGCGGGAGATGGGCGGCTCGCCCACGGCGGGGGCGCGATTCGCAGGCTTGCCGTAACGCTGCTGAACCTGGTCTTTGGCCATGCCGCGGCGCGGGCCGTCGCGCAACTGCACCACTTCCGGGTCGCTGCCCGGCAGCCTGATGATATCCGCCAGACCGCCGGCAGGCAGCGCGATGCTCACCAACAAGGCGGCGGTTTTCCAGTATTGCGTCACCATAGTTTGCTCCTTGCGCGTTGATCCGGCACGTATCGTAACACCGGCCGAGGCCGGCCCGATGCCGCGAAACCCGCGGCTGTGTCGCGCTCATCGGATTTTTCGGCCAGTCAGGCGCATATATGTTCTAATTCGTCGCCATGTTCCGCCCCCTCGAATTGTATATCGGCTTGCGCTACACGCGCGCCAAACGCCGCAACCACTTCATCTCCTTTATTTCGCTCGTGTCGATGCTGGGCGTGGCGCTGGGGATTACCGTCATGATCACCGTGCTGTCGGTCATGAATGGTTTTCAGACCGAGGTGCGCGACCGCATTCTCGGCATGGCCTCGCACGCCACGATCACGGGCTTCGATGGACAACTGGACGATTGGCGCAGGTTGGAGGAGCGGGTGAGGGGCCAGGCCGAGGTGGTGGGCGATGCGCCCTATGTCGAGGGCCAGGCGATGCTCGTCAAAGGCCGGCAGGTCAGTGGCGCGCTGCTGCGCGGCGTGCTGCCCGCCGAGGAACCCAGCGTCTCCGACGTCGGCGAGCATATGAAATACGGTGAACTGACCGATCTTGAGGCCGGCGAATACGGCATCATCCTGGGCAGCGAGCTGGCCGCGATCCTGGCGGCGGATCCGGGCGACAAAGTCACCGTGGTGACACCCGAGGCCACGGTCACGCCAGCCGGCATCTTGCCGCGGTTGCGGCGTTTTACGGTCACCGGCATCTTCGAAGTCGGCATGCAGGAGTACGACCGTACGGCCGCGTTCGTACACATCGCGGACGCCGCCAGGCTGTTTGAGCTACCGGACGGCGCGGTGAGCGGCTTGCGGTTAAAGCTTAAGGATCTGTTCCGCGCGCCCGCGGTCAGCCGCGATCTGGCGCGAAATCTCGGCGGCGCTTACTGGGTGTCGGACTGGACGCGTGAACATGTCAATTTTTTCCGCGCGGTGCAGATGGAAAAGACCATCATGTTCATCATCATGCTGCTGATCGTGGCGGTCGCGGCGTTCAATATCGTCTCCACCCTGGTGATGCTGGTCACCGACAAGCAGGCCGATATCGCCATCCTCAGAACCCTGGGCATTACGCCCCGACAGGTCATGGCGATCTTTATCATTCAGGGCACCATCATCGGCCTGGTCGGCACCGGGCTTGGCGTGCTGGGCGGCACCGGTCTCGCGCTCAATCTGGAGTCACTGGTCGGTTGGCTGGAGCAAGTGCTGGGCACGCAGTTTCTACCGGCGGATGTGTATTACATCAGCGAGTTACCGTCGGACGTGCAGTTCCCGGATGTCATGCGCATCTCGCTCGCCGCGTTTGCGTTGTCCGTGATCGCGACCATTTACCCTGCCTGGCGCGCGGCCCGCACGCAACCGGCGGCGGCCCTGCATTACGAATGACGGCAATGAAAGGAGATAACGCATCGCGGGCGGTGATCGAATGCCGGCACCTGGCCAAATCATATGCCGATACCGCGACGCGGGTGGACGTGCTGAAAGACGTGAACTTAAGGGTCGGCGCCGCCGAGAAGATCGCCGTCGTCGGCGCGTCGGGCAGCGGCAAGAGCACGCTTTTGCATCTGCTGGGCGGGCTCGATACGCCCAGCGGCGGCGAAGTCGTTATCGCCGGGGAAAACATGGGCGCGCTCAGCGACGCCCAGCGCGGGCGGCTGCGCAATCGCGCGCTCGGCTTCGTCTATCAGTTTCATCATCTGTTGCCGGAATTCACGGCGCTGGAAAACGTGGCCATGCCGCTGGTGATCAGGGGCAGCGCGCCGCGCGCCGCGATGGAGGTCGCCGGGACTTTGCTCAACCGCGTGGGCCTTGGCGCGCGTCTGCACCACAAGCCCGGCGAGCTGTCCGGCGGCGAGCGTCAGCGCGTGGCGATCGGCCGGGCGCTGATCACCGCGCCGCAAGCGGTACTGGCGGACGAACCGACCGGTAATCTCGATCGCGGCAATGCCGAGCAGGTTCATCGACTGATGACCGAGCTGAACGACGAGTTTCGCACCAGCCTGGTTATCGTCACCCATGACCCGGCGCTCGCCGAACGCATGGACAAGGTCTACACCTTGCAAGACGGCAGCTTGCGGTAACCATCCCGAAGGGCGCGCGTGCCAAGCGTAAATTTCTGAGCACGCCGGAGCGCTGGCGGCGCCCGATAGGCGCTTGCGCATCGCTTCCCGCATGCTCAGAACATGCGTGAGATGCAGAAAATAACCAGCTGATCTGCAAAGCCAATAGTAGCGATCGCAGCTGTAAAGAGGGGACGCGCTTCAACATGATCGTTATCGCGCTGGGCTTTCTGGCGGGGGTGTTGCTGCTGCAACAGCTGGCGAGCCTGCCGCCGCTGGCATTCGCGTGGCTGTTGATCGCGCTGGTTCCTCTGCTTGTTCGTTACAAACCCCTGCGTTTTCCGGTGGCCGTGGCCTGCGGTTTTCTATGGGCGCTGTATCAGGCGCACGCAACATTGTATCCGGGGCTGGATCCCGCGCTGGAGGGCGAAGACATTGCGGTTTCCGGCGTGATCGCTTCCATTCCGGAGCCGCGGGATCCTGCCACGCGCTTTCTGTTCGACATCGAGCAGGTCCACACTCGCGCCGCCGCGCGCCGATCGGTGCCGGGCCGTATACGGTTGAGCTGGTACGACGACGCGCCCGCAGTCAAACTGGGGCAGCGCTGGAGATTATCCGTACGCCTGAAACGACCCCGCGGCTTCATGAACCCCGGCGGGTTCGACTACGAGGGCTGGCTATACAGCCAGGGCATCGGCGCCACCGGCTATGTGCGCGATGAGCCCCGGCCGGCGCGTCTTGACAACATGCCTACCGAACGCCCGCTCGGCCGGTTGCGCCAGGCCACAGCCGATGCGATCGCGCTGCGGCTGGGCGACAGCGAGAACACGGGCGTTATCACCGCGCTTGCGATCGGTGAACGCGGCGCCATGACCCCCGAGCGCTGGCAGTTGCTGCTGGAGACCGGCACCAGTCACCTGCTCGCCATCTCGGGCATGAACATCAGCCTGGTCGCCGGTCTGATTTATCTTGTGACGCTTTACCTGTGGCGCCTGAGCGCGGGGCTTTGCCTGCGCCTGCCGGCGGCACGCGCCGCGTCGATCGTAGGTCTCGCGGCTGGTTTTGGCTACGCGCTATTGGCCGGCTTTTCCATCCCGACGCAGCGCGCGGTCATCATGCTGGCCGTGGTCATGGGCGCGCTGATCCTCGATCGCACCAGCCGGCCGAGCCGAACGCTGGCGGTGGCTTTGCTGGCGGTGCTGATGTGGAATTCGGCATCGGTACTGTCCGCGGGCTTCTGGCTGTCATTTGCGGCAGTGGTCATCATCGTTTACAGCATGCGCGGCAGACCGCAATCGCAACACCGCTGGTGGCAGGGTGGCCGCTTGCAGTGGATCCTGGCAATCGGTCTGACGCCACTGACCTTGCTGTTCTTTCAGCGGGCTTCGCTGGTATCGCCGGTGGCCAATTTGATCGCCGTACCCTGGATAGGCCTGTTGATCGGGCCCATGGTGCTCATGGCGGTGGGATTGTTGCCGTTGGCGCCCAAACTCGCCGCCGTGTTGCTGATGGGTTCGGATTACGGCCTGGAACTGCTGTGGCGCATACTCGAAGTGCTGGCGGCGTCACCTTTCGCGCAATGGCATCACGCGCCGGTCGGCTGGAGCCTATGGCCGGCGGCGCTGGGTGTCGTGTGGCTGCTGGCGCCGCGCGGCTGGCCGGCGCGCTGGCTGGGGCTGGTGTTTCTGGCACCCATGGCGTTAATGGTCCCGGAGCGCCCCGTGCGCGGCGCCTACACGATGACCCTGCTGGACGTCGGGCAAGGGCTGGCGGCGGTGATCGAGACCCGCGACCACGTGCTGGTTTACGACACCGGCCCGCGCTTCAGCGCGTATTTCAACGCCGGTGACGCCGCCGTGCTTCCGTATTTACGCAGCCGTGGTATCGGGCGTATCGATACCCTCGTGATCAGTCATGGCGACAACGATCACAGCGGCGGTGCGCCGGCGGTGCTGGCGGCGCTGCCTGTCTCGCGGCTGCTGACCAGCGCGCCGCGCAGATTCAATCATCCTGGCGTCGATGTCTGTCGCGCCGGCCAGCGCTGGCGCTGGGATGGCGTGTACTTCGAAATCCTTCATCCCCCTTTGGGCATTAAAACATCGGTCACCAATAACCGCTCCTGCGTGTTGCGCGTCGTCAACGCGCGCGGTTCGGTATTACTGCCCGGCGATATCGAAGCCGACGCCGAGCGAAGGCTGGTGCAGGCGCAAACGGGGAAGCTGCGCAGTGATGTGCTGGTGCTGCCGCATCACGGCAGCGACACATCGTCCAGCGCGATGTTTATCCGCGCGGTCGATCCCGAGCTGGCGCTGGTGTCCGCAGCGTACAAGAATCAGTGGGGTCTGCCCGCGCGCGAGGTCGTGGCGCGTTACCGCCGTGCGTCGATCCCCATTGCAGGCACGGCTGCCTCCGGCGCGCTAACATTCGATGTGGATCCGCGCAGCGGCGTCATGCTGCACGACGGTTACCGGATCACCAGGCGCCGTTACTGGAACGCCCACCCGCAACGCGGACCGCGCCGCATTCAGCCGCAAGCGGAAATCAAGTATGATCTACGCGGCCCACAATAAAGGTTCTTGCGGTGTTCGAAATCATCAAGGCCGGCGGCTGGGTGATGTTACCTATCATCGGATGTTCCATCCTCGCGCTCGCCATTATCGCCGAACGTTTCTGGAGTCTGCAGCGGCAACGGGTGATGCCGAAGAATCTGGTCGCTCAGATCTGGCAGCTGCTCCAGCAGGACAAATTGGCGCAAAAGCATGTTGCCGTGCTGCGCGACAGTTCGCCGCTGGGCCGCATTCTCGCGGCGGGGCTGAGCAACGCCAACAGCGACCGGCAGGTCATGAAGGAATCCATAGAGGAAACCGGCCGCCATGTGGTGCATGAGCTGGAGCATTTTTTGAACACGCTGGGCACGATCGCGGCGATCTCGCCCCTGCTCGGCCTGCTGGGCACCGTGATCGGCATGATGCAGATATTCAGCACCATTACGAACGTGGGCGTGGGCGATCCTCAACAGATGGCGGGCGGTATTTCGGTGGCGCTGATCACCACCGTCGCCGGACTTATCGTGGCCATCCCCGCCTTGTTCTTTTATCGTTATTTCCGCGGCCGGGTCGACGATCTGGTCATCGATATGGAAGCCGAAGCCATCAAATTGATAGAAATCGTCCGAGGCGAACGGCGGCAAGGCACCGATCACATTGACATCAAAGGGAACGCCGCGTGAGGTTCAAGACCAGCCACAGTGATCGGCTCGAACTCAATCTGACGCCGCTGATTGATGTGGTGTTCGTGCTGCTGATCTTTTTCGTGCTGACGACCACGTTCGATCGCTATGCGGAATTGCAGATCGAGTTGCCGCAGGCATCCGCCGAACCTTTACAGCAGCGCCGGGAACCGCTGGAACTTAGCATCGACGCGGCCGGGCGCTATTACATCAACGGCCGCGCGCTGGTCAACACGCAGGCCGCGACCTTGACAAGGGCGCTTAAAGACGCCGCAAAAGGCCGCGACGGTACGATAATTCTCAACGCGGATGCGCGCACGCCGCATCAGGCGGTGGTCACGGCGATGGACGTGGCCGCTCACGTGGGGCTGACGCGCTTGTCGATCGCCACGACGCAAGATGAGCGCTAGCGCCGCCGCATCGCCGCGCCGCAGCGGTGTGGGTATCTATCGAAGGCTGTTGAGCTACGCGGCCGCTTACTGGCGCAGCATGGCCATCGCGGTGGCGGGTATGGTGGTCTACGCCGCCACCGACACGGGCTTTGCGGCGTTGATGAAACCCTTGCTGGACGGCAGTTTCGTCAATCGCGATCCCGACATGATCCGCTGGCTGCCGCCGATCATGGCGGGCATCCTGCTGCTGCGCGGGGTGGGCGGGTTCCTGTCGAGCTATTACGTCTCCTATGTGGGTCGGCGCGTGGTCAAGGCGCTGCGCGGCGAGATGTTCCATCACCTGCTGCACATGCCGGTCGCGTATTTCGACGCGACTTCGTCCGGCCAGCTCATCTCCAAGCTGACCTACAATGTCGAGCAGGTGGCCGACGCCGCCAGCCGCAGTCTGACCATACTGATACGCGACAGCTTGACCATCGTCGGGCTGGTGATCTGGATGTTTTACCTAAGCGTAATCCTCACCTTGTGTTTCCTGATCGCCGCGCCGGTTGTGACGGCGATGGTGATTTACGCCAGCAAGCGCTTTCGCAAGATCAGCGGCAACATTCAGCGCTCCATGGGTGACGTGACGCACGTGGCGCAGGAGATGATCGAGGGCCATCGCGTGGTCAAGATATTCGGCGGACAGGCGTACGAAACGCGGCATTTCGAGGAGGTCAACGAACACAACCGCAGAATGCACATGAAGATGGCGCGCACCGAGGCCGCCAGCACGCCGTTCATCCAGCTGGTGGTGGGACTGGCGCTGACCGCCATCGTGTTTCTCGCCACCTTGCCGCCGGTGCTGGAGCAGATCACGGTCGGTACCTTCGTCTCGTTCGTGATATCCATTACGTTGTTGCTGACGCCGGCGCGCAACCTCACCAACATCAACGCGCGGGTTCAGCAGGGGATCGCCGCGGGCGAGAGCATTTTTGAACTGATCGACAGCGAGCGCGAATATGACCGGCCCACGCACGCCCCGGCGAGCCGCCGCGGGGCGGTCGAGTATCGCAACGTGCGGTTCAGCTATGAGCCGGCCAAGGGCGAGGTACTGAAAGATCTCTCGCTGACCATAAAACCCGGAGAGACGGTGGCGCTGGTGGGCCGTTCCGGTAGCGGCAAGTCCACGCTGGTCAATCTGCTGCCACGGTTCTATGAACCGCAGACCGGCCAGATACTGCTCGACGGCGTGAATATTCGTGATTACGCGCTGGCTGACCTGCGGGAACGGATTACCTATGTCAGCCAGGAAGTCGTACTGTTCAACGACACCATCGCCAACAACATCGCGTACGGCCGTCAGGGCGGCGCGGCTCGTGAACAGATCGAAAAGGCCGCGACGGCCGCGCACGCGGTGGAGTTCATCACCCGCCTGCCGCGAGGTCTTGACACCCTGGTGGGCGAGAACGGCATATTGCTGTCGGGCGGCCAGCGGCAACGGCTGGCGATTGCCCGCGCGCTGCTGAAAGACGCGCCCGTGCTGATTCTCGACGAGGCAACCTCGTCGCTGGACAGCGAAGCGGAGCGCCACATCCAGGCCGCGCTGGACGCGCTGGTCAAAAACCGCACCACCTTGGTGATCGCGCATCGGCTGTCCACGGTCGAGAACGCCGATCGCATCGTGGTGATGCAGGACGGCCGCATCGTGGAAACCGGTACCCACGCTCAGTTACTGGCGCGCAACGGCATCTATACCAATCTGTACCGGCTGCAGTTCCGCCAGCCGCAGGCGCGCCCGAACGCGGGTTCGGCGCCGGCCTGAATCAACGGTTCGATGAGACGCCTGTCGCAGGACATCCGCCATCGAGCCGCCGCGCTCGAGCACTGCTGGTCGACCCGCAACGCGCTGACGGTCTCGCTGTTGCCGCTGTCCTGGTTGTTTTGCGCGCTCGTATGGTTGCGCCGGCAATGGTATTTGCGCCGCAGCCACGCGTCATCGCGCCTGCCGGTGCCGGTGATCGTCATCGGCAACATCAGCGTGGGCGGCACCGGCAAAACGCCGCTGGTAATCTGGCTGGCGGAATTGCTCAAGGCCAACGGTTTCCGGCCGGGCATCATCAGCCGCGGGTACGGCGGTCGCGCAAGGAAATGGCCGCAGGTCGTCACCGCGCTCAGCGATCCGCATGAGGTCGGGGATGAGCCGGTGCTGATCGCGCGGCGCAGTCACTGCCCGACCGCCGTGGACCCTTGCCGCACCCACGCCGCGCGGGCCCTGTTGGAGGAATACGATTGCGATGTGCTGATTTCCGACGATGGTCTGCAGCATTACCGGCTGGCGCGGGACCTGGAAATCGCGGTGATCGATGGCGACAAGGGCCTGGGTAACGGCTGGTGTCTGCCGGCGGGCCCGTTGCGCGAACCGCCATCGCGCCTGCGCGAGGTCGATCTGGTGATCGCGCATGGCCGGCGTGGTGGCGCGCGAATTGGTCACGGCGCGATCGCGCGCTACGGCATGACGCTGTCCGGACAACAGGTGTTCAATCTGTGCGATGCCCAGTTGCATGAATCACTGGACGCTTTCCGTGGCTGCGAAGTACACGCGGTCGCCGGTATCGGTAACCCGACGCGCTTTTTTGATACCCTAAAAGGGCGCGGCCTGGCGGTGCAAACGCACGCGTTCCGGGATCATTATCCGTTTACGGCGGCTGATCTGGACTTCGGCGATTCCAAACCGGTGCTCATGACGGAGAAAGACGCGGTCAAGTGCCGCGCGTTCGCCAAGTCCAATCACTGGTATCTGCCGGTTTCGGCCGCGCCCGACGAACTGTTTGCACGAGCGATTCTTGCCCGGCTGCGCTCGCTTATGCCTGCTTTCGCACACCGGGCATCGCTGCATTTGGAGACAAATCGATATGGATAAAAAGCTCTTGGATATTCTGGTGTGCCCCGTCACGAAGGGCCCGTTGATTTACGACAAGACGAACCAGGAGTTGATCTCGCGCGCGGCGCGGCTGGCTTATCCGATCCGCGACGGCATTCCCGTGATGCTGGAAGACGAGGCGCGCAGGATCAGCCAGGAAGAATACGAAGCCCTCAAGCAATGAGCCTGGAAGACGTCGGCTTTAAGGTCGCGATTCCGGCGCGTTTTGACTCGCTGCGGCTGCCGGGCAAGCCGTTGTTGAAAATCGCCGGCAAACCGCTGCTGCAGCGCGTGTACGAGCAGGGGATCAACAGCGGCGCGGAAGAGGTCATTATCGCGACCGACGACGCGCGTATCGCGGCTTGCGCGCGGGACTGGGGCGCGACGGTCTGCATGACCTCCACGCACTGTACCTCCGGCAGCGAGCGGATTGCCGAAGCGGTAAGCGCGCTTGGCTGGGGCGACGCCACCATCGTTGTCAACCTGCAAGGCGACGAACCGCTGATGCCGCCGGCCAACATCCGTCAGGTCGCCGTCAATCTCGCGGCCCACCCCGCCGCCAGCATCGCCAGCCTGTGCACGTCGATCACGCGGCTGGCCGAGTACGAAGACGCAAACGTCGTCAAGGTGGTGCGCGATGCCGCTGATTTCGCGCTTTATTTCAGCCGCGCGCCGATACCGTGGTCGCGGGAATGGGACGCGCGCGCGCAACATCTGCCTCACTGTTATCGCCATCTCGGTTTATATGCTTATCGCGTGAGTTATCTCAAAACGTATGCGGGCACGACTTCCGGTGCGCACGAACGGATCGAAGATCTCGAACAGCTGCGGGCACTGTGGCGCGGCGACCGCATCCATGTGGCGCAGGCAGCCGAGGCGCCGGGGCGCGGCGTGGACACACCCGCCGACCTGGCTGCGGTCGAAGCGTCGATCATCAGTCAGCATTAGTAAATTGCAAGATCCATAAGCTCAGAGATTCGATTCAGATAAACATCGTTCGTGGACTGGGAAATCATCGACCGCTCACCGGGTTATCGGGGATTCTTCCGACTGGACGTTCTCCACATCAGACATGCTCTTTACGGTGGTGGCTGGAGCCCGAGCCTGACCCGCGAACTGTTCTGGCGCAGCGATGCGGTGGCGGTATTGCCATACGACCCGGTGCGCGATCGCGTGCTGCTGATCGAGCAGTTTCGCACGGGCGCGATCGATGCCCCGCATGGGCCGTGGCTGACCGAGATCATCGCCGGCCTCATCGAACCCGGCGAGGGCCGCGAGCGGGTAGCGCATCGGGAGGCCCGCGAGGAGGCGAACTGCGCGCTGCAGGCGCTGTATCACGTGTTTGATTATTACTCCTCGCCGGGCGGTTTCAGCGAGCGCGTGTCGATCTACCTGGCGAAAGCCGATCTCAACGACCCAACCTGCGGCGTTCATGGTCTGCGGTCAGAGGGTGAAGACATCCGGGTCGAAGTCATCGGGGCGCAGCAAGCCTTCGATAAAGTGGCGTCGGGCGCCATCGTTTCCGCCATGCCGATCATCGCGTTACAGTGGCTGCAACTGAACCGGGCGATGATCAGAGGCTTGTGGAAATAATGTCATCCCGCCTCTGAAACGCGTTGATCCGCGCGCCGAACTGGCGCGGCGTGATCAGATTTCTTTCGCCAGTGCGGCGGCGGCGCCGATATAACGCGCGGGCGTGAGTTCAAGCAGGCGCCTCCTGGCGTCTTCAGGAATCGCCAGGGTTCTTATGAACTCGTGGATCGCCTCGGCGTTCATGGACTTGCCGCGCGCCAGCTGCTTGAGCCGCTCGTAAGGCTGGTCGACGTCGTAGCGGCGCATCACGGTTTGGATCGCCTCGGTCAGCACCTCCCAGTTCGCCGCCAGGTCCGCCTGCAGACGCGCCTCGTCGACCGCCAGCTTGGCCAGGCCCTTGCACAAGGCGTCCAGCGCGATGAGGGTATGGGCAAAGCCCACACCCAGGTTCCGCAGCACCGTCGAATCCGTGAGGTCGCGCTGCCAGCGCGAGATCGGCAGCTTGGCCGCCAGGTGCGCGAACTGGGCATTGGCCACGCCGAGATTGCCTTCGGCGTTCTCGAAGTCGATGGGATTGATTTTGTGCGGCATGGTCGACGAGCCGATCTCGCCTTCGACCGGGTGCTGCCTGAAGTAACCGATAGCGATGTATCCCCAGATGTCGCGGCACAGGTCGATCAACACCGTGTTGAAGCGCGCGACTGCGGCGAACAGCTCGGCCATCGCGTCGTGAGGCTCGATCTGTGTGGTATACGGGTTCCAGTCCAGGCCCAGCGCGGTCACGAACTCCTGCGCGAAGCGCGGCCAGTCGATGTCGGGATAAGCCGCCAGGTGCGCGTTGAAATTGCCGACCGCGCCGTTGAACTTGCCGCGGATATGCACGGCCTGAATCTGTGCGCGCTGCGCGCGCAGCCGATACACGACATTGGCAATCTCCTTGCCCAGGGTGGTCGGGCTCGCGGGCTGGCCGTGCGTGCGGGCCAGCATGGCGGTGTGGGCGTAGCGGTGCGCCAGCCCGCGCAGTTGCTCGATGACATCGTCGGCGGCCGGCAGCAGCACATCGCGCCGGGCGGTTGTCAGCATCAGTCCGTAGGCGAGGTTGTTGATGTCCTCCGATGTACAGCCGAAATGGATGAATTCCCGCGCTGCATTGAGTTCCGGGTGGCCCGCGACCCTTTCCTTCAGAAAATATTCGACCGCCTTCACGTCATGATTGATGGTGGCTTCGATGGCCTTGATGCGCGCCGCGTCGGCCTCGCTGAAATTATCCGCGATCTCCAGCAACGCCGCTTCCGCGCCTGCGGAAAACGCGCCCAGCTCGACGACCGCGGGATTGCGGCTCAACGCAACGAGCCAACGCACCTCGACCCGCACCCGATAGCGCAGCAGTCCATACTCGCTGAAGATCGGTCGAAGGGCGCGGGTCTTGCGGCCATAGCGGCCATCGATCGGTGAAATGGCGGTGAGCGCGGACAGCTCCATTAAAACTCCGGCAGCACGAGACGGATAAGCACTTATAATAACCCGATCCCCGTTATTAAGGCGCAGAGGTAAGCATGAGCGATCGCAAACACCGCATGGAAAAAGACAGCATGGGCGAACTCGAGGTGCCGGCTGAGGCGCTATATGGCGCGCAGACGCAGCGCGCCGTCAACAATTTCGCCATCAGTGGCCTGACCATGCCGCGCGAGTTCATTCGCGCGCTGGGGCTGATCAAGGTCGCCTGCGCCCATGCAAACTGCGAGCTGGGTTTGATGGAAGACAAAATGGCGGAGGCGATCGCGACGGCGGCGCAGGCCGTGGCCGCGGGCGATCACGACCGGCAGTTTCCGATCGATGTTTTCCAGACCGGCTCGGGCACCAGCACCAATATGAACGCCAACGAGGTCATCGCGCGGCTGGCGACCGAACAGCTGGGCTCGCCCGTGCATCCGAACGATCACGTCAACATGAGCCAGAGCTCGAACGACGTGATCCCGACCGCGATCCACGTCAGCGCCTGCCTGATGCTGCACGAGCGCCTGCTGCCCGCGCTCGCAGCTTTGGCAACAACCATCGAGCGCAAAGGCCAGGACGTGAGCGCGGTGGTCAAGACCGGCCGCACGCACCTGATGGACGCCATGCCGGTGACCCTGGAGCAGGAATTGAGCGCATGGTCGGCGCAGGTGAAACTCGGCGTGGCGCGGCTGGAATCGACCGTGCCCAGGCTGCGTCAGCTCGCACAAGGCGGTACCGCGGTCGGCACCGGCATCAACGCGCATCCCGAATTCGGCGGCCGCGTGACCATCGAGCTGACGCGCGTGACCGGCGTGACGTTCGAGCCCAAATCCAATCTGTTCGAGGGTCTGAGCAGCCAGGATGCGGCGGTCGAGTTGAGCGGTCAGCTCAAAACCTTGGCGGTGAGTCTCATGAAGATCGCCAACGACCTGCGCTGGATGAATTCCGGGCCACTGGCGGGTTTGGGCGAGATCGCGCTGCCGGCGCTGCAACCCGGCAGCAGCATCATGCCCGGCAAGGTCAACCCGGTAATCCCGGAGGCGGTGGCGATGGTGTGCGCGCAGGTGATCGGTAACGACACGACCATCACGATCGCCGGGCAGGCGGGCAATTTTCAGCTCAACGTCATGTTGCCGGTCATCGCCTACAATCTGTTGCAGAGTATCGAGATTCTGAGCAGCGCCTCGCGAGCGCTTGGCGAAAAGGCCATCGCAGGTTTCACCGTGAATGACAAGAATATTGCGCAGGCGCTTGATCGCAATCCGATTCTGGTCACGGCGCTTAACAGCGTGATCGGTTACGAGCGAGGTGCGGCGATCGCCAAACAAGCGTACGCGCAGGGGCGCCCGGTGATCGAGGTCGCGCGCGAGCTCACCGATTTGTCGGAAGACGAGCTGCGCAGACTCTTGAGCCCCCTGCAACTGACCCGGGGCGGCATCGGAGAATAACCGCACCCATGATAGACGCCGCCGCGATCGCGGCCTACATTCTTCTGGTCCTGGGCGCGGCGATGCTGGCGGTGTCATTCATCCCCGTGCGCGACATTTGTCTGGAGGCGCGCGGCCATTCGCGTGTCTGGCTGGCGCTGCCGGCGCTGGTCGTGGCCTTTATTACCGGCATCCTCGGTTATCTTGTGTTCGCCGTGACGGTGGCCCGCCAAGGTGCGCACTTCGATCAACTCGCCGTCGCGGCGGTGTTGTTCGGCGCCGGCTGCTTTGTGTGGGGTGTTGCGCACATCAGCCGGCAAATAATCGGCGAGATGCGCCGGATCGCGGCGCTGGCCCAGCACCGCGCCGCGCACGATCCGCTTACGAATCTGCCGAATCGCAAGTTTTTCGCCCGTCAGCTCGAACGCGCGATCGGCAATGTCGTGCCGCCCCGACGGCTGGCGGTGCTGATGATGGATCTCGACCGGTTCAAGCTCATCAACGAGACGCTGGGGCATTATTACGGTGACATCGTGCTGCAGGAAGTCGGCCTGCGGTTGCAGCGTTCGCTGCGCATGACCGATCTGGTAGCCAGGCTGCACGGTGACGAATTCGCCGTTTTGATCAACCCCATCGGCGATCCCGAACACCCGCGAACGATCGGCCAACACGTCGCCGCCGTATTGCAAAAACCGTTCGCGATTGAAGGTCATCCGGCCGATGTGGGGGTCAGCATCGGCGTCGCCTATCATCCCGATCACGGCGTGAATCACAATGACTTAATGAAGAACGCCGAGATCGCGATGTACGAGGCCAAGCGGCGCGGCGTGGATGTGGTCGTCTACGAACCGGGTCTGGACGTCAGCAACCGGCAGCAGCTGAGCATACTGCGCGAACTGCGGGAGGCGATCGACCAGCACCGCCTGGTCGTTCATTACCAGCCTCAATTCGGCACCAAGGCGGGCAAGCTGATCGGTGTGGAGGCACTGGTGCGGTGGCCGCATCCGCGCTTCGGTCTGTTACTGCCCGAGGAGTTCATCGCGCTGGCCGAACAAAGCGGCCTCATCAATAACCTGAATTACTGGGTGCTGGAGGTGGTTCTCGACCAACTGGCGGCCTGGAAAAGCGCGGGCAACACCACACGCGTTTCCACCAACGTGTCCGCCGTCAACCTGCAGGATCCAAAGCTGGTTCATTTCATTACCGATGGCGTGCGGAACCGCGATCTGTCACCGAAACAGTTGAAGCTCGAGATTACCGAGACGGCCGTCATGTCGGATCCCGGCGCCGCGCTGACGGCAGTCAAACGGCTGTCGCAGTTCGGCGTGCGTTTCTCGCTCGACGACTTCGGCACCGGCTATTCGTCGCTGGTTTACTTGAGGAAACTGCCGGTAAGCGAGATCAAGATCGACCGGTCGTTCATCGTCAACGTGACGCGGGATCATAACGACGCGATCATCGTTCGCTCCACCATCGCTCTGGCCCATAACCTGGGTCGCTGGGTCACCGCCGAGGGCGTCGAAAGTCACGAGGCGCGGGAGCTTTTGACCGCCTGGGGCTGCGACGCGTTGCAGGGCTTTCACTTGAGCCCGCCCCTGCCCATCGAGGAGCTGGATGCGAAGCTGAAAGACCCTCGCTGGAATCCAGCAAAACCCCTGCCGGCGATGCAGGTCGAGTGATCAGCGAAACCGCGCCCGGTGAATAAGGGAAACGCCGGGCGCTCCGGGCGTGGCACATCAATGTGCAAATTGACCGACTTGCGCCGTCTGTTCCTCGGTGACCGCGCTACGCCGCCAACTGGCGCAACACGTAATGCAGGATGCCGCCGTGGCGGTAGTATTCAATTTCCTGCGGCGTGTCGATGCGTACGCGCGCCTGGAATTCGATCTTGTTGCCGTCTTCGGCGCTGGCGATCACCTTTACCGTTTTGGCCTTGCCCTGCTGCAAGCCACGGATTTCAAATACTTCGCGACCGGTAAGCCCTAGGCTTTCGGCCGTCTCCTCGGCCTGAAATTGCAACGGCAGGATGCCCATGCCGACCAGGTTGGAGCGGTGAATGCGCTCGTAGCTCTCGGCGATAACGGCGCGCACGCCCAGCAGCAGCGGGCCCTTGGCCGCCCAGTCGCGCGATGAGCCCGAACCGTATTCCTTCCCCGCCAGCACCACCAGCGGCACGCCTTCCTGTTGGTAGCGCATGGCCGCATCGTAAATGCTGAGCACCTCGCCGGACGGGAAATGGGTGGTCCAGCCGCCTTCGGTGCCGGGCGCCAGCTTATTGCGCAGGCGCACGTTGGCGAAGGTGCCGCGCATCATGATCTCGTGATTGCCGCGGCGCGAGCCGTAGGAGTTGAACTCGGCAGGCTTCACGCCGCGCTCCTGCAGGTATTTGCCGGCCGGGCTGCTCGGCTTGATGGAACCGGCCGGAGAGATGTGATCCGTGGTGATGCTGTCGCCCAGCAGCGCCAGCACGCGCGCGCCGCTGATGTCCGCGATATCGCCGGGTTCTTTGTCCATGCCCTCGAAATACGGCGGATTCTGCACGTACGTGGATTTGTCGTCCCAGGCGAACTGTTCCGCATCGGATACGTCCAGTGCGTTCCAGCGGCTGTCGCCCGCGAAGACCTCGCCGTACGACTTCTGAAACATTTTGTCGTCGATGTTGGCCAGCACCGCCTCCTGGATTTCCCTAGACGTCGGCCAGATGTCCTTCATATAGACAGGCTTGCCGCCTTTGCCTTTGCCCAGCGGCTGTTTGTAGAGGTCGATGTCCATGGTGCCCGCCAGCGCGTAGGCGACGACCAGCGGCGGCGAAGCCAGATAATTCATCTGCACGTGCGGATGAATGCGGCCCTCGAAGTTGCGGTTGCCGGACAATACCGCCGCGCAGACGATATTGGCGTTCTCGATGGCCTGTTCGATGCTTTCCGGGAGCGGCCCCGAGTTGCCGATACAGGTGGTGCAGCCGTAGCCGACAAGATAAAAGCCGATCGCCTCGAGTTGCTGGAGCAGGCCCGCCTTGGTGAGATATTCCGTGACGACCTTGGAGCCGGGCGCCAGGCTGGTCTTGACCCACGGCTTGCGATTGAGGCCCAGCGCGCGGGCCTTTTTGGCCAGCAGACCGGCCGCGATCATGACCGAGGGGTTGGACGTGTTGGTGCACGAAGTAATGGCGGCAATGGCGATGGCGCCATGATCCAGCTCACACGTGGTGCCGTCTTCCAGTTTCACCCGGGTCGGCTTGCTGGGCCGGCCCGCAGAATCCGCGGCTGCGGAATGCACGGATTCCCGCGGCGCGCCGCCGCTGTTGGCCGAACTGCCATACGCCGGCGGATCGCTGGCGGGAAAAGATTCCTCGGAGGCCTCGTCTACCGGAGATTCGTCTTCATCGGCATCGGCGTGGGAGACGTAGTCGCGCAGCGAAGCGCGGAACGACTGTTTGGCCGATGACAAGGCCACCCGATCCTGTGGACGCCTGGGGCCCGCGATGCTCGGCTCCACGCTCGCCAGATCCAGCTCCAGCACATCGCTGTAATCCGCCTCCGGGCTACCGGTTTCTCGAAACATGCCTTGCTCGCGCGCGTAGGCCTCGACCAGCGCGATCTGTTCCGGCTTGCGACCCGAGAGTTTCAGATACACCAGTGTCTCTTTATCGATTGGAAAGATGCCGCAGGTCGCGCCGTATTCCGGCGCCATGTTGCCGATTGTCGCGCGGTCGGCCAGCGGCAGATGATCAAGTCCATCACCGTAAAACTCCACGAATTTGCCGACCACCCCGCGCTTGCGCAGCATTTGCGTGACCGTCAGCACCAGGTCCGTGGCGGTCGCCCCTTCGGCGAGCTTGCCGGTGAACTTGAAGCCGACCACTTGCGGAATCAGCATAGACACGGGCTGCCCCAGCATGGCGGCCTCTGCCTCGATGCCGCCCACACCCCAGCCCAGCACGCCAAGCCCGTTGATCATGGTGGTGTGCGAATCCGTGCCAACCAGGGTATCGGGATACGCCTCCAGCACGCCGTCATGCTCGCGGGTGAAGATCACGCGCGCCAGATATTCGAGATTGACCTGATGGACGATCCCCGTATTGGGCGGCACCACCTGGAAATTGGAGAACGCCTGTTTGCCCCAGCGCAGGAACGCGTAACGTTCGCGATTGCGGCCGAATTCCACCTTGGCGTTCAGATCGATTGAATCGGCGGCGCCGAAATGGTCGACCATCACGGAATGATCGATCACCAGCTCGGCAGGAGACAGCGGATTGATGCGCGCCGGATCGCCGCCCAGCCCGCGCATCGCGTCGCGCATAGCCGCCAGATCGACCACGGCCGGCACGCCGGTGAAGTCCTGCATCAGCACGCGCGCGGGCCGATACGCGATTTCCTGATCCGGCTCGGCCTTGGCGTCCCAGTTGAGCACCGCCGCGATATGATCGCGGGTTACGCTGACGCCATCTTCATGGCGCAGAAGATTTTCCAGCAGGATCTTCTGGGAATAGGGCAACCGCGCGACGCCCTGAAGCTGTGCGATCTTGTTGATGCGGTATTGTTTGTCGCCCACCTTCAGCACGGTTTCCGTAGCAAAGCTGTTGCTCATAAGGATTCTCTTCGTTCTCTGCGCGGCGTTAAAAGTTACGGGCCGATTTGATGATCATTATCCTGAATTCGGCACGCATGTGGTAGTGAAGAACGCAGACTCAGACCTGCTCGCTGGCCGCACCCACCTCGTTCAGCAGCGTCTTGCGGCCGAAGATCAGCCGCCAGCGGTTGCCCCCGGCCTGCCGCCACAGCACCGCCGCGCGAATCCCGGCCAGCAGCAACACGCGGATGCGACTGGCGTTATCCGGATTGGAAAGATAAGACTGCTCGCCGTTGACGATGATGCGGGGCCACAGCAGGCTGATGGATCGCTGATAGGTATCCGCCAGCTGACTGATCACGTTGATATGCGTGGGCGCGAAATGCGCCAACTGTTCGCGCGCCCGGGTGATGCCCTGCTGCACGGTCGCGACCATCGAAGGGTCGCGATTGAGTTTTTTCTCCAGGTGCAGCAACGTCACCGCGTAACGGGTGCGCTCCAGCTGCGGTTTTTTGTTGGTGTCGATCAACTGCGCGCGCAACACTTCAAGCCCCGCGCGGATGCCTTCAGGCGCGCCATAGACATCCGCGTAGGAGTCGGCGTCGAGCTTGAACAGACTGCCGATGCTGGCTTCGAAGGGCTTCGCTTCCGCGCGCCCGCGCCATGCGATCTGGCAAACCAGATCCACGCTTTGGTACAAGCCGGCCAGCGCGATGGTGCGATTGTTCATGAAGGGGATGTCATTGCCAGCGCCCGCGCTTGTGGTGTCTGTCGCCTGCGAAGACGATCCGACCAAATTGATCGTGCACCGATTTACGCGGTACCCGCTGGCGCCAGGTCTGGGCGTCGCGCAGCCAGCGCGGACCTGCCGTGCGGGTTCAATCGATGTTCAATGATGCCACCGCCGAGACACCGCGCGCCCTGATAAAAGACCAGCGACTGGCCCGGCGTTGCCGCGCGCTGCGGCTGGTCGAACAATACCCGCAAGCGGCCGCCGGCGCTTTGTACGCTGCATGCCTGATCGGCCTGGCGATAGCGGATTTTCGCGGCGCAGCGCAAGGATGTCGCGGGCGGTTCGCCGCTGACCCAATGCAGTTGACCGGCGATCAATTCGCTGCTGAACAGCCGCGCATGGTCGTGGCCCTGGGCCACAATGAGCCGATTCCGGTCGATATCCTTGTCCACCACATACCACGGCGTTTCGGGCCTTCCCCGTCGCCCGCCTATCCCCAAGCCCTGCCGCTGCCCCAAGGTGTAGAACATCAAGCCGTTATGGGTGCCGAGCGCGCGGCCGTCCGTATCCACCACGTCGCCGGGCTGCGCGGGCAGGAAGCGCGCCAGAAAATCGCTGAAGCGACGCTCGCCGATAAAGCACAAGCCGGTGCTGTCCTTTTTGTCGTGGGTGACAAGTCCGGCATGTCGGGCGAGCGCCCGGACCTCGCGCTTGCTGTAGTTCGCGAGCGGAAACAGTGCGCTCGCGAGCTGCCGCTGCCCCAGCATGTACAGGAAATAGGACTGATCCTTGGCTTCATCGCGTGCTTTGAGCAGATGCCGGCCCTCGGTGCCGTGCTCGATACCCGCATAGTGCCCGGTCGCGACCAGCTCGGCGCCTAAACTCTGAGCATGCTCCAAAAACGCCTTGAACTTGATCTCGCGGTTGCACAGCACATCGGGGTTCGGCGTGCGGCCCGCGCGGAACTCGTGTAAGCACAAGCCGAACACGCGCTCCCAGTACTCGTACGAGAAATTGATCCGGTGCAGCATTATCCCCAACCGCTCGCAAACCGCGGTCGCGTCGGCCAGATCCTGCGCGGCGGCGCAGTGACCCGTATCGTCGTCCTCTTCCCAGTTCTTCATGAACAAGCCCTCAACCGCATAGCCCTGTTCGAGCAGCAGCAAGGCGGCGACCGAGGAGTCAACCCCGCCGGACATGCCGACGATAACCTTTGGCTTGCGACGCGGGGACATACGAGCTACGAGCGAGGTGCTTATCAAATAATGTCGGATAAAATCGACAGCGAGTGGCGCGCACCGGACAGGTAATCCTGGATGCAGCGCAACACCATCGGGCTGCGCAGTCGCTGCGGCGACCGGGCGAGCTGCGACGGCGTCATCCACACGCTGGTGACGATGCCGTCATCCAGGTTACGGCCGCTGTCGTGATTCGACACCGCCCCGCAGAAGGTGACACGCAGAAACGTGTGCCTGTCCTGCGGGTGGCGCCAGCGATAGATGCCCACAAGCGCGGTGGGCTCGAACTGCCACGCGGTCTCTTCCAGCGTCTCGCGGATAACCGCGTCGATCAGCGTTTCACCCTCATCCAGATGCCCGGCCGGCTGGTTCAACACCCGTTGGCCGTTGACGAGTTCATCGACCAGCAGAAATTGCCCGTCGCGTTCGACCACCGCGGCGACGGTCACGTGAGGCGCCCATTCCATGCGGAGAATGTAACATATTGGAGCAGGTCTGCGGGTTGAAAACCTGCCGACCCGCCGCAATCCGGGCGTCGGAGCGGGGCGGCTTGACGGTGGGAATTTCGAGTCGGGCCACACGCCGCCAGACGATTGCGGGCAGGCGATAAACTTTCTGATCTGCGGCGGTCAAACGCAAACTTGATACGCAAAGCGGCATGTCGATCCCGGCGGTTACAGGCATGAATCATCGCCGCTGCTGTCATGCGCAGACAAGGCAAAGGCGTATATAATTTAGTATCCGCAGCTCGACCCAAAAGCTGCACGCAAGACGTACGGTTCGATGAATGACGACGACAAAAAATCTCAGGGAAGCGGTGGCCTGGCGGTCGAGGAGTCCCGCCCGAAGGCCAAGAAGCCGCCGCTCTATAAGGTGGTATTGATCAACGACGACTACACGCCCATGGAGTTCGTCGTGCACGTGCTGGAGAGTTTTTTCAAGATGGATGCCGAGACCGCCGTGCGGATAATGCTGCACGTTCATACCCGCGGCAAGGGCGTGTGTGGTATCTTCACGCGTGATATCGCGGAGACCAAAGTGGCTCAGGTCAATGATTATTCTCGCGCCAACCAGCATCCACTTCTGTGCGCCATGGAAGAGGCCTGAGCCAAATGCCTGAACTAGGTGCATCATGCTAAACAAAGAACTTGAATTTACCCTCAACGCAGCCTTCAAGTTGGCGCGCGAGCGGCGCCATGAATTCATGACGGTAGAGCATCTGCTGCTGGCGCTGCTGGACAACCCCACGGCCGCCGGCGTGCTGCGCGCGTGCGGGGTCAATCTGGCGAGCCTGAGCAAACAGCTGGCGGAGTACATCGAGGAAAACACCCCCCTGTTGCCGGCCAACGATACGCGCGATACGCAAACGACCCTGGGCTTCAACCGGGTGCTGCAGCGCGCCGTGTTTCACGTGCAGTCTTCCGGCAAGAAAGAGGTCAACGGCGCCAACGTGCTGGTGGCGATCTTTGGCGAGCAGGAGTCGCACGCTGTTTTCCTGCTCAGCCAGCACGACGTCGCGCGCCTGGATGTTGTGAATTACATCTCGCACGGCATCTCCAAAGTGCCCGAGGAGCAGGACGAAGAGAGCGGCGCGGGAGCGGAGCAGGAAGGCGGCGAGGAGGCGGCCGGCAACAAACCGCTGGAGAGCTTCGCGAGCAATCTCAACGACATGGCGCGCCGCGGCAAGATCGATCCGCTGATCGGACGGGATTTCGAGATCGAACGCACGGTGCAGATTCTGTGCCGCCGACGCAAGAACAATCCGTTGTTTGTAGGTGAGGCCGGCGTCGGCAAGACCGCCATCGCCGAGGGCCTGGCCAAGAGAATCGTGGACAACGAAGTGCCCGAAATCCTGCGGAAAAGCACCATCTACGCCCTGGATCTGGGCGCGCTGGTGGCGGGCACGAAATACCGTGGTGATTTCGAAAAACGCCTCAAGGCGGTGCTCGCGCAGCTGCGGCGTCAGCCCGGATCGATTTTGTTTATCGACGAGATCCACACCATCATCGGCGCGGGCTCCGCGTCCGGCGGGGTGATGGATGCGTCGAATCTGATCAAACCAGTGCTCGCGTCAGGCGATCTGAAATGCATTGGTTCGACGACCTATCAGGAATACCGGGGCGTGTTCGAGAAAGACCGGGCGCTGGCGCGGCGCTTCCAGAAGATTGACATCATCGAGCCCTCGGTCGACGAAACCTATCGGATCCTGAAAGGCCTGAAGACGCGCTTCGAGGAACATCACGACGTGCGTTATACGGACAAGGCCTTGCAGGCGGCCGCCGATCTGGCGTCGCGCTATATCAACGACCGGTACCTGCCGGATAAGGCCATCGACGTCATCGACGAGGCCGGCGCGCATCTGCGCCTCAAGCCCGCCTCCACGCGCAGAAAGACGGTGTCGGTGCGCGACGTGGAAAACATCATCGCCAAGATGGCGCGCATCCCGCCCAAGAGCGTGTCCGCCTCCGATGTGGAGACGCTCAAGAGCCTGGAGCGCAACCTCAAGATGGTCGTGTTCGGTCAGCACGACGCCATCGAGTCCCTGGCCGCGGCCATCAAGATGTCGCGCTCAGGTCTGGGTGACACGCAAAAACCCATCGGTTCGTTCCTGTTTACCGGACCGACCGGCGTCGGCAAGACCGAGGTCACGCGCCAGCTGGCGATGATCATGGGCATCGAGCTGCTTCGCTTCGACATGTCCGAATACATGGAACGACACACGGTCTCGCGCCTGATCGGTGCGCCGCCGGGCTACGTCGGCTTTGATCAGGGCGGCCTGCTCACGGATGCGGTGCTGAAGGCGCCGCACGCGGTGCTGTTGCTCGACGAGATCGAGAAAGCGCACCCGGATGTGTTTAATCTGCTACTGCAGGTCATGGATCACGGCACCTTGACCGACACCAACGGGCGCAAGGTCGACTTCCGTAACATCATACTGGTGATGACCACCAATGCCGGCGCAGAAGCGATCAGTCGTCCGAGCCTGGGCTTTACGGTGCAGGATCATTCGTCGGACGCCATGGAGGTCATTCGCCGCAGCTTCACACCCGAGTTCCGTAACCGGCTGGATGCGATCATCCAGTTCAAGGCGCTGGATCAGCGCACTATCGCCAATGTCGTCGACAAGTTCATCATTCAGCTGGAAGCGCAGCTGGAAGAGAAGAAGGTAAGCCTGTTGGTCGACGATTCGGCCCGTCGCTGGCTGGCGATACGTGGGTACGATCCGAAGATGGGTGCGCGACCCATGGCCCGGGTGATTCAGGAACATATCAAAAAGCCGCTGGCCGAAGACATTCTGTTCGGGCGTCTGACCAAGGGCGGCGAGGTGCGCGTGAGTGTGAACGACGATGAACTGGTGCTGGAGCTTGCGGAAGAGGCCGTGCATTGAGTGCCAGGATGCCGGGCGCAAAGCGCATCGCCGTGCGCCGCGATGCCAGCGGTGAGTGATGTCAGCCGCGCCCGCGGTAGGTGATGCGGCCTTTGCTCAGGTCATAAGGCGTAAGCTGGACCGTCACTTTGTCGCCGGTGAGAATACGGATATAGTGTTTGCGCATGCGTCCGGAAATGTGCGCGGTCACGACATGACCGTTATCCAGCTCAACACGAAACATCGTGTTGGGCAGGGTTTCGATGACTGTGCCCTCCATTTCGATGTGATCTTCTTTCGGCATAAACTCTTAAAGTAATATCAAATCAATCGGCCATTATCGGCAATTAACTTGGCAAGACAAGCTTTTTTGCGCCAAATCGCGCGGTTATTTATTGAGTCCGCGCCAGACATTCGCCTATATGAGTTCCATACCGACGTCTTTTCGCGAATCCGTATCACGTTCTATCGATAAGCCAGCGCTCGGCGGTGTTTTTCCGGGGCAGGGCGCGCAGTCGATCGGCATGCTCAATGCCCTGGCGCAGGCGTGCCCTGTGGTTCGCGAGACGTTCGAAGAAGCGTCCGACAGTCTTTCGCTGGACCTTTGGTCACTGGTGACGGACGGCCCGGAAACGGAACTCAATCGTACGCACAATACGCAACCCGTGATGCTGGCCGCGGGTGTCGCAGTGTGGCGGGCGTGGCTTGCTGCGGGCGGTGGCCGCCCTGCCGTCATGGCCGGCCACAGCTTTGGCGAATATACCGCGCTGGTATGCGCGGGGGCGCTGGATTTCCGTGACGCCGCTGTGCTGGTGCGGGAGCGGGGACGGGTGATGCAGGCGGCGGTAATAGAAAACGAGGGCGCCATGGCCGCTGTGCTGGGGCTCGAGGATGCGCCAGTCGCCGACGTGTGCGCGCGCGCGGCGCAGGGCCAGACCGTAGCGCCTGTTAATTTCAATGCGCCGGGCCAGGTGGTAATCGCCGGTAACACCGCGGCGGTGATTCGCGCCATGGCGCTGGCCACCGAAGCGGGGGCCAGAAGGGTGGTGCGGCTGGCTGTCAGTGTGCCGGCTCACTGCAGCCTGATGACGCCCGCCGCCGAGGCGCTGGCGCCGCGTCTGGCAGAAACAAAGCTGCGGTCGCCCGAGATACCTGTGCTGCATAATGTGGACGTGCGCCATTACGATGATCCGGACGCGATCCGGGCGGCGCTTGGCCGCCAGCTTTACAGTCCGGTGCGCTGGGTGGAAACGATACGGGCGTTCGCCGGCCGCGGTGTGCGCTCGGTGTTTGAATTCGGACCGGGCAAGGTACTGACCGGGCTGAACAAGCGTGTAGAGAAATCGCTGCAATGCCTGTGCGTTTGTGATCCGTCAAGCCTGGAGCGGGCGTTGACCTTGAGCCGCGCGGATGGCGAACATGAAGCTGAATAATCAGGTTGCACTGGTGACCGGCGCCAGCCGCGGCATCGGCCGCGCAATTGCGCGAACCCTGGGCGCGAATGGTGCGGTGGTCGTGGGTACTGCCACCTCCGCCAGCGGGGTGGAGGCGATCAGCGAAGACTTGCGCCAGCACAGCATTCAGGGCCTCGGGATGCAACTGGATGTCCGCGAACCGGACAATATCGAAACCGTTGTCGAAAGCATCAACACGCAGTTCGGTGCGGTCGGTATTCTGGTGAACAATGCCGGCGTTACCCGCGACAATCTGTTACTGCGTATGAAAGACGAGGATTGGAGCGCCAGCTTAAGCACCAACCTGAGCTCGGTATACCGGTTGTGCAAAGCCTGCCTGCGTGGCATGATGCGCGCCCGCACAGGTCGCATCATCAGCATCACGTCGGTGGTGGGCATGACCGGTAACGCAGGACAAAGCAATTATGCAGCCGCCAAGGCGGGCATCTTGGGATTTTCCAAGTCGCTGGCCCGCGAGGTGGCCGGGCGCGGGATTACGGTCAATACCGTCGCGCCCGGCTTCATCGATACCGATATGACGCGCGCAATACCGGAGGCGCAGCGCAACGCATTGTTGCAGCAGATTCCCATCGGCCGCTTCGGCAGGGCTGACGACGTGGCCGAGGCGGTGTTATTCCTGGCCTCGCCGGCCGCTGCCTATATCACGGGAGAAACGCTCAACGTCAACGGTGGCATGTACATGCCTTGAGCGGGCGCTGTGTCCTGCACCGCCTCCGATCGCTGAAAGGCGTTTTAAACCGCACGCCAACTCTCTGATACAAAGGCTTAAATTTTTGCCAACCTCGTTGCTTGTAGCGTTGCGTTGAACGCATGATCAGGTATTACGTTAACGAGTGGATTGGCCGATCTGTTTTCACTAAAATAGCGCGCGACGTGGTTCTCGCACGCGCCGTTGGTGAACAGGCAAGGCCGCGTTGGCATGTTCCATGATTACCGAATTGGGTTGTACTGAAACGACGTCATGTCCGAACGGGTGAGCGCCCATGCGCTCACGCATCACACCATCAGTACGGCAGGCGCCGTGCATACACTCATGTTGGAGAGGATCAGTAAATTATGAACAAAGTCCAAGAGCGCGTGAAAAAGATTGTCGTCGAACAATTGGGGGTCAATGAAGAGGATGTCACCGACAGCGCCTCGTTCGTAGACGATCTTGGCGCGGACTCGCTCGATACCGTGGAACTGGTGATGGCGCTGGAAGAAGAGTTCGAATGCGAGATTCCCGACGAAGAAGCCGAGAAGATCACCACCGTTCAGCAGGCGATAGACTACATCAACGCGCACACGGAATGACCGGGCCTTAGCGCCGGTCCGTCATAACACTCTCATCATCAACGTTCACGCATCGCAGGATCGAATAGACATGGCCAGACGGCGTGTCGTCATAACAGGGCTTGGCATTGTGTCGCCCGTGGGTTCGACGGTCGAGACGGCCTGGAAAAATATCTTGGCCGGCCGCAGCGGCATCAAAAAAATCGAGGCGTTCGATGCCAGCCAGTTTTCAGTGCAGATCTCCGGCCCGGTGAGCGGCTTCAATGCCGATGATTACATCGCCCCGAAAGAACAAAAAAAGATGGATGCGTTCATCCATTACGGCATCGCCGCCGGGGTGCAGGCCATCAATGACGCGGGTCTGGAAATAACCGAGGCGAACGCGGCGCGGGTCGGCGTTGCCATAGGCTCGGGCATCGGCGGTCTTCCCGGCATAGAAAAGAACTATCTGGCCTACCTCAAAGGCGGGCCGCGACGGATTTCGCCCTTCTTCGTGCCCAGCGCCATCATCAATATGGCCTCCGGTCACCTGTCGATCATGTACGGCATGCGCGGGCCCAATATTTCGATCGTGTCGGCCTGTACGACGGGTACGCACAACATCGGCGACGCCGCGCGCATGATCGCCCACGACGACGCGGACGTCATGCTGGCGGGCGGCGCGGAGATGGCCACCTGTCCGCTTGGCATCGGCGGGTTCGCGTCCGCGCGGGCGCTATGCGCCAGTCACAACGACGATCCCGAACGCGCCAGCCGCCCCTGGGATCTCCATCGTGATGGCTTTGTGCTGGGTGACGGCGCGGGCGTCCTGGTGCTGGAAGAATACGAACACGCGAAAGCCCGCGGCGCGAATATCTACTGCGAACTCGCGGGTTATGGGGTCAGCAGCGATGCCTACCACATGACGTCGCCCGCGCCGGGCGGAGCGGGCGCTGCCCTGTGTATGCGCAATGCGCTGCGCGACGCCGGCATCAATCAGGAAGATGTGGATTACATCAATGCCCATGGCACGTCGACACCTGCGGGTGATCGCGCCGAAACCGATGGGGTAAAGAAAGCATTTGGTGACCACGCTTACAAGCTCGCGTTGAGTTCCACGAAGTCCATGATCGGGCATCTGCTGGGGGCCGCCGGCGGCGTCGAGGCGTTGTTTGCCGTGCTTGCGATCCGGGATCAGGTCCTGCCGCCCACCATCAATCTGGAGACACAAGACCCGGATTGCGACCTCGATTATGTGCCCAACACGGCGCGCGACAGCAAGCTGGAGGTGACGATGTCCAATTCATTCGGCTTCGGCGGCACCAACGGCACGGTGGTATTCCGCAAGCTCTAGTGTTGTGTCCCATTAGTAACTGTCGTAACTTCGCCGTCATTCCGGCGAAAGCCGGAATCCAGAAGTCCCTCCTTTGCGCTGGATTCCGGCCTATCCCTGGCCGGAATGACGAGTCCGGACATATATCGGTTATTTACGGAACAGCACACTAGGCGTGTATTGCCAAAACTCCCGGGCTTGAGCGTAAGTATGCGATAGTGCCCGCGTTCATCCACGTCCATCATCCCCACGGGATCATCGCTCGCTGACATGCCCGCGGGATGGCGCAAGAGCAGGCGATGATGCTGGTCAACGGCTTGAATCAGTCGACGCTTTCTCTCAACGATCGTGGATTGCTTTATGGCGATGGGCTGTTTGAGACGATCGCTGTCGCCGATGGATCCCCGCTTGAGCTGGACAGACATGTGCGGCGGTTGCACAAAGGTTGCGATCGACTGACGATAGAACCGCCCGATCTGTCGCTGCTCAACGCAGAGGCCGCGCAGCTGTGTGCCGGCGTCGAACGTGCGGTACTGAAGGTCATCCTCACGCGCGGGCAGGGAGGACGCGGCTATCGTCCGCCGGCCGCGACGCCGCCCACGCGCATCCTGTTATTGAATCCCTGGCCGGATTATCCACAGGATTATCGCGAACATGGAATCAGGGCCACACTTTGCCGGACGCGGCTGGCGCGCAATCCCCTGCTGGCGGGCGTGAAACATTTGAACCGGCTGGAACAGGTGCTGGCGCGCGCCGAGTGGCGAGACGAATACCAGGAGGGGCTGCTGCTAGACACGGAGGGGTTTGTGGTGGAGGGAACCATGAGCAATGTCTTCGCCGTGCGCGAAGGTACATTGCATACACCGGCGCTCAACGTCGCCGGCGTTGCCGGGGTTATGCGCGAACGGGTCCTGGAACAGGCGGCCGCCGCGGGGCTTGCGGTGATCATTGGCGATCTGCGGCTGCGTGACATGGTGCGCGCGCAAGCGCTGTTTTTCTGTAACAGCCTGATCGGGATCTGGCCGGTACGCCAGTTCGGGGATCGCACTTTCGACGACCACCCGCTCGTGCGCGAGCTGATGCACAGGCTAGGGATCGCATGAGGCGCAGCGCGATCATGGCCGCCTTGCTTGGCGTAACGCTGTTGAGTGGGGCATTGCTCGTCGCCGACCTATATCTGTTCATGAAACGGCCGGCGCTGGCCGCAGGCGAGACGGTCATCTACGATATTCGTGCCGGCACGTCGTTCAACCAGATCGCCATAGAACTGATGCAACGCGAGGTGCTTACACGCTATGTGTACTGGGTAGCCCTCGCTCGGCTGCAGGGCAAGGTGCAGGCGGTCAAGGCGGGAGAATATCGCCTGCAAGGGCCGCTGACGCCGCAGCAACTGCTCGATCGCCTGGTGTCGGGCAAGACGCGCCAGTTCAGCCTGACGGTGGTCGAGGGCTGGACGTTTAGGCAGGTCATGGGTGCGCTGGCGCGCCACCCTCAAATCGAATCCACGTTACGCGACTGCAAAGACCTGATGGCGGCGCTCGGGCGCCCCGGCATGCATCCGGAAGGATGGTTTTTCCCCGATACCTATCATTTCCCGCGCGGCACCACGGACCTCGAGTTTTTGCGCCGAGGTCACGAGAACATGCGGCGGCGGCTGGACGAGTTATGGTCCGCACGCGACCCGGGCCTGCCGCTGAAAACGCCTTATGAAGCGTTAATACTGGCCTCCATCGTGGAAAAGGAAACCGCGGTGCCGGGGGAACGTCCGATGATCGCGGCCGTGTTTATCTCGCGGCTGAACAAAGGTATGCGTTTGCAAACCGATCCAACCGTGGTTTATGGCCTGGGCGACGGTTACGACGGTGACATTCGCGATCGCGATTTGCGCGCTGATACGCCCTACAATACTTACGTGCACAAGGGCTTGCCGCCCACACCCATCGCAATGCCCAGCGACGCGGCCCTGCGGGCGGTCTTGCATCCAGCCGAATCCAACGTCCTGTTTTTCGTTGCCAAGCCCGACGGCAGTCATCATTTCTCGGCGACCTACGACGAGCACCGCGAGGCGGTGATCAAATACCAGCTGGACGGCGACGCCAGCCGTTACCGAACACGCATCGAATGATGGCAGCGAAATTCATCACTGTGGAAGGTATCGAAGGGGTGGGCAAATCGACCCATATCGACGCGATATGCGCCGGCTTGCGCGAGCGCGGCATCGAAGCTGTCGCCACACGTGAACCGGGCGGCACGCGGCTGGGCGACCACATCCGCGCGCTGTTGCTGGATAATAGTATGGCGGCCATGTGTCCCGACACTGAGCTGTTGCTGATCTTCGCGGCGCGGGCGGAACATCTGCGGCAGATCGTATGGCCGGCATTGGCGGCAGGCCGCTGGGTCGTGTGTGATCGCTTCACCGACGCAACCTATGCCTACCAGGGCGCCGGTCGAGGCGTGCCCGTTCAACGCATTGCCGAGCTGGAGCAGTGGGTGCAAGAGGATTTCAGACCGGATTACACGTTGCTGCTGCATGCCGCTGCCGGCACCGCGTTGTCGCGCATCAAATCAAGAGGCGGCGAGGACCGCTTCGAACGCGAAGATCCCGATTTCTTCGTGCGCGTGCAGCGTGCCTATCTGGAGCGAGCGGCGCGTGAGCCGCAGCGATTTCATGTCATCGACGCCAACGGTAGTCTTGATGAGGTGCACCGCCAGATCGCAGCCGTTACGCAAACGTTAACGGCGTGATCAAGACGCTGCCTGAGCGCTATCCCTGGCATGGTCCGCAGTGGGCGCAGTGCCTCCAACGCGCGCACAAGGCGACCCTCCCACATGCGCTGATGCTGAGCGGGGCGGCCGGTCTGGGGAAACTGGACTTCGCGCACCGGCTCGCGTGTTTTCTGCTTTGTGATACGCCCTCAGCAGCCGACGCGTGCGGCCATTGCACAGGATGCCGGCTGGTTTGCGCGGGCAATCACCCGGATTTCCTGCAGATTGGGCCCGAGGGTGAAAGCCAACAAATCAAGATCGACCAGGTCCGTGCTTTGAGTCATTTTGTGTGCTTGAGCCGCGCGTCGGCGCATTACAAAGTCGTCTTGATCGCGAACGCTGACAAGATCAATCGGCACGCGGCCAATAGCCTGCTCAAGACCTTGGAAGAGCCACCCCCGTTTTCCGTAATCCTGCTGGTCAGCGCGCGGGCAGCGTCTTTGCCCGCCACGCTCCTGAGCCGTTGTCAGCGGATCGAATTCAAATGCCCGCCACACGGCGTGGCGTCGGAATGGCTGAGCCGCGAGCTGCCGCGCGACGAGGTGGATACCTGCCTGGCACTGGCGCGCGGCGCGCCGCTGACCGCGCTTGAATGGGGCCGTGGCGACCTATTGGCAGCGCGACGCATCGTGTTTTCGGATCTTCAGCGCCTGGCCAGTGCGCGCGAGTCGGCGGTTCAAGTGGCTCAGCGCTGGCGTCAGTACGCGCCGGACCTGATTTTGAGTTGGCTGCTGTCATGGCTTGCGGATATCGTGAAACTGCAATGGAAATGCGCGTTCGACGGCCTAAACAACCCGGATGTCGATCGCGGCTTGCAGGCGATCGCCCAACGCCTAGACTTGGTCACCGCGTTCTCACTTTACGACACGCTGCTCAGCTATCGCCGGCTACCGGTCGCGTCGATCAATCCGCAGCTCATGCTCGAAGATATGCTGATCGCCTGGACGAACGCATTCACCTCCAAAACCACGCAATGAGGCTAGGTATGATGGAAAGCAACCGTGGCATTCTCTCACTGGCGATTAAAGACAAAGCCTCTTTAGACGCCGCGTTCATGCCGTTTGTGAAAAACGGCGCTATTTTTGTCCCCACCAAAAAGGCCTACAAGCTGGGCGAAGAGGTGTTCATGCTCCTGACCCTGATGGATGACAAAGAGCGTATACCGGTAGCGGGGCGGGTTGTCTGGATTACGCCACAGGGGGCACAGGGAAATCGCACGCCCGGCATTGGTGTTCAGTTGAACGATCAGGATAATGGTGCAACGCGCAATCGCATTGAAGGTCTGCTGGCGGGCATGTCACAAGGCGAGCGTTTTACACAAACAATGTAGGGATCAAGGGCTTAGAGTCAAGAGAGGCTAACCGGGGAGCCGGCGTGCCCACCTTATCATCTTGTTGTTCTAACGCATAATTTATGTTGTGTTTATGGAACTAACGGTTGTGGTTACTGATTCAATGCGGTAGCATGTAGCCGAGTTTCAAGAAAGAAATTATTTACTCTTTTGTAGAATAACTATTTCATTATCATGAATGATACAGGACGTTCTCACCTGCTGAGTGGGAATGCTTCCTTCATCGAAGGCCTTTACGAGGCCTATCTGGAAGATCGAGACTCTGTCAGTCAGAAATGGCAGAAATACTTCGATCTGATCGCTGGCGCGGAAGCGGATGCGCCTCGCGATGTCCCTCACGGCCCGATATCTCAAGCCTTTCGGCAGGTGGCGAAAAAGCCTCATGATGTCGCCCTTGGCGCGACGAGCCAGCAACGCTTCGATTTTGAGGCCAAACAGGTCGCTGTACTTCAATTAATCAATGCCTACCGTTTCCGCGGCCACCGGCAGGCGGATCTCGATCCGCTCGATCAGTATGACCGGCCGCCGGTCGCCGATCTGGATCCAGACTTTCATGGTCTGAGCTCGGCCGATATGGAAACCGTGTTCAACACGGGATCGCTGTTTGGCCCCCGCCAGGCGACGTTGCGAGAAATCCTCAATATTCTGAGCGTTACCTATTGCGGCACCGTGGGCTCGGAATACATGTACCTGACCGAGACCGAGGAAAAGCGGTGGATTCAGGAGCGCCTCGAGCTTGCCGGCGGCGGTCCGGGGCCGGGTTTCGATGCAACAAGGAAAAAGGCCATCCTGGAGCGGTTGATCGCAGCGAATGGCCTGGAAGAATATCTTCACAACAAATACGTCGGTCAGAAACGATTCTCGCTGGAGGGTGGCGAGAGCCTGATCCCGTTGCTGGACGCGATAATTAACCGCAGCGGCTGCGAACATAGCGTCCAGGAAGTCATCATCGGCATGGCTCACCGCGGCCGTTTAAACGTTCAGGTCAATACGTTAGGTATTAAACCTCGAGATCTGTTTGAGGAGTTCGAGGGGAAGGTCGATCCCGGCAACGGCTCGGGCGACGTCAAATACCACAAGGGTTTCTCGGCGGACTTGAGCACGCAGGGCGGGCCGGTGCATCTGGTATTGGCCTTCAATCCATCGCATCTGGAGATCATCAATCCAGTGGTCGAGGGCTCGGTGCGGGCGCGCCAGGAGCGGCGCGGCGATTACGAACGCAACCAGGTGCTGCCGATTCTGATTCACGGCGACGCGGCGTTCGCGGGGCAGGGCGTGGTGATGGAGACGCTCAACCTGTCGGAGACGCGCGGCTACTCCACCGGCGGCACCGTACACATCATCGTCAATAATCAGATCGGATTCACCACCAGCGATCCGCTGGATTCCCGCTCGACGCTCTATTGCACCGATGTCGCCAAGATGGTGCAGGCGCCGATCTTTCACGTCAACGCCGACGATCCGGAAGCGGTCGTATACGTCACGGAGCTGGCGCTCGATTTCCGCATGAAGTTCAACAAGGACGTGGTGATCGACATGGTTTGTTATCGCCGCTATGGGCACAGCGAGGCGGATGAGCCCTCGGCCACACAGCCGATCATGTACCAGCGCATCAAAGGCCATCCGCGGGTGACGGACATCTATGCCAATCAGTTGCAGCAGGAAGGCGTGATCGATGCCGACGAAGCCGGCGCGATGCGGCGCGCCTATCATGAAAAGCTGGATGCCAACCAGATCGTTTCCGGGCCGCACGCCGCCAAGGTCGACAGCGCTTACCTGGTCGATTTTCGTCCCTTTCTGGGCACGCACTGGACGGTGCCGGCCGACACCACCATCAGCCTTCAACGCGCTGCGTCACTTGCGGCCAGGATGACCACGGTGCCCGATGACTTCAGGCTGCATCGCGCCGTGGCCAAGCTGCTGGACGCGCGCCGCAAGATGGGCGCCGGCAAGCAGCCCATGGACTGGGGATTTGCGGAAACGCTGGCCTATGCGTCGTTGCTGGAAGAGGGCTTTCAGGTACGGCTGTCGGGTCAGGACAGCGCGCGCGGTACGTTCTTCCACCGCCACGCGGTCATTCATGATCAGGACAGCCGCCGGACGTATATCCCGCTGCAGCATCTGCATAAACACCAGCCCCTGTTCCTGCCCATCAACTCGCTGCTTTCCGAAGAGGCGGTGCTGGGTTTCGAGGTGGGTTACAGCACCGCGGAGCCCGACGCGCTGGTGATCTGGGAAGCGCAGTATGGCGATTTCGCCAACGGCGCACAGGTGATCATCGACCAGTTTATCAGCTCGTCCGAGGCCAAGTGGCGTCGCTTGAGCGGCATCGTGCTGTTTCTTCCGCACGGCTACGACGGACAGGGGCCGGAACACTCCTCGGCGCGCCTGGAGCGCTATCTCCAGTTATGCGCGGAAGATAATCTGCAGGTGTGCGTACCCAGCACGCCGGCGCAGATGTTCCATATGCTCAGGCGACAGATCCTGCGCCCGTATCGCAAGCCGCTGATCGTGATGTCGCCAAAGAGCCTGCTGCGCCACAAGCTCTCGACTTCGCCGCTCACGGATGTGGCGGAAGACGGCTGGCGCAACGTCATCGATGAAGTGGAGGATATTGACGCTCGCCGGGTCAGACGCCTGTTGCTGTGTAGCGGCAAGGTCTATTTTGATCTGCTGGAGGCGCGCCGGGAGCACGATCTGCGGGATACCGCAATCGTTCGTATCGAACAGCAGTACCCGTTCCCGCTGGATGAAGTCGCCGAAGTGCTGGAGCGCTATCCCAACGCGCGCAACGTCGTGTGGGTGCAAGAGGAGCCGCGCAACCAGGGTGCGTGGTACTACATGCAGTCGCGTCGGCATTTGAAGGCCTGTCTGTCGCCCCGTCATAGCCTGGAATATGCAGGCCGGCCTTACTCGGTCTCGCCCGCGGTCGGTTATCTGCATGTCCATCTTGCGCAGCAGAAACGCTTCGTTTCTGATGCGCTGCAACCGGAGCGCGCGCAGCAGCAGCAAAAGCTTCTGAGCAGCGTCTAATCTGGTTGACTGCCGCGACGTTGAACGCTAGGCTCAATGCCGGTCGCTGCGCCCGCCCAATCGGCCCTATAGCCTTAAGCCCTGTCTCGCAGACAGCCGCCCGAATAAATCGGTGCGCCGGTTCAGCATAGCGCGGAGATTATCCGGTGTTAGTCGAAGTCAAAGTCCCGCAACTCGCCGAATCAGTCACCGAAGCCACCTTGCTTGAGTGGCAGAAACGGCAAGGCGATGCCGTGCAGCGCGGCGATAATCTGATCGACATCGAAACCGATAAAGTTGTGCTGGAGATCACCGCGTCCGACAGCGGTGTGCTGAAAGAAATTCGCAAAAGCGGCGGCGATGTTTCCAGTAATGAAGTGATCGCCATCATCGACACCGAGGCGGGCGACGCCAGCAGAACTTTCGAACAAGAAACGCCGCCTGCAGCGCAGCCGGATGCAGCCAATCAGGCGCCCACCCCGTCGCAAGCTGAGAAGTCAACATCCACGGCAGCAAATGCCGATGATGCCGTTGAGCACGCGCAAGCCGGCGACGTAAAGCACGCGGAGTTGCCCGGGCATGAAGAGGCTACTTCGCGTCTCGGTCCGGCAGTGCGCAAGCTGCTGGACGAACATAAGCTGGATGCGCGGGATATCGCGGGCAGCGGCAAGGATGGCCGCGTCACCAAGGCGGATGTGCTGGCGCACCTGGAACCCGCAGCTGGTGACCAAGCGGAGCAAGCCGCCCGTCCCGCGCCGGTAACAGATAGCGATTCCGCGGCGCGGCCGCAGCAGCGCGTGCCGATGACAAGGCTGCGCAGGCGCGTGGCGGAGCGCCTGCTGCAGGCGCAGCGGGAAAACGCGATTCTGACGACGTTCAACGAAGTCGATATGCAGTCGATCCTGCAATTGCGCGCGCGGTACAGGGACAGATTCGAAAAGACGCATGGCGTGCGCCTGGGGTTCATGGCGTTCTTCGTCATGGCCTCGATCGAGGCCCTCAAGCGCTTTCCCGTCGTCAATGCTTCGATAGAAGAAAACGACCTCGTCTACCACGGCTTTTTCGATATCGGCATCGCCGTCAGTTCATCACGCGGTCTGGTGGTGCCCATTCTGCGCGACGCCGAGCGGCTCGGCATGGCGGAGCTCGAAAAGGCGGTGGCGGAGTTCGCGCGCAAGGCCAAGGATAATTCGCTTGCCCTAGAAGAACTGATGGGCGGCACGTTTACCATCACCAACGGCGGCGTGTTCGGCTCGCTGCTCTCGACGCCGATCCTCAACCCGCCGCAGAGCGCCATTCTCGGCATGCACAAGATCGAGCAGCGGCCCATCGCGCTTGAGGGGCAGGTTGTCATCAGGCCCATGATGTACCTCGCGCTGTCTTACGATCACCGCATCATCGATGGCCGCGAAGCCGTGCAGTTTTTGGTCACGATCAAGGAGCAACTCGAGGATCCAAGCCGTCTGTTGCTGCAGATATAGATCAGGCTCGTGTACGCGCCGGGCTACCGTCGCCGGTGGTTTATTCCCAAACGGTCTTACGTGAATCATGGCAAACAATCGCTACGACGTGGTCGTCATCGGCGCCGGCCCGGCCGGTTACGTCGCGGCCATACGTTGCGCCCAACTGGGCCTCAACACCGCGTGCGTCGACCAATGGCGCGATCCGTCGGGCCGGGCCTCGCTGGGCGGCACCTGTCTCAATGTCGGCTGTATTCCTTCCAAGGCGTTACTGGATTCCAGCCATTATTACTACCACCTCAAGCACCAGGCAGAGGAGCACGGGATTCTTGCGAACGACGTTAGCCTCGACGTCGCGACCATGCAAAAGCGCAAAGACAAAGTCGTGCGCGGGCTGACCGGCGGCATCGAAAGTCTGTTCAAGAAAAACAGGGTGAAGCGTTACACCGGCCGTGGCAGTTTAAGCGAAGATCGACGTGTTACTGTCAGCCCGGTCAGCGAGGGCGACGACGACGAACAGCTTGAGGCAGGCGCGGTAATTATTGCCACCGGCTCGGTGCCCGCGACGCTTGCTGTGGTGGCGATCGATCATCGACAGATCGTGGATTCAAGCGGGGCGCTATCGTTCACCGAGACGCCCGGCCGGCTGGGCGTCATCGGCGCCGGTGTGATCGGGCTGGAGCTGGGCAGCGTCTGGAACCGGCTGGGCTCGAAAGTCGTCATTCTCGAAGCGCTGGATACCTTTCTTCCACCGGTCGATCGCGAAATCGCCGATGAAGCCTTCAAGCTCTTAAAGCGCCAGGGGCTGGATATTCGGCTGGGCAGCAAAGTGACCGGTACGGCCACCACGGCGGCTTCGGTAACGGTCAACTATGAAAGCAGCGAGACTCAGGATACGCTGGAAGTGGACAAACTCGTCGTGGCGATCGGGCGTAAACCCAACACTGAGGGATTGAACGCCGAAGCGGCAGGGCTCAAGCGCGACCCGCGTGGCTTCGTCGAAGTCGATGCGCGCTGCCGTACCAACCTTGAAAACGTCTACGCAGTGGGCGATGTGGTGCGCGGCCCCATGCTGGCGCACAAAGGCTCGGAAGAGGGCATTGCGGTCGCCGAGCGCATTGCCGGCCAGGCCGGGCATGTCAATTACGAAACCATCCCGTGGGTCATTTATACATGGCCGGAAATCGCGTGGGTAGGGAAAAACGAGCAGCAGCTTAGACGCGAGAATGTCAGTTATCGAACGGGCTCGTTCCCGTTTGTAGCGAGCGGACGCGCGCGTGGCATTGGCGAGACGGCGGGCCGGGTCAAGATTCTTGGCGATGCAGCAACAGACCGTATCCTGGGGGCGCAAATTTTCGGGCCGCAAGCCTCCGAGTTGATTGCGGAGGTGGTAACCGCCATGGAATTTGGCGCCAGTTCCGAGGATCTAGCACGGACGGTGCATGCGCATCCAACGTTGTCGGAGGCGGTGCATGAAGCAGCCTTGGCGGTCGACGACCGTGCGATTCACTACTGAGGCGCATAGACCGCCGGATTATCTCTTACCTGCTGCGACTGCGCCGCACGTTATCGCTGGCGCCAGGCGCGGTCAAATCACCGCGCCGTGCCCGCGATTCAGCACCCTGACGCAGCGCTCGTGCCACTGTCGCGGATAAGGCGAGACCATTTCCTTTAGTCGGGCCAGCAGAGGCTCGTGTATCCTGGCGAGTTCGTACTCGTACTCAGGCGGCAAGTCTATTTGCGGCTCAGCGTTAATTCTCTGGGTACGCGTGCGCGGGACATGTCTGTCCGATACTTCAACGCCCAGAAACTCATACATCCGCAGCAGCAGGTCTTTGGGTCGTGCGGTAATTTCCTCGTGGAATCCCAGAAAAAACTGGTCGCGGGGGAAATGCGCGAACCAGTTGTCCAGAGTCGTCAGGTAATCGGAACGCGTCATGCACCACCGCTCGTTGAACCATCGGATGACATCCTGCGCGGGTATTTCCTGTAATGGCTTGCCGTGCACGCGCGGCAAATCCTTGCGTGCCTGCGACCATGAGCGATCGATAGGGTCGCGCATCAGAAAGATCACTCTTATGCCGGGATTGATGCGTTTGACGGCAGCGATCGCATCGGCAGACAGCGTCGCATAAGCTGGCGTGAAATCACCCGCGGCGAGACGACGGCCTTGCGCAAACAGCGAGGTGTACCAACGGTCAGACCGTGGCGCGGAGAAAAATTTGATATCCCAAAGAAAATCCGCGAGGGACCAGCGACCGCGACGCAGCAAAGATCTGGTCTTGTTGACTCGGGTACGCAGCTGCGACTTGTAGCGCGCGCAAAAAAATGGCTCTGTACGCAGCTGATCAAAGTAATGGAGTTCCTTGATCGGCGGCAACCAGATTCCTGCGTGCGCCTTCAAGTTCTCATACAGCCAGGTGGAACCGGCCCGTTGTGCGCCGATACATACAAATTTTGGTGCGTTATCCAATTGGCGTCCCGCCTCGCTTTGACCTGAGCCTGAGTGCGCTCGTTGAGCCGCAATCGACCGGTGCAGCCGGCGGCAAGCGGCAAAGAGAGGTTCAGACCACGTTAATGCTTTTTGGTGTCATGGCACTGTGCGCGACCAGCCCGGATCGGCAGCGAAGCGCTCGCCGTACCGGCGCTCAAGCTCCCGCAATTCATGACGCATCGCCTCACGGCCATAAGCATCGCGATAGTGCAAAGGCCCGCCGCGAAACGGGGCAAAGCCCGTGCCAAACACGATTCCGGCATCGACCAGGTCGGCGTCTTCGACCACGCCCTCGCGCAGGCACGCAACCGTCTCATTGATAAGCCTCAAGATCAAACGATTTTCCAGCGCTTGTCGGTCGCCGGTGTACGTCACGCCGCGGGTGGTCTTGTGCGGTTTATGCATGTAAAACCCGCGTCCGGACTTGCGGCCCAGATGCCCCGCCGCCGTCATCGCGCGCAGCCTGCCCGGGACCTCGAAATTGAACTGGCGGGCCATGCCCTCGGCGGCCGCAAGCACCACATCCAGACCGACATTATCCGCAAGCTCGATCGGCCCCATGGGCATGCCGAAACCGACCGCCGCCTGATCGATAACCGCGATCGGTATGCCCTCGTCGACCATGATCACCGCCTCCAATAGATACGGTGTGAGCACCCGGTTCACCAGAAAGCCCGGCCGGCTTGCGGTCGGCAACGGCAGCTTGTCGATGTGACGGACGAAGGCGCTTGCTTTCGTTTGCGTATCCGCATGACTTTGCGCGCCGCAGACGACTTCGACCAGCGGCATGCGCGCGACGGGGTTGAAAAAATGCAGGCCGATCAGCCGATCGGGAGCATCGAGTGCCTGTGCCAGCGTGTCGATGTGCAGGCTGGACGTGTTGGTGGCAAGCAGCGCATCGGCTCTGATCTGTGGCTCGATCTCGCGATAAAGCGCCTGCTTGGCGGCGGCATCTTCGAATATCGCCTCGATCACAACGTCGGCGCGCCCGAGTCCCAGGCCCTTGTGGTCCGGCACTAAACGATCCATCGCGGAAGCGACTTGCCGCGACGAATCGAGCTGTTTCGAAAACAGCTCGAAGGCGCGCTTCACCATCGCGGCCAGGCGTTCGATGCCAGTATCCTGCACGGTGACGACCAGGCCGCGCGCCGCGATCCATGCCGCAATATCGCCGCCCATCGTGCCGCCGCCGATCACGTGCACATGGCGCGGGCTAAACGCAGCCTTGTCGCCTAGCGATTTGAGCCGGTTCTGCAGCTTGAACACGCGCAGCAGGTTACGCGCGGTGTCCGTGGTGCTCAGCGCGGCCACCGACTCGGCCTCGCGATCCAACATCGTGCCTGCGTCGCCACCATGATTGCGCCACAGATCGAGCAGCGCATACGGTGCCGGATAATGATCTGGGCTGGCTTTGGCGGCGATCCGCTTGCGCATTTGATGGCCAAGGATCGCCCGCGCCGGCCTGAGATTGGCCAGCCGCGCGAGCCGGCCCGAACGATGTCGTGCAGGCCTCGTTATCAACAGCTGGTGCGCGGCGCCGTGCAAATGGCGCAAAGGCACGGCGTGGTCGACCAAACCAATTTTTTGCGCGCGGCGCGCATTCAGGGTCTTGCCGGTCAGCATCATGTCCAGCGCGGCCACGGGGCCCAGCAGACGGATCGAGCGCAATGTGCCGCCGAATCCTGGATGGATACCGAGCTTGATTTCGGGCAGCCCCAGGCGCGTGCCAGGGTCGTCAAGTGCGACCCGGTAATCGCAGGCGAGTGCGAGTTCCAGCCCGCCGCCCAGACAGAAACCATGGATAACGGCCACGGTGGGGCAGGGCAGCGCCTCGATACGGTTCATGATGTCCTGCCCGCGGCGCACGATGGCCAGCGCGTCGTCGCGCCCGCGGATCGTCTGGAACGCCTTGACATCGGCGCCGGCGATAAATCCGCCGGATTTGCCTGAACAGAACGCGATGCCGCTGGGCGACGCTGCGGAAAACGCCGTCAAAATGCCATCCAGCTCGTCGAAAACCGCGGCATTCAGCACGTTGGCGCCCGCGCCGACGGCATCCAGATAAAGCCAGACGACGCCGGCGGCATCGGTGTCCTGACGCCAGTGCTGGGTCATGCCCGCGCGTGCAGATTCTGGATCAACATGGCGCCGCCCTGGCCGCCGCCGATGCACAATGCGACCACGCCGCGCGGCGCTTTTTCCCGCTGAAGAACGTGCAACAGGTGCAGTACGATACGCGCGCCGCTGGCGCCGACGGGATGCCCCAGGCTGATGGCGCCGCCATCGACGTTGAGGCGCTCGCGCGGAATCTCGCCCGGAGCCTGCTCCAGGCCCAGGGCTTGCTGGCAGTAATCCACGTCGGCCAACGCCGTCAGACACGCAAGCACCTGGGCGGCGAATGCCTCGTTGATCTCCCAGTAGTCGATGTGCTCCGGCGCCAGCCCGTTGTGCGCCAGCAGCGGTGCCAGCGCGTGCGCCGGGCCCAGGCCCATCTGCGCGGGATCCACACCCGCCCACTTGCAATCTACAATTTGGCTCAGCACGTTCAAGCCGTAGCGGTTAATCGCAGTCTCGCTGGCCAGAACCAGCCACGCCGCGCCGTCGGAAACCTGTGCGCTGTTGCCGGCCGTGACCTGCCCGAACGGCTTGTCGAACACGGGTTTGAGCGCCGCCAGTTTGTCGGTGGTCGTATCGGGACGCACGCCGTCGTCGCGATCGTAGCAGTTGCCGTCACGATCGTAGATGACCTCGACCTCTTGCAGCGCGCCGGGCGATTCCTGGGCGTGATGCAGGCGCCGGTGGCTCTCCGCGGCGTAAGAATCCATCTGCTCACGGCTGATCCTGAAGCGGTACGCCAGATTCTCGGCGGTCTGGCCCATCGCCAGGCCGGTGACCGGATCGGTCAGACCCTTGAGCAAACCAGAGACCGGCGCCAGATCAGCAGGTCGCAATCGGCCCAGCATTTTGAAGCGCTGCGAGACGCTCGCCACGCGCCAGTCGGCCAGCCATGCGATGAATCTCTCCTGCACCAGCAGCGGCGCGTGGCTCATGGCCTCCACGCCACCGGCCAGAATCAACTCCGCCCGGCCAGCGGCGATGTTGCGAAAGGCCGAATCGACGGCCTGCATGCCGGAGCCACAGTTGCGTTGTACGGTCCAGGCGGGCACTTCGTTCCCGCATCCAAGCCTCAGCGCGGTCACGCGCGCGATATTCATTTCCTCCGGGCCGGGCGCGACGCAGCCCAGGATCACCTCATCGAGGGCCTGCGCTTCAAACGGCTGGCGCAGCAACAGCGGGCGAGCGGCCTGCACGGCGAGATCGACCGCCTTGAATGGGCCCGGTCTGTTGCGAAATTTGAGAAACGGTGAACGGCTGCCGTCCACGATAAAGACCGGCCGCCCGAATCCGGATGCGGATGCCGAAGCCACGCTTAGCTTAACGACCGCGAACAGGCATCAACAGACATCGTCGAGCACCAATGAAATGGCAAACGCGTTACTCAGCCAGTGAGGTGTGCGCTCTAGTGTCGCTCTGCGGTTTGTTTTCGGCGGCGTGATCGGCCGGCTCTGCCGGTGGCTGAGTGATGCGGTCGCCTGTTTCGCCTGGCGCCCGCACGATCGCTTCCTCCATCGCCCAGGGAAGCTGGCGGTAGACTGCCAATTCATCGAAGTCGAACATCGGATATTTGATGATCTCGAAATAAGGAGAGTAGTCGAAATCCCGGGGCGTGAACAGCTTGGAATTGCGCTCCTGCAAATTGCCGCGCCGGCCCGCCCACTCATGCGCAAGCGGCAGAATGGGAAATCTCACCGCCTGAAACGCTTCCCCGATCATCGTTGAACACACGGTGCGGGTGGGCGCACCCGTGTTGTGTGCAAACAGACTCGAGCGCCAGCGGCGGGGCAGCAAGCCGTAAGGGAACAGAAAGCGCGCCAGGTCCAGCAGCTGACGCACGTCGTAATCCAGACCGATGCAGCCGATACAATGACGAATGACCAGCTCGGCGTCAGTGCGTGACAAGCCCTTGGGCCGGCAGACGCGCAAATGATAGTCCCGATACTTGCGCAGCGGCGACACTACCGTGCCCTCTCCCAGCAGGGCCTCGATCACCAGCGGCTCTCCAGACTCGCCTGAATAATGGTATTCAAGATATTCCCGCAGGTCGCTATCTTCGATGTCGTGCAGCCGACCGATGTACAGCGCCGCGTGCGTCCATGAACTGAGCGTGATGCTCTTGATGATATTGCTGACGCGGCTGCGCCCTTCCACCAGCACCACGTCGGCGGGGTGGATCTCCAGGCGCATGCGTTCGTAATTCGATAAATGCGGGTCGCCGTCACCCGGCTCCGCGTTGAGCCAGTTGGTCACCGCGTTCCACAGCCGGGTTTGAAGTCGTTTCAGCATCAGCTTCTCCGTAAGCCAATCGGTACTACTTTAACGCCTTTTGTCGCCTAGCTTTGACCGTTAAGTCACACAATCGTATGCAAGCTTGGGGCCGGATGATGATCAAGACTTCAGCACTCGCTTCAGGATGCTCAGCGCGCGATCCAGACGCTCGGTCGATGTATAAAAATGCGGCGAGAAGCGAATCCCGCCCGCGCGCTGCGCGCACAACACGCCCGCCGCTTGCAGATTCCGGTAGAGGTCCTCGCTGTGCGGGGAACGGAAGGTTATGATTCCCGCGCGCCGCTCGGGCGCCCGCGGCGTTATTATTTCCATCTTGAGTTCATTCAATGAATCATAAAGATACGAAATATTCTGGAAAACCTTTTTCTGAATGGACTCGAGTCCCGTTTCCTGCAGCAGACTAAGGCTGGCGCTCAAAGCGCTAATGCCCATGTTGTTCGGGCTGCCGGCCTCGAAGCGCCGCGCGTTGCGTGCGGGTTGCCAGTCCATACGCTCGTAGTCGTTGTGATGCTCCACCATGTGCCAGCCAAACTGGTTCAAGCGCAGCTGCTCGCGCCGTTCCGGTTTGCAATAAAACAGCGCGACGCCCTCCGGTGCCAGCATCCACTTGTGACCGTCGGCCATGACGAAATCCGCGCGGCAGGCCTGCACGTCGAACGGCATCACCCCCAGACTCTGAATCGCGTCGACGCAAAACAGCACGTGCTGCGCGCGGCAGGCCGCACCGATGACATCCAGGTTCATGCGCAAACCGCTGGCGTATTGCACCGAGCTCACCGAAAGCAGCCGGGTGCGCTGATCGACGTGGGCGAGCAACGCGTCTTCAGGTATCGCCCCATCGTCCAGATCGGCCAGACGCACCTCCACCCCAAAACGCTCGCGCAGCGACTCCCACACGATGCGGTTGGATGGAAATTCCTGACGGCAGGTCACGACGTTGTCTCCGCGCCGCCAGTCGATGCCGTACGCCACTGTGGAAAGCGCTTCCGACGTGTTCTTCAACAGCGCGATATCATCGAAAGATTCCGCGTTGATCAGCCAGCGCAACTGCTCGCGTAGTGTGCGCTCGACTTCCAGCCAGCGGGGATAATTCTTGGTGCCAACACGCATGTTCTCATCGGCGAAGCGGGCGATGGCTTGGACCGCGCGCCGCGGCCACGGCCCTACGCCGGCATGATTCAAATGGACGATATCGTCGGCTAAGGGAAATTCAGGATGCATGGCGCCGCCTGTGCTGGGATCGAAGGCGTTAGACTACGTCACTGATCGGCAAAGACAAGCCGGCCCCGGCAATCCGGCGGCCGCAGGCGCCATGATCTGGCTGTACCAAAGCGACTGTAATGCAAGCCCAAGTTCTGGATGTAATGCATGATGCATAGCACAAACAACGCGGCGCTCAGCGGGCGCGACCTGCGCGCAGTATGGCATCCGTGTACCCAGATGAAGGATCACGAATGGCTGCCGATGATCCCGATCCGGCGGGGACGCGGCGTATGGCTGGAGGATTTCGACGGCAATCGCTATCTCGACGCGATCAGTTCCTGGTGGGTCAACCTGTTTGGTCACGCCAATCCACGCATCAATGCGGCCATACGGCAGCAGGCCGAAGCGCTGGAACATGTCATCCTGGCGGGCTTCACGCATCAGCCGGTGATCGATCTGTCCGAGCGTCTGATCGAAATCGCGCCGCCCGGGCTCAAGCGTTGCTTTTACGCCGACAGCGGTTCCGCGGCGGTCGAGATCGCGCTCAAGATGAGTTTTCACTACTGGCGCAACTGCGGCCGTCCGCACAAGACGCGCTTCATCAGTCTCTCCGGCGGCTATCACGGCGAGACCCTGGGCGCGTTATCGGTCAGTGACGTCGCGCTTTATAAACAGACCTACGCGCCGTTGCTGCTGGGTGTCATCACCGTGCCCAGCCCGGACTGTTCCCGCCGCGAGCCGGGGGAAGCTTGCGCGGCCTATTCGCGGCGCATGTTCGCGCACATGGAGAAGGCGCTGGCGCAACACGCACACGAGGTCTGCGCGGTGATCGTCGAGCCGCTGGTGCAATGTGCCGGCGGCATGCGCATGTACGATCCGGTATATGTCAGCTTGCTGCGCGAAGCGTGCGACCGCCATCAGGTGCATCTGATCGCGGACGAAATCGCGGTGGGATTCGGCCGTACCGGCACGATGTTCGCCTGCGAACAGGCCGGCATCAGTCCCGACTTCATGTGTCTGTCGAAGGGCCTGACCGGCGGTTATCTGCCGCTATCGAGCGTATTGACCACGGACGAAGTCTATGCGGCATTCTACGCTGACTATGCGAGTCTGCGCGCCTTCCTGCACTCGCACTCCTATACCGGCAATCCGCTCGCCTGCGCCGCGGCGCTGGCAACCCTGAGGATTTTCAGGGACGACGACGTCATTCATCGCAATCAGGAACTGATCAAGGCGATGGCAGCTGCCGTTGAGCCGTTACAGGATCATCCGCATGTCGGTGAGGTGCGCCAGACCGGCATGATCGCGGCGGTGGAAATGGTCAGGGACAAGGGTACGGCTTATCCGTGGCAGGAACGGCGCGGCCTCGAGGTTTATCGTTACGTGCTTGGTCAAGGTCACTTGTTGCGGCCGCTGGGTAACGTGGTCTATTTCATGCCGCCGTACGTCATCACGCCGGAACAGATCAATACGATGGTCGCAGTCGCCGAGGCGGGCATCGATTTGGCAACGCGTTAAGAGTCATCTTGAGGCACCTCATCGAAAATTATTTTTGGCAATCCGCTTGCATTACTAATAATAACTATTATCATTAATATTAACCAAGCGGGAGGTGAACCGATGCAGAATGTCAGCAAAGCGCCGTCAAGGCTCAAACCGCACGCCCGGGCAGGTTCCACAAATGCCTCGCGCGGGCGTGTCGATGTGCAGGAACTGGTGGGAAGCCACCGCCGGGTGACCATCAGTCATGCGGGCGAAGACTACACTTTACGTATTACCCGCAATGGGAAACTGATTTTAACGAAGTAGTGCCAAGCAACTCCTCCTTGCTTCCCAGCCAGCGCCGTGGACGCAGTCCCGGCAGCCAGCCAGGTTGCTCTTTTAAAGCAATCGTAGAGGGCCGTTGCAAAACGAATCGAAAGCGCCTTTTTCGCTTCGCGCGCCCTGAGAAGTAAACGCACAGACTCGATCGCAGATTCACTAGGCTTCTGCCCGCGCGGGCGCACCCGCTGGCTGTTCGCGCGCATGATCTTTGGCGAGCCACACGTAAACGGCCGGCACCACGAACAGGGTAAACAAGGTACCGATGGTCATGCCGCTGGCGATCACGAACCCCATGGAGAACCGCGAGGCCGCACCGGGCCCGGTGGCGATCAACAGCGGCGCCATGGCGAGCACCAGTGAGGCGGTGGTCATCAGCACCGGCCGCAGTCGAATGGAAGAGGCCTCCTCGATCGCCTGCTGCTTGGACATGCCCTCGCGTTGCAGGCGATTGGCAAATTCCACGATAAGAATACCGTGTTTCGAAATCACGCCGATCAGGGTCACCAGTCCCACCTGCGTGTAAATATTCAGGCTCACGCCGGGAAAACTGGTGAGCTGCATCCCATTTAAGATACCGACCACGTTCAGCGCCAGCAGCGCGCCGCTGATGGACATCGGCACGGTGACCAGCATGATGATGGGGTCACGGAAGGATTCAAACTGCGCCGCCAGCACCAGGTAAATGACGATCAGGGCAAAGAAGAACGTCAGCATCAGCGCCGCGCCCTCGGTCTTGAACTGCCGCGACTGACCCGAATAATCAACCGAGAAACCCGACGGCAGGTTCCTCGCGGCCGCCTGTTCGAGCACGCCTAACGCCTCGCCCAGCGATACGCCCGGCCGCGGCAATCCCGAGATCGTGACGCTGTTGAGCTGCTGGAAACGCTTGAGCTGCTGAGGCTCCACGGAATCTTTCAGCGACACCAACGTCGACAAGGGCACCAGTTCGCCGGTGCCGGTGCGCGTGTAATAGTGTTCGAGCTGACTCGCGTTGAGGCGATCCACCCTCTGCACCTGCGGAATGACTTCGTAAGAGCGGTTCTCCAGCGAAAAACGATTGGCAAAACCGCCGGACAGCATGGCCGCAAGGTCAGCGCCGAGCGTTTGCATGTCGATGCCGAGCAGGGCGGCCTTGTCACGATCGATCAAAACCTCGGTACGCGGCTTGTTGATCTTGAGGTCGGTGTTGAGAAATATAAACTTCTTGCTGTCCTGCGCGGCGGCCATCACCTGGCCGGCCACCTCGTTGAGACTCTCCACCGGCGCGGTGCCGCCGATCACGAATTCGACCGGAAAACCGCCGCCACCGCCGGTGGGCAGGGCAGGCGGTATGAACGCGGCGACCTGCAGACCGGCAATATTACTGATGCGCGGATTGATCACCTGGTTCAGCACCTCCTGACTGGAGCGTGTACGCTCGGTCCAGGGCTTGAGCACAAAACCGGCGATCGCGGTATTGGTCGACACCGCCGAGCCGCCGCCGCCCACGCCGTTCAACAGGAAGAAGTTCTCGTTTTCCGGCAGGTCCGCGGCGATCTCGTTTAGCTGGTTCGTGTAGCGCTCCAGGTATTCGATGGTCGAATACGGGTCGCTTTCCGAGAAGGTGATGATAAAGCCCTGATCCTCCTCGGGCGCCAGTTCCGACGGCGTAGAGACGAACAGGAAATAGCAGGACACCAGCACAACGGCGCCGAACGCGAGAATGCCCCAGCGATCACCCATCGCGCGATGCAGGCCGCGTTGATAGGCCAGACGCAGTTTTTCGAACTGCCGGTCCAGCCACGCCGCGAGCTTGTCGGTGCCTGTGGGCGCCTGATCGGGATCATGCGCCTTCAACAGCTTGGCGCACATCATTGGCGACAAGGTCAGTGCGATCACGCCCGACAGCAGCACCGCGCCGGCGAGCGTAAAGGCGAACTCTACGAACAAGGTGCCGGTCAGGCCGCCGATAAAACCGATCGGCAGGTACACGGCGACCAGGGTAGTGGTCATCGCCACCACCGGCCAGGCCAGTTCACGCGCGCCGACCAGCGCGGCGTCCATCGGACTTAAGCCTTCTTCGATATGCCGGTGGATATTCTCCAGCACGATGATGGCGTCATCGACCACGATGCCGATCGCCAGCACCATCGCCAGCAAGGTCAGCAGATTGAGGGTAAAGCCCATCAGCAACATCAGGAACAGCGCGCCGACCATCGACAGCGGCACCGTCACGGCGGGAATGATCACGCTGCGCAGCGAGCCGAGAAACAGAAAGATCACCACCACCACGATCAGCACGGCCTCGGCCAGCGTCTTGATCACTTCGTCGATGGCGTCCTGGATATATTCGGTGCTGTCGTAAGGAATGGAGGCCCGCAGCCCCTGGGGCAGTTGCGGTATTATCTCCGCGTCCCACACCTTGCGCACGGCCTCGATTACGTCCAGAGAATTGGCGTCAGGCGCCACCTCGATGCCCATGAAGGTGGCCGATTCGCCGTTGAAGCTGACGCTGGTCTGGTAGGTCTCCGAGCCCAGATCCACCTTGGCAATATCGGAGAGACGCACGATGGCGCCGCCCTCGGCGCGCACCGCCAGGTTGCGAAACTCTTCAGGAGTACGCAGATCGGTGCGCGCGGTCAAGTCCACCACCACCATCGAGCCCTTGGTGGAGCCCACCGCCGACAGCACGTTGTTGGCGCGCAGCGCGGCGTACACGTCGCTGGCGGTGATGTTCATCGCCGTCATGCGATCCGGTTTGAGCCAGATGCGCATGGCGAAGGTGCGATCGCCCAGGATGCGCGCGCGCTGCACGCCGGGGATGGTCGCGAGCTTCGGCTCGACCACTCTGACCAGGTAATCGGTGATCTGGTTGTTGTCCAGCACCTCGCTGAAAAACGACAGATACATGGCCGCCGTGGTCTCGCCGATGGCCAGATCGACCACCGGGTCTTCCGATTCCTCCGGCAGATCGCGCCGCACTCTCTGCACCTTGGCGACGATCTGCGTCAGCACCTCGTTGGGATCGGCCTCCAGCCGCACGTAGGCCTGTATGGAGCTGACGCTGGGCAGGCTGGTGGAGACGATATAGTCGACGCCGTCGGCCGAGGCAATCTCGCGCTCCATGGGCGTGGTGATAAAGCCCTGCACCAGATCAGCGTCGGCGCCCACGTAAGTGGTGGCTACGGTGACGACCGCGTTCTGCAGCTCGGGATACTGGCGCACGTTCAGCTCCTGCGCGGAGCGCAGGCCCAGCAGAAAGATGAACAGGCTCACCACCATGGCGAGCACCGGTTTGCGGATGAAGATGTCGGTGAAGGACATTAGCGATTTTTTAAAGCATGGCTTCGTGCGGACGGCTTACCCGGACGTCCACACGGGACTACTAGCTGTTCGGCGGCGTGGGCGTGACATCCGCTTCCGGCCTGATCTTGTTGTTGATTATCACGACCGCTTCGTTGCGCAGCTTGAGCAGCCCGCTGGTCGCCACGCGCTCGCCGGCTTTCAGTCCGTCGGTTATGGATATGAGATCGCCACGTCGCGCGCCGGTGCGCACGAAGCGCTGCACCACGGTAAGTCCCGGCTGTTTGTCGCTGGCCTGCGCGCTGCCGGCCGATGGAGCGGAATTGTCTTGCTGTTTATGAGCTGCACGCGAGGACGCCCCGGCTGCACGAATGACATAAACGGAATTGCCGTACGGATTAAAGCTGATCGCGGTCTGCGGCACGGTAAGCACCGCCTGCGGCTTGCCGACCGCCAGCTCCACCCGCGCGAACATGCCGGAACGCAGCTGGCCGTCGGGATTGTCGATGCTCGCCTGAATCATGAAATTGCGCGTGGTCCGCTCCACCCGCGGCTCGATCGCGGTGATCGTGCCATTGAAATGGCCGCGTGGAAACGCGTCCACACGCGCCGTCATCGGCTGCCCGCTGGAGATGTCGGCCAGCCGCTGCTCCGGCAGCATGAAATTCAAAAAAATCGGATCCAGCGACTGCAGATTGACGATCGCGCTGCCCGCGTTGACGTACTGCCCGAGATTCACCTGTCTTATTCCGAGCACACCGGAGAATGGCGCCGCAACGGTCTTCTGCTCGACGCGCGCGCGCTGCGCCTCGACGTTGGCGCGCGCCTGATCGGCCTGACTCTGGCGGATATCGACCTCGGCCTTAGAGATGCTGTTGGACTCGTACAGACGCCGCACCCTTTCCAGTTCGATCTCGGCCAGACGGGCGGCGGCTTCCAGCGCGTTCAGTTCCGCCACGTCAATGTCGGTATCCAGCCGTAGGATGACCTCACCGGCCTCAACATGAGCGCCGTTTTTGAAGTTGATTTCGTCGACGATACCGCTGGCCTCGGTCGCGAGCTCGGCGCCGTTGACTGCGGCAAACGTTCCCACGGTCTCGATCTCCTGCGGCCAACGCGCCGGTTCGACACGCGCCGAGGAGATGGTGACCGGCGGTTGCGGCATGTTGTCAAACATCGCGTTCATCTGCTTGTTGCCAAACGACTTGACGAACATGAGGCTGCCGAACAATACGGCGGCGCCGACCGGCAGAAGAATCGAGCGGTAAGTCATGGAGGCGGTTCGCTGGCAGAGGAAAACATGCGCAGTACTAGTTCGTCGGCGTCTCGCCCTGCATCGGGCAGCTGTCTTGAAACACCTCGGCGCGGATACGAGCGATAAACGCGTCCAGGTTGATATCGTCGGTCGGATCGAACAGCGGGCGCCAGCCGTAACCGTTCAGCAAATGATGCACGTGGCGCATGAGCAGGCGGTACGGATCGCGCACCGCATATTGCTGTAACAGGCCCTCGGCGTGCACCAGGGTGTGCATGCCAAGACACAGGGTCCACGGCCCCACCATCAGTTCCGGAATGCCGAGTCCGTTCGGTCGCAGATCGCCCGACGCGATCGCTTCCTCAAAGATGCGGAACACGGCGGCGCCGATC
>JBOIDC010000018.1:0-54607 GCA_050740315.1 Gammaproteobacteria bacterium | reverse complement strand
CTCGGGGGTCGGTTCGACTGGAGCCTCCTCCGGCCATAAATAGATCTGCTCGGCCCGCACCACGGGATAGGTGTAGTCCGCTTCGCCGATGGCGCCATCCTGCGTCTCGCTCAAGACGCCTTTGATGGTAACCAGGCGGCCCTGACGGTAGTCCGCCGTTTCCAGATAACCCTGTTCCAGCGCAAGAAAGCGGCCGCTGGGTTCGGCGGACGTCCGGGGCTGCTGACTGCCGTCCAGCGGATAGCCCAGCACTTCCAGCCGCGTGGAATTCTCAAGGTTGGTGCTATTGACGATCATTCCGCCCCACAACACCTGATCACCCCGTAAGGCGTCGATCTCGACGCTGGCCTGACGCGGCGTGACGGTTTCGTTCACGCCGTCGGTGGCGATGCCGGGGCCACTGGCGCAGGCCGCGAGCAACAGCGCGGCGTTGAGGCTCGACCAGCGGATAGGATTCGTGTTGAACATGCGTGTGTCCTGTTTACCAGTAATAATACGGCCGCCGCCAGTAGAACGGGCTGTAGAAGAAGGGATCGTAAAAGAACGGATCATAGTAATAGGGCGAGCGCAAGAAAGGATCGCGCGCGTAACGATACTCCGGCAGCGGATCCCACAGATGGTGGGATTCGGCGTCGACCACCGGATAGGCGTAATCGAACTGGTCTATGCTGCGCGTCTCCTCGCCCTGCAGCGTCCCGACAACGGTCAGCGCCCGGCCCTTGGAATAGATAGCGGGGTCCAGAAAACCCTCGAAGCGCGCAAGGAAACGGCCCTGACTGACGTCACTCTCGCTGGGTCTCGCATTGTCGTTGAGGGTGCGCGAAACGACTTCGATCCAGGTGTCTGATTCGCCGTTTTCCACGCTTGCGATCGTGCCGCCCCAGCGCACGCGCGCCCCCGTCAAGGGTTCAATGTCAGCGCGCGCGGCGGCAACCGATGGGCTTTCCGCTGGCGCGTCGCGAATCTGTTGCGGAATCTGGCTCGCGCACGCGGCCAGGAGAAGCGCGCCCAGCAAAATGCTACCGAGCTTGTTCATGCTACACCTCGCACAAGACCCCGCAATACGTTGTCTACACCACGGCACAAATGCCCGCTGTGCACATTATGTCCATGTTATGAGAGGCTTAGTTCCACAACTGTCATCTGGTCGTCACGAGGGCATGCGCGTAGGGCATTGGCGAGCCGCTTCTCACGGCTCGTCCCGGTAAGCTGGCTTCGCAGAGTCTGAATCCGCGCCATTGCGGGTATGCAAGTCCTGCACCATGAAGCTGTCCAAGACAATCCTACAGCACCGGCGAGCGCACGATCACGGTTATGCGCAATTCAACGGCCATATCCTCTATGTTACGACGACGTTGTGGGTTCTCAACTATATGCGCCACTTCGCAAATCGCGTGCTATGGTTTATGGTTGATTCCCCAGCACCGCGGGCGAGCGTCGCAGATGACCTTAGAACACGGTCTTTGCTATTACCCTTGGACCGCACCGCGATTTCCACAGGTAATCTAGCCGCCAAACGTGATCATCGACGCCCGCGGCATAACGCCGAATACTGACATCCCTGCCGATGTGTGCATCATCGGCGGCGGTGCGGCGGGTATCGCTATTGCGCTACGGTTGATCGACGCATCGCTCGACGTGGTGCTGCTGGAGAGTGGCGGCCTGACCTCGGACGCCGCGACACAGTCCCTGTACGCCGGGGAGAATGTCGGCTTGAGACATGTGCCGCTGGATGCCGCGCGCTGCCGTTTTTTGGGCGGCAGCACCAACTGCTGGGGCGGCTGGTGCCGCCCCCTGGACCCGATCGACTTCGAGGCGCGATCCTGGATGCCGGGCAGTGGCTGGCCTTTGACCTACGACGATCTCAAGCCTTACTACGCGGACGCGCACAAGCTGCTGGAGCTTGGACCTTACGAATACTCGGCCGCTTACTGGCAAGAAGAACTGGCCCGGCACCGCGTTTCGATTTTTCCTCTCCGCGGCGATGACATCGCCAATGCCATCAACCAGCTCAGTGCGCCCACGCGCTTCGGGGAGATCTATCAACAGCGTCTGCAGCAAGCCGCCAACCTGCGCGTGTTATTGAATGCCAATGTGACAGAGCTTAAAGCCGATTCGATGGCCGCCAACGTCGAGCGGGTGCGGGTCGCGACTCTGGATGGCATCAGGTTTTCGGTGGCCCCGCGGCTGGTGGTGCTGGCCTGTGGCGGCATTGAAAACGCGCGTCTGCTGCTGGTTTCCAACGGCGTGCAGAGCACGGGCCTCGGCAATGGCAAGGACCTTGTCGGGCGCTATTTCATGGACCACCCTCGGTTTCGCTGGGCGCGCGTGCGGCTCGCGGATCAACGCAAGTATCGGCGGCTGTATGACAGTTCCCTGGCGCTGACGCGGCGTCGGGTCCATTGTAGGGATCTGCACGTGGCCGCTCATGTCGCGCCCACTGAGCGGTTGCAGCGTGATGCAAGGCTTCCTAACTCAAGAACCTATCTGGTGGCGAATTATTTCGCGTCCGTATCGGCGGCTTATGGCGTGCTGAAGGTGCTTTGGCATCGCGTGCATGACCGCAAGAAGTTCGGCGTGCCGCTTTCGAATGTGCTCAAGGAGGCCGCCTTGAATCTGCCGTTGCTTTTGCGTCACGCGCCGCAGGCGTGCCTTTCGGTGCTCGACAACCGGCTTAATCCGGAATTCGTAAGACGGGAATTTCACCTGGTGACGATTTGCGAGCCGGTGCCCAATCCCGACAGCCGCGTGACCCTGTCGTCCGAGCGAGACATGCTGGGTCTTCCTCAGACCCGGCTGGACTGGCGCATGGGCGAACTGGACAGGCGGAACCTCGATGCGACTTGCCGGCTCGTACGCCGTGAGATGGAAGGCCAGGGCCTGTTCATTCCCGTCGAGCCTTGGGTGGATTCATTGGACAGATGGCCGGAGGCTATAGAAGGTTGCTGGCATCATATGGGTACGACGCGCATGAGCGCCGATCCGAAACAGGGCGTGGTCGACGCCGACTGCCGCGTGCACGGTGTGAACAATCTGTTCATTGCGGGCAGTTCCGTGTTTCCAACCGCGGGCAGCGATTTTCCGACCATCACGCTTGTCGCCCTCGCACTGCGGCTCTCGGACAAGCTGCGGGAAGTTCTCAAACCCGCGCGCACCAGAGTCGACAGCACGCCAAACGCTGCCGGCTGACGTATGGCCGCGCGGATCAGGCCATATCAGTCAGCGCGTCGCATCGATATACCGCTTTTGCACCGAGGCGATGGCGGCCTCGTAGCCCGCAACGGCGTCCTCGGCCCGTGATACCGTGGCATTGAGATCATGCGTCAGGCCATCTTTCAGTCCGTAGACCCAGCCGTGGATGGCAAGCGACTGGCCGCGCTGCCACGCATCGCGCACCACGGTCGTCTGCGCGACGTTGGCGACCTGCTCGATCACGTTGAACTCGCACAGGCGGTCGACCCGGTCGGCTTCGCTCAGCGAGGCCAGCACGTTTGCATGCTTGAGCGCGACGTCGTGCACGTGACGCAACCAGTTGTCGATGAGGCCGAATCTCGAACCCGATACCGATGCCTGCACGCCCCCGCAGCCGTAATGACCGCATACGATGACATGCTTGACGCGCAACACGTCCACGGCGAACTGCAGCACGGACAGACAATTGAGGTCGGTATGCACCACCACATTGGCGACGTTGCGGTGCACGAAGATCTCGCCCGGCATCAGCCCGATGATCTGGTTGGCGGGCACGCGGCTGTCGGCGCATCCAATCCACAAATATTCCGGCGCCTGCTGGCGTGACAGGCGCGTAAAAAAATCCGGATCACGCGCGACCATGTCGGCGGCCCACGCGCGATTATTGGCGAACAGATGATCCAAATCGCTCATTTTGTAGCCTGTCTTCAAGTTGTCAGCGGTCGTTGCGCGCAACGTTGAGCACTCCGCCTGACGGACCGCATCGTGGGCTGACCCGATCGAGTCCTGCGAAGCGTCATTCTGGCCATAGTATAGCGGTGGGCGGCAGGCATACGTAGTCTTTAAACGGGCCGCTTTCCGCCAGGCGGAACCGGCGAGTGCGAACTCAAGCGCGCCGCGGCCGCCAAACAAGCGGTTGTCAGGCTGACCCGCCAGGCATGTGAGAGTGCTTGACTTGGCTTGGGCAAAAGTCGATAGTAAGCCTGCACGTGTTCAAGATGGTGAGTTTTTGTCAGAAGTCCTCGCGCTAAGCCGGTACTGTAGCTTGTCATTATTCCTGTCTTGTCTCATGCGCTCCGGGCATTAAGCTCATTTTTTAATATGTTTAGGAATACTCAAGATGGCAACTGGTACTGTGAAGTGGTTTAACGAATCCAAGGGCTATGGTTTTATCACGCCCGATGACGGAGGCGATGATCTGTTCGCGCATTTCTCCGCGATTCAGGCCAAGGGTTTCAAGACGCTGGCCGAAAACCAAAAAGTGTCTTTCGATGTGACTACCGGCCCCAAGGGCAAGCAGGCGGCGAACATACAACCGCTGTAACTCGAGGTATTGAAAAGCCCGGCCACGCCGGGCTTTTTTTGTTTCCGCTTTATCCTCTTCGCGCTCAGCGCGCGTTACTCGGCTGCGTCGAATTGCGCCCGCAGTATTAGCACAGGCATACCATCCAGCGGGTCAAGCCAGCAGCGCACGTTCCAGTTCGGCAAAGCTCTGCGCCTTGCCATCCGCTTCAATGGTCACGCCGAGCTGTCTCGCGATCTGCGTCGTGGAGAAGATGCCACGCAGGATGGCCCTGCCGCGATTGTCCTTGTCCAGCACGATCGCGTGCTGACGCCCCGCGCCGCGCAAGGTCGCGACGATGTCCCCGACGCGGGTGTCCTCCACATCCTGCATGCGCAGCGCGTTGATATCGTCGCGCGTGGTCATGATCTGTTCCACGCGGATCGCACTGCGCGGGATGCGCTCGGCCGAACTGATGGCAATCGGGCGCTCGCCCATGATATCGGTCGCGGCGATGACACCCAGCACGATGTCCGCGCGGTCGGTGACGATCAACAGCCTGACTTCGGCATGAATCATCTTCTGCAAGGCGTCATCGATCAGCGTATCCGGCGCGACCGTGAAGACTTTGACGCGAAGCAGATCTGTCATTACATCCAGTGCCTCGTCCTCCATCGTAACGGATCCGGGCAGTCCCTGCTGGTATCGAGACACGACGATATCGGCCGCCAGCGCCTGCATTGGCAGTGGGTGAAATGTCCGCGCCATGATGACCTCCGTTGGGTGCTCGAACGGCGGGGGAAGGAAATTTAGTCTTAAGGAACCTCTGATTAACTCAGAGCTTCCCTAAGTGTAGCACCTGGTCAGGCTAACACCACAACGCGGTCGCCTGGGCGCCGCCATCCGTGGCGCCCGAATGTGTCACATGACCCAAACCACGCCGGATTGTTAGAACCGGGCGTTGAAGCCCGCCAGCACCGCGCGTCCGGGCAGCGGCGCGTTCTCTTTCAGAAACGACGTATGCCGGCGAGCCTCTTGGTCCAGGAGATTGGCGGCTTGCACGAAGAATTGATAGTCGCCGTTGCTCGCCAGCCGATAGCTCAGATTCGCGCCCAGCAGGGTGTAGCCGTCCGTTTCAGTCTCCAGCGCCGCGGTCTGGTCCTGTTGTTCGACACGCATGACGTCCATGCCCACACCCCAGCGCCCGCGCGCGTAATCGAGGCCCGCGCCAAACCGCAGCGGCGTGATGCGCGGCAGATCGCCGCCGTCGCGCAGCCGGCCGCGCACGTAATCGGCGAACACGCGCAAGTCGAGCGCGCCAGTCGGGCCTTTGAGCAGGCTGATCACACCCTCTGCCTCACCGCCGTAAAACTCGGCGTCCTGCTGCGTGTAGGCGACCGACACCAGTTCGCCGGCCGGATCCAGCGCGCCCTCCTCGTCGACGTTGTCCGCCAAGCCGTCGCCGTTGCCGTCCACGCCTTGCTGAAAAATGAAATCGTCGATCAGGTTGGCGAACGCGTTGATGCGCCAGGTCAGGCGCCCCTCGGTGCGGCGCACGCCAACATCCAGGCTGTGCGCGGTCTCCTCGTCCAGGCCGGCATCGCCTTGCTCGAAGGTCAAGGTCGCCAGATGCGGGCCGCCCGCGTAAAGCTCCTGCGCGGCGGGCGCACGCTGCGAACGCGTGGCGGAGACGTTGAATGCGTAATCTTCGGCGAACCGGTAGATGACGCCGGCGGACAGGCTGTAGAGATCGTGCTCGGCGTCGGGATTGCCGCCGGAGGCGTCGGCTTCCTGGCGCTCGTAGCGGCCGCCCAGCTCAAGCGTCACGGGTCCGAATTCACGTTCCTCGACGACAAATGCGCCCAGCGCCCGGGTCCGGGTGGGCGCCACGAAGGCCTCATCGCCAATCGCCGCGAAATCCTGATCGCGATACTGCAAGCCCACCGCGCCCGACCAGCCGGCCAGTGGCTCGTGCAACAGTTCCAGCCGCGTCTCGTATTCTTCGTTGTCGAAGCGGGTGCCGGGCTCGCCAGGGCCCTCGAACTCGGTGTGTGTGTAATCGTTATACCCGAAGTCGACCGCAAGGCGCTCGAATCCCGGCAACGGCAGTTGCAGTTCGCCTTTGGCGTCATATCGGGTCTGATCGGCGTCGATGAACACGCCTGCTTCGCCTGGAATGCCATAGACGCTCAGGTAGCGGCTGACGGAGGCGCCCACAAAACCGCGATCGCCGACGAAGGAACCACCGCCGGAAAAGCTGTCGGTGTCGATCGCGCTGTTAACCAGCTTGCCGTCAGAGGCGAAGGTCCCGGGATCGTCCGCCGCCTCGTCCGGGATCTCGTAGTCGTTGGTCTCACGACTCACGCCGTCCACGTGCAGCGCAACGTTATCGCCGATGCCCGCGGTCAAATCGATGCCGCCCGTGCGCTCGTCCGACACGTCGTTGTAGCGCACGTCCACCGTGGCATCGAGCGCCTCGGGTACGTAGTCGGGAATCCGGTTGGTGACCACGTTGACCACGCCGCCGATCGCGCCGCTGCCGTACAGCAAGGTGGACGGGCCACGCAGAATCTCCACCTGCCGGGCGCCAATCGGTTCGACCGTCACCAGGTGATCCGCGCTTATGGAGGACACGTCCAGTGAGCCGATGCCATCTTCCAGTACGCGTACCCTCGGCGCGTCCAGGCCGCGAATCACCGGCCGGCTCGCGCCCTGGCCGAAGTCGCTGGCGCTGACGCCAGGTTCGCCGGACAACGTCTCCCCGATGGTCGGGGCGATTTTTCTGCGCAGTTCCTCGCCGCGCAGCACCGACGCCGGCCGCCCGATTTCCAGTTCGGCTTCGTCCAGCGGACTCGCGGTTACCGTCACTGGATCCAATTCGATGGCTTGCTCCGGTTCTTGTGCCATTGACGCCTGCACGCTCGCGCCGCAGGCCAGTATCAAACCCATGCCTAATCTCGTTCTCATTTACCGCTCCAAGGTCTCCACGCCGAGCCGCGAGCCGGAAACCCGGAATCACGTGCGGGAGCCTGCCGATAACAGTCGGCGGCAGGGCGTGATCGCGCCGCTGGCCGCCACGGTTGCAACAGTTGTTGGATCAGGCAGATTCGACAGGTGGAGCGCGCGCGCTGGGCGCATGAAAGCGCGCCGGCAGGATCGGGCGGAGGAAAGTCGCAGGCATCTGGCTGCCGCATACCGCTGGATAAAGGCAGCCGCCGGGGGCGGGTAGGGCGTGGCTGACGCCGGACGCATGCGCGCAAAGCTGACAATCCGCCGCGTGCGCAGCGCCGTGCGGCGCCGCATCGTGCATGACCAGCGCGGTTTGTGCGGCCAGCAGGGCGAGCGCCAGCAGACAGATATTTAACGTGCGATAGCTTAAGGCCATCGATAATCGGGCGGCGGGTCTGGTGGGACCTGACATGTTACATAGTAACGTTTTGCGGCGGTAGCCCGGATCGCGGGTTTTTTGGCGCGCGGCTCAGCCCGTGTTGCGCATGCCGGCGGCGATCGCGTTTATGGTGCGCAGCAGCGGATGCAGCAGTTCATCCTGCGTCTGCTGCTCCGGGGCAAGCTCGCGATGCCGTTTCAGCAGCATGATTTGGATGTGGTTGAGCGGGTCCAGGTAGGGGCTGCGCCGCTGCAGGGAGAGCCTGAGCATCGGGTTTTCGGTCAGCAGCTCGTCGACCTGCGCGACCTCGCGAACCTGCGTAACGGTGCGTTCGTATTCCCCCTTGATCATTGCGTAGATCTTATCGGCGGTTTCCGGCGCGCGGCTAAGATCGGCGTATTCCCTGGCGATGGTCATGTCCGCCTTCGCAAGCGACATCTGCGTGTTGTCGATCAAGGTGCGAAAAAACGGCCATTCCCGGTACATGTCCTGGAGACAATCGATGTAGCTCGCATCCCGCGCGCGCAGCGCTTCCAGCGCGTAACCGATGCCGTACCAGGCGGGCAAGGTATGGCGCGACTGCGCCCAGCCGAATACCCACGGGATGGCGCGGATGGAGTTCTTGGAGCGATCTTGCTGCTTGCGGTGCGAGGGCCGCGAGCCGATGTTGAGCTGACCGATCTCCATGACCGGCGTCACCTCGTAGAAATAATCGAGCAGGCCCTCGGTGCGGTCGGTCAGCTCGCGGTAAGCCTGCTCGCCAAGCCGGGCCAGGGCGTCCATCGCCTCGACGTGATCGTCCAGATGTTCGTCAACGGTCACCAGCAGATGGCTGCTGGCCTTGAGCAGTCCGGTGGCGCCCATGGTGAGTTCATAGGTGGCGGTTTCCGTATTGCTGTACTTGTATGACAGCACCTCGCCTTGTTCGGTGATCTTGATCTGGCCCTGCACCGTGTTGGGCGGCTGCGCCATGATCGCATCGTGCGTGGGCCCGCCACCGCGCCCGATCGTGCCGCCGCGGCCGTGGAACAGATAGCACCTCACGCCGAAGCGTTCCGCGATCGCGACGATGTTCTGTTGCGCGCGATAGAGGTGCCAGGTCGAGGCCAGGATGCCGCCGTCCTTGCAGGAATCGGAGTAGCCCAGCATGATTTCCTGGCAGTTGCCGGAGGCGCGTAACAGCTCGCTGTAGGCCGCCTGACTGAACAGCCTGGTCAGCACATCCTCGGCGTGCGCCAGGTCGTCGATGGTCTCGAACAGCGGCGAGATCCTGATGCGGCAATACCAGTCGCCCTTATCGTCGCGCCCCGCGAGCCCCGCGAGACTCGCGAGAAACATGACTTCCAGCACGTGCGAAGCGCTGTGCGTCATGGAGATCACGTAACTGCCGAATGCCCGCGGGCTGATCTCCTCGCGCATTTCGGCCATGACGTAAAACACCTCCACGACCTGACGCGTGGCTTCGGTGGGGCTTGTTTCATCCAGCGGAAACGGCGCCGCCGAGTTGACCAGCAGCTCGTCGAACAGGCGTAGCTTGTCCGCTTCAGGCAACTGACAATAATTCCGCGCCCGGCCCGTGCGTTCCAGGATCTCCGCGACCGCCGCGCCGTGCGTGCCGGATTCCTGCCGCAGGTCCAGCCGCGCCAGATAAAAGCCGAAGGTCTCGGCCAGGCGGATCAGATCCTTGAGCCTGCCGCCAGCGAGATTGGCGTCCCCGTGCGTGCGCAGCGAATCGCGGATCACGTACAGGTCGGCCAGAAAGTCCTGCTCCGAGGCGTAACCCTCGCCCAGCGAGCCGTGCAGGTAACCGGCCAGGCGTTCGTCGGCCAACAGCAGATTGCGCCGCAGCCGGTGCGCCATGATGGCGAGCTTGCGCCGGTACGGCTCTTTCACGAACTGATCCGGATTATCCCGAAACGCGGTACGCGCGATCAGCCGATCTCTTTCCAGCGAGAGCTTGAACGGCGCCGATGGCGTGACCAGTTTGTCCGAATGCGTAAGAATGTTGCCCAGCGCCTGCACCCGCTCGATGTAGGCCTGCAACACCGTGCGGCACTGCAGGCGCATGGCGGCGCGCGTGACGTCGGGGGTGACGAAGGGATTGCCGTCGCGATCGCCGCCGATCCAGGAACCGAACCTCAAGAAACTGGGCACGCGGACTCTGGTGGTGCTGTCGCTGTCGGCATAAATCCTTTTGATGGCGCGCTCCAGATTGCGGTAGACATCCGGCACCGAGTGAAAGATCGCGTTGCGAAAGTAATACAGCCCGTTCTTGATTTCGGCTTCCACGCTGGGCTTGGCCAGGCGCACCTCGTCGGTCTTCCACAATATCTGGATGTGCGCGTGCAGACGCTCGACGATCTCATCGCGCTGATACTGGCTCAACTGAGGATTGTTCAACTCCTCGCCGATCAGGAAGATGCGCCGCAACGCCTCCATCACCGTGCGCCGCTTGGCCTCGGTGGGATGCGCGGTGAACACCGGCATGAACGCCATCTCGTCGAGAAACTTCTGCAGCTGCCCGGCGGTTACGCCGCGCTCATGGAACGTGCGCAAGGTGTCGTCGAAAGAACCGCGCCACAGTGGCTTGCCGGTGGTGACCTGCACGCGGCGCTGGCGGTGCAAAAATGCCTCCTCGGCGACGTTGGCCAGGCTGAAATAAGTCGAAAACGCGCGAATTACCTGTTCCAGCGTGGCGAGATCCAGCTCGGCGATCGCGTCCAGCAGCCGCCGCCGCTTGTCCGGATCGTCACGATCGCGCAGCTCCAGGTAGCTCTTGCGCAGTTTTTCCACCGCCGCGTAGACGGTCTCGCCGGCCTGCGCGCGCAGCACCGCGCCCAGCAGATTGCCGTACAGTTTGACGCGCTGCCGCAGCTGCTTGTCGGTAGAAGGCTGAAAGTTATTCGGGATATTCAAGGCGAGACGGTAAGTTTCAAGCGCATTACGTTCAGTGATATTGCGAATAGCCGGTGCGGCGGCAGCGAAAGTGCCATTATATTGGCAGACCGGACGGCAAAGGTATATGGTGTTGCGCCACACCAATCCGCTGCGCATGAGACCATCGATGTCCGCGTTGACTGATTCCGCCGCCTGGCGCGCCCTGCGAGACCATTACGACACCATCGTGCAGATGCACATGCGCGAGTTGTTCGCGCAAGACCCGGCACGCTTCGACCGATATTCGCTGCGGCTCGACGATCTTCTGCTGGATTACTCGAAGAACCGCATCACCGACGAAACCATGCGGCTGCTCATGGCGCTCGCCGAAGCACGCGAGGTGCCTGCCTGGCGTGAGCGCATGTTCGAAGGCCAGAAAATCAACAATACCGAAGGCCGCGCGGTATTGCACGTGGCGCTGCGCAATCGCTCGAGGCGCGCCATCGCAGTGAACGGCGAAGATGTCATGCCGGCCGTCAGCGCTGTGCTGGCGCGGATGCGCGCGTTCTCCGGCAAGCTGCGCGGCGGCGAATGGATCGGGTATACGGGCGAGGCCATCACGGACGTGGTCAACATCGGCATCGGCGGCTCGCATCTGGGCCCGGCCATGGTGTGCGCGGCGCTCGAACCTTACGCGCATCCGCGGCTGCGCACGCATTTCGTCTCCAACGTGGACGGCGCGGAAATCGCAAATGTGCTCGATCAGGTCGAGCCGCAGTCCACGCTGTTCATCATCGCCTCGAAGACCTTCGCCACGCAGGAGACAATGACCAACGCACGCACGGCGCGTGCGTGGTTGTTGAATCACGCGCGAGACCAGGCGGCTGTGGCCCGCCACTTTGTCGCGGTGTCCACCAATCGCGACAAGGTCAGCGAATTCGGCATCGATCTCCAGAACATGTTCGAGTTCTGGGACTGGGTGGGCGGACGCTACTCGTTGTGGTCCGCCATCGGGCTGCCGATCGCGCTTTATACAGGCATGGATTGCTTCGAGGATTTGCTGGCCGGCGCGCATGCGATGGACGAGCATTTCCGCGCCGCGCCGCCGAATGAAAACATGCCCCTGATCCTGGCCTTGCTGGGCGTCTGGTACAACAATTTTTTCGGCGCGCATACGCACGCGGTGCTGCCTTACGACCAGTCGCTGCACCTGCTGCCGGCGTACCTTCAGCAGGCTGACATGGAGAGCAACGGCAAGTCAGTGGGCCGAGACGGCCGGCCGGTCGACTACGCCACCGGGCCCGTGATCTGGGGCGAGCCGGGCACCAACGGTCAGCACGCGTTTTATCAGTTGATGCATCAGGGCACGCGCCTGATCCCGGCAGACTTTATCGCGCCGGCGCAGCCGCACCGGCCGCTCGATGGCCATCATCCGATCCTGCTGTCGAACTTCTTCGCCCAGACGGAAGCCTTGATGAAGGGCAGAAACGAGGACGAGGCGCGGCGTGCGCTGGATAAACAAGGCTTGAGCGATGAACAAAAGCGCTGGCGCCTGCCGCATATGGTGTTCGCGGGCAACCGCCCGACCAATTCCATCCTGTTTCGCAAATTGACGCCGCGAACGCTTGGATCGTTGATCGCGCTCTACGAGCACAAGATCTTCGTCCAGGGCATCATCTGGAACCTGAATTCCTTCGACCAGTGGGGCGTGGAACTGGGTAAACAACTGGCCGGCGCGATCCTGCCGGAACTGGAGTCGGCCAAGCCCGCGACCGGCCACGATGCGTCCACCAATGGGCTGATGAATTATTACAAGTCTTGGTCGTAGGCGACTGTGTCTCTGCCTGACAGCCGCTTGGTCTGCGCAGCGATGGATTGGAGCAAGGGCCAGGATTGCTGTTAAGCTTGAACACTTGAGTAACGCGTAGCGGAGCACAGGCATGTCGAGCGCGGCGGAAGACCTGATCGTCAGGCATCGGCTAACGGTTGAGGATTATCAGCGCATGGGCGAGGCGGGCATCCTCCACGAGGACGCCCGTGTGGAGCTGATAGACGGGGAGATTATGGATATGTCGCCGATCGGTAGCCGGCATTCAGGAACTGTAAACCAATTGAGCAGGCTGTTCGAACGCGCGATTGGCGAGCACGCGATTGTCGCGGCCCAGAACCCGTTCGTTCTCGGCAACGACTCGGAGCCGCAACCGGACATCGCGCTGCTCAAGCCACGAGACGATTTCTACAAGCACTCGCATCCGCACGCCCGCGACGTGCTGCTGGTCGTGGAGGTTGCGGAATCTTCATTGCGTTACGACCGTGAGATAAAAATCCCGCTGTACGCCCGTCACGGCATTCCGGAAGTATGGCTGGTGGACCTCGAAAACAACCAGCTGCGCGTATTCAGTGATCCCTCGGAAGGCGCTTATCGAAACCTCGTCACGCCCACATCCTTGAAGTCGATCACGCCAGCGCGCTTGCCGAAGGTGAGTCTGGACCTGTCCGGCCTGTTTTAGTCGCCTGGCCGCGGCGCAATTAGCCCTCATCGACACCGTGGCGCGCCAGCGCCCAGCGCACGTGCTCGCGCACCATCTCATTGGGTTCGTCCGCGCGTGCGCGCAGCGCGCCGATAACGTCGGGCGAGGCAGGTGCGTTGCCCAGCGCCACTGCGATATTGCGCAGCCAGCACGCATAGCCGATGCGCCGGATGGCCGAACCCTCGGTGCGATCCAGAAATTCCTGCTCGCTCCACGCGAATAGATCGGCCAGCCGCGGCGCATCCAGCCCGCGGCGCACCGCGAAATCCGCAAGCTCGCTCGTGCGCGCGAACCTGTTCCAGGGGCACACGAGCTGACAATCGTCGCAGCCGTAGATCCGATTGCCGATCAGCGGCCGCAAGTGTTCGGGAATCGCGCCGCGCAACTCGATGGTCAGATACGAAATGCAGCGGCGCGCATCCAGTTCATAGGGGGCGACGATGGCGCCTGTGGGACACACGTCGATACAGGCGCGGCAGGAGCCGCAGTGATTTGTCGCCTCGCGGTCTACGGGCAGCGGCAGGTCGGTATAGAGTTCGCCCAGAAAAAACCAGGAACCGGCGTCGCGGCTCAGGAGATTCGTGTGTTTGCCGATCCAGCCCAGACCCGCCTTCGACGCGAGCGCCTTTTCCAGCACCGGCGCGCTGTCGGCAAACGCGCGATAGCCGAACGGCCCGACTTCAGCTTCGATCTGCTGCGCCAGACGTTGCAGGCGTTTGCGTACCAGCTTGTGATAGTCCCGCCCCAGCGCGTAACGTGAGACGTAGGCGTGCGTCGGTGAATTCAATACGCCATCGGGATCCGCGCCGTCGGGCGGCCAATAGTCCATTCTGGCCGAGATGATGCGTATCGTGCCGGGCTGCAGGTCGGCCGGCCGGCTGCGCTTGACGCCGTGGCGCGCCATGTAGCGCATCTCGCCCTGGCGTCCTTGCGCCAGCCAGTTCAGCAGGTGTGTTTCATGTTCGCCCAGATCGGTATCCGCGATGCCCACGCGCTGAAAGCCGAGCGCGGCTCCCCAATCCTTGATCCGGCTGGCCAGGCCTTGAAGGTCCACGGATGAGACGGCTGAACGCCTTGCGTTGGAAGACATCGAGTGACCGGCGGGCATGTTTCGTGCAAATTGAATTTCGTGCACATTGAACCCGGCGTCATTCTAACAGGGTTCATTCTGCGCCCATCATCATCGCCGCGCTGACGTTATACTTTTCCTATGTCCGGATTGCCGAGCAACCTCTACAGCGCCCAGCGGGTGCGCGAGCTGGACCGCGCCGCGATCGAGAAATTCGCCATTCCCGGCTACGAATTGATGCAGCGCGCGGGCCAGGCGGCATTCGAATTAGTGCGCGCGCAATGGCCGCGGGCACGCAGCATGGTGGTCGTGACGGGCACCGGCAACAACGGTGGGGATGGCTACGTGATCGCGCGCCTGGCCAGGGACACCGGGATCGACGTACGCGTGGTGCAGTGCGGGGACAGGGACCGCATACGCGGCGATGCCCGCAGCGCGCGCGATGCGTATGCAAGCATCGGTGGTCGCGTCGATAACGACGTGGACGACGCCTTGTCTACTGCCGATATCGTCGTCGACGCCTTATTGGGCACAGGTCTGCAAGACCCGGTGCGGGGCGCGCCGAAGGCGGCGATTGAAGCCATCAACGCCCAGGCGGCGCCGGTGCTGGCGGTGGACGTGCCGTCCGGTCTGCACAGCGATACCGGCATGCCACTGGGCGTCGCGGTACGCGCGGACTGTACGATCAGCTTCATCGGGCTCAAGCAGGGCTTGTTCACCGGTCAGGCGGCCGATTATTGCGGTAAGCTTTTTTTCGATGACCTGCGCGTTCCGGTCGAAGTTTTCGACCAGGTGGCGCCATCAGCGCAGCGGGTCGAATTGGCACAGTTCAACGCACAGCTGACGCCGCGGGCGCGCGCCAGCCACAAGGGGAATTTTGGCCACGTGCTGGTGATCGGCGGCGAGCGCGGCATGGCGGGCGCGCCGCGCATGGCGGCCGAGGCCGCCGCCAGAATGGGCGCCGGCTTAGTCAGCGTCGCGACTCGGCCGGAACACGCCGCGCTTGTGAACGTCACGCGGCCGGAGCTGATGGTGCATCCGGTCGCTGGCCCGACGGAACTTCAGCCGCTGCTCAAACGCGCAACGACCGTGGCGATTGGTCCAGGCCTCGGTCAGACTGCCTGGAGTCGCGGCATGCTCAGCGCCGTTTTGGACAGCGGCATACCGGCGGTCATCGATGCCGATGGGCTCAACCTGCTGGCTGTCGAGCCATCGTGGCGGGACAACTGGGTGCTGACGCCGCACCCAGGCGAAGCGGCGCGCCTGCTGGGCGTCACCACGTCGGCCATACAGCAGGATCGGTATCAGGCGGTGGAGCGGCTGCAGCGTCGTTATGGCGGCGCCTGTGTACTGAAAGGCGCGGGCACCCTGATCCGCTCCGAAATCCGCACCGCAGTCTGCGCGGCGGGCAATCCGGGCATGGCGAGCGGCGGTATGGGCGACGTGCTCAGCGGCGTGATTGCCGGTCTGATGGCGCAGGGCCTAAGCGGTACGCAGGCGGCCGAACTGGGTGTATGCGCGCATGCGGCGGCGGGCGACCGCGCCGCCGCGGCGCGCGGCGAACGCGGTTTGCTGGCGACGGATCTTTTTGTCCATTTGCAGCAGCTGGTCAATCCGTGATCGTTGAGGTGCCCGACGCCGCGGCGATGGAGGCGCTGGGTGCGCGCCTGGCCGCGGCCTGCGAGCCGGGGCTGGTCATTTTTTTGTGCGGTGCGCTGGGTGCGGGCAAGACCACCTTGACGCGTGGCTTGCTGCGCGCGCTGGGTCACGGTGGTTCGGTAAAGAGTCCCACGTATACGCTGGTGGAGCCCTACGATCTGCCGGCTATGAGCTTGTATCATTTTGATTTCTATAGATTATCAGATCCGGAAGAACTGGAGTTCATGGGCGTCAGGGATTATTTCGGCCGCCACGCGTTGTGCATCGTTGAATGGCCTGAACGGGCGGCCAACCGGCTGCCCAGGCCCGACCTTGACGTGACTATCGAGTATCTCCAAAGCGGCAGGCGCGTCGCGCTCAATGCGGTCACGCCTGCGGGCGTGCGGTTGCTTGCCCGCATCAGTGCTCACAACAATTTATAAAAAAGTGACGTATGCCGCTAAATTCACTGATGTTTAGGTATTGCAATTCGTTATATACTTGCCACAAACTATGGGGATAGGTAGCTAAAACTACTTAAGGGAGACGGATCTTGGGCGAGAATTTACAACGATTGCGGCGTCTGCTGTGGTGTGAGGTCCTCGGCGCCAGTGTGATTCTGGGCTTGATGACGGCGCCCCTGGCAGCGGCGTGGGGTGTGGCGGTCAACGACATCCGGCTCTCCGACAGCGGCGACACCACCCGGGTCGTGTTTGATCTCAGCGGGCCGGTGGAGCATCGCCTGTTTGCGTTGCAGGATCCCGAACGGGTGGTCATAGACCTGGAAAACGCCAAACTGGCGGAGCCTGCCCAGGCAATCGACGCCGACCTCTCGGCGGTGAAGAACATCCGCCACGCTGCCCGAAACGGCACCGACTTGCGCGTGGTGCTGGACCTGAATCAGTCCGCAACGTCCAGAAGTTTTCTGTTGCCTCCGGTCGGAGCGTATGGTCATCGCCTCGTGGTGGATCTGAAACGCGCCGGTGCGCCGGCCGATGCGCCCGCGCCGGTCATCGTGGCGCAAGACCGCGCGTCGTCATTGCGCGACGTGGTGGTCGCCATCGATGCCGGTCACGGCGGCAAGGATCCCGGTGCGATAGGGCCGTACGGCACTTACGAGAAAGACGTGGTGTTTTCCATCGCCAATCGCCTTGAGGAACTGATCGGAGCGGAGCCCGGCATGCGGCCGGTGATGATCCGCGACAGCGACGTTTATCTGGAGCTGCGCGAACGCATCGCGCGGGCCCGGGCGCACAAGGCCGATCTGTTTATCTCGGTACACGCCGACGCGTCACATAGTTCCTACGCCAACGGGTCATCCGTGTACGTGCTATCCCGCACCGGCGCCAGCAGCGAGGCCGCGCGCTGGCTGGCCGAGCGCGAGAACGCGGCGGATCTCATCGGCGGCGTGCGTTTGAAAGACAAGGACGACACCCTGGCGCGCGTGCTGATGGATTTGTCGCAGACCGCCACCATCGAAGCCAGTATGACCCTGGCCGAGGACATACTCAATGGCTTGCAACAGGTGGGCGAGATACACAGCAGTCGGGTGGAGCAGGCGGGTTTTGCGGTGCTCACGTCGCCCGATATTCCGTCCGTGCTGGTGGAAACCGCTTTTATCTCCAACGCCGAGGAAGAGCAGCGCCTGCGCACCTCGGCCTATCAGGACCAGGTGGCGCTGGCCGTGCTCAACGGCATACGCGAATACTTCCGCGATCATGCCCCGCCGGGCACCTTGTACGCCAACGATCTGCGCGATCGTCATGTCATCCGGTACGGCGACACGTTGTCTACCATTGCGCAGCGTTACCGGGTCAATGTCGAAGCGCTACGCGACCACAATTCGCTGGACGGCGACGTGCTCCACGTCGGCCAGGTGCTGTTGATTCCGACCAGCGACGGCTAGCGGCTCCACGCGCTCGGCCTGAACCGGTCACGGCATCGCGCGGATTCGCCCGGCCGACCAGCGCGCCGCCATTTTCGATGGCCGCACGCCGTTGAAAATGAACGAAAGTGCCAAGTCTATTTCGTAGGCATTCGCCTTCAGTGCTTTTGAAAAATCCAGGATGGGTTTATTCGCAGCTTTCTTAAAAGCGTAGTACGTTTGTCTTCCTCGGTGCGGCGTGCTTGTCGCCGCACTTTCCGCGCCCCGGCGTTGCGGCTAGCATAAGCGCCGACTGAAATCACGAGGATGGCGCCGCACGCGAGAACCGATAACTGATGACGGAACTGATTCTGGGGCCCCTGCTGCGCTACGTCGGCCCCCGCGACGCGAGCGTGTGGGTGGAAACCTCGGCGGCCTGCGAGGTGGAGGTGCTGGGGCATCGTGCGGCTACGTTTCACGTCGAAGGCCATCATTACGCGATTGTCTACGTAAGGGGGCTGGAGCCCGGGCGCACATACGAATACAGCGTGTCCCTAAACGGAGAAACCGCGTGGCCCGAGCCGGATTCACAGCTCCCGCCCAGTACGATCTCCACGCCACATCCGGGCGGGCCACTGAGGCTGGTATTCGGCTCCTGTCGCGTGTCGCTGCCGCACGTACCGCCGTTCACCTTGCCCAAGGAGGAGGATACGCGCGGCCGCGGGGTCGATGCGCTGCGGGCGCTGGCCGTGCGTCTGCAAGGTGAACCGCCGCAGCAATGGCCACACGCGCTGCTGTTCCTGGGCGATCAGATCTACGCCGACGAGGTGTCGCCGGAGACACGTCAATTCATCCGCACGCGCCGTAACACCGATAGGCCGCCCGGCGAGGAAATCGCCGATTTCGAGGAATACACCCGCCTGTACCGCGAGGCGTGGAGCGAATCGACCATCCGCTGGCTGTTATCCACGCTGCCCAGCGCGATGATCTTCGACGATCACGATGTCAACGACGATTGGAACATCTCGGCGGCCTGGGTCGCGGAAAAGCGCAAGCAGCCGTGGTGGCAGTCGCGCATCGCGGGGGGATTCATGTCGTACTGGATCTATCAGCATCTGGGCAATCTCTCGCCGCGCGAACTGAACGAAGACGAGCTGTTCCGGCAGGTTCAGGCGTCGCATGGTGATGCAGGCCCGCTGCTGCGTGAGTTCGCTGCGCGCGCCGACCGTGATCCCGAGACCTGCCGCTGGAGTTTCTACCGGGATTTTGGCCGCGTTCGGCTGGTGATGATGGATTCGCGCGCCGCGCGCGTGCTGGCGCCGCGTGCCATGACCGATGCGCAGGAGTGGGCGTGGATAGCCGATCATGCGCATGGGGACTTCGACCATCTGCTGCTGGGCACGTCGCTGCCCATATTGCTGGGGCCGGGCATACATTATGTCGAGGCCTGGAGCGAGGCGGTGTGTGACGGCGCCTGGGGAAAATGGCCGATCCATGCCGTCGAAAAGCTTCGGGAGGCGCTGGATCTGGAGCACTGGAGCGCGTTCGGCCGCTCGTTCGAACAGCTCACGGGGCTGCTGCGCGACGTCGCCAGCGGCGTGCGCGGCCCCGCGCCGGCCACCATTGTGCTGCTCTCCGGCGACGTGCATCACGCGTATGTTGCGGAGGCCTCATTTCCGCACGGTGGCGGCGTGCAAAGCGGCGTTTATCAGGCCGTGTGCTCGCCGTTGCGCAACGCGCTCAGCGCCGGCGAACGGCAGGCGATGCGACTTGGCTGGAGCGCGCCCGTTACCCGTGTCGCCAGAGCGCTGGCCCGCTCGGCGCGCGTATCGCCGCCGGCTCTGAACTGGCGGCTGATGCATGCTGAACCCTGGTTCGGAAACCAGATCGCGACTCTGGAATTGCAGGATCGCGAGGCGCGATTGCGGATCGAAAAACCGGTGCCCGCCGAGTCCGGAGAACCGGTACTGAGCGAGATATTCAGTTGCGCCCTTAATCCGCGCTTGATTTCAGCCTGATAACGCTTCGAACGGTATCGATGCCCGCCCTGCTGGAAGTCAAAGCGCTAGTCAAGCACTATCGCGGCGTCAGGGCTGTGGACGGCATCAGCTTCACGATCGAACAGGGCCGGTGTTTCGGCCTGCTGGGCCCCAACGGTGCCGGCAAGACCACCACGGTGGAAATGCTGGAGGGTGTGACGGCGCCCACCGGCGGGGAGATCCTGTACAAGAATCAGTCGCTGGGACCGCGCTTTCGCCACGAGGCGGGGATCATGTTCCAGTCCACCGCGCTGCAGGACTTTATCACCGTGCGGGAGACCCTGGAGATGTTCGCGCAGTTTTACCGCGACAGCGCGCCGCTGGACGCCGTGATCGCGCAATGTTCGTTAAGCGAGTTTCTGGATCGTGACACGCGCAAGCTGTCGGGCGGGCAGCGCCAGCGCCTGCTGCTGGCGATCGCGCTGGTCAACGATCCCGAGATCATCTTTCTGGACGAACCCACCACCGGCCTGGACCCGCAGGCGCGGCGCAATTTCTGGGCGCTGGTGGAAGGCGTCAAGGCGCGCGGCAAGACCGTGGTGCTCACCACGCATTACATGGAGGAGGCCTATGTATTGTGCGATGAAATCGCGATCGTGGATCACGGCCGGATTATCGCGCAAGGCAGCCCTAAGCAGCTGCTGGCCGCGCATTTCGACGACGTGATCCTGCAACTGCCGGAGCAGGATTATCTGCCCGCGCGCGACGAACTGGACGTGCCGGTGGTGCATCATCGGGGCGTGGTCGAGATCGCCACGGCGGACGTGAACGGCACCGTCACGCGGCTCATCGAGCATGGCGTGCCGCTGACGCATCTGCGCATTCGCGAGCGCACCTTGGAAGACTTGTTTCTGGAACTCACCGGCACGGAGCTGCGGGGTTGAGCAAATCACCATGATTACCTTTGCCCGTTTCCGCGCCGTGCTGGCGGCGCGCAACCGCGAATTCCTGCGGGACCGATCGGCGCTGGTGTGGAACATCTTGTTGCCGGCGCTGATCGTGTTCGGCTTCGCGTTCGCGTTTTCGGGCGAGACACAAAGCCTGTACAAGGTCGGGCTTTACGGAAAAACGCAAGACCGCGCCGCCTTCACGAAAACCAGGCACATCCACTTTATCTCCGTGACCGATCGCAAGCTGGCGATCACCAAGGTGCGGCGGCATCAGCTGGACATGCTGATCGATCTGCAGGCGCGGCGCTACTGGGTGAACGACGAGTCGCCCAAAGGCTATATCCTGGAGCGGGTGCTGGCGGGCGCGCAGCCGGCCGGCCTCGAACGCCGGCAGGTCACCGGCCGGGCCGTGCGTTACGTGGACTGGCTCATCCCCGGCGTGCTCGGCATGAACATGATGTTCAGTTCGCTGTTCGGGGTCGGCTACGTGATCGTGCGCTATCGCAAGAACGGCGTGCTGAAAAGGCTCAAAGCGACACCGTTGTCCGCGTTCGAGTTTCTGGCGGCGCAGGTGGTGTCGCGTCTGTGGCTGATCATCGCCATTACCGTGCTGGTGTTCATCGGTACCGATCTGGTGGTCGGCTTCACCATGTACGGGAATTATCTGAGCTTGCTGCTGGTGTTCGTGTTGGGCGCGGTATGCATGATCAGCTTGGGGCTGCTGGTCGCCGCCCGCACCGCCAGCGAGGAGCTCGCGGGCGGTCTGTTGAACATCGTCAGCTGGCCGATGATGGCGTTGTCGGGCGTGTGGTTCTCGCTGGAAGGCATGCATCCCTTGCTGAAACAGCTGGCGCTGATATTTCCCTTGACGCACGTCACGTCGGCCGCGCGCGCGATCATGCTGGACGGTGCGGGACTCGCCGCCGTCGTGCCAGAGTTGATCGTGCTGTCACTGATGAGCGCGGCGCTGCTGGCCGTCGGGGCCTACGCCTTTCGTTGGGAGTAGGTCGCTCAGACGCGCCAGCGTCGTAAGCCAGCATTCCAGGGCTGTGCAGCCGGGATTCGCAGGCTCATCCCGGCCTGCTAACGGTGTTCTTTCGCCGCCGCCGCCCGGCCGTGTTTGCGCGTATACCGCCAGCTCATCACGAAGGTGACGGCCAGGATCGTCAAGATAATGATCAGGCTCGCCAGGGGGGTCGGGTGCCAGATGCCGGGCACGTCCTCGGTCAGCAGCTTGAGGCCCACGAATGCGAGGATCACGGCGAGACCGGCCTTGAGATAGTGGAGCTCGTCGACCAGCCCGGCGACCAGGAAATACAACGAGCGCAGGCCCAGGATGGCGAAAATGTTGGACGTGATCACGATGAAGGGATCGCGCGTGATCGCAAAGATCGCGGGAATCGAGTCCGTCGCGAAGATCAGGTCGCTGAACTCCACCATCAACAGCACCATGAACAGAGGCGTGGCGAGCAGACGGCCGCTTTCCCGCACGAAGAAATGCTCGCCGCGATAGTTGTCCGTCGTCGGCAGCACCTTCCTGACGATCCGCATGAACCGCGTGTCCGCGACGTTCTCGTGCTCCCCGCGGTGCACCCAGGTCTTCCAGGCCAGGTACAGGAGGAACGCGCCGAAGACGTAGAGAATCCAGTGAAAGCGTTCGATCAGGGCGACACCGGCGAAGATCAAGGTCACGCGCATGACGATCGCCCCCAATACGCCGTAGAACAGCACCCGATGCTGCAGTTCTCGCGGCACGGCCAAGGTCTGAAAGATCATCACGAACACAAAGACGTTGTCGACCGACAGAGACCACTCGATGAGATAGCCGGTGTAATAGAGGATCATGTCTTCGCGGCCGGCGCCGACGTGTAACTGCGGGATAAACAATCCGAACAGCAGCGACACGCTGACCCAGATAGCCGTCCAGATCGCAGCCTCGCGCACCGATACCGCATGGGTGTGGCGTTGGACGACGAACAGGTCGATCGCGAGCAGCACAGTGACAATGGCGGCGAATACGCCATAAAGCCCGATATCCGACATGATTAGGCGCCGAGGTTGGAGTTATTGATCGAGGCGGCCCGTCACCGACGCGCCGATCACGAGCCGGGTGTTATCGACCGCAATGCCACGCCGCGACCGTTACGGGTCTTCCGGCTCAAAGGAACTTCCCGCCGACCGCGGGTGTCTCGTTCGATATCGAATCGATCGCTAAGCGGCGCAGAACGATGATTCCGATCTTCAGGCGGCCCATGACACGGCTCGCCGGTGCCGCCGGCAGCGTTGGCTGGCGGAACATTAAAGTGTGCGATCGCGGTCGTCAACAGGACTCATTTGATTAGTATCAGGATAAGCCAATGTCACAAGATTTTTTTGCCAGGAAATTTCTGATCCCGCTCGTTTTGCCGCTGGTCTTTACGGCCTGCGGGCCATCATCGGCCAAGCCCGAGGAAGGATTTGCACGGGCGGCGCCGGAATCCGGCGTCAATATCCAGTTGCCTAACTTCACTGAACTGGTGAAGAAGGAAGGGCCGGCGGTGGTGAATATCAGCACCACGCAGACCGTAACCAGACAACCGATGATGCCGTTCGGCCCGCAATTTCCGGGGCTGGATGAAGATCATCCGTTCTACGATTTTTTCCGGCGGTTCACGCCACCGCAGCCGCCGGGACCGCAGGAATTCGAGACCCGGTCGCTGGGCTCCGGATTCATCATCAGCGAGGACGGCTACATCTTGACCAATGCACACGTGATCGGCGAGGCGGACGAGATTACCGTCAAGCTGATCCATGGCCGCGAGCTGGAAGCCGAGGTCATCGGCCAGGATCGGCCCACGGACGTGGCGCTGCTGAAAATTGACGCCAAGGGACTGCCCGTGGTGCCGGTGGGCAACGCCGACAAGGCGCAGGTCGGGGACTGGGTGGTCGCCATCGGTTCGCCGTTCGGCTTCGAGAACACCGTGACCGCCGGCATCATCAGCGCCAAGCGCCGTTCGCTGCCGGGCGATACCTATGTGCCGTTCTTGCAGACCGACGTCGCACTCAACCCCGGCAACTCCGGCGGGCCGCTGTTTAACATGCAGGGCGAGGTGATTGGCATCAACTCCCAGATCTACAGCCGCACGGGCGGGTATATGGGGCTTTCGTTCGCGATTCCGATTCAGCTCGCTATGGATATCGCCGCCCAGTTGCGCGACACCGGCCAGGTTAGCCGCGGCAAACTGGGCGTGCAAATCCAGGAGGTTACGCCGGATCTGGCGGAATCGTTCGGGCTCGAGCAGCCCGCTGGCGCGCTGGTCGCGGCCGTCGAGAAGGGTAGCGCCGCCGCCAAGGCCGGTCTCCAGGCGGGGGATGTGATCCTTGCTTACGACGGGCAGAAAGTCGAGACCATGAGTGAACTGCCCATCATGGCCGCGGCTACGAAGCCGGGCGAGAAAGTCGAAGTCGAGGTGTTGCGCCAGGGCGAGACGCAAACCTTCGATCTGGTCGTGGGCGCGTTCGAGAGCGGGCAGGTCGCGCAAGGTGGAGACGCGCAGGCCGGTTCCAGTGGCCTGGGACTGGTGGTGAGTCCGCTCACCGACATGCAGCGGCAACAGGCGGGTGTAAACAGCGGGCTGCTCGTGGAGCGCGCGCGAGGTGAGGCGGCCAAAGCCGGCATTCAGCGCGGCGACATCGTGCTGGCAGTCAACAACACGAGCGTGCGGAACGTTCAGCAGTTCAAGTCGCTGATAGAAGAACACGAGGGCGATTCCATAGCCTTGCTGGTGCAACGCGGCGACAACGCGCTCTACGTCTCGGTGCCGACGCACAGCTAGGGAAGCTCTGAATAAATCCATCCTGGATTTTTCAGAGCACGGAAGGCGAAAAACGTGCCTTGTAAATGGAGATGGCGCTTTCCTTCATTTTCAACGGCCTACGGCCGCCGAAATGGCGGCACTTCCATGTACCGCAGGAACCTCTGAATTGATCAGAGGTTCCCTAAGTTGCGCTGTCGCCAGCATTGGATCGAGCCACGAAAGGCTCGATCTGCGGCACCGGTTGCGTGTTGAGGCGCGGCATATCATGCTTGTAGCCCAATCCTCGATGCCAAATCATCGTGCCCATCCGTCGCCTGCCGCCTCAGCTGGTTAATCAGATCGCCGCCGGCGAGATCGTCGAGCGTCCGGCGTCGGTACTGAAGGAATTGCTCGAGAACAGCCTGGACGCTGGCGCTTCGTGCATCGTCATCGAACTGGAGCAGGCTGGCGTCAAGCGCCTGCGCGTGACCGATAATGGGCGCGGCATCCCCAAAGACGAACTGGCGCTGGCGCTCAGTCGTCACGCGACCAGCAAGATCGGCACCCTGGACGATCTCGCCTCGGTCGCCAGCCTGGGATTTCGCGGCGAGGCGTTGCCCAGCATCGCCTCGGTCTCGCGTCTGACCCTGACCTCGCGCACGGGGGACGACACCGTCGCCTGGCGCCTGTCAAGGGATGGCGGTGAACGGTCTGAATCTATTCTGCCGGCCGCCCATCCGGCCGGTACCTCGGTTGAAGTTCTGGATCTGTTTTTCAATGTGCCGGCGCGCCGCAAGTTTCTGCGTACCGAGCGTACCGAATTCGGTCACGCCGATGCGCTGCTTCGCAAGCTTGCCTTGAGCCGCTTCGATGTCGCGCTGGAACTCACGCACAACGGGCGCAGCGTTACGCGGTTGCGCCAGGCGATCGATATCGTCGCGCGGGAGCAGCGTCTGGCCGATGTGTGCGGCGGCTGCTTTATAGAGCAGGCCGTGTATATCGAGCACGAGACCGCGGGCTTGCGACTGCACGGCTGGCTGGGGCTTCCCACCGCGTCGCGCGCGCAGGCGGATCTACAGTATTTTTACGTCAACGGTCGCATGGTGCGCGACAAGCTGCTGGCGCATGCCGCGCGCCAGGCGTATCACGACGTGCTGTATCACGGCCGGCACCCGGCATACGTGCTTTATTTGAGCCTCGATCCCGCGCTGGTCGATGTCAATGTGCACCCGGCCAAGCATGAAATCCGCTTTCGTGACAGCCGCTCGGTGCACGGCTTTCTGTTCACGACCCTGAAACGCGCGATCGCGCAGTTGCGCTCGGGCGCTGGCTCGCAACCGGGCGCGGGAATGGCGCCGGCCGCCGCGCTGGCCCATGAAGATGCGCGGTCGGTTCACGCCAATGTCCAGCAGATGGCGCGGCAGCCGCCTTTGCCGTTGCGTGTGGCCGAGTCCATGGGCGAATACGGTGACGCGGCCGGCATGATGGCGATGCCGGCGCCGGCGGCGCAAGCGCAGGAAGAGGTGCCGCCGCTGGGTTATGCGCTGGCGCAGTTGCATGGCATTTTTGTGCTTGCGCAAAACGCCATGGGCCTGGTGCTGGTGGATATGCACGCCGCGCACGAGCGCGTTGTGTATGAACGCTTGAAACAGGCATTCGACGGGGCCGGCGTAAGAAGCCAGCCATTGCTCGTGCCGCTGGGCGTGAACGTGAGCCGCCGGGAGGCGGATGCGGCCGAGCAGCACGCCGAAACGTTCCGCGAGCTGGGATTCGATCTCAGCCGGCTGGGGCCGGAAACGCTGGCGGTCCGTCAGGTGCCCGCCGCGCTGGCCGGCGTGGATGCCGAGGCGCTGGTGCGCGACGTGCTGGCCGATTTGGTCACTCATGCGCGCAGCAATCGCCTGCGTATGGCGATCGACCAACTGCTTTCCAGCGTCGCCTGTCACGGTGCGGTGCGGGCGCACCGTAGCCTGACCTTGCAGGAGATGAACCGGCTGCTGCGCGATATGGAGGCCACACCGCGCAGCGGGCAATGCAATCATGGCCGACCGACCTGGGTGCAACTGGGCATGCAGGAGCTGGACAAGCTGTTCATGCGCGGACAATGATCGGGCGGAGTCATCGAGCGTCACCTTGAGTCCCGCTGCCCTGCCGCCGGCCGTATTTCTCATGGGGCCCACCGCCAGCGGCAAGACCGAGCTGGCGGTCGAGCTCGCGCAGCGCTTGCCGCTGGAGATCATCAGCGTCGACTCGGCGATGGTCTATCGCGGTATGGATATCGGCACCGCCAAACCCAGCGCTGAAGTCCTGTCGATCGTGCCGCACCGGCTGATCGATATCCTGGATCCCGCGCAAGCTTATTCCGCGGCCCGCTTTCGCGCGGATGCGCTGCGCGAGATGGCCGACATCACCGCGGGCGGCCGGATACCGCTGCTGGTGGGCGGCACCATGCTTTATTTTCGCGTGCTCACCCAGGGGTTGAGTGTGCTGCCTGACGCCGACCGCCAAGTGCGCGCGCGTCTCGATGCGCTGGCTGCCGAACAGGGCTGGGAGGCGATGCACGCGCGCCTGCGGCAGGTCGATCCGGCCGCCGCCGCGCGTATCCACCCCCATGATCCGCAGCGCGTGCAGCGCGCCCTGGAAATCTACGAGTTGACCGGGCGGCCGATGACTGAACTTTGCGCGCGGCCGCGGTCGCAAATATTGCGGTACAACATCAATCGGCTGATACTGGCGCCAGCCGATCGGGACGCGTTGCGCGCACGGATCACGCGGCGTTTCGACGCTATGCTCTCGCAAGGGCTGGTGGAAGAGGTCGCAGGCCTGCGTCGCAGGGCGGATCTGCACCCTGGATTGCCGGCGCTGCGCGCGGTTGGTTACCGGCAGGTATGGCAGTATCTCGATCGCGCGATCAGGTACCGGGATATGACGGCCGCGGCGAAGACCGCCAGCCATGGCCTCGCCAAGCGTCAGTTGACATGGCTGCGCGCAGAAAATGACGCGCAAACGTTCGAGGCTGAAGCGCGGCCGCTGGCGCGGCTCCTGTCGGCGATCGCTGCCAGGCTGACTTGAGTCGCGGACAATGACCGCTATACTTCGAGTGATGGTAGAAAATTTGCATGGAGTAGCGACCGCAAACTGAACGCAAGCCTCGCATAGCGATCTATTGAATATCAACAGGAGCGAAAACCATGGCAAAAGGGCAAACGTTACAAGAACCCTTCCTCAACGCGTTGCGCAGGGAACGGGTGCCGGTATCGATTTATCTCGTGAACGGGATCAAGCTGCAGGGGCAAATCGATTCGTTCGATCAGTTTGTAGTGTTGTTGCGTAACAGCGTCAGCCAGATGGTGTACAAGCACGCAATCTCCACGATTGTGCCGGCCAGGGCGATCAAGATTGCCTACAACAGCGATGAAACGGAGCCGGAATGAGGCTATGCGCAAAGGCGCGACATGAGAGCCTGAGGTGAACCACGCCGTTGATTGAACGTTCGAATGGCGGCGAACGCGCCACCCTTGTGCACATCGATTTTAGCCACGCTCACGCTGGCCCGAACGGGCGCGATTTCACGGAGTTTCGGGAGCTGGTCGACTCGACCGGCGTCGAGACGGCAGCGGTAATCATCGGCACGCGCAAGGCGCCTGATCCCAAGTACTTTGTCGGCAGCGGTAAGGCCGAGGAAATTCGCAATCAATCCGCCGCGGCCCGTGCCGGAGTGGCAATCTTCGACCACGCCTTGAGCCCCAGCCAGGAACGCAATCTGGAAAAGCTGTGCGGGTGCCGGGTGCTGGACCGCACCGGCTTGATCCTTGACATCTTCGCCCGGCGCGCGCGCTCGTTCGAGGGCAAGCTGCAGGTCGAGCTGGCGCAGCTCAATCACATGTCGACGCGCCTGGTGCGCGGCTGGAGTCACCTCGAACGGCAACGCGGCGGCATCGGCCTGCGGGGGCCGGGCGAGACCCAACTCGAGACGGATCGTCGCCTCATCGGCGCACGCATCAAGCAGATTCACAAACGCCTGGACAAGGTGCGGAAGCGGCGCGAACAAGGACGCCGCGCGCGCAAAAAGGCGGCGGTGCCGACCGTATCGCTGGTCGGTTATACCAATGCGGGCAAGTCGACCTTGTTCAATCAGCTCACACAGGCGGCGGTGCTGGCCGCGGATCGCCTGTTTGCGACTTTGGACCCGACCCTGCGCCGCGTCGATATCGGCTACGGAAGCGGCGTGGTGCTGGTCGATACGGTCGGCTTCCTGCGGGATCTGCCCCATGACCTGATCGATGCGTTTCACGCCACCTTGCAGGAAACGCGCGAGGCCGATCTGCTCGTGCATGTGGTCGATGCCGGCGACCCGCAACGCGAGTTCCACGTCGAACAGGTCAACCGCGTGTTGTCCGAGATCGGCGCCGATGACGTGCCGCAAATACTCGTGTACAACAAGATCGACGCGCTTGGCGTTGCGCCCAGGGTCGAGTGTCGCCCTGATCAGCGCCTGATGCGGGTGTGGCTGTCCGCCGCTACCGGCGCCGGTACCGATTTATTGCGCGGTTTGCTGCGCGAGGCGCTGCAGAGCGAGACTGTACGGGGCTGGCTGAATCTGCCGCCGCAGGCCGGGCGGGCGCGCTCGCGATTGTTCGCGATGGGGGCGGTGCTGCAAGAGCAAGTCGACGAACGCGGCACCAGTCATCTGCGGGTGCAGATGCCGCGTCGCCAGTTCGAGGTGTTCGCACGGCGCGAGGGGCTGCCGGCGCGGATGTCGCGCGACTAAATCACGCGCTCGCTTGCGGGCACGGTGGGCTGTCCCTAGAATGTGCGCTTGCCATGGCGGCGCCTCAAATCAATCCATCAATCCAAATGCTCGTCGCAGGCGTCCGCATCGGTGCGGCTTCTCAACTATCACATAGAGAGATGATCAATCTACCAAACGAACCCCAGCTGGCTGGCGGAGAGATGAATGCCTTGGAATGAACCGGGTGGCAAAGACCCCTGGGGGAAGCGCAACAAACATCAGGGACCACCGGACCTGGAGGAGTTGCTGCGCAAACTGAACGCGCGTCTCGGTGGGCTGTTCGGTGGCGGGTCTGGCAATGGCGGTTCCCGCCCGAGTGGCGGCAAGGGCGCGGCGCTGGGCGCCGGCATTGTCGCGGTGGTGTTACTGGTGGTGTGGTTGTTCTCCGGTATTTACATCGTCGACGCCGGCGAACGCGGTCTGGTGCTGAGGTTTGGACGATATGTCCATACCACTGAACCCGGCCCGCACTGGAATTGGCCATACCCCATCGGCAGCGTGGAGACGGTCGCTGTCGACTTGGTACGTGACGCGCAGCACGAAGCGTCCATGCTCACGCAGGACGAGAACATCGTCACCGTCGACGTGGCGGTTCAATACCGGGTCAAGGACGCCACTAAATACGCGTTTGAAGTACGCGTACCGGACGCCACGCTGGAGCAGGCGATGGAGGCGGCCACACGAGAGGCGGTAGGCGCGAACACGTTGGAGTACGTACTGGGCGAGGGCCGCGCGGAGGTCGCTACCGCCATCAGCAACCGCATGCAGCAGATGCTGGACGGCTACCAGTCGGGCCTGCGGGTCGTGACCGTCAATTTGCAGCAGGCGCAGCCGCCCGAACCGGTGCAGCCGGCGTTCGCGGACGTGGTGATGGCGCGGGAAGACCGTATCCGCTTCGTTAATCAGGCGCAGTCATACGCCAACGCCATCGTCCCGCAGGCGCGCGGCGCGGCGGCGAGAGTCGAGCAGCAGGCCATCGCTTACCGCAACAGGGTGGTCGCCTCGGCGCAAGGTGAGGCGGACCGTTTTTCGCAGGTGCTCACGCAATATCGCGAGGCGCCGCTTATCATGCGCGACCGGCTGTATCTCGGCACGATGGAGTCGGTACTCTCCAACAGCAGCAAAATCATGATGGACGTGCGGGACAGCAATAATCTGATCTATCTGCCGCTAGACAAGATCATTCGGCAAGGCGAGTCCGCCTCCGGCCGCAGACGACTACCGGACTTCGAGCTGCCCGCGGCAGGCAGCAGCTTTGACAGCACGAACGATGTCCGCCAGCCTCGTTCCCTGATGGGCGGCCGGGAGGCGCGATAATCATGACTGTACGCGCCATCGGTGTGATCGTCACGGTGCTGTTGATCGTGCTCGCGTTCTCGGCCTACACGGTGCACGAGATTCAGCGCGTGATCCTGTTCAGCCTGGGCGAAATCAAGAGGACGGATATCGAACCCGGCCTGCATTTCAAGTTTCCGTTCATCAACAACGTGGTCAAATTCGACGGCCGCGTGCTGAGCCTTGAGGCCGAGCCGGACCGCTTTCTGACCGCCGAGAGAAAAAACGTGACGGTGGATTTTTTCATCAAATGGCGTATCGAAGATACCGCGCTCTTCTATCGCTCGTTCGGCGCTGACGAGAGCAACGCCTATCAGCGGCTCTCGCAGGTCACAAAAGACGAAATGCGCAACGCCTTCGGTCAACGCACCATACAGGAGGCGGTGTCCGGCGAACGCGGCGAGCTCATGCGAGCCGTGCGCGCGGAGGTGAACAAGATCTCCCAGCAATACGGCATGGAGGTGCTGGACGTGCGCGTGATCCGTATCGACCTGCCGGCGGAGGTCAGCGAGTCGGTTTACGACCGCATGCGCACGGAGCGCGCGCTGGTGGCGAAGGAACTGCGCGCGCAGGGGCGCGAAGAGGCCGCGCGTGTCCGCGCCACAGCCGATCGCAGGCGCACCGTCATCCTCGCCGAAGCCTACCGCGACGCGCAGCGCGCGCGTGGCGAAGGCGACGCCAGGGCCGCCGAGATCTACGCCGGAGCGTACCAGGAAGATCCGGAATTCTACAACTTCTATCGCAGTCTCAACGCATACATGACCACGTTCGGCGACAAAAGCGACGTGTTGATTCTGGATCCGCGCGGCAAATTTTTCCGCTACTTTAACCAGTCCGGAGGCGCGGGAGGGCGCGCAACGCCTTCGGGAGAGCAGGGCAGTGACGGCGCTCGCGGCCGCGCCCGGCGATGAGAAGATAGGCTGCGCGCGTGTGGAACGATCTGCTGGCGGCAATCGCGCTGGTGCTGGTGATCGAAGGCGTGGCGCCGTCGGTAAATCCAGGTGGCTTGCGCCAGGCCTTGCAGCAGATCGCAAGCATGTCCGACCGTGCGTTGCGCACGATAGGTCTGGTCTGTATGGTCGCAGGCGCGCTGCTATTGTACGTCGTGCGGCATTAGCGCCCTGGGCTCGGCGCACGATTTGTCGCGCCCACCAAAGCCGCGACTAACCCTCGGTCATCGCCGGTCGCGTACGCATGAGTATCCAGGATCGCTGGCTGTTGCCCGAGGGCATAGAAGAGGCGTTGCCGCAGCACGCCGAACGGCTGGAGCATTATCGCCGCGCGCTGCTGGATCTCTATCACAGCTGGGGCTACGAGCTGGTATTTCCGCCGCTGATCGAATACCTGGAATCCTTGCTGGTGGGCTCCAGTCACGATCTGGAGCTGTTGACGTTCAAGCTGACCGACCAGCTGACCGGGCGCATGATGGGCGTGCGCCCCGACATGACGCCGCAGGTCGCGCGCATCGACGCGCATCTGCTCAAGCGTGACGTGCCGGTGCGACTGTGCTATTTCGGCACCGTGCTGCGCACGCGCGCCGAGGGCGTGGCCGGCTCGCGCAGTCCACTGCAGGTCGGGGCGGAGTTGTACGGTCATGCCGGCATGGACAGCGACCTCGAGATCATCCGGCTAATGCTGGAAACGCTGCGGGTTACCGGCGTGCCGGCCGTGCACCTGGATATGGGGCACGTGGGCATTTACTGGAACCTGGCGCGCCAGGCGGGTCTGGACGAGACACAGGAGTTCGCATTGTTCGAGATGCTGCAACGCAAGGCGGTCAGCGAGATCGACCATTATCTGACCGGCTTGGGCTTGCCCGACAACACCCGCGATCGATTGCTGGCGCTGACCGAACTGCACGGCGGCCATGAGGTCTTGACCAGGGCGCGCGCGCTGTTCGCGGATGCGGACCGTCAGGTTGGCGCCGCGCTCGATTATCTGGAGCAGGCCGCGCACCGCCTGCGACGAGACGCGCCGGATATCGAACTGCATTTCGATCTGGCGGAGTTGCGCGGTTATCAGTATCACACGGGCGTCGTGTTCGCGGCGTTCGCCAGCGGACAGGGCCAAGAGATCGCGCGCGGCGGACGCTATGACGAGATCGGCAAGGTGTTCGGTCGCGCACGACCGGCGACCGGCTTTAGCGCCGACCTGAATATCCTCATCGGCCTTGGTCGCCAGGCGCCGACGGCACCGCGACCCGCTGTATTCGCGCCCGCTTCGGACAGCCCCGCGCTGCGGGCGCGGGTAGCGCAGTTGCGCGGCGCGGGTGAAAAGGTGATTTGCGCGCTGGCCGGGCAGCAGGGCGACGCCCGGGCGATGGGTTGCGGAAGGGTGCTGGTGGAGCGGAACAGCGAGTGGCTTGTGGAAGAACTGACCTGATGGGAAAAAGTGTCGTATTGCTGGGTGCCCAGTGGGGAGACGAGGGCAAGGGCAAGGTCGTAGACCTGCTCACGGAGCGGGCGCACGCAGTGGTGCGGTTCCAGGGCGGCCACAACGCGGGGCATACGCTGGTGCTCAACGGCCAGAAGACCGTGCTGCATCTGATTCCCTCGGGTATATTGCGCGCCAACGTGGAGTGCCTGGTCGGCAACGGCGTGGTGCTGTCGCCGCAGGCCTTGAAACAGGAAATCGACATGCTGGCGGTGCGGGGCGTGTCGGTGGCAGGGCGTTTGTACGTGTCCGCCGCCTGCCCGTTGATCTTGCCGTATCACGTTTCATTGGATCAGGCGCGCGAGCGCGCGCGCGGCAACAACGCGATCGGCACTACCGGTCGCGGCATCGGGCCGGCGTACGAAGACAAGGTCGCGCGGCGCGCCCTCAGAGTAGGTGACCTGGCGGACCCCGAGCGATTTGCCAGCAGCTTGCGAGAGGTCATGGATTTCCACAACTTTGTGCTGAAGAATTATTTCAATGCGCCTACTGTGGAATTTGAGCGTGTGCTGGAAGAGGCCCTGGCGCTGGCGGAATTGTTGAAGTCCATGATCCGCGATGTGCCAATGCGGCTGCACGAGCTGCGCGCCGGCGGCAAGAGCATTCTGTTTGAAGGCGCGCAGGGTGCGCTGCTGGATGTCGATCACGGCACGTATCCGTTTGTTACGTCGTCCAATACCACCGCCGGCGGAGCCTGCACCGGCGCCGGCGTCGGCCCGCGACATCTGGATTACGTGCTGGGGATTACCAAGGCCTACACCACGCGCGTCGGCGCGGGACCGTTTCCCACCGAGTTACGGGAACCGCCCGGCGACAGACTCGCCAGCCGCGGCAACGAGTTCGGTGCAACCACCGGCCGCCCGCGGCGCTGCGGCTGGTTCGACGCGGTGGCCATGCGGCGCGCAATTCACATCAACGGCATCTCCGGTTTGTGCGTGACCAAGCTGGATGTGCTGGACGGTCTGGACACCGTGCGTATGTGCGTGGGCTATGAGCCCGTGGATAAGCCGGAGGGCGTCACGCCCTCTGCCGCGTATATCCCCGTCTACGAGGATTTAAAGGGCTGGCGCGAGACCACTGCGGGCATCACGCGCCTGGCCGAGCTGCCATCGGCCGCGCGCGCGTATCTTGATCGCATAGAAGAGTTTGTGGAGACGCCCATCGATCTGATCTCCACCGGCGCGGAGCGTCAGCAGACCATCATCATTCGCCACCCGTTCGCGTAAACAACCTGCACAACCGTGATCTCATCCATAGTGCGCTGTCCTGGCCTCATACCGTTCAGCTTGTCGGCGATTGCCGGCGGTCGCGCGGCGGGTTTTTTGATCATACGCCATGACGGATTCGTGCGATGTGCGTGACGTCATCGGGCTGATCCCGGCGGGCGGGCAGGCGGCCCGTCTCGGTCGATTGCCTTGCAGCAAGGAACTCTACCCGATCGGTTTCCAGCAAGGCCCGACGCGCGCGCCGAAAGTCGCCTGTCATTACCTGCTGGAGTGCATGCGCGCGGCCGGCATAGCGCGCGCGTTCATCGTTTTGCGCGCGGGCAAATGGGATATTCCGGCCTATTTCGGCGACGGCGCCTGGCTGTCCATGGACCTCGCATATCTGATGATGGGGGCGCCGTTCGGCGCGCCGTACACCTTGGATCAAGCCTGGCCGTTCGTGCGCGACGCGCGCATCGCACTTGGGTTTCCGGATATTCTGTTCGAGCCTGCGGACGCTTATGCCAGGCTGCTCGCGCATCAAAGCAGTACCGGCGCCGAGGTCGTCCTGGGGCTGTTCCCGGCGGCTCGCCCGCATAATTGCGACATGGTGGCGCTCGGCGCACAGGGGCAGGTGCGGCAAATCGTCATCAAGCCGGCAGCGACCGAGCTGCGCTACACCTGGATGATCGCCGTATGGACGCCGGTTTTTACGCAATTCATGCACGCGCATCTCGTCGGGCTGCTCGACCGGCAGTCCTTGGCTGCGCGGGAATTGTTCGTCGGGGACGTGCTGCAGGCCGCGATCGATGCAGGGCTGCGCGTCGAAGCCGAATGTTTCGACGACGGTCGGGCGCTGGATATCGGCACGCCGGAGGATCTCCAGCATGCGGTTAGTCGGTATTCCCAGCTCGGGAGACCCATGCCGCGGTAGCTATTGGCCGAGCCGCGCGGTCAATTGGAACTTTGGAAATTCGGGGATTGTAAATGGAACAAACGATTCTGGATTTCAGATTTTGATCCCGGAATGCTGGCGGTATCGGGCGCTGACGATATCGCGTCAGGCCAGCGCGACGGACTCCACCAGTCGCCAGTTTGCAGGTGCGCCTTCAGTTGCGTAGATAGCGATCTCGCGGGCGACGTAACCCGCCGGATAATCCCGGTCCAGACGCGCGATGATAGAACGTTTGTCCTTTTCAGCGAGTTCACCGTACAGGAGGCTGAGATGGGGCATGAATTCCTCCGTCTGCGCCACGCCGAACCATGTGCTCGCGCGGGCATGCGCGGTGAGCAGCGCAGCGCTGGGGTCCGCGCGGATAAACAGACTGCGAAAGTACGCGCGGGTGGTGTCCAGGTCGCCCAGTCGAAGCTGAAATCGCTCGAGCTTCTCGGCGCTGACCATTGAGCGCGTGCGGAATACCACTTCGTGTGCCGGTTGACTAACGCGCGCGAGCAAGGTGACGTGTGGCGGAAAGCAGGGCGTTCGATACGCGTGGCTTAAGTCTTCAATGATAGCCGCCAGCCTGCCGGCAGCCGCGCCGCGCGGCACCAGCCACAGCGAATGGCCATGCGCCTGCGCGCTCATCAATCAGCGCGCCGGATGCGGCCAGTCGCTTCGCCCGAACGACGCGGCGCATGTGAAGAGTGATCCATAATCGTGTAACTTATGTATGGGATAAAATTTCGAGAAAGTCATCGGTCAGGGATGACATGACGTGCTCAAGGCGCGTCGCCCGGGCCGGCCCGGCGCATGGTACGAACATTGCCTGCTTCATCGGTTGCGTTGCTGGACATATGGTTGCGGAGGGAGCATGAAACGGCGGCATCGTGACGTCAATGGCCTATGGATGAACTGGCGGGAATCCGGGGAAGGGCTTCCGGTGGTGCTGGTGCATGGCTTCGCGACCTCACCCCTGCTGTGGCGTGAGGTGATGCCGAAAATTACTCATGCCCGCTGCCTCGCCTGGGAACTGGTCGGCTATGGCAATTCCCTAACACAAGGGGCTCGCCGCAATCTCTCCGTTGCGCAGCAGGCGGTCTATCTGCTCGACTGGCTCCGGGTGCTGCGGATCCGCCGCGCGATATTCGTGGGCCACGGCTTGGGCGGCGGCGTGCTGCAGGTCGCGATCAAGCAGCAGCCGAAGTTGTGCGCCGGTCTGGTACTGATCAACAGCATTGGTTACGACGCCTGGCCGACGCTGTCGGTCGTCATTGCGCGCCGCTTTCCAATGCTTGTCAAGCACCTGCCTCAAGCGTGGTTCAAGCTTGCCTTTCGGCGACTGATGCGAATCTCTCACATTAATCGCCGAAAGGCCGACGAGGCTTTCGCCTTGTACTGGCCTTACTACGCCGAAAACGGGCCGCACGCGTTAGTGCGCCAGGCGCGCGATCTGCATCTGCGCGACACTCGCGACGTCATCGCGGCGCTGCAGCGCGTCAATGCGCCGAAGTGCGTGGTGTGGGGCGCCAAGGACCGTATCTTGCCGGCGCGCTACGGCTTCCGGTTTGCGCGTGACCTCGACGCGACACTCCAATACATTTTCAAAGGCCGCCACTTTTCGCCTGAAGATCATCCTGGGGTGGTGGCCGACGCGATCAATGATATCGTCGCGCAGGTTCATGCCGAAGCGTATTCGGAGCAGGCCGAGGTCCAGCGCCGGTACGGCTGACATCGTGAACGCTTGTCGTTGATTACCGACGGTGCCCCGTCAGCGGCGTACCTGGCCGTGTTGATTGATTGAAAAATTCATTGTCACCGCGAGACGACGCGAGCCATGCTGTTGCCGCTAAACCGGCGCGCACCCTGCGGGCGAAGTATGGCCGGGAGCGGAAAACTACCGGCCTCGTTCGTTATTGCAGGGTGCGTATTTTCTGCGCGACCTTCTGGCCCAGCTGCGGATTTTCGTTGATGGTTCGAACCACCTGATTGTATTCATCGGGGCTCATCCCTTCTTCCCTTATGGCCCGTGACATCTTGTCTTCAATCGCTATTTGCGCCTGATAGGCTTCCTCGGCATTCCGAGCCCTTTTGATCTGGGCGGCATGACTGTTGTATATCTCGGCCACCTTGATGTATGCGGCCGCAAAGGCGTCCAGCTCTCGCTCCGAAAAGCCGCGCGTTCCGAGGGTCCGCGCTTGGTGCTGAACGACTGTCGGCGTCGAACCATCCCCCGCGTGCGCGGCGAACCCTGCAATTAACGCATACATAGCCAGCAGACAGGCAACTCCGGCCTTGTGGTTCCATTTTCCCATAACCTAACCCCTCATAAACTAAAGTAAAATCCTTCTTCCGCCTCTCACTTGAAGGCCACATGAGGGGGTAAGCATCGATCGTGCCAGCCGCACGGCGGCGCAACGAGTTGAAATACTATGGCTGGACTTTTTCGACCTGCAATTCGTCCGCCTGGTGTCGGTCCAAGCCGGATCAGAGCAGTTGACTGGCTAATTCAGTCGCGAAGACTCGGCCGGCGATTTGCCGCCGGCGCGCGCGCGGTGCAGCGGCAGCGAAAGGTTAAAGCAGCTGCCCGCGCCCAGTTTGGACTCGACCCGGATTTCGCCACCGTGCCCCTCCACTACCGCCCGCGCGACATATAATCCGATTCCCGTGCCGGTGTCCTTGGTGGTGAAATGCATGTCGAAGATGCTGGCCTGCAAGGCGTCCGGGATCCCCGGGCCATCGTCCTTGATGGCGATCAGCGCCGCGGAGGCCTCGGTGCTGAGCGCGACCTCCACACGCCCGCCCTCCGGCACGCATTCCAGCGCATTGAGGATGACGTTCAGCAGCGCTTGTTTGAGCTGACCCGCGTTACCGAACACCGGCACTGTGGACGCCGGCAGATCGATTTCGAACGCGAGCCGTTGATGACGGGCCTGGGGCGCCAGCAAGGTCGCCAGTTCGCCGATCAGCCGCCTGAGATCGATTACATCGCGCCCCTCCGCGGCCGGCGCGCCCTGCTCCAGCACCGAGCTTAGCAGTCGGTTCAGCCGCAACGATTCCTGATTTAGTACCTCAATATAATGTTTACGCCGTTCCCGCGCATCGGCGTCGTCGGTATCCAGGCTGCGCTTGAGCATCTCCAGGTTCAAGTTCATCGCGTTGAGCGGTGCCTTGAGGTCATGCGCGGCGGCCGCATACAGCCGCGAAAGGCTGCGCGCCCGCGTGGCCGCGCGCAGGTCTTCGTCAAGCGCGTCGATCAGATCGCGATCCTTGATAAGCAGCAGGCAGCCGCGATTGTCGGCAGAATCCAGCGCGTGCAACTCCACGCGCAGCCGCTTGGTGACGCCGGTCGCTCCGGCCAATTCGATGTGGGTGAGGCCCGCCACCGCGCCGTCCCGGCACAGCTTGTCGATGGCCTCGTTGAGCTCGGTGCGCACCTCGGCGAAGCGCGCTTCGAATTCCTCGGGACGATCGCCCACCAGGAGCTGCCGGGCGGTTTGATTGATGTAATCGGGCGAACCGTCCGGCGCCATCAAGATAACCCCGACGTCGAAGAGATTGGCCACCGCGTTGAGCTTGTTTTGCGCCTGCGCCGCCTGGCCGCGCGCCGCCTTGATCTGGTCGCCCAGCCGCCCGGCGGCATGACGTACCGCCGAAAATTCATCATTCTGCCCGGCCAGCGCCTGCGCATCGCCGGTAGCGACCGTCTCCACCAGCGCGGCGAGCCCCGCGCCTATGCGCCGCAACTGCACCTGTAGCAACGCGCCCATGGCGATGATGGCCGCGAGCCCCGCCAGCGCCGCCCATAGCAGCCGCGCATAGATGCGGTCGAACAGCGCGCTAATGTCCTGATCGCTGACAGCGATGCTGAGATAGCCCAGCAGATCGCTGCCTTGCATCAAAGGTGTGATCAATAGATCACTGCCGCCCCGATGGCGCTGGGGCGAGCTCAACAACACGGGTTCGAGACTTTTCTGAAATACGGTATCGGGAGGACGGCGCTGCGCGCCGATGGCGCGGACGTCATCGCTATCCACGACCACGCCGTCCGTATTCACGAGCTCGATCGATACCAGCGTATCGGCGCGCTGTTTGGCGCTGGCGATGATGGTGCTCAGATCCTGATCGTCCGGCAACTTCTCGCCCCTCAGGCTTGCGAGGCTCGGCGCGTGCAGCGCGGCCGCCACCTCATCGCCGACCAGCCGGGCGGTGTCGTCCATGAGCTGATTGACCGCGGCGCCCAATTCGGTTCTGATCAGCACGGCCAGACCGATCACCAGAAAGAGATAAAGCGCCAGCAGCGCCAGGGTATTTTTCAGGGCAATGCGCATGTGTCGTGCCGGGTTAAGTGAAGTGCCGTTGAAGCCGGGGCGTTCTTCAGCGAACTTGTCAGCAAACTTGTTGTGAGCCGCGGAATGGATTGCCACGCCGGGTAGCGGATTCAAGCACGTCCGCGCTCGGGCCAATCGTTGTATACGCTGGTTGCCGGCCGCTGACAATCAGCTTTTTCGTACCGCTAATCGCTATCGGAACGGCCTCACCTAGGCTTTGCCCCGGGCGCAGGGGCACAATGCGCGGGCACCGAACGGTTGCGTGGCCTTGCGCCATGCGGAGTTATCACCCAGCTTGATTTAAGGATCGGTCCAGTCGTCTATGGAAATGCAAGCCCCCGCAGCAAACAAGAGCAAAAGCGTGACGAACAGTCAGGCCGCATCCATTCTGGTCGTGGACGACCTGGAAACCAGCCGCAACCTGGCCGCCGGCGTGCTGCGGGAACAGGGTTACGCTGTGGCGATGGCCGATGGCGGCAAGCAGGCCCTGGCGCTGGTCAAGGAGCATGGCTTCGGGCTGGTGTTGCTCGATTACCGGATGCCGGAAATGAACGGGCTGCAGGTGCTCAAGATTCTGCGCGAATCCTATTCGCCATCGGCGCTGCCGGTGATTATGGTGACGCTCAAGCTGGACAGCGATGACATCGTGACGGCGCTGAAGCTGGGCGCGAACGACTACGTCAACAAACCGATCGATTTCGCGGTGCTGTTCGCGCGCATAGACACCCAGCTCGCGCGCCGCCAGGCGGAGCTCGAACTGCGCAAGATACAAGGTGATCTCGAACGGCGGGTGCATGAGCGCACGCTGAAGCTGCTCACGATCAACAAGACGCTCAATAACGAGATCGCCGAACGCAAACGGGCCGAGGATGCACTGCGCGTGGGGGAGCGCCGCTACCGCGAGCTGTATGACGACACCCCGTCGATGTTCTTTACCTTAGATGCCCGCGGCACCATCCTTTCCGTCAACAAATTCGGCGCCGAATACGTGGGCTACAGCGTGACAGAACTGGTCGGCCAACCGGTGCAAATCCTGTTTCGCGAGCAGGACAAAAAGGCATTGCACGAGCGTCTCACCGCCTGCCTGTGCGCACCAGACATCATCCATCGCTGGGAAATCTGCAAACGCCGCAAGAACGGCCATCCGCTGTGGGTGCGCGAGAGTGCGCGCGTGATGACAGACGCGCAAGGCAATCCCTGCGTGCTGGTCGTCTGTGAAGATATCTCGGAGGCGCATTATCTGTCGCAGCAGCTCGCACATCAGGCCAGTCATGACGATTTGACCGGGCTGGTCAACCGGCGCGAATTCGAACGGCGCCTGCAGCGGGTGCTGAAGACCGCGCGCGAGGATGGCAGCGAGCATGCGCTGTGTTATCTCGATCTCGATCAGTTCAAGATCATCAACGATACCTGCGGTCATATCGCGGGCGATGAGCTTTTGCGCCGGCTGGCCGATCTGCTGAAAAAATCCGTGCGCCAGCGTGATACCTTGGCGCGTCTCGGCGGTGATGAATTCGGCGTGCTCATGGAGCAATGTTCGCTGGCGCAGGCGCGACAGGTTGCCGATGACCTGCGCAAGCTCATCGAACGCTTTCGCTTCACCTGGGACAATGCACAGTTTCATGTTGGCGCCAGCGTCGGTCTGGTGCCTATCACGGCGGGCAGCGAGGATATCTCCAGTGTGCTCAGTGCGGCGGACAGCGCCTGCTACGTGGCCAAGGACGCCGGCCGCAACCGGGTGCACGAATACGATGTGAGCGACACGCTGACCTCGCGTCGCGACACGGAAATCAAGCGCGTATTACAGATCGACCGCGCGCTGGAGGAAGGTCGCTTCACCCTGTACTACCAGCCGATCGTGTCGATCGCGACCGGCAAAACCGCAGGTCTTCATTACGAGCTGCTGGTGCGCATGCGCGGCAAAGACGGCCGTATCCTGGCGGCGGATTCATTCCTGCAGACCGCCGAGCGTTTCAATCTGGTGCCCAAACTCGATCGCTGGGTGGTCAACACCGCGTTCACCTGGCTGAAGGATCATCCGGCGCAGCTGGAGCGCACGTTCCTGTGCGCCATCAATCTGTCAGGGCATTCGCTGGTGGATGAGGAATTCTGTTATGCGGTGCTGTATCAGCTCGAAAAGTCTGGAATTCCGCCCGAAAAGATCTGTTTCGAGGTCACCGAAACGGCGGCGATCGTCAACATGACCAAGGCCATGCGCTTCATCAGCGTGCTCAAGGAGCGCGGCTGTCTGTTTTCACTGGACGATTTCGGCAGCGGTCTCTCGTCTTTCGCTTACCTCAAGAATCTCCCGGTGGACTTTCTCAAGATCGACGGCCAGTTCGTCAAGGACATCGTGGACGACCCAACGGATTTCGAGATGGTCAAGTCCATTAACGGCATCGGACACGTCATGGGCAAAAAGACGATTGCCGAGTTTGTGGAGAATGACGCCATATTGCAGAAGCTGCGCGATATCGGCGTCGATTACGCGCAAGGTTACGGCATCGGCCGCCCGCAGCCGCTGGAGGAATTCGCCGGCTGACGCCAATGCGGCTGCAACGCAAGCCCGTACTGAATCGGCCGCTGCCGCATGAACTCCCCGCGGCGCGGCTTGAACGGCGCCGGCCGACGGCGCAGACTTAAAGATCGATAGCGGGTCGCGGGTGCCCGAGTTGCGGTTGCCGCTTCTGACTAACAGGGTCTTTGCCCTGTTTCTCTACTGGATTACAGCGCTTGATTCGGCTGATTAAGTGGAAGGTTCCAAACTCGTTTGTCTGCGCGGCGTGAGCCGCTCGTATTCCGAGGGCGGGCGCTCAAGGCCCGTGCTGGACAGCCTGAACGCCGAGTTTTCGCGCGGCGAGTTCGCGGCGGTGATCGGGCAGAGCGGCTGCGGCAAATCGACCCTGCTGAACCTGATCAGCGGCATCGATCACCCGGATGCGGGGGTAATCGAGATCGAGGGTCAAGATATCACCGCGCTGCCGGAGCACGAGCGCACGGTATTCCGGCGCTCGCACATCGGTTTCATTTATCAGTCGTTCAATCTGATCCCAACCCTTACCGTGCTGGAAAATGTGTGCCTGCCGCTGGCACTGAATGGCCATCGGCCGCCGCAGGCGCGCGATCTGGCGTTGGCCATGCTCGCCAAGATCGAATTGGCGGATCGCGCGGGCAGCTTTCCCGATGTGCTATCCGGCGGCGAGCAGCAGCGGATCGCGATCGCCCGCGCCCTGGTACACAGGCCGCGGTTGATCCTGGCGGATGAGCCGACCGGCAATCTGGACGCCGACAGCGGCGTGCGCATCGCCGCGCTGCTCGATGGCCTGGTGCGCGCCGCCGGCGCAACCCTGATTCTGGTGACTCACAGCGAACAGCTCGCGGCGCTGGCGGATCGCGTGCTATCGATGACAAACGGCCGTCTGGTTCCGGCATGACAAAGACTGATGCGTGCTCCGGTACGTGCATGCGGCTCGAGCGGATCCGTTGGCACCTGACGCGCACAACAGGTTTGTCCGCCTCCAGGTTCGTCGCTTGGCCTCGAACCTGTCTCGCGGACAAGGGTTGAAGCGCGCGGTATCTCGCATATCCGTAGATTCGATTTGATTTCCTACACTGACGGCTTGCTGGCGCGGGCGAGCCTGCGCTATCTGCTGCGCTATCCCTGGCAGCTGGGTCTGGCGGTCGCCGGGGTTGCGCTGGGTGTGGCCGTCGTGGTCGCGGTCGATGGGGCAACCAGCGCCGCCAGGCAGTCGTTCGAACTTTCCATGCAGGCGGTGTCGGGCCGCGCCACGCACCGGATTACCGGTACTGCTCACGGTCTGGATGAGGCACTCTACCGGCAACTGCGCCTGGAGCCTGGATTTCGCCACAGCGCACCCGTGCTGGAAGGGTTCGTCAAGGTTCGCGGCGAGACGCTGCGTCTGCTGGGTGTCGATCCCGTCGCGGAAGCGCCGATTCGCGATTACGCCGCGCTCGGCAGTGAGATTCCGGTCGACCGGCTGATCGCGGAGCCGGGCAGCGTGCTGCTGGCGCGTGACACCAGCAAGCGTCTGGGGCTTGCGCCCGGCCGTCAATTTACGCTGGTGGCCGATGGTCGGCGGCGGACGGTGCGCCTGCTCGCGCATCTCGACCCGGGCCCTCAGCCGCGGGCGGCGATCGACGGTTTGATGGTCGCCGATATCGGCACCGCACAGGCGCTGTTGAACCGATTCGGTCGCTTGAGCGGCATCGATCTCAAGCTGCCAGGCGGCGTCAAGGGCGAGCGTCTGCGTGCGCGTATCGACGCGCTGTTACCGTCCGACGCACGCCTCGTGCGCGCCGAAGCGCGCAGCGCGGCCATGGTGCGGATGACACGCGCGTTCGTCATCAACCTCACCGCCATGAGTCTGCTGGCGCTGCTGATCGGGATGTTTCTCATCTACAGCACCATGAGTCTATCGGTGCTACGACGCCGCGATCTTATCGCGAATCTGCGCATGCTGGGCGCAAGCCGCGCGCAGATCTTCCGCGTGGTGCTCGCCGAAGCGTTTGCATTGAGTCTGCTCGCGGTGCTCGTCGGCCTGTCGGGCGGCGCGGTGCTGGGGCAGGCACTGCTTGCGCTCGTCACGCGCACCATCAATGATCTGTACTTCACGCTCAACGTAAATGGCTGGGCGGTGGATCCCGCGACGATGGCCACCGGCGCCGCGCTGGGTATCGGCACCAGTCTGCTGGCGGCCATTGGTCCTGCGGCAGAGGCCGCGCGCGCCACACCGCTGGAGGCGCGCACGCGCTCTTCGCTGGAGCGCGGCGCACGACGTCTGGTGAACTGGCTCACGCCGGCGGGCATGGTTGTAATGCTTGCCGGCGGTTTGCTGCTGACTTCCGGCCGCTCGCTGTGGCTTGGTTTCACCGCACTATTTCTGCTGTCGGTGGGTTACGCGCTGGTCATGCCCGCGGCCGTAGCGGTCTTCACGAAGCTGGCGCGGGCACCGCTGACCCGGTATTTTGGCCTTACCGGCCGGCTGGTCGCGCGAGGTGTCGAGGCCAGTTTGAGCCGCACCGCGGTGGCGGTCGCGGCGCTCGTGGTGGCGGTGGCGGCCACCGCAGGCGTCACCATCATGATCGACAGCTTTCGCGACTCGGTCGCCCACTGGCTAGACTCGACCTTGCGGGCCGATGTTTATGTGAGCTTGCCTGCCTCCGAGGGGGACGGCGCCCGCTCCGTGCTTGCGCCCGCGCTGATCAAGCGGCTTGCACGGGTTGACGGGATTGCGGCTATCGAAACCCATCGCTGGGTGACCGTGCAAGCGGGCGCACACGAGGCGCGTCTACACGTGATGGAGCCTTCCGGGTCAGAGAGGTTTCGGTTCAAGGCAGGCGACCCGCAGGCTGCCCGGCGCGCGCTCAGCCGCGGTGCGGCCATACTCGTTTCGGAACCTTACGCTTATCACCATCAACTCAACGTTGGAAATTCCATCGAGCTGCGCACCGATTACGGCGACCGGCGGTTCAAGCTCGCCGGCGTCTTTTACGATTATGGTTCGGAGCAGGGCGTGGTGGCGATTTCTCGAGCGCTGTACGAGCGCTGGTGGCGGGATCGCGGCGTATCTTCGCTGGGCGTATACCTGCGTGCGGATGTTTCGGTGCGACAGGTTGTCTGGCGCCTGCGCGCCGCTGCAAAAGCTGCGCAGCCGGTGCTTGTTCGCGCGAATCGCGAGCTGCGCGCGCAAACGATGGCGATCTTCGACCGCACGTTCACGATCACTCGCGTGCTGCGCCTGCTGGCGCTGGTGGTCGCCGCGGTGGGCGTGTTAAGCGCGTTGATGGCGCTGTTGCTGGAGCGGGGCAAAGCATTCGCCGTGCTGCGGGCAACCGGGTTCACGCCGGGCCAGGTCGCCGCATTGATTACCGGCGAAGCCGGCTTGCTGGGCCTGTGTACCGGTTTGCTGGCGATGCCGCTGGGGGTCGTCATGGCGCTGGTGTTGATCGAGGTCATCAATCGCCGTGCGTTCGGCTGGAGCATGCCGGTCTCGATCGCGCCCGAGGCGCTGCTGCTGGCGCTGCTGCTGGCGGTGGTGGCGGCGCTGACTGCCAGTATCTACCCCGGCTTCAAGGCGGCCACTTTGCGGCCGGCGGAAGCGTTGCGGACGGAATAGATGTCCACCGGCCGGCTGATTCTTGTATTTCTGGCGCTCGTGGTAATGCTGGCCCTGGGTGCCCGTTTTATGGGCCTGGATTCAGCGCCCGCGCGCGAAGAAAATACGCTAGCCGTGCTGCTGGGCAGCGGCGCGGGCTATGCGCAGGCGGATCGAGCGCGCCGCTTCCGGTTTCCGGCGGACTTCGGCCCGCATCCGAGATTCCGTCATGAGTGGTGGTATTTCACCGGCAACCTGCGCGCCGATGACGGCCGCCGTTTTGGCTACGAGTTCACGCTGTTTCGCGTGGCGCTAAGCCCCGCGCCGGCACCAGCCGAGTCGGCGTGGACGACAAATCAGTTATATATCGCGCACCTCGCGTTTACCGACCGGCAAGGGCAGCGGTTTCAATTCCATGAGCGTTTCAGCCGGGGCGCACTGGGGCTGGCGGGCGCCCGATCGAATCCCTTCAGGATCTGGCTTGAAGGCTGGCAGGTGGCCGCGAAACCCGGCGGCGGCTTCCCCTGGCGGCTTGAAGCCGCCGCCGGCAATTTGCAGCTGACGCTAGCGCTCACGCCGCTGAAACCGCGGGTGCTGCAGGGCGATCGAGGACTGGATCGCAAGAGTGCGCAGGGTGACGCGTCGTACTATTATTCGTACACGCGGCTGGCCACGGTCGGTACGCTTAAGCTCGGCGCGGAGACCGTTGACGTGCGCGGGCTGTCATGGCTGGATCGAGAATGGAGCAGCGGTTCGCTTGCGGAGCATCAGCAAGGCTGGGACTGGTTCGCGCTGCAATTCGATAATGGCGCCGAGCTGATGTTCTATCGCTTGCGCGGTGCCCGTGGCGCCACCGATCCTCATAGCGGCGGCGTATGGGTCGCAGCGCAGGGCAAGGCCTTCCCGCTGACCGCCGAAGACGTTAGCATCGAGACGCTCGCGCACTGGCCCAGCCCCCTCGGCGGAGAATACCCCGCGGGGTGGCGGCTGACGGTGCCGGCGCGTGATTGCCGTTTAACCGTCGCGCCGATCGTGCCCGACCAGGAACTGCACGGCTTCGTGCGCTACTGGGAAGGCGCCGTCGATGTCACCGGCACCTGTGACGCGAGACCGGCCGGCGGCTGGGGCTATGTCGAGCTGACCGGTTACGCGCGCACTCAGTAGCGATTTGGTCGAAGCATGCCGATGCGGTGCCGCGCCCAGGAGTTTTTCCTGAACGCCGCCGGCCAGCTATCCTGCCGGGCGAAAAAGTGAATTTTGTTTTTGAGAGCATGTCCATGCCTTGTATTGCCACAGAATCGACAACCCGCTGATGAATCACGCCGCCGAAGCCGTTCGTTCGTTCTTCAGATTCCAGCCAAGCTTTTCACACCGTCTCTACGGCGTGGTGCTCGCTGCGTTGCTGCTGGTGGTGAGCGGCGCGGTACTCGCCGAAGAGCCATTGCGCGTGGGTGTGCTGCAATTTGGCACCGTGTCGTGGGAACTGGACGTGGTCGAGCATCATAAACTCGCCGAGCGCGAGGGCGTGGAGATGGAGATCGTGCCGCTGAGTTCCACCAATGCCCTGAACGTCGCGCTGCAAAGCGGGGACATCGATATGGTGGTGGGTGACTGGATCTGGGTTTCCCGACAGCGGGCCGCCAACCGAGAATTTACCGCGGTTCCCTATTCGCTCACCGAAGGCTCGCTGATGGTGCGTCCCGAGGCCGGCATCAGATCTCTCGAAGATCTGGCGGGTAGAAAATTGGGCGTGGCCGGTGGCCCGGTGGACAAGAGCTGGCTGCTGCTGCGCGCGTACGCGAAGCAGACGCTGGGCGAGGACCTCGCGGATCTGGTGCAGCCGACGTACGCCGCGCCCCCGCTTTTGAATGAGCTCGCGCTCCAGGGCGAGCTGCCGGCGGTGATCAACTACTGGCATTACGCGGCGCGACTGAAAGCGGCGGGCATGAAGCCACTGATCGGCGTGGATGAGGCGTTGGCGGAGCTCGGCATCAAAGAATCCGTGCCGCTGCTGGTATGGGTGTTCCGCGAAGACTGGGCGGCGGAAAATCGCGCACTGGTGACGGGATTTCTGCGCGCGACTTACGCCGCCAAGCAAATACTGGCGGAGTCGGAGCAGGAATGGGAGCGGATCGAACCGCTGACCCAGGCGGAAAATGAGGCGACCTTGCGGGCGTTGCGCACAGCGTATCGGCAAGGAATTCCGCAGCGATTCGGCAAGGCGGAGATCTCGGCCGCCAATCAGGTGTTTCAAATCCTGGCGCGCGAGGGCGGTAGCGAACTGGTCGGGCCCAGCACGTCGCTAACTCCCGGGACTTTCTGGCAAGGCTTCAAGGTCGGAACGCCGGCGCAGTGATCGCCACACCGAGCGATAGCTGGCTGCGCGGCCTGTCGCTGGTCGGGTTTCTGGTGATATGGCAGGGCGTTGCGTATTTGCTCGACGACCCGATGGTGCCGGGTCCCGATGTGGTGCTCTTAAGCTTCTGGCAGCACGCGACCGAAGGCGAGCTTTTTTTTCATCTGGGCGTAACCTTGCTGCGGGTGGCCGCCGCGTTCACCATCGCCATGCTCGTCGGCACCGCCCTGGGCATCATCATGGGCCGCTATCTGCGGCTGGACGCGAGCCTGGATGGCGTGCTTGTGCTGGGGCTCAACATCCCGGCACTGGTGACCATCATTCTGTGTTATATCTGGTTCGGGTTGACGGAAGCGGCGGCGGTGACCGCCGTGGCCCTGAACAAAATCCCCACCGTCGTCGTAACCGTGCGCGAGGGCGCGCGCGCGGTGGATCGAAAACTTCTGCAGGTCGCCGACGCGTTCGATCTTCCGAGATCGCTCAAGTTGAGTCAGGTTTACATGCCGCAGCTTTATCCCTATCTGATGGCCGCCGCGCGTTCCGGTCTGGCGCTGATCTGGAAGATCGTGCTGGTGGTAGAACTGCTCGGACGCAGCAACGGCGTTGGTTTCCAGCTCAGCACCTATTTTCAGTTTTTCGACATCACCAGCATCCTCGCCTACACGCTGGCGTTCGCGGGTGTAGTGTTGCTGATCGAGGCCCTGCTGATGCGGCCGCTGGATTACCGTTTGAGCCGCTGGCGCGCGACGTGATCGAACTGTCCGTAAGGATCGAGCGCAAGCGCTTTCCCGGTGCCCAGGCCGATGTGCTGCGGGCGCTGGAATTCGACGCCAGGCCGGGCGAATTCGTTTCGCTGGTGGGGCCGTCGGGCGCCGGCAAGACCACCTTGCTGAATCTGGTCGGCGGACTCGATCAGGAATTCGAAGGCGAGATACGCATCAACGGCAAGCGGTTGTCGGCGCGGCATAAGCATCCGGTGCGTTACGGCTACATGTTTCAGGAGCCGCGGCTGATGCCCTGGCTGACGGTCGAAGACAATGTGCGGCTGGTGCTAAACGCCGAAAAAAGTGCTATCGAAGACGCCCAGCGGCTGATCCGCGAGGTCGAGCTGGGCGGCTCCGAAAAGGCCTTTCCCAGCCAGCTGTCCGGCGGCATGCAGCGACGGGTCGCGCTGGCGCGCGCGTTTGCGGTGCGCCCGGCGCTGATGCTGATGGACGAACCCTTCATCTCCCTGGATATCCCCACCGCGGCGCGGCTGCGCGAGCAATTGATGAACTTATGGGCTGAGTTGCGCCCCACGGTGCTTTACGTGACTCACGATCTGCGCGAGGCGCTGGCGGTTGCGGATCGGGTCATATTTCTCTCCAGCGGTCCGGCGCGGGTGGTCAAGGAGTTGCCGGTCAACCTCGCGCGTCCGCGCGATCCCTTCGGCGAGGCGGTGGGCGACATCCATGCACGACTGCTGCGGGAACATCCGGACCTGTTGTCCGGGCTCGCGTGTGACGAGCGCGACCACAACGCCGCAAACGCTGAAAGGAGGACCGCGTGAACGATGCCGGCGCGACCGCGCGACACACGCAGGCGCTGGACAAAGTGCTGAACGTTGTGTCGGCGACCAAATCCTACGGCTCCCGCAAGGCGCTGGACAATGTCACGCTACAGGTCGGCACCGGCGAGTTCGTGGCCTTGTTGGGCCCTAACGGCGCAGGCAAGACCACCTTGTTTCAGCTGCTGACCGGGCTGTTCGTCGCCGACAGCGGCGACATTCATATCCGTGGCCATGATATCCGCCGCAAGCCGATCGCCGCCCTGGCCGGCATGGGGGTGGTTTTTCAGCAGCCCACGCTGGATATGGATCTGACGGTGCGCGCGAACCTGCTGTTTCACTGTCGGCTGCATGGCCTCAAGAAAGAGCGGGCACGTCTGCGTATAAGCGAAGAACTCAAGCGTCTCGATCTCGAAGATCGGGCGGGCGAACCGTGCCGGGCCTTGAGCGGCGGTAATCGCCGCAAGATCGAACTCGCGCGCGCGCTGCTGCACGATCCCGATGTTCTATTGATGGACGAAGCGACGGTCGGTCTTGATCCGGCGTCGCGCACCTCGCTGGTCAAGTATGTCCATGAACTGTGCGCGGCGCGCGGGGTGGGCGTGTTATGGGCGACGCATCTGGTGGACGAGGCGGAGCAGGCGGATCGGGTGCTGGTCTTGCATCAAGGGCTGCTGCTGGCGGCGAAGGCGCCGGCCGAACTGATGCGCGACACGCGCGCGGACAGTTTGTCGGAGGCTTTCCTGGCCATGACGGGCGTTAATCCGGACAAAAACGAGGAGCAATAAAATGATCAACGCGAAAGCCCGATATCTGCTGGCGCGAACCTTGGGACTGGCATTGGCGCTGGGATGGCCCGGCGCGCAGGCGCTGGCGGCGGGCTCGGGTCATCTTTTCGTCAGCAGCGAGGACGATAACGTCGTGGTGGTGCTCGAAGGGGGCACGCTCAAGAAGGTCAAGGAGATACCAACCGCGCAACGACCGCGGGGCATGCATTTCAGCCCCGATCGTAAGCTGCTGTACGTGGCCTGCGGCGACGGCGATGCCGTCGATGTGATCGATGTCGAGGCGCTGGAAGTGGTCAATCAGCTGGACGTGGGTGACGATCCGGAGACCTTCGATCTGAGTCCCGACGGCAAGGTGATGTATGTGTCCAACGAGGACGACGCCATGATGACCGCGTTCGACCTGGAGAGCGAAAAGCAGATCGGTGCTGTCGATGTGGGGCCGGAGCCGGAAGGCGTGCTGGCTACACCGGATGGCAAGACCGTATATGTTACCTCCGAAGTCGCCAGCATGGTGCACGTGGTCGACGCGGGTAGCCTGGAGTTGACGAATAATATCGTCGTGGGCGCCCGGCCGCGACGCTTTGCGCTTACACCGGACGGGAAATATTTGTGGGTCACCAGCGAGATCGACGGCAGCGTGTCTATCATCGATACGACGACGCATGAGGTGGTCGATAAGATCGCTTTCGAGCCGGAAGGTTTTCGCGCCGAGGATATTACCCCCGTAGGTATCGAGATGACCAAAGATGGTGCGACGGCTTTCGTCGCGCTGGGCGGGGCCAATCACGTGGCCGTCGTGGACGTGGAGGGCATGGATGTCGAAGATTATATTCTGGTCGGCGAGCGTCCCTGGAATCTGGAATTAACCGCCGACGAACAAACCCTGTTCGTCGTCAATGGCTTAAGCGACGATATATCGGTAATCGATGTGGAAGCGCTGGAGGTGACGCGCTCGGTGCCGGTCGCGCGGGTGCCCTACGGCGTTGCGATCGACGATTGAGGCGAGCATGCAATTGAAACGTACCGGACTGTTCTTGTTGTGGCTTACCATGCTGGCGTGCGCCGGAGGGGCGTATGCGCAGCCGCAAAGAACCTTGACCATCGGTTATCTGGAACTCGGAAACGACCTGCGCTATTTCGAAACCGCTATGGAGGCGCTGTATCCCGCGCGACCCTGGGGGCGCCCGTATCCGGGCGCCGTGGTGGCGCTGGAGGAATCGAAATTTCACGGCATCGCCGCCGGAGTCGAGTTCAAATTGCGGCGGGAAATTATCGGCAGTGAAGCAAAACTCCTGCCGGCGCTGCGGCGCATGATTGGCGACGGCGTGAAGTTGATTGTGCTCGATCTGCCGGCCGAACAGGTCGCCGCCTTGGCCGAATCGGCCAGCGATGAGGATGTCATGCTGTTCAACGTCTCCGCGTTGAATGATTCCTTGCGGCAGCAACAGTGTCAGTCCAATCTTTATCATACGGCGCCCAGCCGCTCGATGCTGACCGACGCGCTGGCGCAGTATCTGGTGTTCAAGAAATGGCGCGATGTGCTGGTGCTCAAGGGTCCCAAGCCCGCCGACCAGGAATATTATGGCGCGTTCCAGCGCTCGGCCAGGCGCTACGGGCTGAACGTCGAAGGCGTCAAGGATTTCGTGCTTGGGGCCGATCCGCGTCAGCGTGCGCAGAATAACGTCGCGCTACTGACCGCCGGTTCGGACGCAGACGCGGTGGTGGTGATCGATGCCCAAGGTGAATTCGCGCGCGATGTGCCTTATCAGACGCAACTCCCGCAAATGGTGGTCGGCGCCGCCGGCCTGGTGCCCGACTGGTGGCACTGGAGCTGGAATCGCCATGGCGCGCCGCAGCTGAATGATCGCTTTATCGAGACCACCGGGCGTCTCATGACGGGTTACGACTGGTCGGCGTGGATCGCTGTCAAGGCCATCGCCGAGGCGGTGCTGCGTACCCAAAGCAGCGACTTCGAAACTTTGCGAGACTACATCAGCGGTGATGAGCTGGTGCTGGACGGCTTCAAAGGCTATCGTCTGGACTTCCGGCCGTGGAATAATCAATTGCGCCAGCCCATCTTTCTCACGACCCTGAACTGGGTAGTGGCGCGCGCGCCGCTGGAGGGTTTCCTGCACCAGACGAACAATCTGGAAACGTTGGGGCTGGACGAAACCGAAAGCGAGTGTGACTTTTAGGATGTTGCTTATCGAAGGTGACTACCAACCGCAGGCGTTAATGTTGCTGCATTGGGCCCTTGGCAAACTGGGCCGCGCCGACGAGGTGCGGCCATGACACCCCTCCATGCGCTGCAGGCCATGCAGGCGCTGGGCAGCCGCGAGGTGGTGAAATTCCTGCATCAGAAAGGCCGCCTGTTTTCCGCGCTGGTGCGCCCGGCATTGTGGCTGATCGTATTTGCCGCGGGTTTTCAGAATGTATTCGGCGTCGCCGTCATCCCGCCGTACGAAACCTACATCGAGTATCAGGTATACATCGCGCCCGGGCTGCTGGGCATGGTGCTGCTGTTCAACGGCATGCAATCGTCATTGGCAATGGTGTACGACCGGGAGATGGGCCTGATGCGGCTGCTGCTCACCGCGCCGCTGCCGCGCTGGTATCTGTTGCTGTGCAAGCTGATGGCCGGCACGTTGCTGTCCGTGTTGCAGGCGTACGCTTTTCTGCTGTTGTGCGTGCTGTTCGATGTCGACGTTCCGCTGATCGGCTGGCTTTACGCGCTGCCGCCGCTGATTCTGGGCGGGATGATGCTGGGCTCGCTGGGCCTGCTGCTGTCGGTGCACATCAAGCAGCTGGAAAATTTCGCCGGCACCATGAATTTTGTGATTTTCCCGATGTTTTTTATTTCCTCGGCCCTTTATCCATTGTGGAAGCTGCAGGAGTCCGGCGCCGAAATTGTCTACGCGCTCGCGCAGGTCAACCCGTTCACACACGCCATCGAGCTGATCCGCTTCGCGCTTTATGGTCAGCTCAACGCGCTGAGCCTGGCGGTGGTTGTGGGCAGCACGGCCGTGTTTTTCGTGCTGGCGGTGTATGGCTATGATCCACAACGCGGCATGGTAAGTCGCGCGCCAAAGCCCGGCTGAGCCTCGCTGACAGACCCGTTCCCCTCAACGCCCACCCCGATGCCGGATCGTCATGCCCGCAGCGCCGGACGCGTATCTTTATCCTGAAATCGAACCGTATGCCTCGGGCATGCTCGACGTGCAAAGACCGCATCGCCTTTACTTCGAGCAATGCGGGAACCCGAACGGCATCCCGGTTATCTTTCTGCACGGCGGCCCGGGTTCGGGCTGCGCGCCGGGCCATCGTCGGTTTTTCAATCCCGATGTGTATCGCATCGTGCTGCTGGATCAGCGCGGCGCGGGGCGCTCGCGGCCCGCTGGTTGCCTGGAGAACAATGATACGCACGCGCTCCTGGAGGATCTGGAGCGGTTGCGTGCGGAACTGCGCATCGAGCGCTGGTTGCTGTATGGCGGCTCATGGGGCGCCACCCTGGCGCTGCTCTATGGTCAGCAGCAACCGCGGCGCGTTTTGGCGCTGGTGCTGCGCGGGGCATTCCTGGCGCGACATCGCGATCTGGTGTGGTTTTACGGCGCGGATGGGGTGGGGCGGCTGTTTCCGCGCGAATATGAGTCGTTCATCAATCATCTGGCGCCGTCGGAGCGACATGAGCCGGTGGCCGCTTACAATCGCTTGCTGACCGCGCCGGAGCCATCAGTGCGGCTGGCCGCGGCGCGCCAGTGGGGCGCCTGGGAGGGGCGTGTGGTCAGGCAGTTTCTGCCGCCAGAAAAAGAGGACAAGCCGCCGGATGTCGATGAAGTTCAGCGCCGGGCGTCCATCGTTAATCATTACGCGCACCACGATTTCTTTCTGGGTGGCGACGGCGTTCCGCTGCATTGGGAGGCGCGGCAACACACGCCCTGTGTGATGGTTCACGGTCAGCGCGATCTCGTGTGCCCGCTGGAGGCCGCGTGGACCCTGCATCGGGCCTGGCCGCAATCGAAGCTCGTGATCATCGAGACCGGCGGCCATGTGGCGAGCGAGCCCGCGGTCGGTGAAGCGTTGGTGCGGGTGTTCGATGAGATGCCGGCGCGCCTGACCGGGTGATGCGGCTACGCGCAATGCCGCTTCCGGCTGACCGGCAACTGCGCGATACTCGATTGAGCGGGCTCCCTCGGCTCAAGCCGAGGCGTCGCACGCGCGCGTG
>JBOIDC010000017.1:0-55624 GCA_050740315.1 Gammaproteobacteria bacterium | reverse complement strand
GCCGCCCACCGAGCAACACCACCAGCACAACTCCAGACCAAGTAAACCAATTGGTGACAAGCAACCCGCTTCGGAACAGACTTTTTCTACAGACTCGTTGGGCGTCACAAGATGCATCCCTCCGGCCGTACCGGCTAGACAATTCGAGAACGGAAAGTGCACTCGCGCCACCCCGTCATTGCACCCTTGCATCGACTAATGGTGTTTGCCCAATCGATTAAGGTGCGTCGCATGATCGAGGGAATTGCTGTCGAACCGAAGCAAACATTCTGGATCATGACTATCAATCGATTGGCCGATGCGGCAGCGATTGAGTGGTCGAAGGTATTTGGCTCGTGGGACGAAGACACTCATTGGACAAAAGTCGTGCCACGAGAACGACATGACGGGGTCCGCGCCGCCCTACTAGGTGTGCTTGGCATATCTCAAGCGAATTGGGAAACCTACCGCAACGAGATTGTGAACTACCGCAATCAAATGGTTGCACACCACGATCTCAGTAGCACGGTCGCAAAGTATCCGCACTATGACCTCGCCATCTGGGCTGCGAATTTCATGTTTGAACAGTTGAGAAACATTGCCCATCCCGACGAGCTTGGCGGAATTCCAACTTCACTAGATCGTTGGTCGAGCGCAGTCGCGGGGAACATGAGTGCAATCGTGCGAAAAGCCTTCGAAGGCAGCGCGCCCCTGGGTCCAAATGTCCCAAGCGCCCCGTCGAAGCAAGGAGCCTAGGTACCTTGGATAAGGCGCCTAACCTGGCGGTCAACCGGACCGCCCTCGGCGCGGCTTCACCGGCCTCGGCGGCCGGTTACCTTGATCGTTAGGACGCGAGGCGAGAGGGTCACTTACAAGCCATACGTTTATTTCACGGCTCATGGCAGGGTAACCCCAATCACATTGGCATACCGCCAGCTTGTATTAGAATCTTCTGCATCTTCTATTTTCGTATTGAAGGGACACATATGGGTACGCTGAGTATTGCCCTATTGGAGAATCAGGTTCGGAAAAACGACCGAGACGCCATGCGCGCGCTTGCCCGCCTGTATCTGTCAGGCGCCGCTGTGCCAGAAGGTCTTAATGGTAAGTTGCTGCTGATTGTCGCGGCACAGTCAGGCGACAGGAAGGCGGGCTGGCTCCTGGCATCGTATTACCGCAGAGGCAAGCACGGGTTTGAGAGGAATCTCCAGGCTGCGGAACGCTGGCGTGATCGCACCGAGCGTCGGCTAAGGTCGGATGCTTGGGTGAACTACCTTTATCGGTATGACAAGATCAAGGCTATACAGCTTTATGCTCAGTGGCGCCGCTGGTGCAAGGTGAAATGGCCCAAATTAGAGAATGTGATCAGCGCACACGATCATTGACTCCGTTGCGGCGCCGCCCCCCGCCTTGGATCCCTGGACGTCGATGGCGAAATGCCTGGTCGTGTATTGCAGGAACGTCTCGCGGCGTCACCGTCTCCCGCCACCATCGGGACAAACTCGCCTTGTTGCTCTATCTTTTCGGCCCACGGCTTATCGGGGGAAATCAGCCTTTCATTCTGATCGCGGTCTCGCCGGTTAAGCGCCAGAAGAAACGGCGAGTGATCCAGAATCTTCTCTGGGCGCGCCGCCTATAACGTCTCGGCAACTCCCACGCCATGCAGTGTCGTCCAAGCCAGCCCGTGACAACAGTCCTTCTATAGTCATGCCGGTTATGCGCTCCGGCCCCGCTGCACGGTCCAAAGGATGGGCAGGATCATCGCTGACCGTATGGGTGGCACAAATAATGGCGTAATACGTCTATTTGACCTCGGTCGTCAAATGTGGACGCCATGAGTCGCATCAGGCTGACTGTTGCGTCCTGTAGTACTGCTGGGCAAATGCTGCTGGCGATAAATAACGCAGTCGGGAGTGGCGCCGTTGCCGGTTGTAGAAAATCTCGATGTATTCGGTGATCTCCTGCTGCGCACACTGGCGTGTCGAGTAGCGTCGCTGGTGGATGAGTTCGGTTTTCAACGTGCCCCAGAAGCTCTCCATCGGGGCGTTGTCGTAACAGTTCCCGCGCCGGGACATCGAGGCCGTCATGCCGAACTGCTTGAGTATGCGCTGATACATCGCTGAGCAATACTGCGAGCCACGGTCAGAATGATGGATGAGGCCGGATGGCGGGCGCTGTATGGCCATCGCCTGAAATAGCGCCTGTGCTACCAACGCCTTGGTCATGCGCTCGCTCATCGCGTAGCCGACGAGCTGACAGGTGTACAGATCCTTGATGCCCGCCAAGTACAGCCAGCCTTCATCGGTGGGGACGTAGGTAATGTCTGTCACCCACACTGCGTTCGGCCGAGTGGCCACAAAGCGCTGTCCCAGCAGGTTCGGCGCGACCGGCAAATTGTGATCGGAATTGGTCGTCGCCTTGAACTTGCGCCGCCGGACACAGCGGATCCCAAGCTTGTTGCGCAACCGTTTGATGCGGCCTACACCGGCGCAGTGGCCGTCCGCTTGCAGTTCCTTCTGCAGTCGCTCAGGCCCGTAGCTTCGCCGTGTTCGCTCGTGGGCCGCTTTTATCGCCACCTCCAAACGCGCATGCTCCTGGGCGTGGGGTGAGCCCTTGCGCGACGCCCAGGCATAGTACCCGCTGCGGGAGACAGCCAACACCCGGCACAACATGCTCAAATCGTACTGGAGTCGTAAACTCTTCATGAGCGCGTACCTGGCAGTGACTCCTTGGCAAAGTACGCGGTGGCTTTTTTTAAGATGTCACGCTCCATCCGAGCTTCGGCCAGTTCCCGCTTCAATCGCGACACCTCAGCGTCCAGCGCCGTTACCGGCTTGCGAGCGTCACCGACCTCGGCCAACTGACCTTGCCGCGCCTTATGCACCCAATTCGCCAGCGTCTTCTGCGACATCGACAACCGTCGCGCCGCCGCCGGGATCGTGAGCTTCTCCTCCGTAACCAGCTTCACCGCCTGCTCCCGATACTCTTTCGTGTATCGCTGTCTTGGTAGTCTCTTCATCTCATACCTCCGACCTTCACTATAACAAGGTTGAAGGCGTCCACTTTTTTGAACCTACCTCATTGCTTCGATTGATGCTTACTCATGGTATCACCTAATCTAACTTCCTATTGCCCCGCAGAAGCGGCGGCTTTTCTTTATGCGACCTTCCAAATCTTTTCGCTAGCCAATACGGTCAGCACGCCCATCGCCGAATATCGAGATCAGCACCTATCAGCAATTTTGTGTTTGTGAGCAATTTCCTTAAGTAGCCGTCGTTGTACGGTTCCCGGATGGTAGTGGGTTTAGCCATTATCGACACATTGCCTCACAAGGCACCCCATCCCCATCGCCATCAATGCCCGATCCGCCGCACTCCCTGACCTGGCGCATGGCGGCATCACACGGGCCTAGCTGACTACAGGAGCGGCCTCACGAGCCTGTAGATCCCGTTTGCGCCACTCCCAGGGCGGAACAGGGTTGGCCCTCCTGCCACAAGCCAATATGCTCACGGCGGGCCTGTACCTCAGTCAGTGCGTATATCTGGCGGTCGAGCGGATTCTGTCGTACGCTTTGTAATGCCATGCAAGCCCAGCCTCGACCTGCTTCAGATTGGCATCGTCATCGGCAATAAGCACCTTGCCCACGCTACGCCCGTAGCGGTCGCGCTTGTCATAGTCGATCCTTACTTCCTTTCCGAACACCAACTTTCCTAAGGGAGCGCCTGAAACCGTTCCAAACGGCTGGCCGCGTTCGGGCGCATCTATCCCTGATAACCTGATCGGCGATTTTGACCACGCGGCCGGTAAGGGTCTCGGCGAGTGCTGTGACTGAGGACTACCAGAATTGGGAGCCACGACGGGCCATGTGTATGAAGCGATGCCGCCGGGCGCCACTTTTTTTTTGACTTCGAATAGCGGACACTCGCGGCTCGAAATCCGGCACAACGATCATGAGGGGGGTCGTATGCGGCAATCTAGGTTGAATTGGTTATCTGCGACTTGCCTTGTCGTAGCCGCGGCTGCCCTGATGCCCCGGCCGGGCCAGGCCGCATTGCCACCGGGTTTCGCCGATGCGTTCGTCGCTGACATCGATCAACCCACAGCGATTGCATTTACGCCCGACGGACGCATGCTGATCACATCACAACCGGGGCGTCTGCACGTTTATCAGAATAATGGCTTGACAGGGTCACCTGCCACGGATTTGAGCCTCGATAATCGCGTGTGCTCGAATAGCGAGCGCGGGCTGCTGGGCGTGGCCGTCGATCCCGGCTTCGCCACGAATCATTACATCTACGTGTTTTACACGTTTAACAAGTCCGGCATATGTCCCTTGGAAATGCCGCAGTCCAGTGACAATCCTGTTAATCGCGTTTCGCGCTTCACGCTCTCCAATACCAACATTATCAACCTGGCGAGCGAGCGGATACTGATTGACAACATCCCGTCCGCCAAAGGGAGCCATAACGCCGGAGACCTGCATTTCGGCAAGGACGGCTACCTGTATGTGAGCGTCGGCGATGGCGGTTGCGACTACGCGCTGGATAGCGGCTGCGGGGGGCAAAACGATGCCACGCGGGATATGCATGTCCTGTTGGGCAAGATCCTGCGCATCACGCGCGATGGCGCAATTCCACCGAGCAATCCTTTTGTCGGCGCCGACAGCGCGCGCTGCGCCCAAACGGGCAGAACAGTCCAAGGCAAGCATTGCCAGGAGACCTACGCGAGAGGGCTTCGCAATCCGTTTCGTTTTGCGTTCGATCCGAACAGCAGTGCGACGCGATTTTTTATCAATGATGTGGGCCAGAACACCTGGGAAGAGATAGACGAGGGCAGGGCGGGCGCCGACTATGGCTGGAATGTGCGTGAAGGATTTTGTCAGCGCGGCAGTGTGACCTGCTCGCGCACGCCGGCGCAGTTCACCAACCCGATCTATGCGTACGGTCGCAACACAGGTTGTTCGGCCGTCACGGGCGCCGCCTTCGTGCCCAACGGTCACTGGCCCGCTCAGTACAACGGCAACTATCTGTACAGTGACTACACCTGCGGAAAGATTTTTCGGCTGCTGCCCCAGGCAGATGGCAGCTATAAGTCACAGGAATTCGCCACCGGTCTTGGCTCGAGCAGCGCCGTCTCCATGGTATTTGGACCATACAACGGGGGCCGGGCGCTCTTTTATACGACGTATGCCAATGGCGGTCAGATAAGACGCATCAGCTTCGGCGGCAGCGGAAATCTCACGCCTGCCGCAGTCGCCAGCGCGAGCCCGAGATACGGCGCCTTGCCGCTCAACGTTAGCTTCGACGGCTCGCAGAGCAGCGATCCGGATGGCGACGCGCTGACCTTCGCGTGGAATTTCGGCGATGGATCTCCACCGGCCTTCGGACGCAACGTTTCCCATACCTATTCTGCCGAAGGCGCGTATTTTGCGACGCTTACGGTCAATGATGGGCGGGGCGGCGAGGCGCAGGCCAGCGTGCGCATCGATGCCGGCCATACACCACCACGTGTGACCGTCTTGTCGCCGTCCGCGGATGCGCGTTTCAAGGTCGGGCAGTCGTTAACGTTGCGCGCCAGCGCGGTTGACGAAAGCAATCGGACGCTGCCGGGCAGCGCGCTGCGCTGGACGGTGTTGCTGCATCACGGTGCCCATACGCATCCGTATTTCGGCCCTCAGGCAGGCAACGGCATCGTCGTCACGGCGCCCGCGCCGGAAGATCTCGTTGCGGCCAGGACGAGTTATCTGGAGGTTCGACTGGTGGCGAAAGATGCGCGCGGACTGGAAACGGCCGTTGTGCACAACGTGCTGCCCAGGCTTGTGAAGGTCAACTTCGCAAGCGTGCCGACTAATCTCAGGCTCAAGATCAACGGCCAGGGCGTAACGGCGCCAAAGTCGTATACGTCGTGGGATGGCTATCGGATCAACGTCGTTGCTCCCAATCAGACCGATGCATCTGGCCGGCGCTACGTGTTCCGATCCTGGTCCGACGGCGGCGCTCAGTCGCACGTGATCACGACACCTTCCGCGCCGGGCACGTTCACGGCGACCTTTCGTTAGGGGCGCTCGGTAACGTCGCGGCTGTATCGGGATAGATGTGTGCGGTGAATGGTGACGCAGACGCTCGCCGGCAAGAACAGGCTGTGCGGCGTCGCGGGAAGTACCTGAAACACGTTCATTTCATTGCGTCCAAATTAGGCCGAGTTGAACGATATTGCGATATTCGGATTTGGAGTGTGGCGCGCACGCGCTCCCAGGTGATCGCCTGAGACCGTCCCGAACGGCTGCCCACGCTCCGGCGCATCTATGCCCGATAGCCTGATCTTGTGCTGCGTGTTGCTGGCGTCCAGAAGAGTAAGCGTGTCCCCATCAGCTATACCCACCACACGGCCCATGAGGCTGTCGGCCAGCGCGGGAGTTGCAAGTACGAACACAAATATCAGAAACGTGAGAATCCGCATCATCGCCAATATCACCCGCTCGGGCTGAGCATCGCCAACCGCGGCTTATTCGTCGGGCGGCATCTATTCGCTTTTCATACTACCCGATAGAGTCCGTCTTGCGGCACCAAGGCAGGTGCCACGGGCCAAGGGAAGGGCCACGCTTCAGGAAGAAGCCGAAATTCATGGATGAGCGCCTACGGATGGGCGCAGTAGAACATTAAGCCCCGCTCTTGTAGCGGGGTTTTTTCTTTCGGAAGTGGGTATCTGTCGAAAATGAGCCTATACTAAGTTCAAAGGCTAGCGCACTGATGGCAGTTGGGGCTCTTCGCCCCGAGGGAACTTACCCTCTCCCACCACTTAGGACGCTGGCCTTTTCAGCGCATGTCTAGGTACCCCGATCCTTCTTCTTTTCCGGCTTAGGCCATCCCTCTTTCGGACGCTTCTGTTTCAGAGCATCTTTCACGGCTTTCTCCCAGGACTTGTTGATCTTGACACGCCTTGGCGGCGGGCCTGGGCTATCTTTACGTCTTGGCTTTTCCATCATCTCTACCCACTCGCCGTCTTCTAACGCACGGTTGTTATACCTGAACTCATACTAAGGCACATTGAGCCCCTTGTGGCGGGGTTTTTCACGTCTGAGGCCGCCACTCTATCGCCGATGCCAGGTGCTTCATCTGCTTTTCGCTAGCGTCTACAGAGACGCGTTTATACAGTAGGTTACTGCGGCGCTTGGAGCCTATCCTGTGAAAGATGATCAGCGGCCCTATACCGGCCCGGAACGGCGGCGCGGCCCGCGCCGAGTAAACGCGGACCGCCGTGAGCTGGTGCGATTTGAGATCGCCAAGGAACCGCGCCGTTCAGGGCAAGACCGACGCAAGCAAGACATTTGGGAGGACCGAGACAAGTTCTAACTCCCGGTCGCCCGGATTGACCCTTCGCCTACATCGTCGGCAATGCCGACGACGCTCTAATCACGGCCTCATGATCCAAACCAACCAACGCTTAGCGCGATTACAAGGCGCCGAGCTATTCCTGAGCCCCGCCATTTCGTCGTTACGTGCATGGGCATAGACGCGAAATCAGTTTCACTGGTGACTTTCTGGTGACTTGCTAGAGAAGGAGGGAGCTTACTATCCGGCTATGTCTTTGTTTTTATGGCTCCCCGGGACGGGCTCGAACCGCCGACCTAGTGATTAACAGTCACCCGCTCTACCGACTGAGCTACCGGGGAATTAAGGGGAAAATACTACCGGTCGCCGGGTGGACGGTCAACTTATGTTACGGCGAAACGGCGGCCGCGATGCGCGCGATGGCCTTCTCCAGAGTCGCCATATCCGTGGCGAACGAGATGCGCAAATGCCCGTGACCGCCAAAGGCCGCACCCGGCACCAGCGCGACGCCGCCCTTGTCCAGCAGGTATTCTGCCAGCGCGATATCGTTCTCCATGCCGGGCATATGCTCGATTACGCCACGCACGCTCGGGAAACAATAAAACGTACCGGCTGACGGCAGACAGGAAATGCCATTGATTTTGTTAAGGGCCGCCACGACATAATCATGGCGCTTTTCGAAGGCGACGCGCATCGCTTCGACGCAGGCCTGATCGCCGGTGAGCGCCGCCGCTGCCGCGGCTTGCGCAATGGAGCACGGATTGGAAGTGCTTTGCGACTGCACCTTCGTCATTGCCTTGATCAGCGGGCGCGGTCCCCCCGCGTAACCGATCCGCCAGCCGGTCATGGCGTACGATTTGGACACGCCGTTGAGCACGATGGTGCGATCGTTCAATTCGGGGCACACGTTGAGGATGTTGATGAACGCTGTGCCCCCGAACATGATGTGCTCGTACATGTCGTCCGTCGCCACGATCACGTCCGGGTGGGACATCAACACCTCGGCCAGGGCTTCAAGCTCGCTCGCCGTATAGGCCGCGCCGGTAGGATTAGATGGGCTGTTCAGCACCATGAGGCGCGTACGCGGCGTCAAATTCTCGCGTAGCTGTTCCGGCGTGATCTTGAAGCCCTGCTCCTGCGAGGTCGGGATGAACACGGGTCTGGCATCCGCCAGCAGCGCCATATCCGGATAGGAGACCCAGTAGGGCGCCGGTATGATGACCTCGTCATCCGCGTCCAGCAGCGCTTGGCAGAGATTGTAAAAGCTTTGCTTGCCGCCGCAGGACACGAGCACCTGGTCCAGCGCGTAATCCAGCCCATTGTCTTTATGAAATTTCTCTATAATCGCGCGTTTCAGCGTGATGGTACCGTCCACCGGCGTATATTTGGTGTCGCCGGCGCGCATGGCGTCGACGGCGGCCTGTTTGATGTGTTCGGGTGTATCGAAGTCTGGCTCACCCGCGCCTAAGCCCACTACGTCGCGGCCCTGCGCTTTGAGCTGATTGGCCAGCGCGGTGACCGCGAGCGTGGCCGACGGCCTGATCCGCTGCACGCGGCTGGATAACCTGATGTCCAATGGATTTGTTTCGCGCTGCATCGACAAGGGTTCAGTGAAACAAAAGGCCGACATGATACTCGAATCGCCTGAACGAGATAAGACCCATGAGCGCTGGCTTTAAAATCGAAAAGCATTATGAACCCGCGGGCGATCAGCCCGCCGCGATCGCGCAGCTGGTCGATGGCCTGCAGGCCGGGTTGGCGCGCCAGACGTTGCTGGGCGTTACTGGCTCCGGCAAGACGTTCACCATCGCCAATGTCATCGAGCACATTCAGCGTCCGACCATCATCATGGCGCCCAACAAGACGCTCGCGGCGCAGCTTTACGGCGAAATGAAGGAATACTTCCCGCGGCACGCGGTGGAATATTTCGTTTCATACTATGACTATTACCAGCCCGAGGCCTATGTGCCCTCCAGCGACACGTTCATCGAGAAGGATGCCTCGATCAACGAGCATATCGAGCAGATGCGACTGTCGGCGACCAAGGCGCTGCTGTCGCGTCACGACACCGTGATCGTGGCGACCGTCTCGGCAATCTTTGGTCTGGGCGATCCGCGCACTTATCTGCAGATGGTGCTGCATCTGGATCGCGGCGACCGGATCGATCAGCGACGGATTCTGCGCCGGCTGGCCGAGCTGCAGTACACGCGCAACGACCTGGAGCTGCGTCGTGGCACCTTCCGGGTGCGCGGCGAGATCATCGATGTGCATCCCGCCGACTCCGAGCGCGAGGCGGTGAGAATCGAGCTGTTCGACGACGAGATCGAGAACCTGAGTTTTTTCGATCCGTTAACCGGCGAGGTGATCCGCTCGGTGCCGCGCCTGACGATCTTTCCCAAGACGCATTACGTCACGCCGCGCGAAACCTTGCTCGAAGCCGTGGAGGCCATCGGGCTGGAGCTGCGCGAACGCCTGGCGGTCTTGTACAAGGCCAACCGGCTGGTGGAGGCGCAACGGCTTGAACAACGGACGCAGTTCGACCTGGAGATGATCCGCGAGCTTGGGTATTGCCCCGGCATAGAAAATTATTCGCGATTTCTCTCCGGACGTGAGCCCGGTCAGCCGCCACCTTGTCTTATGGATTACTTGCCGGGGGCGTCGCTGCTGGTAATCGATGAGAGCCACGTTTCCATCCCGCAGTTCGGCGGCATGTATCGCGGCGACCGGTCGCGCAAGGAAACGCTGGTCGAATACGGCTTCCGGCTGCCCTCGGCATTGGACAACCGGCCGCTGAAGTTCGAGGAATTCGAGGCGCTGATGCCGCAGACAATCTTTGTCTCCGCCACGCCCAGGCCGTATGAACAGACGCATTCCGATGCGGTCATCGAGCAGCTGGTGCGGCCCACCGGCCTGATCGATCCCGAGATCGAGGTGCGCCCCGTGCGCAGTCAGGTGGATGACCTGTTGTCCGAAATCAATCAGCGCGCGGCGGCAAACGAACGCGTGTTGGTCACCACCCTGACCAAGCGCATGGCCGAGGATCTGACCGAATATTTGTTCGAACACGGTGTGCGCGTGCGCTATCTGCATTCGGATATCGACACCGTCGAGCGGGTGGAGATCATCCGCGATCTGCGGCTGGGTGAGTTCGACGCGCTGGTCGGCATCAATCTGTTGCGCGAGGGCCTGGATTTACCCGAGGTTTCGCTGGTGGCAATTCTCGACGCCGACAAGGAGGGATTTCTGCGCTCGGATCGCTCGCTGATTCAGACCATCGGCCGCGCCGCACGAAATCTCAACGGCAAGGTGATCATGTATGCGGATACGGTCACCGATTCCATGCGGCGCGCGATCGATGAGACCGACCGCCGGCGCAACAGGCAGATCGATTTCAATACTCAGCACGGCATCACGCCCAAGGGCATCCAGAAGAAAATCGCGGACATCATGGAAGGCGCGTACGCCGGCAGCCAGGCCGCGTCGCCCAGGCGTTACGCGAAAGTGGCGGAGAACGTGGTCGATTATGCCAGCCGCTCGCCCGAGCACGCCGCCAAGCGCATCAAGCAGCTTGAACAGCGCATGTACGAACACGCCAGGAACCTGGAATTCGAACAAGCCGCGCGGCTGCGTGATGAGATCGGCCAGTTAAGGGATAAGCTGATGGGCGCGACCCAACAGCAAGCAGGCTGACAGGTTGATCCACCGACTTGTCCTTGACAGAAGTTGCCTCGCAGCAACGGACTTACCAAAAAAGTGGTTGCCGGTTAAACTGAATACTGATACTTTCAGGCCCTTAGCACAGGCGTGGCTCAGATGGGCGAGCCGGAAACAAGCGACTAGCGCTTTCGCCCGCCCAGCGCCCAAACAAGTCTGGGCCAAGCTTCGATAACAGCCTTCGTCATGGAAGGCGACAATGAAGGTTTTTTGTAGGCGCGTAGCTCAGCTGGGCGAGCCGGATTGAGAGAAAACGACACTTAACGTGTCGTTTTCCCGGCGAGCGACCGGACAGGATGTCCGGGCCGGTGTTTGATGTACGCGTAGACGTTTCGCCAGGGAAGGCTAGTAAGAAATAATTTCAGGCGCGTAGCTCAGCTGGTTAGAGCACCACCTTGACATGGTGGGGGTCGTTGGTTCGAGTCCAATCGCGCCTACCAATATCCGCAAACTCGCCGCTCGACAAGCGACAGTTAAAGTTAAGCGCAAGTGGCCCCTCGTATAGGCCACCACTGGAGAACGCCATAATGCCTGACATTACCCTTCCCGACGGCAGCCAGCGCCACTACGATCATCCGGTCACCATTCAGGCGGTCGCCGCCGATATCGGCAGCGGGCTTGCCAATGCGGCGCTGGCGGGCGAGGTCAACGGCAGATTGCGAGACACCTCGTATCTGCTGGAAGACGACGCGAAGCTCAACATCGTCACCGCCCGAGACGCGGCAGGTCTCGACCTCATTCGCCATTCGACCGCTCACCTGATGGCGCAGGCGGTAAAGTCGCTGTTTCCCTCCGCGCAAGTCACGATCGGTCCGGTGGTCGAAAACGGTTTTTACTACGACTTCGCGTTCGAACGCCCGTTTAACAGCCAGGACCTGGAGGCCATCGAAAAGAAGATGGCGGAACTGGCGCGGCGCGACTTCAAGGTCCAGCGCGAGGTCATCCCGCGCGACGAGGCCGTGGCCCTGTTTCGTGGCATGGGTGAGGAGTACAAGGCGCGCATCATCGCGGATATCCCGCAACAGGAAGAAATCTCGCTTTACCGGCAGGGCGATTTCGTCGATCTGTGTCGCGGCCCGCATGTGCCCAGCACCGGCAAATTACAGGCATTCAAGCTGATGAAGGTCGCGGGCGCGTACTGGCGCGGCGATCAGAACAACGAGGTGTTGCAGCGCATCTATGGCACGGCCTGGGCCGACAAGAAGCAGCTGAAAGAATATCTGCATCGGCTGGAAGAGGCCGAGAAGCGCGATCACCGGCGCATCGGCAAACAGATGGACTTGTTTCACTTCCAGGAAGAAGCGCCGGGCATGGCGTTCTGGCATCACAAGGGCTGGCAGATTTACCTGACCATTCAGGATTACATCCGTGGTCTGTTGCGCGAGCGCGGCTATCAAGAAGTCCACACGCCGCAACTGCTGGACCGTTCTCTGTGGGAGAAGTCCGGGCACTGGGCCAAGTTTCGCGGCGAGATGTTCACCACCGAATCGGAGAACCGCGATTTCGCGGTCAAGCCCATGAACTGTCCGGCGCACCTGCAGATCTACAATCAGGGTTTGCGAAGTTATCGCGAGCTGCCGCTACGTCTCGCCGAATTCGGCTCCTGTCATCGCAACGAAGCGTCCGGCACCTTGCACGGCCTGATGCGGGTGCGCAATTTCGTGCAGGATGACGCGCACATCTTCTGCACCGAGGACCAGATCATGACCGAGGTGTCGAACTTCATCGATCTGTTGTTTCAGGTATATCGTGATTTCGGCTTCGACGAGGTGTTCACCACGCTTTCGACCCGTCCCGCGCAGCGCGTCGGCGCGGATGAGTTGTGGGATAAAGCGGAAGCCGCGCTGCAGGACGCTCTCGATCACAAACAGCTGGCGTTTGGACTGCAGCCCGGCGAGGGTGCGTTTTACGGACCCAAGATCGACTTTTCCCTGAAAGACTGCATTGGCCGGGTATGGCAGCTGGGCACCGTGCAACTCGATTTCTCCATGCCGGCGCGGCTGGGCGCGACGTTCGTGGCGGAGAACGGCGAGCGGCAGGTTCCGGTCATGATTCACCGCGCCATACTGGGCTCGCTGGAGCGCTTTATCGGCATGCTGATCGAGCACCATGCGGGTAACTTGCCGCTGTGGCTGGCGCCGGTGCAGGCCGTTGTCATGAATATTACCGACCGCCAGGCCCCATACGCCCTGCAGGTGCAGCAAAGCCTGCGAGAACAAGGGCTCAGGGTCGATATTGACTTGAGAAATGAGAAGATAGGCTTTAAGATTCGCGAGCACACGCTGCAGCGGGTTCCTTATCTACTGATCATCGGCGACCGCGAGGTCGAAACATCTGAAGTTTCGGTGCGTGCGCGTTCCGGTCAGGATTTGGGCACCATGAAGGTTGACGTTCTGGGGCGCAAGCTCATCGATGAGGCCGCGCGTCGCGGCCGGATTGCATCTGGAGGTTAAAGCATTAGCGCTGGTAAAGACTTACGTCTGAATCAAGAGATCGATAATCCGCAAATACGCCTTATCGATATGAATGGAACCAATGTCGGCGTGGTTCCATTGGAGGAAGCGCAGCGGATGGCGGAAGAAGCCGAGCTCGACCTGGTGGAAATCGTACCCAATGCGCAGCCGCCCGTGTGCCGGATCATGAATTACGGCAAGTTCAAGTTCGAGCAGAGCAAGAAAGCGCAGCAGTCGCGCAAGAAGCAGAAGCAGATTCAGGTCAAAGAGGTCAAGTTCCGTCCCGGTACGGAGCAGGGCGATTACCAGGTCAAGATCAGGAACTTGACGCGCTTTCTGAATGACGGTGACAAGGCCAAGGTGACGATTCGATTCCGCGGCCGCGAGATGATGCATCAGGAACGCGGGGCACAGTTGCTTCAGCGCATCGAAGCCGATCTGGAAGGCTTGGGCGTGGTTGAGCAACGCCCCAAGCTGGAGGGCCGGCAGATGGTGATGGTGCTGTCACCCAAAAAGTAAGGGCCTGAACGCGTCACGCGAACTTTTTTTCAGCGATACTCGTCGATCGCAATTTTGGAGTACAGACTTTATGCCCAAGCTCAAAACCAACCGAGGCGCATCGAAGCGTTTTCGACGTACGGGCTCCGGCGGATACAAGCATGCGCAATCGCATCTGAACCATATCCTGACCAAGAAAAGCACCAAGCGCAAACGACATCTGCGTTCCTACCAGCCCGTGGACGCGAGCGACATTGGCCACGTACGGCAGATGCTGCCTTACAGTTGAGCCATAGAAAAAGCGTCGATTATTAGGGATTAGATCAATGGCTAGAGTCAAACGAGGCGTTACCGCCCGTGCCCGGCACAAGCAGATCCGAGCCGAGGCCAAGGGCTATTACGGCACCAGCAGAAACGTCATCCGCGTCGCCAAGCAGGCGGTGACGCGTGCCGGGCAATATGCCTATCGCGACCGCCGTCAGCGCAAACGCGTGTTCCGGGCGCTGTGGATCGTGCGCATCAACGCGGCGGCGCGGCAGTTCGGTTTGTCTTACAGCCGCTTGATTGACGGGCTGAACAAGGCGTCGATCGAAATCGATCGAAAGGTGCTGGCCGATCTGGCGGTGCGCGACCAGGCCGCTTTCGGACAGCTTGCGGAAAGGGCCAAGGCCAGCCTGCAATCATAGTCGCCGGCATCGCGCGCCGGCTTGCCGCGTCGAGTAAGCGAGGGGAAAGGTCGGAACGCCTTTCCCCTTTTTTGGTTGAGGGTTAAATCCAAACACCGCGGCAGGCACGAGCTCTGCGTAATCGTTAATCAAAGTTTGGCCGCATAACGAACATGCAAGATCTGAATGCGTTGGTAGCGCAGGCGCTGCGTGAGATCGAGCATTGCGAGCAGGAGCGGGCGCTGGATGCGCGGCGGGTGCAATATCTCGGCAAAAAGGGGCTTCTGACCGAACGTCTTAAATCACTGGGGAGTCTGCCCGCCGAACTGCGACCCGGCGCCGGCCAGGCTATCAATGCCGCGAAGCAGCGAATCCAGACCGCGATCGCGGCGCGCAGACGCGCGCTGCAAAGATCCAGACTCGACACGAGGCTGCGAAGCGAGGCGGTCGATGTCACCTTGCCGGGCAGGGGTCAGCAGCGGGGTGGGCTGCATCCGGTGACGTTGACGCTGGAGCGCGTCGAGGCCTTGTTCGCGCAGATCGGCTTCGTGGTGGCGGAGGGGCCGGAGGTGGAGGACGACTATCACAACTTCGAGGCGTTGAATATTCCCGCCCATCATCCAGCGCGCGCGATGCACGACACGTTTTACTTCGACGATGGCAGCTTGCTGCGCACGCACACTTCGCCGGTGCAGATTCGCGTCATGGAGAATACGCCGCCGCCGCTGCGTATCATCGCACCGGGCCGTGTTTACCGGCGCGATTCCGATTTGACGCACAGCCCCATGTTTCATCAGGTGGAAGGGCTGCTAGTGGACGAAGGCGTGGCGTTCTCCGATCTCAAGGGCGTATTGAATCAATTTCTTCAAGCATTTTTTGAACGGGAGGATTTAAGCACGCGCTTCAGGCCGTCTTACTTTCCGTTTACCGAGCCGTCCGCCGAGGTCGACATCCAGTGTGTGAACTGTGGCGGTCGCGGTTGCCGCGTATGCGGCCAGTCTGGCTGGCTGGAGGTCATGGGTTGCGGCATGGTGCACCCGCGCGTGTTCCAGCAGGTCGGTATCGATGCCGAGCGCTATACGGGTTATGCGTTCGGGCTCGGCGTCGAGCGCCTGGCCATGCTGCGCTACGGCGTCAACGACCTGCGTCTGTTTTTCGACAATGACCTGCGTTTTCTGCGGCAATTCGCTTGAAATCGCATCCGCCTCAGCGCGTGGTACGCCCACACGTGTGGTCGGTCCCCAAGGTTCTTAGATCATGAAGTTCAGCGAAGCATGGCTGCGGGAATGGGTCGACCCGCCGATCTCCAGCGAACGTCTGGCGGAGCGTTTGACCATGGCCGGCCTAGAGCTCGATAGCGCCTCGCCGGCGGCGCCCGCCTTCAGTGGCGTCGTGGTGGCGCGCGTGGCCAGTGTGCAACCGCATCCCGAGGTGGGCACGCTCAAGCTATGCGAGGTCGAGGACGGGAGTGGTCAGACCGTGCGGGTCGTCTGCGGCGCGCCAGATGTGGCGGCGGACTGGTTCGTGCCGTTCGCGCGTGTCGGCGCAGAATTGCCGCAGGGGACGCGGGTCAAGGCGCTCACGGTACGTGGCGTGGAATCGCACGGCATGTTGTGTTCCGCGCACGATTTGGGCTTGGCCGAGACCGCTGACGGGCTGTTGCGCCTGCCGCAGGATGCGCCCATCGGGCAATCAGTCCGCGACTATCTGGGTCTCGACGATACGCTTCTGGAGATCGACCTGACGCCCAATCGGGCCGATTGTTTGAGCATCGCCGGCATCGCGCGCGAAACCGCCGCGCTCACGGGCGCGACCTTGCATGCCGTTGATGTCGCCCCCGTTGCGCCGAGCGCCGCGCACGGATTTCCAGTGCGCATCGACGCGCCGGCGGATTGTCCGCGGTACGCGGGTCGCGTGATTCGGTCTATTACACCAGGCCGGCAGACGCCATTGTGGCTGCGGGAACGGCTGCGGCGCAGCGGGATCCGCAGCATCGATCCAGTCGTGGACGTCACCAACTACGTGATGCTGGAGCTGGGTCAGCCCATGCATGCTTTCGATCTTGCCAGGCTGGAGCGCGGCATTCGGGTACGACGCGCAACCCCCGCCGATACGCTTACGCTGCTGGACGGACAGGAGATCACCGTCGCGGCCGGCACATTGGTGATCGCGGATCACGCGCGGGTGCTGGCGCTGGCCGGCATCATGGGCGGCAACAACAGCGCGGTCGGTGCGGAAACGCACGATATCTTTCTGGAAAGCGCGTATTTCAGCCCGGAGGTGATCGCCGGCCGGGCGCGTGCTTACAACCTTGCGACCGAATCATCGCATCGCTTCGAACGGGGTGTCGATCCCGCGCTGCAGGTCAGGGCGCTCGAACGCGCCACCGGTTTGCTGCTGGAGATCGTCGGCGGTCAGGCGGGCCCGGCGCAGGATGTCGTCAGCGCGGAACACCTGCCGTCAGCATCCGGCATCGCGTTGCGGCCGTCGCGGGTCAACCGCGTGCTCGGTACGTCGATATCAGCCGAGCGCATGGCCGACATTTTGCGGGCGCTGGGCTGCGAGGCGGAAGGCGGCCACGAGCATCTGGAGGTCACACCGCCATCGTTCCGGTTCGACTTGCGTATGGAGTCGGATCTCATCGAGGAGATTGGCCGTGTCTACGGTTATGACCGGATTCCCGCCACGATCGCACGTTACGAGCCCGTAATTCGCAGCGATGCGCGCGCGGACCTCAAGCGCCTGCGCGCCCCGCTGGTCGAACGCGGCTATCAGGAGGCGATTACCTACAGTTTTGTCGATGCGGATCTGAACAGGCTATTGCGTCCCGAATGCGCGCCCAGGCGCGTTGCGAACCCGATCTCCGCGGACTTGGCGGTCATGCGCTGCAGTCTGTGGCCCGGGCTGGTGAAGGCCGCGCAATACAATTTCAACCGGCAGCAATCGCGGGTCAGACTGTTTGAGTTTGGGCAGCAGTTTGCGGACGACGGCCACGGCTTGCGGCAGACGTCGATGCTGGCCGGTTTGGCGAGTGGGAATGTGCAGCCGGAGCAGTGGGGCGCCGCGCCGAGACCGGTCGACTTTTTCGATATCAAGGGCGACCTTGAGGCGGTGCTGGATCAGGCCGGGGTCCTCGGACGAGTCGAGTTTGAGCCCGACACCGGCCCTGTGCTGCATCCTGGACAGGCTGCGCGGATAATGCTGCAGCGTAAACCCATCGGACGCCTGGGTGCATTGCATCCCGAGATCGAACAGGCGCTGGATTTGCCCCGACGCGTGTTCGTGTGGGAGATCGAAACGGCATCGCTGCCCTGTCACCGTGTCGTCCATTTCGAGGAGATATCCAGATTTCCCGCGATCCGCAGGGATATCGCGATCGTCGTCGACGAAGCGGTCAGCGCCGCGCGAGTCAGGCAGTGTATCATCCCCGCCGGTGGTAATTTGCTGCAAGATGTTTATGTATTTGACGTATATAGGGGCGAAGGTGTAGCGTTGGGGCGAAAAAGTCTCGCTTTGGGCTTGATTTTACAGGATTTAACGCGCACTCTTCACGATGAGGACATCGATGCTGTCGTATCGCACATCGTGACCCGTTTGTCGAAAACGCTTGGGGCATCGTTAAGGGTGTAATATGGCGCTGACAAAGGCCGATATGGCGGAAAAGCTCTTTGAGGAGCTGGGTCTCAACAAGCGCGAAGCCAAGGAACTGGTCGAGATTTTTTTCGAAGAGCTGCGCGATGCGCTGGAGCGGGGCGAAGCGGTCAAGCTATCCGGATTCGGTAACTTTGTATTGCGAGACAAGAATCAACGTCCGGGCAGGAATCCCAAGACGGGGGAGGAAATTCCGATCACCGCGCGCCGCGTGGTGACATTCCGGCCGGGTCAGAAACTTAAAGCCAAGGTCGAAGCATATGCTGGAAGCGACTGAATTAATTGAGCTTTCCGCCATACCCAGCAAGCGATATTTCACCATTGGCGAAGTCAGCGAGCTGTGCAACGTGAAGCCGCACGTGCTGCGCTACTGGGAGCAGGAATTTCCTTCGCTCAAACCCGCAAAGCGACGCGGCAATCGTCGCTACTATCAGCGCCACGACGTTATGCTCATCCGCCAGATTCGCAGCCTGCTGTACGAACAAGGCTACACGATCGGCGGTGCGCGGCAGAAACTCACCGGCACGGCCGCCAGAGAGGACAGCGCGCAAAGCCGGCAGATCGTGCATCAAACGCGGGTGGAGCTCGAAGAACTGCTCGATCTTCTCAGCCGCTGAGCACGCAACGCCGGTTGCAATAACGCTGACGTCGTCTATCCTTGAGCTCTTCTTCGGGGCGTAGCGCAGCCTGGTAGCGCACCGCAATGGGGTTGCGGTGGTCGGAGGTTCAAATCCTCTCGCCCCGACCAATAAATTGATTAATAAAACAAGGCCTTATGGATATAGGCTTCCGGGATTGTCAGATGTGGCTTTCCCTCCGGTAATGCACCGGTAATGCAGATTGCGCAGCGTCGACCCTTTTTACCGCCCCCACCTGGGGCGTGACGCTTCGCTTAGCTTTCGGAGACGGGGTAACGTTACGGCGTCAGGCGTTTTATGGGCTTTTGGGAGATAGTCACTGAAGGAATTAAGGACATTCCTGTCTCGACTGTGCTTCGCGAGCGCCTCGAGCTTGCTGCGGACAAATACGCTTCGCTGGAAGCGAAGCTTGAGGCGTCTGAACTTAGAGCGAATGAGCTTGAAGCAGAGAACCACCGTCTCAGGCTTGATAGCTCCAAGCTAGAACAGAGGGTAATACGCCTCGAAAAACAACTCGCCGAGCGTCATGATGAGCGCCTTGAAGAAACGAGAGAAAAGATGCTTTGCCTGCTCGCTCGGCATCCCCGGCTAACCGCCATCGACGTGGCGCAGGCGTTGAGCATCGGCGAACAGCTGGCGATGTTCCACCTCTCCGAACTCAAGTCCTCTGGTTTGATTGGCAACACCCTCACCGTCAATCAGCCTATCCTGTGGCACATAGACCATGAGGGACGCGCCTATCTTGTTGCTCACGGGTTGCTTGAATAATCACCTTGCCGCCGTGGAAACCTGAAAATGTCCATGCCTGAATCGAAGGTTTCGACTTGGGAGCGCATCCCTAATCATGGAAATCCACTGCGAAGCTGTGCACATGGCAATTACTCGCGGCCTCGGCGGCATTGGCGGAAAGCTTGCCCAATGCCTCCAAGCCGCGCAAGCGCAAAAGCTACCGCCACAAGGGCGCTTCCGACGCCTCGCGTTTGGCCTGCTCGATAATCTCCGTCATATCCTCCCGCTGGGCGAGCGCAAGCCCGATCCTGATGTCCACGGCCTCGAAAAACTCCTTCAACCCGTCGTGCCGGTTCTTCAGGTAGTCGCGGATGTCCGCCTGCAGACCCGCGTATGCCACCGCCGCCTCGCGATCATTTAACGCGGACTCAAGGGTGTGTTTGCCGGGCTTGGTCAGCATGGCAAGCACGCACCGCCGCGTAATCGCGTCCCGCTGCGCAACTTTCTCGATGCGCTCCTCCTGCTCTTCGGTCAACGTCGCAGGTTCGGCCGTGACTCGTTCGAGCATCTTCACAGCAAATTCCTCTTCGTCCATCGCCTCCCAGTCGATGTTGTCCCAATCGGTATCGTCAGTCTTGCTCATGGCCAGTCTCCTGTATGTGCTATCTGGGTAGAAGGTGCCGGGTGCTGATAACCGCATACAGAACGGCGCGCTTATTCCCCGCGAACGGGTCTCGTATTCACGCACACCCGGCATGAACCGGCGGGCATAAAAAAGCCGCAAGACTGACGGGTGCGGGACCGCTGCATGGGGTTATCAGCCCCGTGAAAGTGAGTATAGCCGGAATCAACGGTCGCACGCTGGCTACCGTTGCGCCAACTTCGCCCTTTCAGGTATTTACATCTATCTCACAGTATGCATACACTAGTGCGTACTTCGTAACTGGTGAGATCAACCTATGGCAAGAACGACGATCTACGTACCGGACGATCTGAGGGAGCGCATGGACCAAGCAAGCGAGGAAGTGAACTGGTCGCAAGTGGCTTGCCGTGCGTTCGAGATGAAGCTCGGCGAATTAGCAACTACCAAACGGGAGAAAGACATGACAGACGTTATTCAGCGCCTGCGGGCATCGAAGATCGAAGATGAGGCTGAACTGTACACCGATGGAAAAGACCTGGGCCGTGAATGGGCCAAAGACACGGCGACTTGGCTCCAGCTTAAGCGGGTGCCTGCGTCTCACGATCAAATGTTCAGAGAGAACCTGATTGACGACGGGGCACTAGGCCACTGGGTGGCGTGTAAAATAATCGGCGACAACGATGCAGACTGGCAGACCATTAACGAGTTTTGGTCTGAGGTAGTTGGCGAGATTGACGACGCCAGAGTTAACGATGACGATTTCATCAGAGGCTTCGTTGATGGCGCCAACGAAATTTATGGCGAAGTAGCAAGCGCGGTCTAACGACTCAGCCGCCCCGCCAGCCACCATTGCCCGCGCTCGATGGCGCGGGCGAAGCCCTGCGGGCTCATGTGAAGCCGCTGGGCGCAGACTGAGGTCGGCTGGTGCAGATGCAGATATCTCGCCTTGATCGCCGCGCGTAGCGGCTCAGGCATCGCTACAACGGCCGCTTCGACGGCTTCGACGGCGGGACTGGAGGGAATCTCGGAAATGTGGATGCGCCTGATGGCCGCGCCGGCCGCGCCCTCGCGCATCATGCGGAAGATAAGGGACTGGTGCTGGTAGCCTAGGCGCGCGGAGTCATGCAGCGACCACAAGGCCCAGGCCACCAGCAGGACTTCGATATGTTGGAGCTCCCCCGCCCGCATACGGCAAGTGTAGCACCTGGCCTAACGGCGATAGCCCTCGACGTAGACCTTCATCCCGGCCGGCGCCCAGACCTTGACGGCGGTGAGCGTCACGGCGATATAGGCCGGCACATTGTGCTCGATCGGCCGGCCGCCGCCATCGGACGGTGTGCCGCCTGAATGATCCGCATAGGCGAACTGGCCGTCCTGGCCAGTCGCATGAATGACCACCAGCTGCACTGCGCCCTCGGCAAAGCTAAAGGTAAGCACGCCGCCGCCGGCCGGCGGCGTCTGCACCGGCAGCTGTTCGGAGTCGCTGTAGTCGTCGAACCGCATGCTAATGCCCTCGATGGCTGCATCGATCATCGCCGATACTTGCGCGGCTGAGAGGCCGCCTGCGCCCGCGGAGGCGCCAGGGCGGCCGGGTCTACCCGGCGGCCCCGCCAGGTCGGTATACGCACCCCAGCGGCCGTCAGGGTGCGTGAACCGCAGCCGCGTGCCATCCCATTCGTGCTCCGGCGGCTGACCGTCGCGTCCTGGATCGCCCTTGTCGCCTTTGTCGCCCCGCGGCCCGCGCTCGCCTTGTGGTCCAGGCTCGCCGCGGTGCAGCTCATTGAGCGCTTGCAGGCGTCTGGCGCTCTCCCGCGCTTCCCTGATGGCCAGCGCGGCGGCCGCCAGCGGCAGCACCTTGCGCGCGCTCATGCGGCGCCTCGCTGCCTGACCAGCGCATTCAGCCGATCGGCGGCCTGCGTGCGCACGGCGTGAACCTCGTCCTTCAGCCGCGCGCGGATCACCGCCGGGTTGTCGATCGCGACCAGCTCGTCCAGGAGCTTGCGCCTGAGCAGCGCCTTGTTAGCCACCTCGAACACGGCAACGACCATTTGCAGCGCCAGGTGCGCCTCGTCGAACCGGATCAATCCCACCTCGCGCGCGTCGTTCTCGGCCTTGAGCTTGCGCGTGCGCGCCTCGAGCAGGCGTGTGCGGTGCTGATCGAGGTCGCTCGGCGCGCGGCTCTCGGCCTGCAACTGCAAATTGCGGACATAGCCGTTGACGCAGCCTGCCAGCGGATACTGGCCGCGCTCAGCCTTCGGGATGATGCCGGCTTGCGCGAGCTGCTGGACGCGGCGGCGCCGCAGATTGAGCAGGGCGGCGATCGTGTCAACCGGATAGAAGCCCGTCTGATCGCTCATAATGCGCAACGCAACGTGAAATTTCAGGGATAAAAAATATTCGAAAACCGCGGCTCCGCGTACCCGCAACGGAAAGGGGCCAGGAAGGACCCAAAGCCCGGCAGAAGGTTGCGCCGTGTCGCCTGCGCTGGGCAGAGCAGGCGTCGGGAGGCGCGTCGCATGACCAAATGCCCCGGTGGCGCGAAGAGGAACGCGCCACTTAACTATTAGGCGCCGGGGTTCTTGTAGGCGCCGCGATAGTCCACGATGCCGGCCCCGAAGTCGTGAAGCACGCGGAATGAGATACCCGGAATCTCGAAGCCTTCCTTGGTTTCAACCTGCGGGCCCGCGGCGCCCTCCAGGGTGGAGTAACGGATCACCGGTGCCACGGCCGGACTGGCGAACAGATACCAGGCGGTCGCCGAACTGGCATCAAGCCGCGGATCGACCGCCAGGATCAGGCTGCTGAACGGGTTCACGTCGGTGACCTTGGCCGCAACCATCGTGTTGTTGATGATTTGCATGCCTTCGGTCTCCTTGGCCGCCGGCACCAGCAGGAAGGCCGGCTGAAGATTGATAATGGTGGTCTTGTCCAAATCCTTCTGGATGCGCATGGCGTGTCTGGCGGCACCCAGGCTGGCGACCCCGATCGCGACGCCGCTTGCCGCCAGGTTGCCGTGGGTGGCAATGGAAGGTCGCCACCCCATCGTCCAGCAACGGATTGCTGATGATCAGGTCCGCGAGGATCTTGGCCTCCAGGTTGGCCACGGCCGCGCCGTAGCGCCGCGCCAGGTCGGAGAAGGCCGACAGGTCATCGTTGATCAGCGCCTGCCGGGTGATGCCGAAGATGCGGCCGTAGGTCGCCAGCTGATAGGCCTCCTTGGTCTGTGCGATGGTGCCGGACTTGACCTCGCCGTGCTCGTTGACTCGCTCTAATGTCGGATACGGCCCGAGCCGCAGCACCGTAACCGGCCGAAAGTCGCGCGCCTCGCTGGCCAGTGCTACCTGCTTCATGCCGCTGGGCACGGCCTGATAACCATCGAGCAGCAGCCGATTCGCCGTGCTCGTCAACAGGTCGGGATAGTCGGCGGTGGTGTGCAAGGCGCGCGTGATGATATTGCCCTCGGACATCACGCCGACGTGGTGCCCGGCCGCCTGTAACGCCTCGCGCGCGTGATCGACCATGCGCCGATAGGCGAAGGGTTTCGCACGTTCCGACAGCGCCGCGCCGGTGTAGCGCGCGCAGATCGCCTCGGCGGTGGCCTCGCGGGTGAAGCTCGGGTCGTCATAGCCGTTGGCGTTGCCGCCGGTGATGCTGAGGTTGATGTTGCGCGTGACTGGCGGCTCCTGCTCGGCCAGGCGGTCGGTGATGGCCGCCCGGGCCTCTTGTTCGGTGATGTCGGCGCGGCCGATCAGTTCATCGGCAAACTGTGCGTCAAGCCCCACGCGCTTGGTTAAGGCGCGGATGCGCTCGGCCGCGGCGCCGGATAGGACTGCTGTGTTTTCCATGTTTGGATCCTCGCGGGTAATGATGACGCAAGGATTTGTGTCGCCTGCGCCGTCTGCTCTGAATTGCGCCGCCGCATCGGCGCCGATCGGCACCGCGGATAACTCCATCGGTTCCCAATCCACGGCGCGCAGCAGCTTGAGATTGTCCTTCGTGTTCTCTTTGGTCGCGTCCTCGAACTTGTGGACGCGGTAGCCAACAGAGATATTGCGGATGACGCCGCTCTGGACGTCTTTCCAGATGTCGGCTACCGCGGCGCGCTCACTAAACCGGACCCGGGCCCGGCCCTCGCCGTTGGTGAGCCAGGCTTTCTCCACGACGCCTAAGACGTGGCCGAGCTCGAAGCGCTGGTGACTGTCCAGCAACGGCGCGCCGTTGTTCAAACGCTCCATGCGCACGTGTTTGGGATCGAGGCTCAGCTCCTCATAGAAGTCGTCATCGAAGAACGAACTGCGCTTGACTCTGGCGCCGGTGCTCCAGGTCACCTCGGCGGTGCGTTTGTCCGCGTTGACCGTAGACGGTAAGACGTGCGCCTCGCGGTGTAGCAGGCCGAGCTCGACCCGCTGGGTGTGAGGCTCAGTGGGCGTGCGCGCCGCGCTCGATCTGTCGCTCATCGCTTTTTTTCTCAGTGATGCCGGCAACCGCCGCCAGGTCATCGAGGGTGCTCAGCACCTTGCGAAACATCTCAGGCTCCAGACCCGCATCGAGCGCCGCGCCAATCAGCTCAATTGCGCGCTGGCAGGCCAGCTCGCGCGGCAGATACAGCTCGACCTGATTCTCGCGCGAACCCGCCCACGTCACCACGCAGGGGCCGGGACGGACTTCGAAACCGCAATCGTTTTTGCTCATAAGGCCTCCTATACAGGAAAGATGCTCAGGGACACATACCGCGGGTTTGGCGTCCCATGCTCAGACGTGATGCCAGCGTTTCGCCTTTGAGAATGCGCTCGACTTGTTTGCTGGACCTTGGCACGTGAACGCCGTTTTCGAAGATAAGTCTGGCGACGGTCTCCAGTACCGGTCCAGGCAGTTCCTCGCCGCCTTTGCCGAACGTCTGAATGGCGCGGGCGACGCGCACCGCGCGCCCGTGAATCGAGCCCGGCAGCATGGCCGCGGTCTCGCGGATCAGCCGATCACGGCGCGCTCGGAACATGAGATTGCGCACGTGCGCGTGCGATTGTCCGGGGCCGACCGCGAGACCCAGGGCGCGCTCAAGGTCCGTGCCTTTGAGATAATCACGCAGGCCGGCATGCAACCAGCCGCGCACCTCGCGCGGGATCTCCGTGTCAGCGTCGAACGCTTCCAGCAGCGCGGCGAGCTGGTCGGCGGGGTGGCGGATCACGTCAGCGCCCGCGCCAGCGCGCGGAGATTCTCTGGTCTGAGGTCTCCCGTTTCGATGTCACGCAGATCCTCGTCGGCAAGCATCGATCGCAGGCGCTCAGGAGAGATTGACAGGCCGCTGCAGGCGTTTTGAATGGCGGCGCTGACATCGGCCGCGTTGCCTCGAAGGTGCTCACTCTTATCGAAGGTGCTCACGCTTTTTAACGGAGCACCTTGAGCATCTTCGGCGAAGGTGCTCACTGTTTCCCGTTTGATAACGTGAGCACCTTCGGCATCGATGAGCACCTTCGGCAGTTCCCAATACCAGGCGCTGTTTTCGAATCCGGCCTTCGTCGCTTGCACATTCAGCGCGGTTTTGGCGCGTCGTACCGTCGCCCAGGTGTGCCCCGCATCGCGCGCCCACTGCTGCAGATCCTTAACCTTGGCCGGCCCGTCGGCCAGCACCTCACGCAACCAGTGGATGGCGTCCTCGCGTTCACTGCGGATCTCATCAGGCTCGCTGTTGAGTGCGTCGTCGGCGGTAATGCTGATCGGTTCCGGCTCCCACTCAATGCGGCCCGGCTCGGCACCCACAATCCGGTAGGCCAGGCCGCCGCTATCACATGCGATGTTGTTCTTGACCGGAATCAGCAGGCGCCGGCGTTCATCGTTTTTATCCTTCGCTACGCACCACACCGCACGCGCCGCAGCCGTGAATGCCAGGCTGCCCATCGTTCTATATATCGCCGAGCTGGTGGATTTGTTCAGGTGGCTCACGGCGACCACGGCGACGCCGTACGTCGCGGCCAGCTTTGCCAGCGGCGAAAGCAGCGCGCGCAGGTCGGCGTTTTTGTGTGAGTCGACCTGGCCGAGGTACGCGCTGACCGGATCGACGATCACCAGCCGCACGTCGCCGGCGCTTACGATCGCTTCGGCCAGCGCCGCGGTATCGCCCAGGGTAGGCATGCGTTCGCTTGCTTCGCCGGCGTCGTGATCGATATGGCGAACCGCGTCGAGGACATGGATGCGGGATACGTCCGCGCCCATCGCATCGAGTCGCGGCCGGATCGTGTCGCCTGCATCGTCTTCGGCGCTCAGCAGGATGACCGAGCCCTGTCTGTTCGATCGCCTGTCAGGCCACGCCGCGCCGGTTGATACCCGCGCCGCGATGTCCAGCGTTAAGAAGCTTTTGCCGAGCCCCGGATCGCCGACGGTCAGCGTCAGCTTGCCGCGCGCAATGCGCCCGGGCCACAGCCACCGAATCGGTTCAGGCTCAACGTCTGCCAGACAGCGCGTGACGGCCAGGCCTTTTGACGGCGGCATTTCGGTGAGTCCGGGAACGACCAGCTCTTGATGATGACCGGCCTGCTCGGTCGCTTGTTCGATCGCCTGCAGCATGGTGTCGCTGGGACGAAGCGGCCACTGATCGACGTCAGGCCCGCCGGTGCGGACAAGCCAGTAGTCGTAGCCGTTGTGCGAGCGGCTCATAACTGGCCGTCCTGCGCGGCCTTCGCCCACTGCCGTAGAAACTGGCGCTCGCTATCTTCAGCAACTTTCAGGATCTCGTATTGATGAGGCGGCAGGTGCCGTTCGATGACTTCTGTTACCAGATTGCGGAGGGTGTCCGGATGTATCGCATCCAGCTCAACACTCTGGGCATGGCCGAAGCGCTTGGCCCGCGAATCGGTCGCCTTAGTCGGCCGTGTGGGCAGATCCCATTCTGCAATTTGCTCCGGCAACACGGCGATGCGCTCGAAGTAGATCTCGGCATCCGGTGCCAGCTGGCGCAGCGTCGATTCGATCTTCTCGGCCGCGTTGACGCCGGATGGGTCGAAGTCGCCTAAGTGATAGATGTAAGCAGGAACATCCAGCTCAGCGATATAGTCCGCTGAGCGATGCAGAAAGCTCAGGGATGCAAATCCCCGCGCCACCATCAGCGGCACGTCGAACTTGGAGGTAACCGGCCAAATGACGCCGGATAAGGCGTCCTTTTCTAGCCAAATTTCGACGTAGTTATCGGCGTCCCACCAGAGGTCCTTGCGATAGAAGTTCGCGACGCGCTCGATCGCTTCAGCAGGATCGGCATAAGTAGTCGGGCGCCGCTGCCAGCGAGTGTTGTCGACTATCCAGTCATAAGGCAACGTCTTGTCGCGGCGCATTTCGACGAGCGCGCGCTGGACCTTGTCGTAGCCGGTTTCCGTCTTCTCCACCACGCCGCGCACTTCGGCCTGATAGAAGCACTGGCGAACAGTGCAAGGTTGAATCTCGGCGACGATGTCGTAAAGAGCGAGTTTGCGCTGGGCGATGTCGGCTTTGGAGGCTCGTGCGCGTTTTATCGGGCTAGCCTGATAAACGCCAATCACGGCCGCACCGCCAGCAGACGCACCAGCGCGCGGTGGTGATCGTGGATCGTTCGCCACCTCGCGCGGGCGGCCAGGTAGCGGGCCCGCACCGACGCGGGCAGGCGATCTACTGCGGCGTGGTCGGCGGGTGTATCATGCGCCTGTCCCGCCCGGACAGTCCCGCATGTACTCCCGCCGCGCCCGGTCTTGCCTGCCGGGCGTCGGCGCGTCTGGGGCATGCCTAACTCGCCTCGGCGATATAGCTGTGCAGCCAGGCGTCGCGCTGCGACGGCAGCACCAGGCGCCTCCCGCGTATCTTGATGGTTTTCAGGCGGCCAGCGGCGATCTCATGGTAGATCGTACGGCGGGACAGGCCGGTTTGGGCGGCGACGTCGTCGATCGAAAAGGCGACGCTGTGAATCTCGCCCTTTGCGATCGTTTCTGAACGCCGCTTAGTGGAAGGGTTTTTTGTTTGCATCTGGCGCACATGGTTGCTTCGGTACGCACAAGTTTTGCGCGCGACCTGGGGCGCGTCGATACGCAAGAATTAAGTTTTATTTCTGCCCATCGAAATGGCGGAGCAGGCCAAGCAAGAGATCCCCCATCGCCTTCTCGGCCTGTTGCCACGCTGCTGTGGCTCGATCGACCGCTCTCAGCAATCGGCGCGCTTTCCTCTTGTGATTGTTGTAGTAACGTTCGAGGGTGCCGTAGGGCACTTGCTGCTCGGCGCTCACTATCTCCAGCGCTTTCAGTTTGGTTCGTCCGCCTGCCATTTCGCGAACGACCATCGCCGCGAGCATGACATGCCATAGTTGGATTTGGAGCGAGGCTTCACGTCGGCCGCGGCGCTTGGCAAGGTGCAGCGCGTGTTTTGGCTCTTGGCCGGAGAGCACGGCCGTAAAGTCCGTCGCCAGTTGCTTTAGTAGCTCCTGATCCAGTGGCTGGCCCTTCTCGACCGCATCAATGAAGCGCTGCAACCGCCGCTCACCTTCCGTGGGTGGTGCCGGGCGGCTCTTGGCCGGCGGCTTGCGGGATGTCAACGGACAGTCCCTACGGCCTCACGCCACCTCCACCAGCCGTGCCACGGCCGCGGCCTTATGCTCGGGCGCCAGGTGCGCGTATTTCAGCGTCATGGCGATCTCGCTATGCCCCAGCAGCTCGCGCACCGTGTTCAAGTCAACGCCGGCCATTACCAGCCGGCTGGCGAAGTGGTGTCTTAAGTCATGCCACCTGAAAGCCTTGATTTGCGCGTTCCTGAGAACGCCAAGCCAGGCGGTCTTCGTGGTGTTAAACGGTTTGCCGTCCTTGCCGGGGAATACCAGGCCGTCGGCGGTTTCCTGTTGCGCTTTCCAGCCCGTGATCGCGTCGAGGGCCTCGCGGTTCAGCGGGACGTATCGCGTCTTCAGCCTCTTGGCCGTCTTGCCCACCACGGTTAGCAGCGCGGTATCCAGGTTCACGCTTGCCCAGGTCAGCCCGAACAGCTCGCCACGGCGCAGGCCAGTGTTCATGCTCACCAGCACCATTGGCTTGAGGTGATCGGCGAAGGCGTCGGCGCGCAGACTGCGCATTTCGGGAAGGCCACGCACGCGGCGCCAGGCGTTGCCGCTGTCGCGCTCGGCCCTCAAGCGTTCCTCACGCGCGTCCAGCGCATCCCGCAGCCGCATCTCCTCAGCCTTGTCCAGATAGCGAACCTTCGGCGAATCATCGACGGTCAATGCCTTGATCGCCGAAACGGGATTGACCGTCAGCAGCCCCCACTCACGCGCTTTTGTCATGGCGCTTTGGAGCGCGGCCAGGTCCCGATTAACAGTCGATCGCGCAATGTCATTCTTGAGCCGGGCAGATCGCCACTTTTCAAGGTTCCAAGCCGTGATCTTGTCGAAGCGCACTTCCCCGAAGTCAGCGCCGAATGCGTATAGGATGCGCTCGCAGGTCTCGGCGCCGGACTTCCAGTGCGCTTTCGCCCACCCGCCGTAGTCGCCTTCTACGAACTGGCGCAGGGTAGGGGTCCGTGATTTTTTTCTATCGCGCTGAGGGTCCTCGCCCTTCGCGGCCATGCCCAGTATCTCTCTCGCCTTGAGGCGCGCCTGTGCCGGCGTGATGAGCGCGGCTGATCCAATCTTCTTGCCCTTGCCCCTTCCGTATTCGCAGTAATAGGTCTTGATGCCCGACGGGTAGACGATCAAGCAGAATCCTTTGATCTCGGTATCCCGAACCCAATAGCGTTCATCTCTGGCGTGGGCCGAATCCACCGCCCTTTGCGTAATGCGTGCTCTCATGCTGACTCCCGGTAATGCACTGGTAATGCAAAATGAGTTTACCCACGCGCACAGTCTTGCACAAGCAAGCATATAAGTACATGATTATTCGGGATGTATGGCGCTAAGGCTTTGACGCGAAAGGCGCAAAATTCGCAATGGGGTTGCGGTGGTCGGAGGTTCAAATCCTCTCGCCCCGACCAAACATTCCTGTGAGCCGATTTGTCGCCGTCAGAGCGGTATGTGCTTGCAGCGTTGATTGATCAATGATCAATCACAGCTATAACCGCATCCGTGCGCCGCATGTTCGCCAGCACTACGCGCTGGAAACGCCCTTCGCACAAGCTTAGCGCCAGCTCCGCGGCCTCGCGCGCCGCGGCTTCCAGGCTCGCGTCATCCACCATGTTGATCAGCGGCACGACTGTAGCGAGGCCAGCGTTTTTGAGTGCGCCGTGCTCGCTCGCCAGCAGCCGGGCCACATGTTCGGGCGTAATCGTTTCGCCGGGGCGCGCGCCCGTGATGGCGGTTATACGCGCTACGCGATGCGCAATGCGTTCCGAGAGCGGCCTTCCCATCGCGCGCGCGGACACCACCGGGATGACGGTGCTCGCGCCTTGTGGGATGAGGGGTTCGTCCGGCCCGGGGGCCTTGATGCGCCGGCCGCGCGCGCCATCGGCTTTGATCAGAGTGACGTCGAAACGCGCGGCAGCGTGAATGCGCAGAATCTGCGTACACGAAACGCCACCCAAACGTTCACGCTTGACCTGCGGCAGCGCAAACGCGACTGCGCGCTCGGCGCGCGCCGCTTCGACGACAGAAGACGCGATGTGCTGTTCGTCAGCGATGATTTTTACCGCCTGAAGATGGTCGGGAAACGGCGGCGTCAAGACGGTGGAGGTGATGCCGATCCTGCCGCCATGCGCCGCGGCCAGTCTATACAAGGTCGTCTTCTTGCCGCCGGCGCCGACCACGCAGATCATGCCGCGCTGTGCGCACAGCGCTTCGACCAGGCTGAAACGTGGCGGATGGGCGACCATGCTGGGCTGTTTACTCGGAGTTACGGTAAAGCTGGCGTCGGAAACACTTCCGGCGGCTTTGCCAGGCGCTTAGTCGCCGCGCGCGGCGTATACGGGTTTCGGCGGCGGTACCGCGTCGAAGCGGATCGAATCGTGCCCGTTGAAGACCAGAAAATGCTTGCCCTTGGCCCGCCCGATCATCGTAACCCCGACTTTGCGCGCCAGGTCCAACCCCATCTGCGTGATCCCGGAGCGCGACAGCAGCACCGGCACGCCCATCTGCGCGACCTTGATCACCATCTCCGAAGTCAGGCGCCCGGTGGTATAGAAGATCTTGTCGCCCCCCTCGATGCCGTCCAGCCACATCATGCCGGCGATCGCGTCCACCGCGTTGTGCCGGCCGACGTCCTCCACGAATTTGAGGATCTGCGTCTCCGAACACAGCGCGCAGCCGTGTACCGCGCCGGCGCGTTTGTACACGTCGTTGTAGGCGTTGAGTTCTTTGAGCAGATGATAGATGGTGGACTGCGTGAGCGCGCGGCGGGGCAGGGCGATGCGGCTGAGTTGCTCCATGATGCTGCCGAAGACCGTGCCCTGGCCGCAGCCGGTGGTCACCGTGCGGTTCGCGAGCTTGTCGTCCATGCCCTCGATACCGTTGCGCGTGGTCACCGCCACCGCCTCGGTTTCCCAGTCCACCTGCACCGACACGATGTCGCGCAGCCGGCCGATCAGGCCCTGATTCCTCAAGTAGCCGATCGCCAGCGCCTCCGGATACGTGCCCAGGGTCATCAGGGTGACCACCTCGCGCTTGTCCACGTACAAGGTCAGCGGCGATTCGCCGGCGATGTCGAGCTCGCGCGTCTGTCCATACTCGTCCACCGCCAGGGTCGCGCGGGCGGGATCGAGTCCGGCGTGCGTTAACTCAGGGCGATAGGCCGGTTTGACATCTGCTGACATAGAACGTATTCCTGTGGCAACCACGCCATCCAGTTCGACAACTGATCCGCGATGCAGTCAAACCGGAATTCTAGCAGACCCGTCATCATGGGTATTCTGAATGTCACGCCCGACAGCTTTTCGGACGGGGGGCTTTACGCCGATGCTGCGCAGGCGGCGGCCCGAGGGCTGGCAATAGCGCATCAGGGCGCGGAAATCATCGACGTGGGCGGCGAATCCACGCGGCCGGGTTCGGTACGGGTGCCCGCGGCGGAGCAGCGGCGGCGCGTGCTGCATGTGATCGAGCGGCTGCGCGGCGAGTTGCCGGAACACGCCCGCATCAGCATCGATACCACGTTGAGCGAAGTCGCCGGACCTGCGCTGAGCGCAGGTGCCAGCATCATCAACGACATCTCGGCCGGACGCGAAGATCCCGCCCTGTTCGATCTGGCGTGTGAACGCGGTGCGGAACTGGTGCTCATGCACATGCAGGGCGCGCCTGCGACCATGCAGGACGATCCGCGCTACGACGATGTCGTCGCCGAAGTCGTCGCGTTTCTGAACGCGCGCGCGCAAGCCGCCGAGGCCGCCGGCGTCCCGCATGGGAAGATCATCCTGGATCCGGGCATCGGCTTCGGCAAGACCCGTGAGCATAATCTGGCCTTGATGGCGCATCTGGCCGAGTTCACGCGGCTGGGTTATCCCGTACTGCTCGGCGCCAGCCGCAAGCGTTTCATGGGAGCGTTGCTGAACGTGCCGCGCCCGAGCGAGCTGGTGCCCGCCACCTGTGCGGCCACCGCGCTGGGCGTCATGGCGGGAATCAGCATCTTCAGGGTGCATGATGTCGCGGCGAATCGTCAGGCCGCCGACGTGGCTTGGGCAATCCGCAACGCCGCGCCTGCGTAGACGTTGTCTGATTCACAACGATAGTTTTCAATTCCGGGATCGCCGGGTCGACCCGTTACCCGACCGATCAGGACACGGTGGCGCTTACTTCATCAGCTCGCACCTACGTGTCTAGTGCTACAGCCCTGCTGCACTGGAACGTGATCACAACCGATATGCAAACCTCGAAGCCTTCGCGCTGGCAGTTCTGGATCGACCGCGGAGGCACTTTCACTGACGTGGTCGGCAAGCGGCCAGACGGCACACTCGTGACCTACAAGCTGCTGTCTGAAAATCCCGAGCAGTACAACGACGCGGCGGTGGCGGGCATCCGCCACCTGCTCGGGCTGAAAGAGGGCGAGCCGATCACGCCCGAGACGGTCGAGTGCGTGAAGATGGGAACGACAGTTGCGACCAATGCGCTGCTCGAGCGTAAGGGCGAGCCGACGCTGCTTGTCACGACGCGCGGCTTTCGCGACGCGCTGCGCATCGCCTACCAGGAACGGCCGCGCATCTTCGACCGGCACATCGTGTTGCCCAAGCTGCTGTATTCGCGTGTGATCGAAGCGCGTGAACGCGTCGCAGCGGACGGTGAAGTCATCGAGCCGCTCGATCCGGAGCATCTGCGTGATGAAATGCGCGCCGCGTTCGAGGCGGGCCTGCGCAGCGTCGCGATCGTCTTCATGCACGGCTATCGCTACAGCCGACACGAAGCAGCGGCGCAGCGCATCGCCGAAGAAATCGGTTTCCCGCAGATCAGCACGTCGCACCACGTGAGCCCGCTGATGAAGTTCGTGAGCCGCGGCGATACGACAGTCGTCGACGCGTATCTGTCTCCGATCCTGCGCCGCTACGTCGAGCAGGTCGCGGCCGAGATGCCGGGCGTACGGCTCTTCTTCATGCAATCGTCCGGCGGGCTGACCGACGCCCGCGCCTTCCAGGGCAAGGACGCGATCCTGTCGGGCCCGGCCGGCGGCATCGTCGGGATGGCGCGCACCGCGCAATTCGCTGGCTTCGAACGCGTGATCGGTTTCGACATGGGCGGCACTTCGACCGACGTCAGTCACTACGCCGGCGAGTTCGAGCGCGCCTTTGAAACGCAGGTGGCGGGCGTGCGCATGCGCGCGCCGATGATGCGCATCCACACGGTCGCGGCCGGTGGCGGCTCGATACTCGGCTTCGACGGTGCGCGTTTACGCGCGGGGCCCGAAAGTGCCGGCGCGAATCCCGGGCCGGCGTGTTACCGGCGTGGCGGGCCGCTGGCGGTGACTGACGCGAATGTGATGGTCGGCAAGATCCAGCCGGGGTACTTTCCGAAGGTGTTCGGCCCCGGCGCGGACCAAGCACTGGACGGCGACGTGGTCGTCGCGAAGTTCACCGAGATGGCCGCCGACATCGAACGCAGCACCGGTGTGCAGCGCTCGCCGGAAGCGGTTGCCGAGGGCTTCATCGATATCGCGGTCGGTTCGATGGCCAATGCGATCAAGAAGATCTCGGTCGCACGCGGCTACGACGTCACCCGCTACACGCTGCAATGCTTCGGCGGCGCCGGCGGTCAGCATGCATGCCGCGTGGCCGATGCGCTCGGCATGGACCGGGTGTTCGCGCATCCGCTGGCGGGCGTGCTGTCGGCCTACGGGATGGGCCTGGCCGACCAGAGCGTGATGCGCGAGGCCGCGATCGAGAAGCCGCTCGCCAGCGCGCTGAATGCTGTGAACCAGCGTCTAGATTCGCTCACCGCGCAAGCGCAGGCCGAACTGCGGCGGCAGGGCGTCAACGGCGGCGAAGTGCAATTGCACCGCCGCGTGCACGTGCGCTATGACGGCACCGACGCGGCGCTCGTGGTGCCGTTCGATGGCGCGGCCGAGATCCAGGCGGCCTTCGAGGACGCATACCGCCAGCGCTTCGGGTTTCTTATGAAGGCGCGGGCGCTGATCGTCGAGGCGGTGTCAGTCGAGGCGGCCGCCTCGGGCCACGCGCCGACCGAGCCGCGTCATGCGCCTTCGGCGCCGGCCAGCGCGCCGGTCGCCGAGACGGTGCCGCTGTTCAGCGGCGGGCGCTGGTGGCAGGCCTCGCTTGTCCTTCGCGAAGCAACGCGCCCGGGCCATACCATCGACGGCCCGGCGATCATCGCCGAGCAGAACGCGACAACGGTCGTCGAGCCCGGCTGGCGCGCGCGGGTCACCGACCTCGATCACCTGCTGCTCGAGCGCGTGCAGCCGCGCGATACGCGCTTTGGCTTAGGCACGAGGGTCGACCCGGTCGTGCTCGAGGTGTTCAACAACCTGTTCATGAATATCGCCGAGCAGATGGGTCTGCAACTGCAAAACACCGCGTATTCGGTGAACATCAAGGAGCGGCTCGACTTCTCCTGCGCACTGTTCGACGCCGACGGCAACCTGATCGCCAACGCGCCGCACATACCGGTGCATCTGGGCTCGATGAGCGAGTCAATCAAGACGGTGATCGCACGCAACGCCGGCGAGATGAGGCCCCGTGATGTGTATGTGCTCAACGACCCGTACCACGGGGGAACGCATTTGCCTGACGTGACGGTGGTGACCCCGGTCTTCGACGACCGGGGCGCCGAGATACTGTTTTATGTCGGCTCGCGAGGCCACCACGCCGAGATCGGCGGCATCACGCCCGGCTCGATGCCGCCGTCCTCGACGCGCATCGACGAGGAAGGCGTGCGGATCGACAACTTCAAGCTCGTCGAAGGCGGCCGGCCGCGCGACCAGGAAATGCTCGCGCTGCTGCGCAGCGGCCCGTACCCGTCGCGCAACCCATCGCAGAATCTCGCCGACCTGCGGGCGCAGATAGCCGCAAACGAAAAGGGCGTGCAGGAACTGCGCAAGCTGATCGCACAGTACGGGCTCGACGTCGTGCAGGCGTATATGCGGCACGTTCAGGACAACGCCGAAGAGGCGGTGCGCCGTGTGATCAGCGCGTTGCAGGACGGCGAGTTCACGCTGGCGCTCGACAACGGCGCGCAGATCCACGTCGAGATCCGCGTCAACGCGAAAGACCGCAGTGCCGAACTCGACTTCACCGGCACCTCGCCGCAACTGGCGAACAACTTCAACGCGCCGACTGCGGTGTGCGTGGCCGCGGTGCTGTACGTGTTCCGCACGCTGGTCAACGATGACATTCCGCTCAACGCCGGGTGCCTGAAGCCGCTGAAGGTGATCATTCCCGAAGACTCGATGCTCAACCCGCGACCACCCGCGTCGGTCGTCGCCGGCAACGTCGAAACGTCGACCTGCATCACCAACGCGCTCTACGGTGCGCTCGGCGTGATGGCGGCGGGCCAGTGCACGATGAACAACTTCACCTTCGGCAACGACCGCCATCAGTACTACGAGACGCTCGCCGGCGGCTCGGGGGCGGGGCCCGACTTCGATGGCACGAGCGTCGTGCAGACGCACATGACCAATTCGCGCCTCACCGACCCCGAAGTGCTCGAATTCCGCTTCCCGGTGCGACTCGAAAGCTTTGCGATCCGCAAGGGATCGGGCGGCGACGGCCAGCATCGCGGCGGCGACGGCGGGGTGCGGCGCGTGCGCTTTCTCGAGCGAATGACGGCCTCGATCCTGTCGAACGGTCGCCGTGTGCCCGCCTTCGGCGTGGCCGGCGGCTTGCCGGGCACGCCTGGCATCAACCGCGTCGAGCGCGCCGACGGTCGCACCGAGGTGCTCGAACACATTGCCTCGGTGCAGATGGCGCCGGGCGATGTGTTCGTCATCGAGACGCCAGGCGGCGGCGGTTATGGCAAGCCGCGCTGATGGCGTGTCGCAATCCGCCGCGTGTTGTTCGACACACTCGGCGCCGGGCCAGTCAATCCGTAGCTGGAGGTCCGCAGAGATCGACCACTGCTGATCCGCTTCGGCAAGCGGTCAGGACTTTTCGCTGTCGGGCGCGAAGCCGCGCCGCAACGTATTCTCCGTGACCGTGCGGCTCTGCAGGAACTGCGTCAGATAATGCGGGCCGCCGGCCTGGTTGCCCATGCCGCTGAGCTTGAAGCCGCCGAATGGCTGGCGGCCGACGATGGCGCCGCTGATCTTGCGGTTGAGATAGAGATTGCCGACCCGAAACTCGCACCGGGCGCGCGCCAGGTTCGCCGGGCTGCGAGAATATACGCCGCCGGTCAGCGCGTACGCGGTGTTATTGGCCAATACCAGGGACTCGCCGAAATCGCGCGCGCGCATGATCGCGAGCACCGGGCCGAAGACTTCCTCCTGCGCCAGTGTCGAGTCCGGCGGGACATCGGTAAACAGGGTCGGGCCGATGAAATAGCCGTCGCCAAGCCGGCTGCAATCCACTTCCAGCGCGAGGCGCGCCTGTTGCCTGGCCTGCGCAATCGCTTCCAGTATGCGACGTCTTGCCTGCGCGCTGATCACCGGTCCCATGAAATTTCCGGGATCTGCCGGGTCGCCGATGTTAAGGCTGCGTGCCGCCTCGACCAGCCGGTCGATGAACGCCTCGAAGCGCCCGCCCACGAAGATCACGCGCGAACAGGCGCTGCATTTCTGGCCCTGATAGCCGAACGCAGAGGCGACGATGCCGGCGATCGCATCGTCCCAGTCCGCGTCCGCATCGACGATGATCGCGTTCTTGCCGCCCATCTCCGCGATCACCCGCTTGACATGCGTGGTCTGACCCGCGGTTTCGGCGGCTACGCGATTGATATGCAGGCCCACCGCGCGCGAGCCGGTGAACGCGATCAGGTGCGTACGCGGATGACGCACCAGCCATTCGCCCACGTTTTTTCCACCCGGACACAGCGTCACGACGCCTTCGGGAATACCCGAGGCCGCCAGCAGGTCATAGAACTGTGCCGCGATGACCGGCGTGTCGGGCGAAGGTTTCAAAACGGCGGTATTGCCGCACACGAGCGCGGCGGACAACATGCCGGTCAGGATCGCCAGCGGAAAATTCCACGGCGGCAGGACGACCGCGACACCATAAGGCTGATACGTCAGCGCGTTGGTCTCGCCCGGCACCGAAAGCGCATCTGGCCGCGCCAGCCGCCGCGCCCGCCAGGCGTAGTATTCAAGAAAATCGATTGCCTCGACCACGTTGGCGTCCGCCTCGCGCCAGTTCTTGCCCGCCTCCAGCACTTCCCAGGCGGCGAACTCGTCGCGCCGCGCCCGCAGCGCGCTCGCGAGCGCGACCAGATAATCCGCGCGCCGATCCATGCTCAATTGCGCCCATGCCGGCAGGGCCATGTTCGCGCGCTCGACCGCGGCCTCTACCGCGCGCTGATCGGCCTCCTGCACGCGACCGACGATTTCGGCGGGATTGGCAGGATTGCGCGAGGTTATGAACTCCGGCCGCCCTTGCACCGGCAAGCCGAACGGGTAGTCGCGCCCCAGCGTGTTTCGAACGTTGGCCAGCGCCTCGCCGAACCGCACGCGTTCACCCGCATCGGTAAAGCGATGCACCGATTCGTTGCGGAAGTCTGCTTGCGCGGGTTCGGCGCAGCCGGATCGAGGCGAATCTTTGCCGGGCGGACAAACAGGGGGTTGAAGCAGCGCATCGGCCGCCTCATCACCGATCTGTAACAGGCGCAGGATCGACTGGCTGGAAGAATTCTCCAGCAATCGCCGCACCAGATAGGCCATGCCGGGGATCAAATCACCGAACGGCAGATACACCCGCACGCGGTAACCGCGCGCCGCTACCCGGTCGCGAAGCCGGGTGGCCATGCCGTACAGCATCTGAAACTCGAAGTCGCCAGCGCCCAGACCGTTGGCCTTCGCAAGCGCCATGGCACGGGCGATACTGCGCACGTTATGCGTGGCCACGGCCGTGTGCACGTGCGGCAAGCTGCTCAGCAGTTTCGCCAGACAGGCCTCGTAGCTGGCATCGGTTTGCGGCTTTTCGGCCCACACCGGCACGGGCCAGCCGTATTGTCGCGCGACCACGGTCTCGTAGTCCCAGTAAGCGCCGCGCACCAGCCGCACGGTGACCGGCGCGCCGCGCTGTTGCGCCCAGCCGATCAGCGCTTCGATGTCTTGCAGGGTTTCGCGCAGGTAGCCTTGCAAGGCGATGCCGATATGCGGCCAGCGCCGGAACTCGGGTTCCATCAACAGCTGCCTGAATGCGCCCAGCACGATGTGCTTGAACTCGTACTGTTCCATGTCCAGGGTCAGAGATACGTTGTTGTCGATCGCGGCGCGGAAGATGGGGCGCAGGCGTTCGCCCACAGCGCGCAGGCTGCCCTGCGCGTCGACCGCGGACAGCTGCGAGTACAGCGCGGAAACCTTGACGGACAGATTCGCGCGCGGCCGCACCGGGTCCGACAGCTTGTCGATGTCCAATACTGGCCACTGCCGCGCGCGCCCGCCCGCTTCTGTAATCAGGCTCAGATAGCGCCGCAGATACTGGTCGGCCTCGGCCTCGCTCAATGTCGCCTCGCCCAACATGTCCAGGCTGCCATCGATACCCCTGGCGCGCAGCCGCGCCGCGGTGTCCAGCGCTTCGCCCGCTGTTTCACCGGCGACAAAGCGCCGGCCCAGCGCGCGCACCGTCTGGCGCACGGTCGACGCAATCAGCAGCGACGGCACGTTGCGATTGGCGCGCTTCAATCCCCATCGAACTATGCGCGGCAAGGGCAGGCCGTTGCGGCTGAAGTATTCGCGGAAATGACGCACCAGCTCCGCGTCATCGGTCAGCGCGGGCATCACATCCACGAAGCGCAGCGCCTGCACCCGCAAGTTGTCGTCGCGCATCAAGGCGACGAACAGGCGGTCCAGCCAGTCTGGACGCAATCGCGCCCGGCGACCGCCCTTGACCTCGGTGAGCAGCTCACCGCCTAAGCGTTGAGTCTCGGTTTCCAGATCGGTTTTGCGGGTTTGAGGCGCGCCCATCGGCGGATGCAGTCATCGAGGAGGACAGAAATCACCGGCGGCGCGCAAACACGCTGGACGGCGTATCGCGTTCATGCCGCGTACGCGGCAACCCGGTTGCGCCCTCGGTGTTTGGCCTGGTAAAGCGCCTGATCCGCCGCCTTGACCAGCCGTTCATCGGAATCGATGTCGGGCGACATTTCCGCCAGGCCCATGCTGATGGTAACGGGAATCCGCAGGGTGTCGCCCGTGGGCCCGGCGCTGATAAATGGATGCGCGGCGATGCGCCGCCGCAGACGTTCGCCCAGCGCGAACGCGTCGTGGCTGGTGATCTCCGGCAAAATAACCGCCAGTTCATCGCCGCCATAACGCGCCGGGATGTCGACCGCACGCACGGCCTGCCGCAGATTGCGAGCCACCCACTGCAGGATCTCATCGCCGACCTGGTGTCCGTGGGCGTCGTTGATGGGCTTGAAATAGTCGATATCCAGCAGCATCAGGGTGACGGGATGCCGATAGCGATGAAAGCGCGCCACCTCGTCCTTGAGGTGAAGATCCATCTCGCGCCGGTTGTAAAGCCCGGTCAGTGCATCGCGGGTCGCGAGTTCGCGTAGTTCGGCTTCCATGCGCCGGTGTTCGGCGATGTCGCGCCGGATAAGGAAATAGATCAGCCCCAGCAGCGCGACGATCAGGCCGAACAGGATTACAAAAGACAGTATCGTGCGCTGAATACTCGCTCGCAGGTCCGTGGAGCGCCGCGCCAGCAAGGCTTTTTCCGCGCGCTCCATGGCGGCGAATGCGCGCCGCGCGGCATCCATTTCCCGCTTGCCGCGATTGGTTAGAATCACTTGCTGCGCGGCGTCGAAGCTGTCGCGTTTGCGCAGCTCGATGGTTTGCGCGAGTTCCGCCAGCTTGGCGCCGATCATAGGCTCGATGGCGGCGAGCCGGCGCTGCTGGCGGGGATTGTCCGCCGCCAGCTGCCGGAGGCGGGAGAGACGCCGGTCCACCCGGGCGCGGGCCGCTAGGTAGGGTTCGAGATACGCGTCGTCGCCGGTAATGATGTAGCCGCGCTGGCCGGTTTCGACGTCCTTGATCGTGGACAGGGTCGCCTCGATTTCCACCAGCGTCTCGTGCGTGTGAATTACGCTGTCGGCCATGTCGGTAATGTTCGCAATGCTTGCGTACGCGACCCAGCCGATGGCGGCCAGCAGGATCAGCGCGCATGCGAAACCTGCCCCGAGCTTTTCCGCTATCGAGTTCATGAAGGACACGCGGGCGGTGTTGGGTCAGTTCGCTCGCACGCGGCGACGGGCGATACGTCGGCTTGAAGGTGGCGCTTCGTCATAATGAAAGCCCTGGCTCAGCCGAAATCGGAAGGCAGATTATCGCGGCCCCATTTCAGTGCGCGGCTCATCCACACCAGCTCGTTCAGAAAGCCTTCAACCCGTTTTTGATAGGCGTTGTCCAGCAAATTGCCATCCTCGTCGAATTTGTCCTGCACGGTCGGAAAGTTGAGATCGACCGAGGTCACCACCAGACCCAGCTCCCGCACCATCGGCGTCATGGCCTCGATCACGCGCGTGCCGCCCCACGAGCTTGCCGACACACCCACCAGCGCCACGGCCTTGTGGATGTATTCCTTGAGCAGCAGGTCGATCACGCTTTTCATCACGCCGGGATAGCCGTGATTGTATTCCGGCGCCACGATCACCAGCCCGTCGGCGCGGATAATCGCGTCGCGCCATTCAGGAAACGAGTCCTTGATCTCGGTGCCGTAGTCATCGGTCGGCAGCTCGAAATCGGCCGCATCGAACAGGCGGGTTTCGATGTCAGACCGTTTTTTCATCTCGCCGTTTAGCCAATTGGCGACGTGGCCGCTTTGTCTGTGTTTGCGGTTGGTACCCAACAGCACCGGCAGGTGTAACTTGTCCACGGTTTATTCTCTGGGGGAATTCAAGGCGAAGGATAACGCATGTATGATCGCGGTATCCGAGGAGGTACGTCGATGCGCGCAAGAGAAGCGCCGGCTCAACGATCTTGGAAACGGTTACACCCTCATTGACGAAGACCGCCGGGCGATTGTAAAAGCGCTGGTGTCGCGCGGCATAGCAGAAGAGGACATGACCATCCAGCCGGCCAGCACGCTGACCCAATACGGTAACGACGGGCAGCCGACCGGGTACGAACTACAGCAGGGTATGTATGTCGTTTCCCGTGACATCTCGAAGATTGAGGATCTGACTCTGAATCCTGGTGCCTTCTTTGAGCGAGGGCTGGCGGTGCAGTTCTCTCTCGAATACTACCTTGCGAACCTGTCGGACACAAAGCGAACCTTGCTGGCGGAGGCGACCAGAGACGCGAGAAGACGAGCGGCGGAGATCGCCGAGAATTCGGGCGCTGAAATAGGCGAAATCGCTTCGGCTCGCTCCGGTGTATTTCAGATCACCGAACCCTACTCGACGGAGGTGAGCGATTATGGGATCTACAGTACCGCCACAAGGCTTAAGGACATCACCGTAACCGTGCACGTTTCTTTCACTCTGAAGTGACCGCCACGGGCGCTGAGGTCGCAAGATCAGCGCCGGGCTCACCGGCTCAGGCCAGCCGGGCCAGCTCACGCACACACAGGATCACGAACAGCGCGCCGAGGGCGCCGTAGGCGATGACCAGCAGAAACGGCTTGCCGAGAAACAGTTTGACCGGATCGCAGCAACTGCGAACACGTGACACCAACCTGAGACGCTCTGATTTATTCCGTCATGCCGGTGCAAACCGGCATCCAGTAGATGATCGCCTCAACTGGGTTCCGGATTTCGGTGGAACGACGAATCATGTAACGAAATAGCACTTGACATCAGTGTCCCACCTGTTGAATATACCATCCATGCAGATGGTATGTGGATTCCAATAGGGGGTCACATGAGCGTACATGATCTACGGGCGAAGGCCGGTGAAACGGAAAAAATTACGATCAACCTGGGTGTTATCGACCTTGGGCAGATCGACTTGCTGGTGCAGGAGGGGTTTTATTCCAATCGCACCGACCTCGTTCGCACGGCGATCCGTAATCAGCTGGCAACGCATGCGGAGGTGGTGAAGCAGGCGGTGGCTCGCAAGACCATGGTGCTGGGCCTGCAACGCTACTCCCGCCAGGATCTTGAGGCTGTGCGGGCGGCCGGGGAAAAACTCCAGATTCACGTGTTGGGTTTGGCCAGCATTGCTCACGATGTGTCGCCCGAACTCGCGTGCGCCACCATCGATTCCATCGTCGTGCTCGGTGTTCTGCAAGCCAGCCCGGCGGTCAAAGCCGCACTGGCTGAGCGGATTCACTAGCTATATCTGAACAACGCATCACCCGGGCGGAAGCTGATGTCTGGACTTGCCAGCTTGGCCGGACTCCGGTTTGCGCATGACAACCACTTCAATTTACTCATCAACGGCTCACATCCAGGAGTTTCAGAATCATGAACGATAGAATACTCGCCGGCATGCCCGAGATTACCCGGTTAACGCGTGCGGGCCGGCTGCAGGAAGCTACCGCGGCGATACAACGCATGCTTGGCTGCCATATGCCGGCGTCTGCCGTTACCGAACCTGCCGGGCAGCCCGAGAAAGCATCCATCGACGGTGTCTTCCGCGTCATCAATAACAATACGATGCAATCCGGTCAGGCGCGCCATGCGAGGCCCGCGTCTCCTGGACCGCAAGTCCGGGAGCCTCGCGACGCGCCACTCGGGCAGTTCATAACGGGGTCCTATACCAACCACGCAGGCACCCGCGCCTATAAACTATATATTCCCAGCGGCTACCGGGAACAGCCGCTGCCGTTGGTGGTCATGCTCCACGGCTGCACGCAAGACCCTGACGATTTCGCCGCCGGCACGCGCATGAATCAGCTTGCCGAAGAACATCCATGTCTAGTGCTCTATCCCGCTCAGGCGCAAGGCGCCAATGTGTCGAAATGCTGGAACTGGTTCAAGGAGGGCGATCAGCGCCGGGAGCAGGGAGAGCCATCCATTATCGCCGGCATCACGCGTCAGATCATGAAATCCTATCGAATCGATCCGCGGCGGGTCTACGTGGCCGGGCTCTCGGCCGGCGGGGCGATGGCGGTGACCATGGGCATGACTTACCCGGAGCTCTACGCGGCGACCGGCGTGCATTCCGGGCTCCCGTACGCGGCCGCACACGACATGCCATCCGCGTTTGCCGCGATGCGCCCAGGTAATACGATAGGTGTTCGCGCGGGAAATGGCGGCGTTCGCGAGCCTGCCGTCAGCCAACAGCTTGTGCCCACCATTGTTTTCCACGGCGACGAGGATACCACCGTACACCCCGGCAACGGTGATCAGGTGATCGCGCAATCGCGGGCGAAACCCCCTGACGACAGCGCAAATGCTCAATCACAGGCGAACGCGCAGGTCACCGTGCAGCGGGGCGAAGTCGCAAACGGCCACGCCTACACCCGCACCATTTATCGCGATGCGACGGGACAAGCCAGTGTGGAACAGTGGCTGGTGCACGGCGCCGGCCACGCCTGGTCCGGAGGAAGTTCCAGCGGCTCGTTTACCGATCCCAAAGGCCCGGATGCAACCAGGGAAATGATCCGCTTTTTCCTGGAGCATCCCAAGCCTTCCCGACATTAAGCCACGGAGAATGACTTCGATTTCGGGCGGGGAATGACCCCAACAAAATTGTGCCCGAGAGGTCAGGCCAGCCGGGCCAGCTCACGCACACACAGGATCACGAACAGCGCGCCGGCGGCGGTGAGCAAGACGTTGCTTACGATGCCGTTGCGATGCGCGGCCGGCGTGCGCTCCGAGTTCAACAGCCACAGCAGGGTGAGGGCCAGAAACGGCATGAACACGGCGCCGAGTGCGCCGTAGGCGATGACCAGCAGAAACGGCTTACCGAGAAACAGCAGCGCCATGGGCGGGAAGGTGAGCCACAGCAGGTAGGCGCGAAACGCGGGACTGCCCTCGCGGATGCGGTTGTCTCCGGCGCGGCCGCGCAAGTGTTCGACGAAGTCCGCGAACATCAGGCTCACCCCATGCCAGACGCCCAAAAGCGAAGTGAAAGCGGTCGCGAAAAAGCCCACCAGGAACAATGTCGCGACGGTCGCGCCGTAGCGCGCTTCGAGCACCGACTCGAGGTCCAGCAGCCCGACGTCGCTCTCCGCGAGCGCGATGCGCGACGCGAACAGCAGCTCCGCGCCGACAATGAGCATCGCCACCACGAACACGCCGGTGATAACATACGCGACCCGATTGTCCAGCCGCATGACCCGCATCCACGAGGCGTCGCGCCAGCCCTTGGCGTTGACCCAGTAACCATAAGCCGCCAGGGTGATCGAGCCGCCGACGCCGCCGATCAGGCCCAGCGTGTACAATGCGGCACCCTCCGGAACGGTCGGCGCCAGGCCGCTCACCAGCGCGCCGAGGTTCGGAACCGTCAGCACCGCGACACCGACCACCGTCACGAACATCACGGCGACCAGCACGGTCATCAGCCGTTCGAGTAATCGGTAACGGCCGAGCCCCACCAGCGCCAGTCCCGCAAGCCCGGCCGCCACTGCCCAGATCTTCAGATCGATCGCCGGGAACAGCGCGGCCAGCGGCAGCGCGGTGGAAGTCATCGCGGTTGCGCCGTACACGAAGCCCCACACGAGCACGTAGCCGGCGAAGTACACGGTCGTCCACGTACCGAGCGAGCGCCAGCCGGCGAACAGGGTGCTGCCCGAGGCCAGGTGCCAGCGGCCCACTGCCTCGGCCAGCGCGATCTTGACGACACAGCCGACGACCGCGGCCCACAACAGGGCGTATCCAAACGCGCTGCCCGCCACCAGGGTTGCGACCAGATCGCCGGCGCCCACACCGGTTGCGGCCGCCACCATGCCCGGCCCGACCAGTCGCCACCGTCGCCGGGCGACGGGCTGTTCGCTCTCGGTCATGATCATTTTGCGCCGTACGGTGTGGTGATTTTCAGGCAGCGCGGAGAATCGCTTGCGCAGTGTGTGCTTTGGCGATTTGCGTTATGCGCGCGCCGGATTTAACCCGCGGCGGTTCTGGCGATGCGATTGTTGCGAATGACGCGGACGTTTAATCTGCGCTGGCGGAACCCGCAAGCTTGCGTCTATGCGTGCTGTGGTTGAATCGCCTCGCTATCGTATGCGCTGAGCCCGTCAAGGTAATTGAAATCGCCGCGGATCTTTTCAATGCCTCGACGCTCGGTCCGGCTGTCGATCTCCTGCACCGCCTCCACAAACTGTGCGGTCTCAGTCGATGCAGCCCCCGCTGTTTCCAGGTCCACAATCATCTGGGTTGCGTGGAGATCGTCAAACGTCGGCTCGTCCCTGATTAAAACCCGTAATTCGCTTCCGGTGGATGTCGAGAGAACAAACAAGTCCTCGTCCTCCTGGTAGCTTCTGCTGTATTCAAGCGCCACCAGCGAAGAGGAAGCGATATCCTGTAAAGTCTGTTCCACGATATTCTTCAGAGGCGCCGGCCTGGTCCAGTACGTCACGTCAGCCATTGGTTCGCCGCCTCGCATGTAATCCATCGCATCGCCGACCTTTTCGCCCAGCGTCTGCATGCCGACTGCGCCAGCAGCAGTCCCCAGCGCCTGCATTCCTGCCCCAGCAGCGCCCGTACCAACAGCGGCCAAGGGCAGCATCGCACAGCCGCTTATGCAGACGCCCGCGATAGGGATGACCAGAAGCAAGCGACCGTATTTGATGGGAGATTCTAGGATTTTCATCGATTCTTCTCCTGGGAAAAAGTCATGCACAGTAAGGCGCATGAGGGATCCATTTGGGTGAGCCACGCGGTTAACACACGTGGTAAATCTGGCTTCGCAAAACGCGACGCGGTTTCAAACGGGTCATTGCCCGCCGGACTTTGGTTTCGACTTACGAAGGGTCGCCAGCAAGGCCCCGGATATCTGTTTGTGATGGCCGCAATCGGCACCACCATCCTCTCATACCGGAACCAGCGCCGTTCCAGTCATGGCTTGATAAAAGCGTCGCAGGCTATTGCTCACGGCGATGGATGTCAAGGATAGACCGGGTAATGGTTGCGCGTGGGGCGCACGCATCTGCATTCGCGGCCCACGCCGACGGCAAGCTATACTCGGGATCACCTGCACGCAAGGAAAAGAGAAATGGACGGGCTTTTCAAGATCGTTTCGACGTTGATCGTATTGATGCTCAGCACAACCGGCGCACATTCTGCAGCGGCCGCTTCGCCTGTCGGTCTGTGGCGAGTCACGTCTTTTCAGGAGCCTGATCTTGCCGTCGTCGGCAGCCGCGAACTTTGCTTTCGCGCGAACGGCCGGTTCTTTGAAGTCCGACCCAATCCCAATGAGTTTTTCAACGGCTTCTGGTTTAGGAAAGGCGACAGGATCAGATTTGCGGGGACACAAATCCTCACGGTCGATCTCGGTTTCCAGGGCAGGACTTCGAATTTCGGGCAATTCATCAACAACGCCCAGTTCGCGGGAGAGTCCTTCAATTTGACAATCCGGGGGAATAGTTCGTTTGCCCAGCCCGGCAATTTCACCGCGCGCCGGCTCGCACCGAGTTGTTAGGCCATGCGCAGCAATCGCAGGGCGAAATGCACGCTATAAAGTAACCGAATGGCGTTCAGGAGTGTAGGGTGCGCTGTGCGCACGCGGTCTATTCGCCGATTTCACCATAGCTGCCTTCATCTTCTTGGCCATTCCCCGCCCAATCGGACGGATATACGCCGAGCCGTACGTAACGAGGAAAGGTTGAGTAACGCCAGTCCACCGCACGCATGACGTGTCCATGCTTGACTGGATTGTAATGCACATAGTCAATGTGCTTCGCGTAATCCATGTCGTTACGTATCTGGTGTTCCCAAAAGCGACGTTGCCAAAAGCCAAGCTCGCGGCGCTTCATGCGTGACAAGGTCTGCGGCGCTGAAACCCAATGCTGCGCCGACTGCGCGACGTATCGCTTGATGAGGCTGAGGCGAGTAGAGTAATCGTCGTCTTCGGGTGGTAAAGTGAGGACGGCATGGAGATGATCCGGCAGCAAGACCAGCGCATCCAAATGAAAAGGAAGCCGCGCCCTTGTCGTACGGATTGCTTCGCGCAGAGCCGCCAATGAATCGGTATGGGTTAATATGGACTGGCGCCGATAGGTGTTAACCGTGAAGAAATAGGTCGCGCCCGCGGCGCGCGCCCGGCGATATCGTGACATCGGGCCATGATACCGCCACAGCCCGCGTGCGCACAGCGCACCCTACACTTGCTTCGAATTTCGGACAATTCATCAACAACGTCCAGTTCGCGGGAGAGTTCTTCAATTTGATAATCCGGGGGAATAGTTCGTCTGCCCAGCCCGGCAATTTCACCGCGCGCAGGCTCGCGCCCAGTTGTTAGTTTTTGCGCAGCAATCGCAGGCAACGGCGCTTCTCGACGTTCCACCGTTATGTCGAGGCTGGAGTTTATGCGACCGAGTGGGGCGGCGGTGAGATTGGAGACGTGGACGCTGGCGAGCGAATGGATTCATCAAGCGTCGTAAGTCGAAACGCCCGCATGGGGTTTCCGCCCTACGCGGGCTGCTTAATCAAAAATTCTTCTTCATGACACCACGACAATAATAATCCTTTGTTTCAATTAAGCCGTTTCCACCGTAATTCAAATCAACGTTTGCGAACTGCACTCCGGCTATTGAGATCACAGTGGAGTTAACTGCCGCAAATATTACTAAGCCTACAATCATCCCGGCGATAAGGCAGTACAGACACTCTTTATTTTTATATTTCATGAGAAAAGACGATTTCACTTTGATCCCCCCTCATTTTTCAAGTATGGGCATAGTAACGGGCTAAGGAATCTTTGACCAAATCTTTGTTACGATTGCATTGTGCATGCACGGGGATGGCGCGAGATGAAACAGACCACGTTTGCGGGTGTGGCCTATGACCTGAAGAAGAAGCACGCGTAGGGCGGAACGCGTAGCGGTTCCGCCTAATGATCAGCCCAATGTCATCACGGTTCGGCTACCGCCCCCCGGTAGCCGAACAATCAACCAAACCCGCGCCTAAGCAACCTCCCGATCTGCGCGCTTCGCATCCATCTGCACATCGGCCGCCGATACCTGCACCGCGCAGAACTTGAACTCGGGGATTTTGCCGAACGGGTCCAGCGCGGCGTTGGTGAGCAGGTTGGCGGCGGCTTCGCGGTAGTTGAAGGGGATGAACACCTGGCCGGGTTGCAAACCGGCGTCGGCGCGGGCGTAGGCGATGACCTCGCCGCGGCGGGATTTGACCTTGAGCATGTCGCCGGGCCGCACGCCCAGCTTCGCGAGTTCGTCGGGGCTGAGGCTCGCCACCGGCACCGGTTCGATCGCGTCCAGCATGCTTGCCCGGCGCGTCATGGAGCCGGTGTGCCAGTGTTCGAGCTGGCGGCCGGTAATCAGCACGTGCGGATATTCGTCGTCCGGGAGTTCGTCCGCGTTAGTGAGCGGAGCGGGTACGAATTTGGCGCGGCCGTCTTCGGTCGGGAAGTCTTCGATGAACACCACGGCGTCGCCCGGGTCGCCCTCGTGTTCCAGCGGCGTGGTCACGCCATGCTCGCGCTCCAACCGCTCCCAGGTCACGCCGGCGATGCTGGGCATGCACTGACGGATTTCCTCGAATACCTGTCGCGGGCCTTCATAGTTCCAATTTAGCCCGATGCGCCGCGCGATCTCCTGAATGATCCACAGATCCTGACGCGCGTCGCCCGGCGGATTCAACGCCTGGCGGCCCAACTGTACGCGCCGATCGGTATTGGTGAAGGTGCCGGTCTTTTCCGGGAACGCGGAAGCGGGTAATACGACATCCGCAAAGTAAGCCGTTTCGGTGAGGAAGATATCCTGCACCACCAGATGCTTGAGCTTGACCAGCGCCTGACGCGCGTGGTTCAGATCCGGGTCCGACATGGCGGGGTTTTCGCCCATGATGTACAAGCCGTGCAGCTTGTCGTCGTTGATCGCATCCATGATCTCGACCACCGTCAGCCCAACCTCAGGGTCCGGTTGGTAATCCCAGAATTTGGCGAACCAGTCCTGCACTTTGGGATCGTCGGCCTTCTGATAATCGGGAAAATACATCGGGATCAGACCGACGTCGGAGGCGCCCTGCACATTGTTCTGACCGCGCAGCGGATGCAGGCCGGTGCCCGGGCGGCCGATCTGGCCGGTCATCAGGCATAGCGAGATCAGGCAGCGGGAATTGTCCGTGCCGTGGATGTGCTGCGAGATGCCCATGCCCCAGAAGATGATCGAGGCCTTGGCCTTGGCGTAGATGCGCGCGACCTCGCGGATGGTCTGCGCCTCGATGCCGCAGATCGCCGCCATCTTCTCCGGCGCGAAGTCCTTGAGATGCGCTTTCAATTCCTCGAACCCACTGGTGCGGTTCTCGATAAATTTCCGATCGGTCAGCCCTTCGTCGACGATGGTGTGCATCATCGCGTTCAGCAGCGCCACGTCGGTATCCGGCTTGAACTGCAGGTGATACTGCGCGTGGCGCGACAATTCGTTGCGCCGCGGATCGATAACGATCAAGGTCTTGCCGGGCGCGTGCGCGGCGTTCTTCATGAACGTGGCCGCCACTGGATGGTTCTCGGTGGGATTCGCGCCGATCACGATCATCACTTCCGCGTCCGCTACCTCGGCCACCTGGTTCGAGACTGCGCCGGAGCCGATGCACTCCATCAGCGCCGCGACCGACGAGGCATGACAAAGCCGCGTGCAGTGATCGACGTTGTTGGTGCCAAAACCCGTGCGCACCAGCTTCTGGAACAGATACGCCTCTTCGTTGGAACCCTTGGCGCAGCCGAAACCGGCCAGCGCGCCGGAGCCGTGCTCGTCGCGAATCTTGCGCAAGCCTTCGGCGGCCTTGTCCAGGGCCTCTTCCCAGGTCGCCTCGCGGAACAGTTTTAACGGCTCGTTGGGATCGATCGCGTCGATATCGACGGTCTTTGGCACGTCGTCGCGGCGGATCAGCGGCTTGGTCAGCCGCCCCTTGTGGTTGACGTAATCGAATCCATAGCGGCCCTTGACGCACAGGCGTTCATGATTGGAAGGTCCGTCGCGGCCCTGCACGTACAGTATCTTGTTGTCCTTGATGTTGTAGGTGAGCTGGCAGCCGACGCCGCAATACGGGCATACGGATTCGACCTGTTTGTCGGGTTTTATCAGCCCGACCTCGCCCGACGGCATCAACGCGCCGGTGGGGCAGGCCTGCACGCACTCGCCGCAGGCCACGCAGGAGCTGTCGCCCATCGGATCGTCGAAATCGAACACGATCGCCGAATGCGCGCCGCGTTGCGCGTAGCCGATCACGTCGTTGTTCTGCTCTTCGCGGCAGGCGCGCAGGCAGCGCGTGCACTGGATGCAGGCATCCAGATTGACCGCGATGGCCGGATGCGAGAGATCGGCGGGGGGCTCGTGGCGCGTGCGAAACCGGGGCTTACCCAGATTAACGAACCGCGACCACTGATCCAGCTCGTTGTTGAGCGTGTACTCGCGCTCTGGCATGTCGGACTGCAAAAGCTCCAGCACCAGCTTCTGCGAGTGCAGGGCGCGCTCGTTGTTGGTGTGCACCACCATGTCCTCGGTGGGCATGCGCGTGCACGACGGCTGCAATACGCGCTCACCCTCGATCTCGACCATGCAGGCGCGGCAGTTCCCGTCCGGGCGCATGCCGTCCATGTAACACAGATGCGGAATCTCCACGCCAGCGCGCTTTGCTGCCTGCAGGATGGTCTCGCCCTCGAACGCGCTGATGCGTTCGCCGTTCAGGGTGAAACCGATGGTCTCGGCGATATATTCGGGATTAGCGGCCATTGGTGAATTCCTCGGGAAAATATTTGATGGCGCAGAGCACGGGATTGGGCGCGGCCTGACCCAGCCCGCAGATCGAGGCGTCCATCATGACTCTGGACAGCTCTTCCAAAAGCGGAATGTCCCAGTTCGGGTTTTCCATCAAGCTCACGGCCTTGGATGTGCCGACTCTGCAGGGCGTGCATTTGCCGCAGGATTCGTGCGCGAAAAAGCGCATGGCGTTGAGTGCGGCATTCTTCGCCGTATCTTTGTCCGATAGAACAATAATCGCCGCCGAGCCGATGAAGGCGCCGTGTTCCTGCAGGGTATCGAAATCCAGCGGCACGTCGCCCAGACGCGCGGGCAGGATGCCGCCCGACGCGCCGCCGGGAAAATAGCCATAGAACTCATGCCCCGGCAGCATGCCGCCGCAGTATTCGTCGATCAGTTCGCGCATGGTGATGCCGGCCGGCGCCATGTGCACGCCGGGCTTGTTGACCCGCCCGCTTACCGAAAACGAACGCAGGCCCTTGCGGCCGTGGCGGCCCTGGCTTGCGAACCAGTCCGCGCCCTTTTCGAGAATATCGCGCACCCAGTGCAGGGTCTCTAAATTGTGCTCCAGGGTCGGGCGGCCGAACACACCCACCTGCGCCACGAACGGCGGGCGCAGCCGCGGCATGCCGCGCTTGCCCTCGATCGATTCGATCATGGCCGACTCCTCGCCGCAGATATATGCGCCGGCGCCGCGCCGGATCTGGATGGGCGGCAGTGGACAGGGCGGGTCGGCCTTGAGCGCCGCGACCTCGCGCTCCAGGATCGCGCGCCCGGCGGCGTATTCGTCGCGCAGATAAAGAAAGATCTCGTCGATGCCGATCACCTGCGCGGCGATCAGGGTGCCTTCGATGAACCGATGCGGGTCGCGCTCCAGAAAATAACGATCCTTGAAAGTGCCGGGTTCGCCTTCGTCGATATTGATCGCGGCCAGCCGCGGCGCGGGCTGACTGCGAACGATGCTCCATTTCTTGCCGGCCGGGAAGCCTGCGCCGCCTAAGCCGCGCAGTTTGGAGTCTTCCATGATCTTGATGACGTCGTCGGGCTTGCGCTTGCCCTCGACGCACTCGACCAAGGTGCGATAACCGCCGTCCTCGCGGTATTGCGCGTAGTCGATGTAGTCGGGGACTTGCGGTTCGGTGCGCTGTGCTTCTACCGCCGCAACTACGCTGTCCGCGCTGGCGTGATCGATCGGGTTGGTGCGCACCACCGCGATGGGGGCGGTGTCGCAGCGTCCCACGCATGGCACGCGCTGTACGCGCACTTGGTCGCCCAGCTTCTGCGTCAGCGAGTCCACCAGCGCGTTGGCGCCGAACATCTCGCAGGTCACCGAATCGCACACGCGCACGGTCAGGGCCGGGGGCGGCGTGTCGTTTTCCTTCACGATGTCGAAGTGGTGATAAAAGGTGGCGACCTCGTACACCTCGGCGGTGCTGAGCTTCATCTCGTGCGCAAGCGCGGTCAGGTGCCGGGCGGCCAGATGTCCGAACCTATCCTGAATCCGATGCAGAAACTCGATCAGCAGATCACGGCGCCGCGGCTCCTCGCCCAGCAGGGCACGCACCTCGGCCAGCGCATTGGGCTCGACGCTGCGGCCGCGTTGCTGCCCGCGATTTTTGCGACGCTTGGTTGGCATGGCGGTGGCCATGTGTCAGCTCCTCCGAATGTTCTAGGGGATCGTGAAGGACCACGATCATTTACATGCAGTTTAGCAAGGCTTGTACCATACATGAACCGTGACGAGCGTGGTGAGCATTCGAGCCTTGCGTGGTTCTCGCCAAGGTGCGCGGCGCGTATCATAGATGCAAATGCGCGCTTTCGCAGCCAGTCGCCGCCGATGCGCCGGGCGAAACCGCACCCGTTACCTCGTGCGACACCAGCGCGCAAGTTTCGTGACGAACACCGGAGGCGTTGCCATGGCCAGAAGAGATGACAGAGTTTATTCCGAAGAGGAGATCCGCGCGCGGCTCGAGCGTGAGCTGCCGCACTGGTATTACGAAGACGGCTGGATCCGGCGCAAGTACAGAACCAGCGGCTGGAAGAGCACCTTGATGGTAATCACCACCGTGGGCCACCTCGCGGAAGCCGCCTTCCACCATCCCGACATCACCGCGTCGTATGCATTCGTGATCGTCAAGCTGGTGAACCACGCAGCCAAGGGCGTGACCGACAAGGACTTCGAGCTGGCGAAGAAAATCGAGGACGTCATTCAGTGGCAGCCGGGCAAGGAAGGCGGCGCACTGGAAGGTACGCCGGACGATCCGCGCTTCAAATACATCCGCTACGACGACTAGCGCGGCGATTCGCCGCTGCCGGCGGTGAATCGGCCAGATCAATCGCCGCGCGCCCGGTCCGTCGCCCAGCGCCGGCTCGGCAGCGCGCCGACGATTTGAGGCGCCGGCGCGGCCTTCCGCTCGCTCGATTATTCGTAGATGCCGGATATAAGGCGCCGCATTATACTGCGGGTGAACGAATGACTGTATTTTCAAGTGTATCGCGGAGGGGACGACCATGAAAAAACAGGGCACGGGATGGGTGAAGGACAGAAGGGCCGATCTGAAGCACTATCGTGACTACGCGCGGTTACTGAATGTGTGGACGAGCCGGCCGGAAAAGAAATACGTGATCGTTACCCAAAGCCGCAGCGGCACCGGCCTGCTCGCCACGTTGATGGGCCAGCATCCCGACATCCTCGCCGACGGCGAGGTGTTCAACAAATTCCTGCATCGGCAAGTCCGCTGGCCCGGCCTGTATTTGAAGGCGCGCAGTAAACGGGCGATAGCGCTTGACAGGAGGGTTTACGGCTTCAAGCTCAAATACCATCACCTGGTGTCGCACCAGGAGATGTCGGATCAGGCAGCGCAACATTTTATCCTCGACCTTTACGACCAGGGCTGGAAGTTCATTTACCTGCGCCGCAATAACGTGCTGCGGCGGGCCCTGTCCGGAATCATCGCCCGCAAGCGACAGCTGCTCCACGTCCGCGACCGGCAGGCGCTGCCCAAGGTTCATCTGGACCGTCAGGAACTTATGCAAGAGATCGAATTATCCGAACGGCTTCTGGCGATCGACGAGAACAATATGGCGCGCGTCGATCACCTGCTGGTCGAATACGAGAATGATCTGCTGGACGCCGCCAGCCACGCCGGTCTGTGCACCCGCATCTTCAAGTTTCTGGATGTCCCGCAGGTGGCGATCAAGCCGTCGTATCTCGAGAAGACCAGCGCCGACGATTTGTCATTGACCATAGAAAACTACGCGGACGTGGAAGCGTGGCTGCGCGATTCGCCCCACGTGCCGTCGCTGCAGTCGCACCGGCACTATCCGCCGGCGGCCGTGATCTCGTCGCGGGTGACTTTGCACGGCCTGCAGCACGACACGCCGCGCGGTGTCGCCAGCGCCTGAGCCGCCTGCGCCGCGGGTTGCAGGCGGCCGGTCGGCGATGATCACGCATTGCCTCGTCGCCGCAAGCAGGTCGAAATGCAGGTGCCGCAACGATAATCCGGTGTGGTTCCGGATGTTTCTGCAAGCCGCGGCGCTACCATCGATTAGCTGTTATGGACCTTTCTGGCGCGCACTGGGCGCAGGCCGACGGTCGCAGTTGAACCTGCGTTCGGCCGGCGCCAGGCAAGGGTTCGAGCCGGGTGGGCGTGGTTAGCGTAAAGGAAGCTCTGAATAAATCCATCCTGGATTTTTCAGAGCACGGAAAGCGAAAAACGTGGTTTTCGCTTTCCTTCATTTTCAACGGCCTACGGCCGTCGAAAATGGCGGTACTTCTATGTATTGCAGGAACCTCTGAATTAATCAGCGTTCCTAAAGTTATTGATGTCAAAGGAGGAGGCTGAATGACTACCATCGTAACCGGCAACTGTCAACGTTGCCGCTTCACCGATTGTGTGACTGTGTGTCCGGTTGCCTGCTTTCATGGTGATGATGAGATGCTGTATATCGACAACGAGGTGTGCATCGATTGTGGCGCCTGTATCCC